>OMIN01000100.1 GCA_900299145.1 Betaproteobacteria bacterium | reverse complement strand
CTTGAAGGAAACCGAGTTTCGTTTCAACCACCGGCACGACAATCTCTATACCGTCCTGTTAAAGTTACTCAGAATGCAACCTCTTTAACCCAGTTTGCTTCCTAAGACCCTTGTTTTTATTCAATTATTTTAGAGGGCGCCGCCGCGAGCGCATTTTGCGCGATGCGCACCTCGACGATGCCGACTGGCAGCGCGCGCTGAACGATTACAACTTCACGCGCGCATTGGATGTCGACGAACGCGCGCGGCTCAAGCAGTGGGTGATTCTGTTTCTCGCCGGGAAACCGATTTACGGCGCGGGCAATCTCAACATCGACAACGGCGCGCGGCTTGCGATAGCGATTCAGGCGTGTATGCTGATTTTGAATCTCGATCTGGACTGGTATAAGACTTGGACCGAGGTGATTCTGTATCCGGGCGAATTCGTTGCTCGCCGCGAAGAGGTTGACGAGACTGGCGTGGTGCACGTGGTCGAGGAAGTGATGAGCGGCGAATCGTGGCAGCACGGCGCGGTGGTGCTGTCGTGGGCCGATGTGATTCAGGCCGGGCAAGCCGAAGGCTACAACGTCGTGATCCACGAATTCGCGCACCAGATCGACATGTTGAACGGCGATGCCAACGGCTTTCCGCCGCTGCACAAAGACATGAATCGCGCGCAGTGGGCCGATGCCTTCGGCAAGGCTTACGAACACTTTTGCAAGCGTGTGGATGATTGGGAAGACAACGTGATTGACGACTACGCGGCGGAAAGCCCCGGCGAATTTTTCGCGGTGATGAGCGAGGCGTTTTTCGAAAAGCCACAGGCGGTGCGCTGCGCGTATCCTGATGTCTACGCGCAGCTCGCGTTGTTTTACCGGCAAGACCCGGCGGCGCGGCTGGCACGTGCGCCGGTGGCGTAGCGTGCCCTTGTTCTCGCGGTTATTCCTGTTTCTGCCCGCGGCGCAGGTCTGCGTATAAAAGTTGCATTAAAACAACAGGTTACGAGAGTATGCCCCGCGTTTATCGCGAGCAGGCCGTGCCGCGCCGTCAACTCGTGTATTATGTGTGCGTTGCATCTCGGGACATATGCGCCGCTTCATCCGGTTTGTGGTTGCGTCCCGATCGAGGCGAATCAAAACAGAATCGAAACGTTATTAAACGTCTTTTCTGCCGTGGTGGCAAGGTCATCGGAACCAGCCCGGCGATTCCCCGAATCCCTAAAACCCAGGTAGTTGTGCCGTATTGGCCTGAACCGGTTCTCGCGGCTTTGTTCGCGGCAGGCTGATCGCAGGGAGAACTTTTTTTGAGTCAGTTGTTTGCCGATCTTGGGCTGATGCCCGAATTGACGCGTGCTGTCGACGATACCGGCTACACGCAACCCACGCCGGTGCAGGTCGAGGCGATTCCCGTAATACTTCAAGGCTGTGACGTTCTGGCTGGCGCGCAAACCGGCACCGGCAAGACAGCCGGCTTCACATTGCCGCTTTTGCAGCGTCTCATTGAAAATCCGCCGGAGCCGGGCACATGTCCGGTGCGCGCGCTGATCGTTACGCCCACACGCGAGCTTGCCGCGCAAATCGAAGAAAGCGTGCAGGAATACGGCAAATACGCTCCGCTCCGCTCTACGGTGGTCTACGGCGGCGTGGGGATGGAGCCGCAAGTCGAAGCGCTGAAAGCTGGTGTTGATATTCTGGTGGCGACACCGGGGCGACTGCTTGATCACGCGAATGAACAGACGGTTGATCTGTCGCAGGTGGAAATTCTGGTGTTAGATGAAGCTGACCGCATGCTCGACATGGGCTTCATTCACGACGTGAAGCGCATCCTAGCGCTGCTGCCCGCACAACGGCAAAACCTGCTGTTCTCGGCGACATTTTCCGACGATATACGCGCGCTGGCTGGTGAATTGCTGCACGATCCGGTGACGGTGGAAGTGGCGCGGCGCAATGCCGAATCCGAGCTGGTGGCGCAGCGTGTGCATCCGGTGGGGCAGGAGCGCAAACGCGCGCTGCTCACGCATCTCATCAAAAGCGGCGACTGGAAACAGGTGCTGGTGTTCACGCGCACCAAGCACGGCGCAAACCGGCTTGCGCATCAATTGGGCCGCAGTGGTATTTCCGCCACGGCGATCCACGGCAACAAAGGGCAGGGTGCGCGCACCAAGGCGTTGGCAGATTTCAAGGCGGGGCTGGTACGCGTTCTGGTGGCGACCGATCTCGCGGCACGCGGACTCGACATCGAGGAACTGCCGCACGTGGTGAACTACGACATGCCGCAGGTGGCCGAAGATTACGTGCACCGCATCGGCCGTACCGGGCGCGCTGGCAGCACGGGCGAAGCGATTTCTCTGGTGTCTCCGGAAGAGCAGCCGCTGCTGTCGGAAATTGAAAAGCTCATGGCGCGCACTGTGGAGCAGACGGTGATTCCCGGCTTCGAACCAGGCAGTGAGCCGCCACCGCGACACGTGCCGCACCACAATCAGCAGCAACGCCAGGCCCAATCCGCTGATGGCGCGCCTACCGATCCGCCACAGCGGGGACAAAATCGCGAAGGCCAGGAAGGTAGAGAGGGCCGCGGCCGGCGCCGTCGTGGCCGTAACCGGCGTAATGGTGAGCTGCGCGGCGATCAGCGGGACACCGCGTTGGCGGGTGCGGTTGGCGATAGTAGCGGTGGTGTGGATGGCGCCAATGGGACCAATGGTACCAATGGCACCAATGCGGCCATAGCGTTGCCTCAAGACGCGCAGCGCCCGCAGCAAGGCCAGAATCCCGCGCGTCATCCGGGGCAGGGCCAGCCGCGCAATGGTCAGCAGGCGCAACGCCAGCCGCATCAGCCGCGAGATTCACGCGAGGCCCGCGACAATCGTGGCAACCGAGCCGAGCCGAATCACAACCGCGCCCATCGGCATGAGGCGCTGCGCGAGGACCGCGATAATCGCGGCAACCGCGACACCTCGCACCGTCAGCGCCGGCCGGTGAACCTTGACGATGATTTCGGTAATCGCATTCCGCCAGTCAAACAACCACGCGGCATAAGGGCGCGCATTGCTGCCGGCGATATCGATGAGGAACTCGATAACATCGGCAATCGCATGCCGCCGCCGCCGAAACATCAGCGCAATTTCGACAGCGAAGAGGAAATCAACTACAACGTGGCGCTGCCCGAACCGCAAATCCTGTCGGACGAGGATGACGAACGCCAACCGGATTCCAATGCCGGACAGATGTTTCCTTCATCGGCGGGCTTTATGGCAGTCGCCCGGCCCAAACGCGGCAATCGCGGGAATCGTGGCAATCGCGGCGCGAACAACCGCAATGGCAATGGTAATGGGAGCGGCAACCCCGGTCCCAATGTCAATGCCAATCGCAGCGTCAATCACGACGGCAGCGGCATAATGCATCTCCATGGCAATGGCCAAGGGTTAAATGGCGCTGATCGTAACGGTAACGGTAACGGCAACGGACGCAATCGCGGTAACAACAAGCGGCGGCGCGGCCAGCAACGCGGCCAGCAGCAGGGCCAACCGGGCGGGCAGCAGCCGGGGCAACAGCAGCGTCAGGGCCAGCCTCAGCGATTCGGTCGACAAGGGCAAGGGGGGCAGGGCCAGCAAGGTCAGCAGCAACGTCACCACCCCAATCAGCGCCGGGGCAACCATGGTAGCGGCCGGCAGGAGCGGCCCCAGCAAAGCTGATGCTGATGCCGGGGTGATGCAAAGAGGATTCCGGCGGGCGCCGATAGACAATAGACAACCAACAGACAATAGACAACCAACAGACAATAGACAACCAACAGACAATAGACAACCAACAGACAATAGACCGGTGCGCTCCCGGCAGTGCGCCGGTTGCCGGAATCAGCCGGTTTTCTTCTCACCGCCCAACGCTTTGACCAGATCGTCGAGCAGGGCCGCCAGCTCGCCAGTCATCAGCGCGAAGTCGATGTCGAACTGCTCATCCGCATCCTCGGCCTGGCTTTCGGTTTCGCCTTTCAGAATATCGAGAAACGCCACGCGCTTGATTTGAAATTGGTCGGTCAGCACAAACGACACGCGGTTTTTCCACGTCATGCCCAGGCGCGTGGCGGTTTTGCCGCCGGCGATGTGTTCGCGGATTTCGCGGCCTTCCAGCGGGTGGTTGACGTAGCGCACCACCGCGCGGCTGTCGCCGGCCGCCTTGAGCTCCAGATCCTGATCGATGGTAAACGGCGCGGGCACCGTGCCCGAGTTCAGCCACAGTGTCATTTGCGCCGACGGCGATTGTTGGCATTCGAGGCGTTTGGGTGCGAGTTCGAGATCAAGGCCGAGCAGCGATTCCAGCAGTTCGTCGGCTTTTTTGTCGGCGGCAGTGTCGATCACCAGCCAGTGGTTTACCGGATCAATCCACGTGTTCAGCGAACGGCGGCGGCTCAACGCCTTGGGCATCAGTTCTTCGAGCACGCGTTCGCGGATGTCGCGCATTTGTTTGCGGCCCACCGGATGTTCCTGTTTTTCCGCGAGTTTTTCGGCGCGCTCCTTTGCCTCCTGAGTGACAATGGAGCCGGGCAGCAGTTTTTGGTTGGCGCCAAAGGTAATCAGCCACTGCCGCTGCAGCGCATGTAAGAACTGGTCGCCACCGCGCGGCGCAAGCCAGCCGCGCGTTTCCATTTCGAAGCCGCCGCAGGGCTGCAGCGCGTTGTCGCGCAGAGCTGCTTCGAGATCGTCCGCCTTGATTTTTGTTTCATTCAGGCGATAAACAAGCAGGTTTTTGAACCACATGATGGTGTGCGCGAATGGCGAGCGGCAAAAAAGCGGCGATTATAACGGCCCGCGCTGCCATGAATGCAGTAATCTTTGTGCTTTGCCGAAGCCAGGAGCCGCTGTGCCCAACCCGCAAAACTACGCTGAACCGGATTTAAGCCCCGAGGCCGTGCTGGCGCGCGCCACCGCCGCGCGCGGCGATATTTTCCCCGAGTGGAAAACGCTGGTGTACGCCTCGCCGAAAACCTATCACCTCATCAACCAAACGGTAAGTTACCTGCACCAGTACCACGGGCAGCAAGCCGGGGCCGGGCAACTCTCGGTGCAAATGCGCGAGCTGATCGCCATCCCTGCCTTGTGCAGCAAGGGCGATTTGCGTCATGCGCCTAACCACATTCGCCGCATGTACAGCGAGGGCTTGACCAACAAGGCGCTGTTCGAGGGCGCGGCGGCGTTTGCATCTGTGGTGGGCTGGGCGAGTTTGACGGTTGTGTCGCTGGCGATTGAGCAGGCGAACAGCGCCGACTATCCGTTCGGCAAACTGCCGCCGGGGGGTGAGCCGAAAACGCTCAAACCGTTCCCTGAAATGGTGTTGGGCCGCGCTCGCGTTGACGGTGCTGCATCAGACAGTCTCGCTGACTCCGAAGACTGGCGTTACGCCGCGATGATTGATGCAGAACTTGTCAAACGCGCTTCGGCATTTATTGACCACTGTACCGGGGCCGATGATTCATCAGAGCACATCCTCGGCCCCGGCCCGCGCGCGCTGATTGCGATTGCCGCTTTATGCATGCGTGGCGAGGTAGATCTTGCTGCCATCGAGATACGCCGCGCGTATGATTATGGCATGACGCGGCGGCAAGTGCTGGAGGCGATTTGCTGTGTGGTGCCGATGAGTGGCATGGTGTCCGCAACGCTGGGCCTGCGCGCGATGCGGCGTGTGGATGGGCTTTAGCGCGTATCTGGCGGCGCAGCGAGAAGTTGAAATATTCAATAAAAACAGATAGTTATGGTGGTTATTTTGCGGGCAGCACCAGTCGGCGCAGCGCATCGCAACGGGCCAGCGAAAGCCACACGAAACTCAGCACAAGGACGCCGCTGCCCGCCAGGGCGGCGCGCGGGCCAGTGACGGAGCCGGTGAGGTTCAGTACAAATCCGCTCAGATACACCAGCCCCCATACCAGTGTGAACACCGCCATCACGCGGCCGCGATACTGGTCATCTACCAGCGTTTGCAGAATGACCTGGCAGCTTGTCATGAAATAAGCCTGGCTGAGCCCGACCACGAACAGCAGCGTGCATGACAACGCGAACCACGGGCTCACCGCCACGCCGATCAGCGCGCTGCTGAAAGCACTTAGCGCGTAGACTATCGCGTTGCGGCGGGTGGTGTGCGCCTGCAACCACGGATACGTAAACAAGCCGCACAGCGCGCCCAGCCCGGCTGCCGACGCGAGCAAGCCGAGTCCGCGCGCGTCAACGTCCAGCACCACCTTGGCGAACACCGGCAGTTGGTGGATGTAGCCCATCAGAAACGTGGCATTCAGCAGCGCGGCCACGATCACGCGCGAGAACACTTCATTGGCGCGGATGTAGCGCAGGCTGTCGGCAAGGTTGCCGAGCAGGCTGCCGTGCTTGCCCGCGCTGCTGGCGGCGGGCCGTACCAGAAACAGCATGGAGATCATCACGCTCATGCCGAGCGCGCACAGCAAAAACACCGGAGGCGCGCCCACGGACGCAATGACAAAGCCCGCAATGGAAGGTGCGATCATGCGCGAGGTGCCGAAGGCCATCGAGATCAGCGGAATGCCGGAACTCAGATGCGATTTCGGCAGCAGGCGTGGAAAAAACGACGCACGGCCTGGTTCGTCGACGGCGTTGACCAGCCCAAACATGAATGCGCCCACGGCGAGATGCCAGATTTCCACGCGGCCGGACAGCGCCAGCAGACCGATGCTAATGACGGAAATCGCCGAAAGCGTTTGCGCGCCCTGTATCAGCCGGCGCGGATCTATGCGGTCAGCCAGCACCCCACCGATCAGCGTCAGTGAAAACTGTGGTACGAACGCGCACAGGTGGATCAAGCCCAGTTGCGCCTGCGAGCCGGTGATCTCGAACGACAGCCAGCCGAGCGAGAATTGATACATGTGCTGGCCCATCACCTGTGCGACGAGGCCGCTCCAGTAAAGGCGGAAATCACGCACCTTTAACGCGATCAATCCGCCGCCCTTGAAAATGCTGACGCGGGCGGGTTGGCTCACGGGTGTTGCGCGCCTGCGGTAGGGGAATGCAGCACGGTTGCATCGGTGCTGGCCCGATACAAGCGCCGTGCGGCATCAATGGTTTCGCCAGCCGTGAGGCCCACCGGCCCCAAGCCACTAGCCACGCACGCATCCGCCGCCGCGCCGTGCAGCCACACGGCGTTGTCGAGCGCGCACTGTGTAAGCTGTGCACTTTGCGCGGGCATACCTTGCGCCAGCAGCGCGGCGATGATGCCAGTCAGCACGTCGCCCATGCCGGCAGCGGCCATACCCGGATTGCCACTAAGGTTGACCCGCCACGGCCTGCCGGGTGACGCGCACACGCTGCCCGCGCCCTTGAGCACCACGTGACAGTTGAACTGAACGGACAGTTTGGTTGCGGCCGCGATGCGATCCGCCTGCACCTGCGCGGTGGAACAGGCAAGCAGGCGCGCGGCTTCGGCGGGATGCGGCGTCAAAAGAATTTCTGTAACTATCTGTTTTAATTGATTTTTCAGTTCGGCGCTGCGAGCGATAAGATTCAGTCCGTCGGCGTCGATGATGAGCGGCAAGCCACGCGCCTGCGCACATTCCAGCGCGCATCGCACATAAAAAGCCGCTTCCGGCGATTGACCCAGGCCGGGGCCAACGGCGAGGCAACTCAAGTGATCGAGTTTCAAAACATCGCCTGCATCGCGCAGCATGAGTTCGGGCTGCTGCGCATCCAGCAACGGCGCATCGCGAGCGAGAAGGCCCACATAGACACGGCCCGCACCGAGTTTTAACGCTGCACGCCCTGCGAGCAGCGCCGCGCCCACCATGCCATGTGCGCCGCCGATGATGCCAACACTGCCGTGGCTGCCTTTGTGCGTATTACGGCGGCGTGGCGCGAGTCCGCTGGTGGCGCCTAGCACGTAGCCGCGCACGTCACCGGGTGCTGTGTCTTCGCGTGTATCCAGCGCAAGGTCTTCGACGAAAATTTCACCGGCGTGATCGGGGCCATCCAGCGTCAGCAGGCCGGGCTTGGCGGCGATGAAGGTGAGGGTATGCGTGGCGCGTACGCAGCTGCCGTGCACCGCGCCGGTGTCGGCATTCAGACCGCTGGGAATGTCGAGAGCGAGCACCGGCGCGCCGCTGGATTGATGCGCGTTAATGAGTGCGATCCAGTCCGCGTAGCGGCCCTCAATCGGCCGGGCAATGCCGCCGCCGCCGATGCCGAACAGGCCATCAATCACCAGACTCCACGTGCTCGCGCGCAGTGGCGTGTCGATGGTGGCTCCGCCGGCCGCGAGCCACGCGCGATGGGCCGCGGCGGCATCCGCGGGCAGCTTGTGCACTTCGCCGGCGAATACCACAGTCACTGCAAAAAACCATTGCTTGAGGTAACGCGCGGCGACGAAGGCATCACCGCCGTTGTTGCCCGGCCCGGCGAAAATCAGTACGGGTTGACCACCATCGCCAGCGAGTGCGCGCGCGAGCTTTGCGGCAGCATGGCCCGCGCGCTCCATCAACGGCAGGTGCCCGTGGCGCGCTTCAATGCGGCGGATATCGCTCGTCAAATAGAGCGGACTGCCGTGTGTAAGACGAGCTGGCATGATGGGTATTAGTCTAGCGGAAAAGCGGCGCAGCCGACGTCGCCCATGGCAGCGCAAGGAGCGATGGTAAAATAAGGCTTTACAGAGTCTGCACAGCAATGATTCTGCGTCTTCGGGGGCGGCGCGCCCTTTCTGATTTCCGCCTCGCAAAACTTTTACAATCGCTGCCGGCTGCCTTGGCTGGCGTCAAAATCCACGCGGAGTTCTGGCATTTTGTCGAGGCCGAACGTGCGCTGGATGACGCGGAGCAGACGCGGCTCGAACGCATACTGACCTACGGCCCGGTTTCCGCTGTTGATGCGGGGCAAGACTCGCGCGCGCGGCGGTTGTTGTTGGTAACGCCACGCCCCGGCACGATTTCGCCGTGGTCATCCAAGGCGACCGATATTGCCAAGCACTGCGGCTTGCCTGCGGTGCGCCGTATCGAGCGCGGCACGGCGTTTTGGCTGGATGGCGTCACTAGCGATGCAGCGTGCGCGGCGTTGCTGCCGTTGATTCACGACCGCATGACTGAAGCCGTATTCACGTCGATGGACGACGCGGACAAGTTGTTCCAGCGCTTTGAACCGAAGCCACTGACCACGGTGGACATACTCGGCGGCGGCGCGGGTGCGCTGGCGCGCGCGAACCGTGACTTGGGGTTGGCGTTGTCCGACGACGAAATCTCTTACCTCGTCGAGAATTTCACGCGCATGGGCCGCAACCCGACGGACGTCGAATTGATGATGTTCGCGCAGGCCAATTCGGAACACTGCCGCCACAAGATTTTCAACGCCGATTGGGTGATCGACGGCGTGGCGAAGGATATTTCCCTGTTCGGCATGATCCGCACCACGCACGCCAAGCATCCGCAGGGCACGGTGGTGGCCTACTCGGATAATTCGTCGATTATTGAAGGCGCTCGCGTGGAACGCTTTTATCCGGGCGCGGATGCATCGCTCGCCAATGAGTATCGCTTTGTCGAAGACGATACGCATATTTTGATGAAGGTGGAAACGCATAATCATCCGACGGCGATAGCGCCGTATCCGGGCGCAGCCACCGGTTCTGGCGGTGAAATTCGTGACGAAGGGGCGACGGGGCGGGGCTCCAAACCGAAGGCGGGATTGACGGGATTTAGTGTTTCCAATTTGTGTTTGCCGGATGCGATACAACCGTGGGAGCGTGACGCCTATGGCAAGCCCGCGCGCATCGCCTCGGCGTTGCAAATCATGCTGGAAGGGCCCATCGGTGGCGCGGCTTTCAATAATGAATTCGGCCGGCCGAATCTGGCGGGCTACTTCCGTACCTTTGAACAAAACGTCGCGGGCGAAGTGCGCGGTTATCACAAGCCGATCATGATCGCGGGTGGCGTCGGCAATATTGCCGCGCGGCGCGCGTTCAAGGCTGAGCCGGGCGCGGGTGCGCTGCTGATTCAACTCGGCGGGCCGGGCATGTTGATCGGCTTGGGCGGTGGCGCGGCGTCGAGCATGGACACCGGCGCCAATCAGGCTGATCTGGATTTTGATTCGGTGCAGCGCGGCAACGCGGAAATTCAGCGCCGTGCACAGGAAGTCATCGACCGCTGCTGCGCTCTGGGCGATGCCAATCCGATTCTGTCGATACACGATGTCGGGGCAGGTGGCATTTCGAATGCGTTGCCGGAAATGGTGCATCAGGCGGGCTTGGGCGGCCGCTTCGATCTGCGCAAGGTGCCGAGCGAAGAGCCCGGCATGTCGCCGATGCAAATCTGGTGCAATGAGGCGCAAGAGCGTTATGTGCTGGCGATTGCGCCTGCTTCGTTGGCCACGTTCGACGCAATATGCGCTCGCGAGCGTTGCCCGTACGCGGTGGTGGGCGAAGGTACCGTTGACGGGCGCCTGACCGTGCGCGACCCAGTGTTCAAGAACAACGCCGTGGACATGGCGTTGTCGGTGCTGCTGGGCAAGCCGCCGAAAATGACGCGGCGCGTTTCGCATGTGGCGAAGACTTTGCCCGAATTGGATTTTTCCCAAATCGATTTGCGTGAAGCGGTTTATCGTGTGCTGCGCATGCCGTCGGTGGCGGATAAAACTTTTTTGATCAGTATCGGCGACCGCAGCGTGGGTGGCATGACGGCGCGCGATCAAATGGTCGGCCCGTGGCAAGTGCCGGTGGCGGACGTGGCGGTGACGCTGATGGGTTTCAACACCTATCGCGGCGAAGCCTTCGCCATGGGCGAGCGCACGCCGTTGGCGGTGATCAACGCCGCAGCCTCGGGCCGCATGGCAGTGGGCGAGGCGATTACCAATATTGCCGCAGCGCCCATCGCTAAAATTGGCGACATCAAGCTCTCGGCCAACTGGATGGCGTCTGCGGGGCACGGCGGCGAAGATGCTGCGTTGTATGACACCGTGCAAGCCGTGGCAATGGAATTGTGCCCGCAGTTGGGCGTCAGCATTCCGGTGGGCAAGGATTCGTTGTCGATGAAGACAACCTGGATGGATGGGAGCCAGAAAAAAGAGGTTGTCGCGCCACTGTCACTGATCGTCTCTGCATTCGCGCCGGTGGCGGACGTGCGGCAAACGCTCACGCCGCAATTGCGTACGGATTGCGGTGATACGGTGTTGTTGCTCATCGATCTGGCACATGGCAAACAGCGGCTGGGCGGATCGGCGTTGGCGCAGGCTTGGGGCGTTACTGGCACGGTTGCGCCTGATCTGGATAATCCTGCCAGCCTTGTCAAATTTATTAAATTAAAACAAATACTTACAGATAAGTTGCTGGCGTATCATGACCGTTCCGACGGTGGGCTGCTGGCTACAGTGTGCGAGATGATGTTTGCCGCACGCTGCGGCGTGACATTGGATTTTCCCGCCGGCTCGCAAGCCCTCGACACACTATTTAACGAAGAGCTGGGCGCGGTGGTGCAGGTGGGCGCGGCGAATGAGGCACACGTGTGCGAGGCATTCACGCAGGCGGGCGTTCCATGTCTGCGTATCGGTCTAGTAGGCAAGGTTGACTTTGAAGCCGTGCTGCGCGTGCGCGTGGGCGGACGTGACGTGCTGTGCGAAAAGCGCATTGATTTGCATCGCGCATGGTCGGAAACGACGTATCGAATGCAAAGCCTGCGTGACAACCCACAGTGCGCGTTTGAGGAATATGATCGGATCCTTGATGCAGCCGATCCCGGCATCACGCCGGTGCTGACCTACCATCCGTCACAGAACATCAGCGCGCCCTTGATAGCCACCGGCGTGCGCCCCCGCATGGCGATTCTGCGCGAGCAGGGCGTGAACGGTCAGATCGAAATGGCGGCGGCATTTGACCGCGCGGGATTTGCCGCAATTGACGTGCACATGAGCGACATCATCGCCGGGCGCGTGAGCCTCGCGGATTTCAAGGGCTTCGCCGCGTGCGGCGGGTTTTCGTATGGCGACGTGCTGGGTGCGGGCGAGGGCTGGGCGAAATCGATTCTGTTCAACGCGCGCGCGCGGGACGAGTTCGAGGCGTTTTTCCACCGTGACGGCACTTTCGCGCTGGGCGTGTGCAATGGCTGCCAGATGATGAGTAACCTGAGCACGCTGATACCGGGGGCTACTGCGTGGCCCCATTTCGTCAAGAACAAATCCGAGCAATTTGAGGCGCGTGTGGCTACACTGGAAATCCAGCCGTCGCCCTCGCTGTTTTTTACGGGAATGGCGGGCAGCCGGCTGCCGGTGGCGGGGGCGCACGGTGAGGGTTATGCCGAGTTTGCCGATGCGACCGCTTTGAAGGCTGCGCAGCCGCTGGTGGCGCTGCGTTTCGTCGACAACGCCGGGCAGGTGACAGAACGTTACCCGCTAAACCCCAATGGCTCGCCGCAAGGCATCACCGGTCTCACCACGCCCGATGGCCGGTTTACGATTTTGATGCCGCACCCGGAGCGGGTGTTTCGTACGGCGCAGAATTCGTGGCATCCGGCGGGTGACAAGGCTTGGGGAGAGGATGGGCCTTGGCTGCGAATGTTTCGGAATGCACGGCAGTGGGTGCACTGACCTGCAACGGACAATAAAAAACCCCGCCGAAGCGGGGTTTTTTGCGTGGCTGCCAAATGCGGGTATTCAGCTACTACTCCATCACACTAACTAGACTGCTGCCTTGGCCTTGCGGCGACGCGCCGCGAAGCCCAGCAGTCCGAGACCTGCGAGCATCATGGCGTAGGTTTCGGGTTCGGGAACGGCCGTCACACGAAACGCATAGTTGGTGAGACCGGAGGTATTGTCACTTACATACGCGGATGCCGCGTTAATGTTAGCAAAATCCTGGCCACAGCAATTGTAGCCACTGGTCGGGCCATAATATTGGCCAAGATACTTGTTGAAATAGTTCTCCGCAAACAAATTTTCACCAACCCCGATGACGTCATACCAAGCCATATGGTTGATATTAAGTGGATTATTGTCAATTGTCGAAATATAGTAATCGCTTGCGTTTCCGCCAAATAACAGTGCGGCTGCTTCCTGGCCGGTATAGGCGAGCGGACCATTCGGTGGACTTCCAGACCAACTCGGACCTTGATCTACTGTCCAGCTTCCTACAAAGACTTGCGCATTCGCCGATGTTGCCCATGCGGACAAGCTTAGTAGCGTTACAGCCAAGAATGAACGTATGTTCATGAACTATCTCCTTAGGAATAGAAAGTGACTACAGTCTGAAACATACGATACTCAATACTGCTAGACAATAGCCCGTTTGGACTAATTTGCGGTATTTCTGCACAATTATTTGCAAATACTTTTTAACGAAAAATCAATGGCCATTTTTAAAAATGTCATATAAAGCAGATATTTAATCTACTTTTGCCTTTGCCCGCAAATCCGCCAGCATTTTTTGCACGGCTTGCCCCTGAAGCATCTGCGTAATCTGCGGTTTGGCTTCTTCTATCGTGGGAACTTTCACGGCGCGTTCGTCGTCCAGACGGATTACATGAAAGCCGAATTCAGTTTGCACCGGTGCGTCGGTCAGCTGGCCTTTTTTTAGTTTGCCGAGCGCTTCGCCGAAAGGTTTGACGTAGCGGGTTGCGGGCGCCCAATCGAGATCACCGCCGCGCGTTTTGGAGCCGGTGTCTTTCGATTTGTCCGCGGCGAGTTTCTCGAAGCTGGCACCTTTTTTGATCTGGGCGATAACGTCCTTGGCGTCTTCTTCTTTGTCCACCAGAATGTGGCGGGCCTTGAATTCCTTAGCGGGGATGGTGGGTTTGACGCGCTCATATTCCTTCTTGATGGCGTCTTCGGTAATCGGGTTGGCTTTCATGTAATCCTGCACGAAGGCATTGACCAGGATTTCCTGCCGTTGAAGATCAAGCTGAGCGGCGACTTCCGGATTTTTTTGCAGGCCCTTTTTCATGGCTTCCTGCACGACAACTTCCTGATTGATCAGCGTGTCGCGCAGGGCGTTGCGCACCTCGGGCGAATCGGGCTGCTTATTTGCAGCGCGCACTTTCAGAATCATGTCGAGCCGGGCCTGCGGAATTTCCACACCGTTGACCTTGGCGACTTGTGCGTGCGCAGCCGGCGTGAATAAAACCGTTGCGGCCATGGCGAGTGCGGCGGCGAGCGGGGTGAGTGAGTGACGGGTGTACATGCAAGATTTCCTTGGTGGTTAAATTTCGTAAGTCGTGAACCTGCTTTCGGTACTAAACCTTTTGAGGAGTTCATACCTCTTGCGGTGCAAGGGCCTTGATCGACAGGGCGTGAATTTGAGTGTGCATCATCGGGCGGAGCGCATCGTAAACCAGCCGGTGCCGGGCAGGCAACGACAATCCGTGAAATTGTGCCGATACCAGCCGCAGTTGGTAATGTCCGCCACCACCCTTGGCGCCTTCGTGGCCAATGTGATTGCCGGAATCATCGAGGATTTCAATCGATTCAGGCGTCAGTACGGCGAGGCGTTGGCGTATTTGTTCAATTGTGTCTGCGGCAGGCATGGTGCGTGGGTAGACCACAGCGAGGCTTACGGGTTCCCGCCCGTGTTTTCGCCCTTGTGTCCGTCGCCCGGTTTGTCGTCCTGAATGTGTTTGCTCAGCATCAGCGCCTGGCCGAGCATGAACACGATCATCAGTCCCATGCCGCCGAAGAGCTTGAAATTGACCCAGGTATCGGTCGAGTAGGTGTAGGCCACATACAGGTTCAACACACCCATGAAGGCGAAAAAGCCGATCCAGCTTAGCAGCAGGTTGCCCCACACAGGCTCAGGCAAAGACACGGTTTTTTCCATCATGGCGCGAATCAGGTTTTTCTTGAAAAACAGAGACGCAATTGCCAGCGACGCAGCGAAAAGCCAATACAGTACTGTGGGTTTCCATTTGATGAAGGTTTCGTTTTGCAACAACAGCGTAGCGCCACCGAACACGGTTATCACGGCAAGGCTCACCCACAGCATCGGTTCGATCTTGCGGTGCTTGAACCATACCCAGCCGATTTGCGCAAATGAGGCAACGATGGCAACTGCAGTCGCTTCGTAAATGCCATAGAGCTTGAAGGCTACGAAGAACAGGATCACCGGAAACATGTCGAACAGGAACTTCATGGCCTAAACCTTAGTGGAAAACGGAATTTGGCAACACGTCATTCCCGCTTTCGCGGGAATGACCGGGGTGGTTAACAATGCGACGGCGGTAGAGGAAGGTTATGACTTCTCAAACTTCAACGAAGCCGAGTTGATGCAATAGCGCAGCCCCGTCGGTTGCGGCCCGTCCTCGAAGACGTGGCCCAAGTGCGCGTCGCATTTGCTGCACAGTACTTCGGTGCGGCGCATGAAAAAACTGTTGTCCGATTCTGACGCGACGTTTTCCGCTACTGACGGCTGCCAGAAGCTCGGCCAACCGGTGCCGGATTCAAACTTGTGGTCGGATTTAAACAATTCCGTGCCGCAGCAGATGCAGGTGTAGACGCCTTTTTCGTGGTTATCCCAGTAAGCGCCGGTAAAGGCGCGTTCCGTGCCTTTCTTGCGGGTCACCTGGAATTGTTCGGGCGTGAGCTGCTTTTTCCATTCGGAGTCGGGTTTGCTGATTTTGGCGGTCATGTTTTTCTCCGTGTTGGGGTTGCCTGCGTTGGTCGCACTTGCGACATGCTCCTTACGCCAGCACCTTGCCGGGGTTCATGATATTAAGCGGGTCGAGCGCACGCTTGACCGTGCGCATGAGATCAATTTCCACCGGGTCTTTGTAGCGCTTCATTTCTTCCAGCTTGGCGATGCCCACCCCATGCTCGGCGCTGAAGCTGCCTTTGTATTGTTTGACGATATCGTAGATCACAGTGGTGACATCATGCGCCTCGCGCGCGGCGGGGTCGCTGCGCATGCGGCCTTCGACAAAGCTGTTGTAGTGCAGGTTCCCGTCGCCCAGATGGCCGAAGCAGATAATGTTGGGCTTCTTGAAGTGCTTGATCAGCGCAGCCTCGCCGTCTTTGATGAATTGCGGCACCTTGCCCACCGCCACGGCGATATCGTGACGGTACAGCATGCCCGGCTCGTCACGGCAGGCCTCAGGGATGGTTTCGCGGATTTTCCACAGCGCTTGCGCGCGCGCCTGGCTCTCGGCAATGGTGGCGTCGATCACCAGTGATTTTTCCATGGCTTTTTCGAGCACGCTTTCGAGTTCGGCACGGATCGAGGCATCGGTGGTGCTGTCGCCGACTTCGGTCAGCACATACCAGCCGTGCGGCTGGGCCAGCGGGTCGCGCGTACCGGGGATGTGTTTCAAGACCAGATCCAGACACACGCGCGAGATCAATTCAAAGCCGGTGATGCGGTCGCCGAAACATTCACGCATCATCGAAAAGAGTTCCAGCGCGGCCTCGGGCGAGGGCACGGCCAGCCATGCCACCGCATTGGCGGCCGGACGCGGAAACAGCGTCAGCACGGCGCTGGTGATAATGCCCAGCGTGCCTTCTGCGCCAATGAACAGATGCTTGAGGTCGTAGCCTGTGTTGTCCTTCCTAAGAGAACGCAGGCCGTTCCAGAGGCGCCCATCGGGCAGCACGGCTTCGATGCCGAGCACCAGATCCCGCGTGTTGCCATAGCGCAGCACATTGACGCCGCCCGCGTTGGTCGACAGGTTGCCGCCAATTTGGCAGCTGCCTTCTGCGCCCAGCGACAGTGGAAACAGGCGATTCACATCCGCCGCAGCCTGCTGCAAATTGGCCAGTACGCACCCGGCTTCGACGGTCATGGTGTTGTTCAGCCCATCAACGTCGCGGATGCGGTTCATGCGGCCCAAAGCCACCACCACCGGATTCTGTTTCGGGTCGGGTACCGTCGCGCCGCACATGCCGGTGTTGCCGCCCTGCGGCACGATGGGCGTGCGGGTTTCCGCGCAGATCTTGACAATGGCTGCAACTTGTTCGGCGTTAGCCGGGCGCACCACTGCCGCTGCGCCGCCCTGGTAAATGCCGCGCCAGTCGTTGACATACGGCTCGAGTTCGGCGGGCGCGGTGAAAATGCCTTGTGGGCCGACGGCTGCGCTGAGGCGATTGAGGGTGTCTGTACGGGATGCGGTGGGCATTGTGTCAGTTGCCGGATAGGGTGGTAGGCGTAATACGAGTGATTTTACCACCCGAGCTTCAAAAGCCGGCACGCTACCCACGCGGGACGAAAAGCGGGTTGTGCTGCCGGAAGATTGTTGTAAGCTGCCGCGCATCGTGAACGACTATAGCGCTGTCACCCACATTCAAGGCAGGAACACTACCATGCGTAAGCAGATGCTGCCGCGGCTCCTGATGGCGATTATGTTGCCGCTGGCGGATACTGTGTTCGCCGCCGAGTACCCCGCACGCGCAGTGACGCTGGTGGTGCCGTATCCGTTGTCTGGCCCGACGGATATTCGCGGTGCGTCGCGCATGACCAAAACCTACAAGCTGATGGCCGCCAATGCGCCGCCGGCAATATCCGATACTTTAAGCCGTATCGTGCAGCAGGCGATCCGCTACGAATCCAGACACCCGGTGCTGCTGGAACGCCAACCTGGCGGCGCCACCACGCGGGGTGCGCAGCACGTGGCGCGCGCGGCCGCCGATGGCCACACGCTACTACTGGCAAGCAATGAAACCATGGTGCTTACGCCAAACTATGCGACCGAGGTGGGTTACGACCCCACGCGCCAGTTTGAACTGGCCGCACCGCTGGTCAACATGCCGTTTGTGCTGATGACAAATACCGGGTTGCCGTTCAAAACACTGGACCGTTTGATCAGCCATATCAAAGTGCGGCCTGGTGAAGTGAACTACGGCTCGTCAGGCGAAGGCAGTACTGGGCATCTTGCCGGCGAACTGCTGCGCCGCGCGGCGGGGCTGGATATGGTGCATGTGTCCTACAATGGCGGCTTGTCGGCACTGAATGGCCTGGCTACCGGGCAGACCTCGCTAATGTTTGCCGCGCTGCCGTTGGCGTTGCCGTACCTGAATAACGAACACCTGCGCGCGCTGGCGGTGGCAGGGACGCGCCGGGCGGAAATGCTGCCCCACCTGCCTACTTTGTCAGAGGCGGGCATCGCCGGCGCGGACGTGGCGGCATGGTTCGGAATTTTCGTGCCCAACGGCGTATCGCCGAACACCATACGCTGGCTCAACGAGCACATCTCAGCGTCGGTGAACGACACTGCCACGCGCGATGCGTTGCTGCTGCTCGGGTTGGAGCCGGTGCGTGGCACGCTGTCGGATTTTGCCTCGCGCATTTACGCCGAGGGCGAGCGCTGGGGGCCGGTTTTGAAGGCTGCACGTATTCCGTCTCGCGCGGGGCGCGGGAATACGTAGCCAACAGGGTTCGTGAGTGGGGCCACGGGTGTAAGACTTACTATTGCCGCGCACGCTTGAAACTTACGATTGCCGCCTGCGTGTGAAACTCACGACCGACGCTTGCGCGTGAGTCCTACGATCGCCGCTTGCGCGTTGATACCGGATTGCGTAGCACCCCGATTTTCTCAATTTCGCTTTCGATGATGTCGCCGTTCTTGAGATACCACGAGCCTTCGCCCTTGTAGCCCATGGCGACTCCCGCAGGCGTGCCGGTAGAAATGATGTCGCCGGGGTAGAGGCCCGCGTGCGAGTACCACGCCACTTGCGCGGGGATATGGAAAATCTGTGTGCCGGTGTTGGCGCTTTGCCGCAATTCGCCGTTGACTTTGGTGGTCAGCAGCAGGTTGTGGGGATTGGCGACTTCGTCTTTCGTGACGACCCAGGGGCCCAGCGGGGCGGCGGTCGGAAAGTTCTTTCCAATCAATATGTTACCTTCCTTGCGCTCGGACATCTGGATGTCGCGCGCGGAAACGTCGTTCATGATGGTGTAGCCGAAAATATGCTCGTAGGCTTCTTCGGGCGGGACGTCTGCACATTCATCGCCAATCACCACCGCGAGTTCAGTTTCGTAATCCAGTTTGTCCGTCCACGCCGGCTTGCGAATGGTGTCGCCGTCGGCGATAAGTGTGTCGACGTGCTTGATGAAGCCCGCCGGGCGAGAATAGGCCGCGCTGCCGGTTTCGGCGGCGTGGTCGGAATAATTCTTGCCGATGGCCATGATCTTGCCGGGGAACAGCGGCGGCCGTGCGGCGACATCCTTGAGCCAAAGGATGTGTTCGCTGCTGCCGGCCTTGAGGCGCTGCTCGGCTTGCGCCTGCACGTCGCGCACGCGGGCCAGAGCGTCGGCGCCGCCGCGGATGCAGTCGAGCAGGTTGTCGGGCAAGCCGCGGCCGATTTTGGCCTCGGTGATGTCGAGTGCCTGACCGTTGGACAGCAACACGCCGAAATGATCAACCCGGGCACGTGGTGGACGGAAACTGAGTAGCTTCATGTCTTCCCCTTTTCAGTAACCTCTTCGGGCGGTTTCACCGACCGGAACATCGCAAGCAACGTCAGATCATAGACAACCTTGAGCATCCCGCATACTACCAGCGGCCAGCCGAAACTGGAAATAGTTAGCATATATCCAGCCAGCGCAGGACTCAAGGCGGACGCCAGACTGCGCGGCACATTGGTGACGCTGGCGGCGGCGGGGCGCTCGGGCGGGGATACCACCGCCATGACATAAGACACGCGCGCCGGGATATCCATCGACCCAAGCGCCGCGCGCCCCAGCAGGCAGGCCACTGCCAGCGGCAGACTGGGCATGAACGGCACCAGGATGCACAGCAGGTTGGCCGGCAGGTGAGTAAATGCCATGGTGTTGATAAGTCCAAAGCGCGCGGCGATGCGGCTTGCCGCAAGTTGCGAAAACGCCCCCAGCAGGCTGGTGCACAAAAAGAGCGTCCCGGCCTCCGCCACTGTCATGCCAAAACGCTGGTACAGCCACAGTGCCAGCAGCGACTGTACGCCGAAGCCACCGCCGAGCGCGTCGATGCTGAACACCGCCGCCAACCGGTAGACACGGCGCTTGGACGGGCCCAGCGGCGTGCGTGGCGGTTGCGAAGATGCCTTGTCCACGCCGAGCGCGGGCGACACGCTGCGGTATATCGCCAGCACCGCGATTGCCGTGGCAGCGTACAGGAGGAACATTGCCTGTATTGCCCCTTTATCTGTCAGCCCCAGCCAGGGCGCGGCGAGCGCGGGCAGCGCCGCGGCTTGCGCGCCGGCGGCGGCAGCCAGCCCGGCAATGAGGCTGTAGCGCGCGAACAGTGCCGTGCGCGAGGGCGCGGGCGTGGTAGTGGTGAGCAGTGATTGTTCCAGCGGGAGGAACACGCTGACGTCGCCATTCGACGGATTGATGGTGCCCACAAAAGCCACGATAAGCAGCGGCCAGAAATCCGTCACCGCCGCCATGCCAATGCCGGTGAGCATCATCAGCAGCGCCGCCGCCGACAGCAGCGTGCGGTTGTGAAAGCGGTACGCGATCAGGCCTGCACCCAGCGTCATTACGCCGGAGCCGAGCAACGTGGCGGTGATGATGACGCCGATTTGCGGCGGGCTGTAGCCGCAAAGCGTCAGGTAATACGGCAGCAGCAGCGCGACATAGCCATCGGTAAAGCCGCGCAACGCACGTGCAGCCAGCAGGCGTTGGGCGTCGGGCAGGGTGCCTTTTGGCAACAAACTGAATCCAAGCATCGACCGGAGCGTAGCAGAAATGCTCTTAAACGAATATTTCTCGTAAGTATTTGTTTCATATGGATTATTTGAAGATGGGGCAGTTCGGGTCTGGCGGTAGGCCGCGTGGTGCTATTCGTTCCCGTTTACCAGTGCCGCAGGACGCCAGCCGGTTGGCGCCTCCCATACGGCATAATCCAACATTCCATTATCATTTCTGGTATGTTCCGCGAATCCGCGAGTTGCTGTGCATTGGGCGCACTCTTGTAAAGTATTTGCAAATTGTCAAAGGGCGGGGTTTACCGAGGTCAATCAGCGTTACACTGCAGCGCGAATGTGTAAAGTTTTCCGCTTTCAAAGCCTTAGCAGTATGGATGGTTTCTCGTGTGCTGAAAAAGGACTACATGATGATTAGAACCCTGATTGCCTGCCTGTTAGCCTTTGCTTCGTTACTACCCTTCCGGGAAGCTTACGCGCAAACGGATGTGCCCAAGCCGCCAACTCCCGGTATGCTCAAGGGCGGGCAGGTGATTGATACCAAGATCGCAAAACAATTGGTTGATGCCAAAGGCGTACTGTTCTTCGATATGCGCAGCCCGGTCAATTTTGGCAAAGGCCATCTGCCTGGCGCGAAGTCGTTGCCATACCGCGAGAACAGTGATTTTAAGGCGGATTTTGACCCCGCAAAGGATCAGTTCGATCTCAAGGCACTGCCGGCTGACAAGGGGGCCAAGCTGGTTTTTTATAGCGACGGCCCAACTGGATGGAAGTCCTACAAGGCATCCGTGCTCGCGATCAAGGCCGGTTATACCAACGTGCATTACTACCGCGCCGGGACCGATGACTGGGTGAAGGCCGGCTTGCCACTGGCAAAGTAGCCGCGCATGCCGCTTGACACCGGGGCGGACGGCATGACGAAGGCAATGGGCATGGATCCGCTGCGGCGAGACATGATCGCGGGCGCGGTGATCGGCTTCCTGCTGATTGCGGCGACGTTTGCGATATTTATCGCTGGATTGCGGCAAATCAACGAAGCGCGTGACGCGCAGGAGTCGCTTGATCACGCCAGCCGCTACGTGCAGGCCACGCTGCGCGGCGTGGGCGAGCTGATACTGGCGGAAGGCGCCAGCGCGCAGGTCAAGGCGTTGCAGGCGAGCTTGAAAGCAGGCGATGCCGCGCTTGATGAGCTTGCCAGCCGGTTGCCAGGCGAGGCCGCCGAAGCTCTATTCAAAGGAAAAATTGCGCCCTCGTGGGAAGCCATGCGCAAGGCGCTGGCGCCATTTGCGGCCCAACGCGGTATCAACGCGGGCGACGCCAGTGTGATGGCGTTCTACGGCAGGTTGCTCGGCGATGCAGAAACTTTCGAGGCCCATTTCGCGGTGATCGATCAGGCCATTGTCCAATCTGTGGCGCGCCGCACGCAACGTGCATACTGGTTGATAGGCGGCATGCTGGCTGCAGCCTTGATGTTGTTTATCGTGCTTAACGTAGTCATTCTGCGTCGTCTGAGGCGCGGCTTGGGGGGGGGATTTGTCCTATGCCGTGCTCGCAACGCAACGCATCGCGCATGGCGATTTGTCTCAGCGGGTCGAATTGCGGCCGGGCGACAACAGCAGCCTGCTGCACGCGTTACAGGTCATGAGCGAGGGCTTGGGCCGCATCGTGCGCGATATTCGAAGCGGCACGGAAGTCATCCAAGGTGCGGCACAAGAAGTGGCTGCCGGTACAAACAATCTGTCTACGCGTACGGAGTCACAAGCCGCGTCGCTGGAGGAAACTGCCTCGAGCATGGAGCAATTGACCACGGCTGTGCGCCAGAACACCGAAGGCGCGGCCAACGCCAGCGCCCTGGCGCGAGAGGCTGATCGCATCGCGGAACAAGGCGGCGCGGTGGTTGGTGCGGTGGTTGCCACCATGTCCGGCATGGAGGAAAGCTCGCGCCGGATCGGCGATATTATCGGTGTTATCGACAGTATCGCGTTCCAAACCAACATCCTAGCCCTGAACGCTGCAGTGGAAGCGGCGCGCGCCGGTGAGCAGGGGCGCGGTTTCGCGGTGGTGGCCGCGGAAGTGCGCGCGCTCGCGCAACGCTCGGCGGATGCTGCGCGAGAAATCAAAGCGTTGATTGGCGCATCGGTGGAAAAGGTTGAAAGCGGCACGCGGCAGGTCAAGGACGCCGGTAAAACCATGGCTGAAATTGTTGCGGCTGTGGAAAAAGTCGACGTCATCATCGAGCAGATCAGCCGGGCCTCGCGTGAGCAGGCCGACGGCATTGAGCAGGTCACCCGCGCAGTCAGCCAGATGGATAGCGGGGTGCAGCAAAACGCGGCCTTGGTGGAGCAGACTTCCGCTGCCGCCGAAGCCATGGCAGACAGTGCAAGGCAATTGCATCAATCGGTTAGCGTGTTCCAACTGGACGGGCGTGCACCCGTCTCGCCGGACGGAGTAACGCGATCAGCGGCACCAGCGCCCAAGTCGGGTCCCCGGCCAGCGCGCGCGAAACACTTGCCCCCGGCTGACCGGCGGTAAGGCAACCCCTTCACAAGCAAGGCGGAAGGCGTTCTGACGATGCGTTATCGGTTCTGCCGTGTTCACGGGCGGCTGTGAGCGTGAACTAGTGCCTAGCCCGCGATACCCCAAATCGGGTAGAATCCGCCTTCTGCTGGCATGGCGTACTCACAGAGTTCTCTATGCCTTTGTTTTTTAAGGGTTTTTTAAGGTTTTAAAACAGGGAATCACCATGACTGCGGCAACGACTGCGCCCGATTACGTCAAGAACAAGAAACTGGCCGCGTGGGTGGCCGAAGTGGCTCAACTGACCAAGCCCGAGCGCATCGTTTGGTGCGATGGCTCGCAGGCCGAATATGACCGCTTGTGCGCCGAAATGGTCGCCAGCGGCATGTTGATCAAGCTGAACGAACAAAAGCGTCCTGGCTGTTTCCTCGCCCGCTCCGACCCCGACGACGTGGCGCGCATGGAAGACCGCACCTTCGTCTGCAGCAAAAACAAGGAAGATGCCGGCCCCAACAACAACTGGGTGGCGCCGGAAGAAATGCGTGCGACGCTGACGAAAATAAGCGATGGCTGCATGCGCGGCCGCACGATGTATGTGATTCCGTTCAGCATGGGGCCGCTTGGTTCTCACATTTCACATATTGGCGTGGAGCTGACTGATTCGCCCTACGTGGTGGTGAGCATGCGCGTGATGACGCGCATCGGGCGCGCGGTGCTGGATTTGCTGGGCAGCGACGGCTTTTTCGTGCCGTGCCTGCACAGCGTGGGTGCGCCGCTGGCGCCGGGCGAAAAAGATGTGGTGTGGCCGAGCAACAAGCAATATAAATTCATCTGCCACTTCCCCGACGAAAAACTCATCTGGTCGTTTGGCTCTGGCTACGGCGGCAACGCGCTGCTCGGAAAAAAATGTTTCGCGCTGCGCATCGCCAGCATCATGGCGCGCGAGCAGGGCTGGCTCGCCGAACACATGCTGATTCTGGGCATCCAGCCGCCGGGTGGTAAGAAACATTACATCGCTGCGGCCTTCCCCAGCGCCTGCGGAAAAACCAATCTCGCCATGCTGATTCCGCCAAAGGAATTGCAGGGCTGGAAGGTCACCACCATCGGTGAAGATATTGCGTGGATCAAGCCGGGCAAGGATGGCCGCCTCTACGCGATCAACCCGGAAGCCGGTGCGTTTGGCGTGGCGCCGGGTACTTCCGAATTGACCAATCCGAATTGTCTGGCCGCGCTTAACAAGAACACCATTTTCACCAACGTGGCGATGACGCCAGACGGCGATGTGTGGTGGGAAGGTTTGTCGCAAACGCCTCCGATGAATCTGACTGACTGGCAGGGCAAGCCGTGGGATCCCGATGGTGACAAGCCCGCAGCGCACCCCAACGCGCGCTTTACCGTAGCCGCGTCGCAGATTCCGTGTATTGATCCGCAGTGGGAAGACCCGGCTGGCGTTCCGATCAGCGCTTTCCTGTTCGGCGGCCGCCGCACCACCACCGTGCCGCTGGTGACGGAAGCCAACGACTGGACACACGGCGTTTATATGGCCGCGACCATGGCCTCGGAAACCACCGCTGCCAGCGTGGGCAAAATGGGCGTGGTTCGCCGCGACCCATTCGCCATGCTGCCGTTTTGTGGGTATCACTTTGGCGACTACTTCGGCCACTGGCTGAAAGTGGGCAAGTCGATCGCTCAGGCGCCTAAGATTTTCGCGGTGAACTGGTTCCGCAAGGACGAGCACGGCAAGTTCATCTGGCCGGGTTTCGGCGACAACATGCGCGTGTTGAAATGGATCGTCGAACGCTGCGAGGGCAAGGCGCAAGCCGCTGAAACACCCATCGGCCGCATGCCGCGCTTTGAAGACATCGAGTTGAAAGGCATCAGCGGCTTCTCGAAAAAAGCCTTCGACGAACTCACGCGCATCGACAAGGGCCTGTGGCAGGCCGAGGTGAAAGACCACGAGCGGCTGTTCGGTGAACTGTCCGCTCGCATGCCAGCCGAGATGGTGGCGCAGCGTAAACAGTTGGAGCAGGCGCTGTAAAACGGTGGCTTGCAGACGCAAAAAAAGCCGTGGCATGCCACGGCTTTTTTGTTGCCACGCTAATGAATTACCAAGAAATTATTAAATAAAAACAAATAGTTACGGTTTGTGGCCATCTGTCAGCGTTTTTAAAAACGCGACAATGTCGTCGATTTCCTCGTCGTTGAGCTGCGGCCGCTGTTTGGGGCGGCGCTGGTAGGGTGGCGTATCGACGTCGACGTTGCCGTGAAAGATTGACGGCAGGTCATTGAACTTTTTGCCATCGGGGTACCACTTGAGCGGGTCGGTGTCGCGCGTGGCGTAGAACGCCACCACGTCGCGCAAATTGTCGAACACGCCATTGTGCATGTACGGAGCGGTGAGGGCGATGTTGCGCAGTGTTGGCGTCTTGAACAGGCCGCAGTGGTTTTCGTCCTTCACCGCCTGTTTGCCCGACATCGGCGCGCGTTCGCACAGTCCCATATCCATGAACGTGGTGTCGGCGGCGTTGCGCGGAATGCGCTGGCTGCGCGGCGCGCCCAGCGCGTGGTAGCCAAAGTCGGTGAACAGGGATTTGGCCGGGTCGCGCGAGGCTTCATCGACGGTATGGCAGTGTGCGCAATTGCCCTTTTGGCGGATCGTGAAAAGGCTCAAGCCGCGCTGTTCCTGCTCGGTAAACTTTGCCTTTCCGCGCATGACGTAGTCGAACTTCGAGGTGAAGGGCTGAAACACGCGCGTGCGCTCAAACGCGGCAATGGAAGCGGCGACGGCGTCAAGCGCGGCATCGGGTTGATCGAAAATCTTTGCGCCCCATAGCTGCCGAAACTCGGCGGCGTAGGGGCCTTGCAGGACCTTGGTGATCAATGCCGGCACGCTGGGGTTGTTCATTTCCAGCGGATTGAAAAACGGCCCCTTGGCCTGATCTTCCAGCGTGTCCGCGCGCCCGTCCCAGAACAGGCCCCCCGCGGGCACGGTCTTGCCGTCCTTGACTGTGCTGCCAAAGCGTGGCGCGGTGGCGAGATACATCGCCGTGGGTGTGTCGCGCGTGCCAAACGTGCCAGGGCGGCTGCCGAGCGCTACGCCGATGGCCGTGCCATTGTTGCCGGTAAAGGCTTTCGCGGGGTCGTGACACGAGGCGCAGGATTGGCCCGCCGGCTCCGACAGGCGGGTATCGAAAAACAGCTTGAGCCCCAGCCGCTCTTGTAGCGACAGCGATTTTTCATCGATGCCGGCGGGTGATGGAGTCGCCTGCTGTGCGGCAGTTTGCGGCCCCAGTGTGATTAGCGCGCTCAACAGGCCGCAGAGGAGGTAGCATCGGTAGTTTGGTTTCATCGAAGTCAGGTCAGCGCGTTATACTGTTGTCACGCGGTTTGAATGATTCGAGGAGAAAAATATATGAAATCTCAATTCTTGACAATTGCGCTGGGCGCCGCGGCTGCGGCTTTGGGTGTGGGGCTGGGCGCTCTGGTTACGTTTGGAGTGTCGGCTGCGCCATTCGCCTGGGTGCCCAACGAAAAGTCGGGTACGATGAGCATTATTGACGTGGCCACCGACACGGTGGTCGGTGAAGCAGCCGTCGGCAAACGCCCGCGTGGCACAGCGGCTTCCACGGACGGCAAGACGCTTTACGTGAGTGACCAGCCAGCGAATGCGGTTCAGGTGGTCGACGTGGCGGCGCGCAAGGTGACGGACACCATTGTGCTTGGTGAATCGCCGGAAGGCGTTTACCGTTCGCCTGACGGACGGTGGGTGACCGTGGCTGTTGAAGAAGACAATTCCGTGCACTTTATAAGCACCGCGACGGGCAAACGCGAGTTTCAGGTGAAAACCCAGGGCACGAATCCGGAACATGCGGTGTTCAGCCCCGACAGCAAGTGGGTTTACGTGAGTGCGGAGGAGGCCGAGGATGTAGACATCATCGATGTCGCCGCACGCAAGCAGGTCGCTGCAGTCAAGGTGGGTAAACGCCCGCGCGGCATTGGCTTTACACCCGATGGCAAACTCGCCTACGTGGCGTGCGAACTGGCGAATCAAGTGCATGTCATTGACACGGCAGCGCGCAAGGTCGTGGCCGTGATACCCGCCGGCGTGCGTTCCAACGGCGTGGCAGTGCACCCTGCCGGCAAGCTGGTGTTTATCACCAACGGCGCTGACGGCAGCGTGAGCGTAATCGATGTGGCCTCGCAAAAAATCAGCAAGACCATCGCGGTTGGGCAGCGCCCCTGGAACATGGCGATTTCGCCCGATGGCAAAAAACTCTATGTCGCCAACGGCCGCTCCAACAGCGTGTCGGTGATCGATACGGAAAAGCTGGAGAAGATCACCGATATCAAGGTGGGGGATACGCCTTGGGGCGTATTCATTCCGTAACGGCCGGGTCTGGCTCGGCCTCAGCCTTCCTGCGGCGCGGTGGGCATTTGCGCCGACAGGCGCCGCTGCACGAATTCCACGTGGGAGCGCAAGTTGTAATACTGCTCTGAATATTGCAGCGGAATCGGGATGCCCGATACGGCGTCTTCGATGCGCTCGATTTCCGCCACGTGCTTTTCGTGGTCCTGCGGTGCGTTGGCCATCGCGATCTCGAGCTTCTTCAGCTCGTCGTACCAGTGCCACAGGCGTTTGCGTACGCGCCAACCGTAGAGCATGGGCGCGAACTTGAATACGGGGACGAGAATCGTGACAACCGGTATCAGCAGCACGACCAGACGATCCATCCACACCGCGAGCCAGAAGGGCAGATAGCGCTGGAAGAAGGGCGGGCCGGATTTGTGGAAGCGCTCGGCCACGGGACTCATCGGAAGCTCGGTGCCCTGCGACTGCGGAAAGTGATTGTCGCCATTGAAAATGCCTGGCGCGCGGTGCACTTCGGCGGCCGCCTGCGCCAGTGCAAATTGCAGCGCCGTGTGCACATCGTCTCGCACCGCGAGCAACGCCACTGCCGCCACCAGTTCAACGTCACGCGCGGGAATATTGTGCGCAAAGTCGATCACGCCCTTGTGCAGTACGATGCGCGCCAGCCAGGGAAAGCGCCGCGCATAGGCTTCGGCCTGCGAAAAATTCATCAGTTTGATGCCTGGGGCACGCAGCATTTGCTGGACCAGCTCGGCGTCGGGCGCGGCAACGAAAAACGCCGCGTCCAGTTCGCCTGCAACCAGTGCTTGCGCGGCGGCCTTGCCAGCGGATTCCACCAGTGTGGCGTTGCTGGCACTGACTTCGCTGGCGCCCAGTAGTTGCAGGGCCACATGGCGCGTGCCGCTGCCGGCGGGGCCTACGCCGATGCGTTTACCGGCAAGCGCGGTGAGGCGGTCAATATCCGCCGGCAGACGGTGAAACACCCATAGCGGCTCGTAGAACATGCGGCCGAGCGAGAGCATGTTGTTGGAGTCTTCCGGTTCGGTGGTACCGCCTTGCACGAACGCGATGCTGGCTTCAGGCGTTGCATTTCCCGCGCCGCGCAGGCGTTGCATTTCCCGCGCCGCGCAGGCGTTGCAGATTCTGCAGCGACCCGGCGGACGGTTTGATAATGAGATCAATACCGTCACGTTTAAGTGCTGTGCGGTAGCGCTGTGCGAATTTGTAATACGCACCACTTTCGCCGCCGGTGGTGATGACGATACTTTTGGGCGGTGCGGGCTGCACGAAGCGTGACGTGATGTAGAACGCCGCGACAACCAGTAGTAGCGCTGGCGCCACGATAATCAGCCACTCGCGCCATGCGGCGCGCTCGAGCGGGGGGCGTCTAAAGCGGGGGCGTTTCAGTTCCATGGTGAGGGAATTATAGCCGCCGTGATGATTGCCGCAGGCGTGTGGGTTAGGCGAAAAGCCAGTCTCGGCACAGCACCCATGTAAGCCATGCGGCGGCGAGCCACAGCGCGAAGATGATAGCGGCGCCAAACCAGTTGCGCGGTTTGCCGTGGGATTGCGCCATCCATTGCTCAGCCTTTTCGCGGCAATCCGCCAGCACGGGTTTCGGGATAAATTTCAGTGTGAGCCAAATGCCAATGGGCAGCAGTAGCGCGTCGTCGAGAAAGCCCAGCACCGGGATGAAATCCGGAATGAGATCGATCGGGCTGAAGGCGTAGGCCACCACGCCGATAGCCAGCAGGCGCGCAATGAGTGGCGTGCGCGGATCGCGGTAGCAAAACCACAGGGTGACAGCTTCGCGCTTCAGACGCTTGGCCCACTGCCGCAGCTTTTCTATCATAAGTATCTGTTTTTAAACAATTATTCCATGAAGATCGTGCGCGCCAGCACGCGTGATTTTCACCGTGGCGAAATCGCCGGGCTTGAGCTTGGCCGCAGCGCTGCCGGTAATGATCACCGTGCCGTCGATTTCCGGCGCATCGGCTGCGGAACGCGCGACAGCCTTGTCATTGTCGATGCTGTCGACAAGCACGGTCAGTGTCTTGCCGACTTTCTGTTTGAGGCGTGCTTTGGAAATTTTTTCCTGCGTCTGCATGAAGCGCGCGCGGCGTTCCTCGCGCACGTCTTCCGGCACGGGATTCGGCAGCGCGTTGGCGGCTGCGCCTTCCACCGGCGAATAGGCAAAACAGCCGACGCGGTCGAGCTGCGCTTCTTCGAGAAAATCCAGCAATTGCTGAAACTCGGCTTCGGTTTCGCCGGGGAAGCCTGCGATGAAGGTGCTGCGGATGGTCAGCTCCGGACAAATCGCACGCCAGGCCTTGATGCGCGCTAGCGTGTTTTCGGCATTGGCAGGGCGCTTCATCAGCTTGAGAATGCGAGGGCTGGCGTGCTGAAACGGCACGTCGAGGTACGGCAGGATTTTGCCCTCAGTGGTGTTCTGCGCCATCAGTGGAATCACTTCGTCCACGTGCGGGTATGGGTAAACGTAATGAAGCCTTATCCAGACACCCAAATCGCCCAGCGCGCGCGCCAGTTCGAGCATGCGCGTGCGGATCGGCCGCCCGCCCCAGAAGCCTGTGCGGTACTTGACATCGACGCCGTAGGCGCTGGTGTCCTGCGAAATCACCAGCAACTCTTTCACGCCGGCTTTCACCAGATTTTGCGCTTCCTGCATTACGTCACCGATAGGGCGGCTCACCAGATCGCCGCGCATCGACGGGATGATGCAAAACGTGCAGCGGTGATTGCAGCCTTCGGCGATTTTCAGATAGGCGTAGTGTTTGGGCGTGAGTTTGATACCGATATCACGCTGGGGTGGCACCAGATCGACGTGCGGGTTGTGTTTGTGCGGCAAGTGCTTGTGCACCGCCTTCATGACCTCATCGGCGGAGTGTGGGCCAGTGACGGCCAGCACTTTGGGGTGCGTTTGCTTGACGATATCGCCCTTGGCGCCGAGACAGCCGGTGACAATAACCTTGCCGTTTTCTGCGAGCGCTTCGCCGATCGCGTCCAGCGATTCTTCCACCGCGGAGTCGATGAAGCCGCAGGTATTGACGACGACCAGATCAGCATCGTTGTACGAGGGCGATATCGCGTAGCCTTCGGCGCGCAACTGAGTGAGGATGCGCTCGGAATCGACCAGCGCCTTGGGGCAGCCGAGCGAAACAAATCCGACTTTTTTCGCCGGCATGGATGAATCTTCGGGAGTGCTTAACTAGCTCTTGTTCTCGCCGCCGTCCTTGGGCGGCGTGCCTGCCCCCCCAAACCCCGCAAACGGAAAGCCACCGAACATGTTGCGCGTTTGGGTTTGCATCTGCTTTTGCATGTCGACAAAAGCATTGGCGCTTTGTTCGAGATAGCGCCCCATCAGCCCCTGAATTGCCGGACCCTGCATCTTGATGAATTCGTTCCACGCATCGGTGTTGAGCATGGGGTTGGCGCCGTAAAGCTGGCTGGATTGCTCCTGCATGCGCTTCTGGATGTCCATGAAGGTTTGCACGTTCTTCTCGAGGAAGTTGCCCATCATGCCTTGCATGGCGTTGCCGTAAAAGCGGATGATCTGCGACAGCATGTCGCTGGAAAACATCGGCGCACCCGCAGTTTCTTCTTCGAGAATGATTTGGAGCAGAATGCTGCGCGTCAAATCTTCGCGCGTCTTGGCGTCCTCGACGCGAAACTCGACATTTTCGAGCACCAGCTTTTTGACATCAGTCAGCGTGATGTAGGTGCTGGTCTCCGTGTCGTAAAGACGGCGATTCGGATACTTCTTGATCAGTCGTGGCTTATGCGCCGACTGGGATGACCCTTGCGCCGAACCCTGTGCCGATTGCTGTGACGATGGTTGTGCCATTGCGAACCTTTGCTCGAGCCCTTGCTGAAGTGTCGGCGGATTATTCCAGAAAAGATGCTGCATCGCAACGGGTGTTGCGCAGCAAATTCTTTAAAAACAGATAGTTACGTTGTGTGCGGGTGCAGGCGAAGTATGAGGAGTGAGTGAACGGTAAGCTGTGAACAGTGAACCGTAACGGCAGGTCGCGGCATGCCAGCGATCGGGGTTCCTGTTTGCAGTTCACCGTTAACTGTTCACAACCCTTTACTGCATATGTTGCCCGCCGTTAATGGCAATATTCGCCCCGGTGACGAACGCGGCTTCTTCCGAGCATAGGTAGGCCACGAGGCCTGCGACTTCTTCCGGCTTGCCCAGCCGCCCGATCGGTATCTGCGGAATGATTTTGGAATCGAGCACGTCCTTCGGAATCGCCATCACCATTTTCGTGCCGATGTAGCCCGGCGAAATGGTGTTGACGGTCACCCCCTTGCGCGCATACTCGAGTGCGGCGGCCTTGGTGAAGCCGTGCATGCCGGCCTTGGCGGCGGAGTAGTTGGTCTGGCCGAATGCGCCTTTTTGCCCGTTGACTGAAGACACGTTGATGACACGGCCCCAGCCCCGCTCGGCCATGGCGTCGATGATCGGCTTGGTCATGTTGAACACCGAGTCGAGATTGGTGTTCATGACGGCGTCCCACGATGCCTTGTCCATTTTGCGAAAGGTGGTGTCGCGGGTGATGCCGGCGTTGTTGACCAGCACGTCGATAGGCCCGCATTCAGATTGAATCTTGGCAACACCATTCTGGCATGAATCGAAATCGGCGACGTCAATTTCATAGGCCTTGAAGTCGAAGCCCTGTTTTTTCATGTCGGTGAGCCACGCTTCGCGCTTGGTGTTGCCGGGCGAACAGGTAGTGACGACCTTGTAGCCCATACGTGCGAGTTTGATACAAATCGCCTCGCCCAAGCCGCCCATGCCGCCGGTTACCACTGCCATGCGTTGTGTCATTTCCGTCTCCTCGCTGGATAAAATATTTAATAAAAACAGATGGTTACGATTTTTCCTCAGTGGTGGGCGGCTCGGCTTTGGCATGCACGTAGCGGCCCGGCCCGGGTTCGATCACCGGGTACTTTTTGCTACCGGAGATTTTGCGTGCCGGCACTTTGCCGCCGCCATGGGGCGCCGCCCACGCTGCCCAGTGATTCCACCAACTGCCGGGTACCGGCTTTGAAGCGCCCAGCCAGGTATCCGCATCGGTGGAAAGATCTTCGTTCACCCAGTAGTTGCGCTTGTTGGCGCGCGCTGGATTGACGATGCCGGCAATGTGGCCGCTGGCCGACAACACAAACGTAAGGTCGCCCTTCAGCAGCTTGGTGCTCGCGTATGCTGTTTTCCACGGCACAATATGATCCTCGCGCGTGGCGAGCAGATACGTGGGCAAATCCAGCGCGGATAAATCGAGCGGTTTGCCGCACACTGTGAGTTTGTCCGGAGTGCGCAGATTGTTTTCGAGGTAGGTGTGGCGGATGTACCACGCATACATCGGGCCGGGCAGGTTGGTGCTGTCGCAATTCCAGTAGAGCAGATCGAACGCCGGCGGCGTTTTACCCTTGAGGTAATTGTTGACGACGTAATTCCAGATGAGATCGTTCGCGCGCAACGTGGCAAAGGTCACCGCCAGTTCGCGGCCGGGCAGAATGCCGCCGCCTCTTTCCAAAGCGAATTCGCGCTCCCGGCGCTCGACGTAGGCTTCGTCGATAAATACTGACAATTCGCCGGTGTCACAAAAATCGAGCATGGTGGCGAGCAGCGCAACACTGGCGACCGGATGCTTGCGGCTTTTTTTCAGCACTGCAAGCGCACAGGCCAGCAGCGTGCCGCCTACGCAAAACGCCAGCCCGTTGATTGCTGGACACCGCAGATATCGCGCATGGCTTCGATGGCGTCGATGAGCGCTGAAACATAATCGTCCCACGTCAGCTTGCCGCACTCCGGCGGCACATTGCGCCACGACACCATGAAGGTCGTGTGGCCCTGCTCGACGCAAAATCGCGCCAGCGAGTTTTCCGCCTGTAAATCGAGAATATAAAACTTGTTGATGCACGGAGGCACCATCAAGAGCGGCCGCGAATAGACCTCGTCAGTCAGCGGCCGGTACTGGATAAGCTGCAGCACGTCATTTTCAAACACCACGTCGCCTGGCGTGGTGGCGATGTTCTTGCCGATCTCGAATGCGCTTTCGTCCGTCATCGATACCATGCCCTTGGGCAGATCAGCGCGCAGGTTTTGCAAACCCTGCGCAAGGCTTGCACCCTTGGTATCCGCCGCGAGCTTCAACGCCTCCGGATTGCTCCACAGGTAATTCGCGGGCGAAGCTGCGTCAATCCACTGGCGAATCTGAAAAGCCGCGCGCTTTTTGTCATGCGGCATCAGCTCAACGCCGCTGGCGATGCCTTCCATCCACTGCGACGTGATCAGATACGATTGAGACAGCCAGCGGAAGAACGGCGCGTGCCACTCTGGGCCGCGAAAGCGCCGGTCGAGTATCGGCGCGGCTTTTTGTTCGGCTTGGCCAGGGGATGCCTCCCCCGCATTGCTGGCGGCCGACATCCACAGCGCCAGCTGTCGCTGATACCACTCCTGCTGCAAGAAATGCCAACGCTGCGGATTGCGCACGAAATCCTGCGCCAGTTGCTGCAACACCGTATTGGCGTCGATCTGCCCCGCACCCTGGGTGAAGGGCTTCGCGGCGTTAGCCAGTACATGCTGCTGGATATCGGCCAGCGCCTCGGCGACTTTTTCGGCCAGTTGGGCTTGCGCGGCGGCTTCGTTGGATTCGGACATTGCGGTTGCCGGATGGGAATGGAGCGATTTTACATGGGCTGGCGGAGCGCATCACCACGGTCGTCATAGGCGTCTATCCGCCGTGCGCCGCTTCTCCCACCAGCCAGATCGTGGCAATACCCAGTGCGATTAGCGATACCTGCATCACTGTGGCGCGGATTTCCGGCCGGCGGTGCAGGCCGGGGATCAGGTCTGCCACCGCTACGTAGAGCATGCTGGCGGCCGCAAGGCTGATTAGGGTGCCGATCCATTGCTCCATCGCGTGCAGCGCATAATAGCCAAGCACGCCGCCCACGACCATGGCGGCGCTCGATAGCAGATTGAGTGTGAATGCATGGGATTTTGAATAGCCCGAGTGCAGCAGGATCAGAAAATCGCCGACTTCCTGCGGCACTTCGTGCGCCACGATGGCCACCGCCGTGACGATACCCAGTTGCGTATCTGCCAAGAACGCTGCAGCAATCAGCACGCCATCGACGAAATTGTGAAAGGTGTCGCCAATCAAAATCATCATGCCGCTGCGGCCGTGGTCATGGGCCGCTCCGTTGCTGCCGTTACCATTTGCTGCCCAGGGCGCATGCGCGTGGGCGTGCGAATGTCCATGCAGAGGGCTGTGATGGTGCGCCAATGGCGATGCGGCAGCAGAGGCAGGCGTGTCGTGAGGGTCGTGCGCTTCACATTCCTCGATATGGCAGTGGCGCCACAGCACGAGTTTTTCGAGTATGAAAAAGAGCAGCAGTCCGCCAAGTAGCGTGGCGGCTGTGGCTTGCAGATTGTCGGAACGGTTAAACGCGTGCGGCAGTAGCTCCAGAAACACTGCACCGAGCAGTGCGCCCACGGCGTAGCTGATGAGAACCGGCACTTGCGCTGCGCTCGCGCGTGCTGCGATCAGCCACGCGCCGAGCACGGAAATAATGCCGCCGGCGACCGTGGCCGCCAGTATCCAGGTTAGGGTGGTCATGGGTGTTACGTTACTTATGCCGGCGGGAAACGCGAGCCGGCGATGGGCGCTTTTGAGGAGCGCGGATTATACGTTAAATCAAAGGGTTAACTGCCCCGAGCAAACGGCGCCACGCTCCGGTGGCATTGTCACGTGCCAAAAAACGCCTTTACTTTGTCCATCCACCCCTTGGCGCGCGGGTTGTGGCGGCCCGCGCTGCTCTGATCGATAGCTTCGAGTTCCTGCAACAACTCGCGCTGGCGCGCGGTGAGGTTGACCGGAGTTTCAACGACCACGTGACACATCAGATCACCGTGGGTAGCGGAGCACACGCCCTTGATACCCTTACCGCGCAACCTGAATATTTTGCCGGACTGCGTTTCGGCCGGAATCTTGATCTTTGCGTAGCCGTCGAGCGTGGGGATTTCGATGTCTCCGCCCAGCGCGGCTGTGGTGAAGCTCACTGGCATTTCGCAGTGCAGGTCATTTTGTTCGCGCTGAAATACCGAATGTGGCTTGATGTGGATTACCACATATAAATCGCCCTGCGGCCCCCCGTTGCTGCCCGGTTCACCCTCACCGGACAAACGAATGCGGTCGCCTTCGTCCACGCCGGCGGGGATTTTGACCGCGAGCGTTTTGTGCTGTTTGACGCGACCGCTGCCGTTACACGCGTTGCAGGGGGTAACGATCATTTTGCCGGAGCCATGACACTTGGCGCAGGTCTGCTGTATCGAGAAAAAACCCTGCTGAATACGCACCTGCCCCTGACCCTTGCAAGTGGTGCAAGTCGTAGGCGCAGTGCCCGCCTTGGCGCCGCTGCCGTGGCAAAAGCTGCACTCTTCGAGCGCTGGAATGCGTATGCGGGTTTCCGTGCCGCGTGCGGCTTCTTCGAGCGTGACTTCGAGGTTGTAACGCAAATCCGCCCCGCGATATACGCTGGAGCGAGAACGGCCGCCACCGAAAATGTCACCGAAAATATCGCCGAATGCATCGGAGAAGTTGGTGAAGCCGGTGTTACCCCCAGTCGCGGCGGAAGGATCAACACCCGCGTGGCCGTATTGATCGTAAGCCGCGCGCTTGTTCGCGTCTGACAGAATCTCGTAGGCTTCCTTGGCCTCTTTGAAGTAATCCTCGGCCTTGGGATTATCCGGATTGCGATCCGGATGCCATTTCATCGCAAGCTTGCGGTACGACCGCTTCAGGTCGTCATCCGAAGCGTCGCGATTGACGCCGAGTACTTCGTAGTAGTCTTTTTTCTGGGCCATGGTGTTTTAAGGGCATGAGGCGTTAAGCGTCAGGCATGAAGCCAAAAAGCGCAACCGGAGCGAAGCGCACCAGCGCCTCACCCCTCGCGCCCAACTTCTCGCTCAGTTACTTCTTATCCTTCACCTCGGTAAATTCGGCATCCACCACATTGCCGTCGTCTTTCTTGCCGGCATCGGCCTTCGCTTCACCTGCACCCGGACCTGCCCCCGCGCCTGCTGCGCCCTGTTGCTTGGCCTGCTCGGCTGCGTACATTTTCTCTGCCAGCTTTTGCGAGGCTTCGCCGAGCGATTTTGCCTTGGCTTCGATTTTGTCCTTGTCGTCGGACTTGAGGGTTTCCTCGGCGTCCTTCAACGCAGCTTCGATCTTGGACTTTTCGTCTGGCGTGAGTTGCTCGCCGTGATCCTTCAGCATCTTGCGCACGGAATGTACCATGGCGTCACACTGATTGCGCGCAGTAACGAGTTCCAGCGCTTTTTTGTCTTCCTCGGCATGCGCCTCAGCGTCTTTTACCATGCGCTGGATTTCATCCTCCGAGAGGCCCGAACTCGCCTGAATCTTGATTTTGTTTTCCTTGCCGGTGGCCTTGTCCTTTGCGGACACGTGCAAAATACCGTTGGCGTCGATGTCGAAGGTGACTTCGATCTGCGGCATACCGCGCGGCGCCGGCGGAATGTCGGTGAGATTGAATTGCCCCAGCGACTTGTTGGCTCTCGCCACGTCCCGTTCGCCCTGCAGCACGTGGATGGTGACTGCGGTCTGGTTGTCCTCGGCTGTCGAGAAAATCTGGTTGGCCTTGGTCGGAATTGTGGTGTTTTTCTGGATGAGCTTGGTCATCACGCTGCCCAGCGTTTCAATGCCGAGCGAAAGCGGCGTGACGTCAAGCAGCAGCACGTCCTTCACGTCACCTTTCAGCACGCCCGCCTGAATGGCAGCACCCACCGCCACGGCTTCGTCGGGATTCACATCCTTGCGTGGCTCCTGACCGAAGACTTGCTTGACCTTTTCCTGCACTTTCGGCATGCGTGTCTGGCCGCCAACGAGGATCACGTCTTCGATGTCGGAGATTTTAACGCCCGCATCCTTGATGGCGATTTCACAAGGTTTGATGGTGCGCTCGATCAAATCTTCCACCAGCGACTCAAACTTGGCGCGCGTGATCTTGATTGCCAAGTGCTTCGGCCCGGATTGGTCAGCCGTGATATACGGCAGGTTGACTTCGGTTTGCTGTGAGCTCGACAGTTCAATTTTTGCTTTTTCAGCGGCATCTTTCAGGCGTTGCAGCGCGAGCATGTCTTTGCGAAGATCGACACCAGATTCCTTCTTAAATTCGTCGCACAAATAATCCATCACGCGCTGGTCAAAATCCTCGCCGCCGAGGAAGGTATCGCCGTTGGTGGAGAGCACCTCAAACTGATGTTCGCCATCGATTTCGGCGATCTCGATAATGGAGATATCGAAGGTGCCGCCGCCAAGGTCATATACCGCGATTTTGCGGTCGCCTTTCTTCTTGTCCATGCCGAAGGCGAGCGCCGCTGCCGTCGGCTCGTTGATAATGCGCTTGACTTCGAGACCGGCGATGCGTCCGGCGTCCTTGGTCGCCTGACGCTGTGAGTCGTTGAAATAGGCAGGCACGGTGATCACGGCTTCGGTGACCGGTTCACCGAGGTAGTCCTCGGCGGTTTTCTTCATTTTGATCAGCACTTGCGCACTGACTTCGGGCGGCGCGATTTTTTTGTTGCGCACTTCCACCCAGGCGTCGCCGTTGTCGGCCTTGAGGATTTTGTACGGCATGAGGTCCAGATCCTTCTGCACCTCTTTTTCCTCAAAGCGGCGGCCGATCAGGCGTTTCACCGCATAGAGTGTGTTCTTGGGATTGGTGACAGCCTGGCGCTTGCCCGGTGCGCCGGTAAGAACCTCGCCGTCTTCCATGTAGGCGACGATGGAAGGCGTTGTGCGCGCGCCCTCGGAGTTTTCAATGACTTTGGGCGTGCCGTTTTCCATTACCGCTACACAGGAATTGGTGGTGCCCAGGTCGATGCCGATGATCTTGCTCATTTGATTGCCTCAATGCAAAAGTTTCGATGTTCAGTATTTGGGGATGCGCCGCAACAATTCAATCCAGCGCCAACAATAGGGGAATAGTGAAATGGGAAAGGGTGGAGGCGGCGTGTCGTCCTCACGCGTCCTTCCCCTTGGCCACGGTCACCAGCGCTGGGCGAATCACACGGTCGTTCAATTTGTAACCCTTCTGCAGGACAGTGACAACAGTGTTTGGCTCGGCGTCGGATTCAACCATGCTGATCGCTTGATGTTTGTGCGGGTCAAACTTCTGCGCCAATGGATCTTCTTCGGCAAGATGGAATTTATCGAACGCAGATTTCAACTGCTTCAATGTCAGTTCTACGCCGCTTTTGAGGTTTTCAGTAGTGGCATTTTCCGTAGCAGAAGCATTCAAAGCCGCTTCCAGACTGTCCTTGACCGCCAGCAACTCGGTGGCGAAATTTTCCACCGCATACTTGTGCGCGGCGGCGACATCGGCCTGTGCGCGCTTGCGAACGTTGTCGGTTTCGGCTTTGGCACGCAGGAATGCGTCGCGATGCTCCTGAATCGTGGCTTCGGCGATTTGTAGTTTTTCTTCGAGCGAGGGCTGAGGCGGTTCAGCGGCGACGCCAGTCGCGGGTTTGGCGGTAGTGGTGTTCGCGTCCGGCTGCTCAGGAGGCGGCGTTTGCGCCACCGGCTCGTTGGGGCTTGCTTCGGTCATGCTTGGGTCTCCGATTAACTGTTAACACATTGGGGACGTAGGAAATAATTTCAAGTGCTAGCTGATAAAATTATAAGTATTTGATTTTAAATAATAAATTATTACATGGTCAGAATATTTTCCAAGAACCGATGACGCTGTGATGGGCTTGTCGCTGCGTCAACGAGCTCGAACGCTGCGTGGCAATCTGATGGATTCCGCGCCGGCCACCTGTGCGGCTTTCCAATGCCCGGTACTTTCGAGATTTGGGTATAACATATTCGAAACTGCTGGCCCACACCGCTAATCAGGATACTTCGTGTTGATTGGAGGCAGATTCGGCGCCATGGTGATAGGCATGGGCGTCATGCCTACGGCTTGGCATTAACCGCGTATCAAGTGCGGACGCTTTTTTTCGCCAAAAAGCAGGCTCTTGCTTTTGCAAGAAAAATACTTCTATCGACGAGCCATCAACGCAAATAAAAGCAGCCAGATAAACTGGCAGTTGGTGACAAAATAGCGCGCAAACAGCCGGCGAGGCTCCTGCACCAATCGATACAGCCATTCAAAACCCAGGTTTTGAACCCAAAGCGGCGCCCGTTTGCGCAGACCCGCCAATACGTCGAAGCTGCCGCCTACACCTATGCCGATGCTGGCGCCCGAGTGTTCCAGTTCTTCTTCCAAGAATATTTCCTGCCGCGGCACGCCCATGCCTACCAAAAGGATATCCGCGCCGCTGCTACGAATCATTTCGGCACGCGCCCGCGATTCCTGAGGGCTGAAGTAACCGTCGGAAAATGCGATTTGCAATCCCTTGTGGCGTTCCCGCAGGCGCTGCGCCAGGGTTGAAACCACCGATTGCGTGGCGCCCAAGAGATAGACGCGTTTGCCCAGCAGAGCAGCACGATCGCAAATGGCGTCCACCAGATCCACGCCCGTGACGCGAACCGGGATCCGTTCCCCAAGCCAGGGAGAGCACCAGACGAGGGGTTGCCCGTCGGCAACAATCAGGGCCGCGTTGTCCACGAATCTTTGCAAGCGCGGGTTCGAACGCATCATCATCAAAATGGCCACGTTGACCGTGCACAACCACCCGTGTTTTCCGGAATCCAGAAAACGGAAAACCTCATCGACAGTTTGCGGCAGGGTCAGCGGATCGAATTGGCCATTGAGCAGCGGCACGCGGTTCATTGCGACCACCGCATGCGCAAGGTCAGGGCGTCGATAAAAAACTTGACGGGCCAATTGGGAAAGCTCATGGGCGCATATCGGCCCCAAATCGGAAAGGAACCCTTGATCGCGCCCCGGACATTCAAATCATCCGTATGAATGTCCTGGCGCCGCATGACGTAATCCATGGCGCGTATCGCCGTGTCACGATATTGTTCATTGGCGGTGCGATCAAACAGCTTGGCCCAGACGATGGAGAATTGGCAGTTTCCAGTCAGGCAGCAATAACTGGCGTCTGATTTTCCGTCTATTGTGATTTGACCGGGAAGAAATCCATCTGCTGCCACGTGGGCGGCGGCGGCATCGGCACAGCGCTGCGCCGCGGTGATATAGCGTTGATCAGTGAGTAGTACACCGGATTCCAGCAGGCCGCGCGTAGCGTAAGCAATGGTGTGGGTAAACGGCGAATGCCCCCGCACAAAAGCGCACGAATCAAAAAAACCGCTGGTTTGTTGCTCCGCGACGGCCCAATCGAGATTGGCGCGCGCGACGCGTTCCCGATCAGCGTTGTATTCAATCTGGTTCATGCGCAACAATGCCCACGCTGAACGGGTGTTATACACATGCGGGGTATTCAGGTGCTCATTGCGCGTCCAGCGCCCTTGCGCATCGGCAATATTGACCAGCCAGTCCGCGGCACGCTGGGCGCCCAGCCTGAAACTGGCATCCCCGGTTACTTCAGCGGCGCGCACCAGTCCGAACAGATCCTGTCCGGTGTCAAAGACTATGCCGTCATCGCCGTAACGGGGATTGGCGAACGACCCGTCCCGGTTTTGCGCCGTTAGGAGCCACCGGCAAATTCGTAGCGCGCGTCCGTGATAATCCGCGTCGTTGCGGTCCCGTGCAAGATCAAAAAACGTCGTGGCGATATATCCGGACGTTTCCCGATAGGATTCCCGCCAGCCGCCGCGAAGGGTATAGCCGTAACTGACGCCGTCATCCTCTCCGTGATCGTGCGCACGCTTGAGCCAGTCTTCCGCCGCTCGTAGATGATCCGTGTGCGATGCCGGTGCCGGGAGGTTGCCCATCAGATCGCGCGCGGCCAAGCGCGCAAAGGTGAAATAGGTTCCTGCCAACGCCATTCCTCTACCTGTAGCGGCGTTAAATGGCGCCGCTTTATTTTTTAACGTGCATTAAACGCGCATCAAAGGTTCAAATATTCTCTTACTATGCCACGAATGCTTTCTGCGGCGTGGCCGTCGCCGTAGGGCGAGCCGCCCCGTGCCATTTGCTCGTAATGTGCATTATCGAGCAGCAGGCGGCGAGTCTGCAACACGATTTCATTGCGAATTGGGCCGACAATTTTGGCGACACCCAGTTCGACAGCTTCAGGCCGTTCAGTAGCGGTACGCAGAACCAACACCGGTGTGGCGAGCGCGGGTGCTTCTTCCTGAATGCCGCCGGAATCGGTCAGAATAATTGACGCCCGCTGCATGGCGGCCACCAGATCCGGGTAATCCAACGGATCGACAATTTTGATCTGGGCATGATTCCCCAGCTTTTGCATCGCCACGCCGCGCACATTGGGATTGGGGTGCACTGGATAAAGTAACTTGATTGCCGGAAATTCGCGGCACAAATCCAGTATTGCGTCGAATATTTCGAGCAATGGTTGTCCGAAGTTTTCGCGCCGGTGAGCCGTCAACAAAATGTCGTGATCAAATTCCCGCGATGGCTGGCTTTTGAGTTTTTCAGTGGTAAATCGCAGGGCGTCGATGACCGTATTGCCCGTGAGGTGCACCGATTGCGGTTGCGCGTGCTCGGCCAAAACGTTTTCCCTGGAGCGTACTGTCGGACAAAAATGCAGTTGTGCAAGCCGTCCTACCGCGACGCGATTAAATTCTTCCGGAAATGGATTCTGGACGTCAAAGGTACGCAGACCAGCTTCTACGTGCGCAAACGGAATGTTTTTGTAAAAGCAACTCAGTGCTGTACAAAAAACAGTCGTAGTATCGCCTTGCGCCAGCACCAGGTCCGGGGTTGACCCGGAGAAGTTCTGCTCAAGCCTGCACATGATTCGAGCTGTCAGTTCGGCCAAGGTTTGATTGGCCGTCATGACGTTGAGGCCTGCATCAACGTTGATTTCAAACCATTTGAACAATGGGACAAGCAGTTCGCGGTGCTGTCCAGAACTCAAGACGCTTACGTCGAGGCCGGGGGATTCGCGAAGTGTACGAACCACGGGCGCCATTTTGATGACTTCTGGCCGAGTTCCAATGATACATAGTACTTTTTTTCGAGGCATTGGCGAACGTCTTGTTAACTTATTGATCCATATCTCAGTATTACTTTGCCAAGGCCATCGATCAGATTTACACCAGCATGCCAAACACGCACCCAGAAAACTACGCGCATACATTTGCGCGCTGTGCCTGCTTTTTGCGATAAAAGGAAAAAGTACAGGCGATTACTTCGATTAGATAGGTATGTGGGCTTACGTAGAGCTTTCAGGGCTTAGTGGAAACCGGATCAATTTGGCAAGGTAAAACAGCATGGCATGACAATAACAAGTCGAAAAATTGCGAGAAATGGCACTAATTGTTGTATGGTTATTGAGGGGTTTTCTTCCCCCTAATCGAAAATTGTGCTCTTTCCAAAGTTCATTACAAATAAAATGGCCATTCCGAAACCAATCAAGATCGCACCGTGAATAAGCTTCTGGGCATGCTGGCCTTCGTCAAAGTTGCGGAAAGCGGCAGCTTTACCGCAGCAGCGCGTCAACTGGATGTCTCGGTGTCAGCGGTGGCCAAGGCAGTGGCCCGGCTTGAGGAGGACCTTGGCATTCAGTTGCTGGTGCGCTCCACGCGGCGGCTGGCGCTGAATGACGACGGGCGTGACTACTACGCGCGTTGTTTACAGATTTTGAATGACATTGAAGACGCTGAGGCGTCTTTGAAAAGCGCAGGCGAGGCGCCTAAAGGGTTGCTCAAACTGTCCTTGCCAGCATTGTTCGGACGGTTATCGTTTTTGCCGCGCGCGGAGGAATTTTACCGGCGCTATCCCGACATCGTACTTAATATCAGCGTCGACGACCGGCAGGTGGATTTGATCGAACGCGGGCTCGATCTTGCGGTGCAGGTGGGCGAAATCAGCAATCCGCGCTATGTGGCGCGGGAATTGAATCGCGGGCAGCGGGTGACGTGTGCCTCGCCCGCGTACTTTGCTGCGCACGGCAAGCCCGACATGCCGGATGATTTGGCGCAGCATCGCTGCATCGCCAGCGCGCTGTTTCCGGTTTGGCCGTACAACGTCAAAGGCCGGCGCGTAGAGGTCGCGGTGCGCGGGCCGCTGGTGCTGACCGGCGGTGACGCGGTGCGCGAGGCGGCGCTGCTCGGCTTGGGCATCGCGCAATCAAATTGGTGGACGGTGCGTCATGATCTGGCCGAAGGCAAACTGATCGAGGTGCTTAAGCCCTTTGCGGTGCAAGGCCAGCCGATCAGCGTGGTGTACCCGCATGCGCGCCATGTGCCGCGCAAGTTGCGCGTGATGATAGACTTTCTGGTTGAAATCACGCGCATTCCCGACGGCGCGGGCAAAAAATCGTCGTAAATATTGACTCAATTTCCAGGAGGAAACCATGCGTCTGGGCTATTTCACCATGCCCATGCACCCGGAGGACCGGAGCTGCACGGATACCCTCGCCGAAGACCGCGAGGCGATTATTCTGGCCGACAAGCTGGGCTTTTACGACGCGTTCGTCGGCGAGCATCTCACCGAAAAAACCGAAAACGTTACCAATAGCCTGCTGTTTCTGGCGACGCTGATCAGCGACACCAAAACCATCAAGCTCGGCACAGGCACGACGAACCTTTCGCAACAACACCCGGTGATTATTGCTTCCAACTCGGCCATGTTCGACCACATCGCCAAGGGGCGTTTTATTCTGGGCATCAGCGCCGGCGCATTGCCTTGCGACGCCGAGGCGCTGGGCAATCTGGATCAGGACCGGCAAAAAATGTTCGCCGAATGTATTGACGTGATCCTGGAAATCTGGAAACGTGATCCGCCGTACAACATCGACCTGCCGGACAATCGCTACAAGGTGACGGTGGAGAAAATGCGCGATGCCGCCATCGGTCGCGGGCACCTTTACAAGCCGTATCAAAAGCCAAGGCCGGAAATCGTTGGCACTGTCGTCGCGCCGTTTTCCAAGGGCGTGATCCAGATGGGCAAGCGAGATTTTCATCCCCTGTCGGCGAACTTTTTGTTCTCGAAATGGTTGCCCAGCCACTGGGCGAATTATTGTGAAGGGAAAAAGCAGGCGGGGCAGGTGGCCGACCCTGCCGACTGGCGCATCGCGCGCACGATTTTTGTTGCCGACGACGAAGCCACGGCAAAACGCTACGGCCGTGACGACCCGCGCAGCCCGTATCGCTTTTACTGGAAGCAACTCACCTACAAAATGATGAAAGCCAGGCGCCACGTCATTTTCAAATTCGATCAGAACGAACCGGACAGCGCGATTACCGAGGACCGCGTGCTCGACAATCTTGTGATCTACGGCACCGTCAACAGTGTCGTCGATCAGATTCTGAAGCTGCGCGTACAGGTCGGTGATTTCGGTGAACTGGTTTACGCCGGCATGGATTGGGTCGATGAAAGACTCACCAAGCGATCGATGGAATTGATGGCGACCGAGGTGATGCCGCGTGTCAATGCGGCAATTGCCCGGGAAGGAACAGCCAAGGCTGTGGATCAAGCGGCCTAGCTGTAAGTATCTGATTTAAAATAATTATTTGGAGAAGATATGCAATGGAGCTTTGAAGCGACGTGCGTAGCAGCAGGCGCCCGTGGGATTGTAGTCACCGCTCTGTTCTCCGCGGCGTTCAGCGTAGCGGCGCAGCAGGGCGAACTGTATCCCGGCAAGCCTGTGCGCCTTGTGTCGTCGCTTGCCCCTGGTTCATCGGGTGATCGGCTGGCGCGCAACTTTGCCGAACAGCTCAGCGCACAAATCAAACAAAACGTTCTTGTGGAAAACCGTACCGGGGACGGCGGTAACATAGCCGCGATGTATGTGGTGAAAGCACTGCCCGATGGCTACACGCTATTGTTCAGTTCGACTGCTTCGCTGGCGATTCAGATGGTCTATAACGCACAAAGCGTGAATTACAGCTTGACACAGGATCTGATGCCAGTGTCCACTGTGGCGTCCATCGCGAATGGCCTGTTCGTGACCACCGCAATCGCGCCGGATTCGCTGCCCGCGCTGGTGCGTGAACTGAAAACGAAGCCGGGGCAATACGCCTGCGCGTCTTCGGGCACAGGCGGGCTGCTGCACCTGACGTGCGAGTTGTTCAAACGCGTAGCGGGGGTGGACGTGCTGCACGTGGCGTACAAAGGCTCGACGCTGTTCCTGCCTGATCTGGTGTCCGGGCGAGTGGCGCTCGCGTTTGATAACGTACCAGTGTACGTGCCGATGGTGAACTCCGGGCGGTTGAAGGTGGTGGCGGTGACTTCTCCGAAACGCGTGGCGGTGCTGCAGTACGTGCCGACCACGGCAGAGCTTGGCATGCCGCAACTGGAATCCAGCGGCTTGTTTGGTTTGCTCGCGCCGTTGCGCACGCCCGATGCGGCGTTAAAGCTCGTCTCGCGCGGCACGGTGGACGCCTTGCGTGATAAAGACGCGCGCGAGCGCGGTGCTCGTGAAGGCGTTGACCTTAACGGCAGCACTCCGGATGTACTGCGCAGGCAAATTGACAATGAAATGAACAAGTGGGCGCGGCTAATCAAGGATGCGAACATCAAGCGTGATTGATTTTCTGGCTGCGACACCATCGAAATCGAGAACCTTTGCCCTCCCGTTGCGAGTGGCGGCGATGGCGCCAAGAACCCTTGGCGCAGTGATGTTGGGCAATGTCAAATTGCTGACAATGGCGATAGCCGTCGTTCCGGCAACTACGGCCCTTGCGCAAAACTTTCCCAGCCGCCCCATCCGCATGATTGCTGCTACCACGGTTGGTTCCGGCCCTGACGTGATTGCACGCCTGCTGGCCAACCGATTAACGGAATCACTGGGCCAGCAAATCGTCGTTGACAATCGTGCCGGCGCTTCAGGCCTGATCGGTGCGGAGCTGGTGGCGCGCGCCGCGCCAGACGGCCACACGCTATGGATGGCGACCATGACGCAGTTGATCAGTACCACGCTGTATCAACGTTTCTGGATGACGCAGGAATTCGCACCAGTGGGACAGGTGGCTTCAACGCCGTTTGTGATTGCGGTTAGCGGCGCACTGCCGGTAAAGTCGATCAATGAATTGATTGCGTACAGTAGGGCGCGGCCGGGCCAGGTGTTGTATGGCTCTGGCGGGCAGGGCACCACACCGCATTTGTGCATGGAGTTGTTCAAGTCCATGACCGGCGCCGACCTCTCACACGTGCCGTACAAAGGCAGCGCCATCGCATTGACGGAAATGATGGGTGGATTGATGCACAGCACTTGCGCTGCAGCGCCGACGGTGTCGTCGTTCGTGCAAAGCGGCAAGGTGCGCGTGCTCGGGGTGACCACACGTGCGCCAACCAGACTCGCGCCAGGTGTCGCGCCAATTATCGACAGCGTGCCAGGTTATGAGCTGTTGGGCTGGTATGGCGTGTTGGCGCCGCTCAATACGCCCAAGACTATCGTTGATCGCCTCAATCTTGAAATCGCGAAGGCGCTAAAGCTGTCCGATTTGCAGGAGCGTTTGATCGCGGTGGGCGCGGAAGCGGCGCATACTTCGCCGGCTGAATTTGGTGCGTTCCTGCAGCGCGAAACTGCCCGATGGAGCAAAGTGCTTAAGGACGCAGTCATCAAGCCTGCACAATAAAAAAGTGAATAGAATCAAATGTATAGTTCTATATATTGCAATGGCCGGTATAAGCACGGTGGGCACACAGCACGCGGCCTTTGGGCAGGATTTCCCGAATCGCCCGATACGATTGCTCACCGCCACCGCCGCCGGGTCTGGCTCTGACGTGGTGGCGCGCATCATTGGCGGCAAGCTCACTGAAGTGCTGGGCAAACAAGTCGTGGTGGATAACCGCGCGGGCGTGAACGGTTTGATTGCCGCTGAAATTCTTGCGAAGGCCGCGCCCGATGGGCACACCATCGGCATCGTCACGCTGACGCAACTCCTGTCCACAGTGCTGTATCAGCGCTTTCCGATGGACCGCGATTTCGCGCCGGTGTCGCGCGTGGGTTCCACGCCATTCGTGATTGCGGCCAGCCCAAAACTGCCGGCTAAAACCATTGCCGAACTGATCGCCTACGCCAAGGGGCGACCCGGGCAGGTGCTCTATGCCAGCGGCGGGCAGGGCTCCATCGGCCATTTATGCATGGAAGTGTTTCAGACGGCGGCGGGCGTCAACTTTACGCACGTGCCGTATAAAAGCAGCATCCTCGCCGTGACCGATCTCGGGGGCGGGCAGGTGCAACTGTTGTGTTCCGCCGTGCCAACCATTCACGCCACGCTGCAAAGCGCCAAGGCGCGCGCATTGGCGATTACGTCGCGCGAACCCAGCAAACTCGCGCCCGGCGTGCCGACGGTGATGGCCACCTTACCCGGCATTGAAATGGATGGCTGGTACGGCATCATCGCGCCGTTGGGCACGCCGCCCAAAGTGGTGGCGAAACTTAACGGCGCGCTGGCGCAAGTGCTCGGCCAATCTGAAATTCAGGAGCGTCTGCTTACGGTGGGCGCCGAGGCAGTCACCTCCACGCCGGAAGCATTCGGTAATTTTTTGCGCAGCGAAATGCAGCGCTGGGGCAAAGTGATGCGCGATGCGGGGATCAAGCCGCAGTGATTTTTTTGTGAGTGGATTTGGGGTGAATTTTGGGTGATTTCTCGATGTTTCGTAACTATCTGTATTTATTGGTATTTTTTTCAATGTGTTTCGAGGCTGCTGCGCAACCGGCTCAGCCTGCGCCGAACTATCCCGTGCGCCCCATACGCTGGGTGACGTCCACTGCTGCGGCCTCCGGCTCGGACGTGGTGGCGCGGCTCTTGTCGCCGCGCCTTTCCGAAATGCTGGGGCAGCAGGTCGTCGTTGACAACCGACCAGGCGCGAGCGGCTTGATTGCAGCCGAACTGGTAGCGCGTGCCGCGCCAGACGGTTACACGATTTGGGTGGTTACGCTGACGCAGCTTATCAGCACCACGCTCTACGACAAATTTCATCTCGCGCGTGGCTACGTGCCGGTGGGTTACATCGGCGGAACGCCATTCGCCATCGTGACCAGCACGACCATCCCGGCGAAAAACACCGCGGAGTTCATCGCCTTCGCCAAATCAAAACCGGATTTCGTGATGTATGGCACCGGCGGCACCGGAACCAGTGCACATTTGTGCATGGAAATCTTTCAATCGATGGCGGGCTTGAAGCTCGTACACGTGCCGTACAAGGCCAGCGCGATGGCGATGACCGAAGTGATGGGCGGGCAGATGCATGCCACCTGCACCGCCGTGCCCACGCTGTCGCTGATTGCCGGCGGCCAAAAAGCTCGGGTGCTCGGTGTAACCACCCGCTCGCCCACGGCACTCGCGCCCGGCCAGCCGACCATCGCCGAAACCTTGCCGGGCTATGAACTGAACGGCTGGTACGGGCTGCTCACGCCGCCCAACACGCCGCAGGCCGTCATCACGCGGCTCAATCGGGAATTCACCAAGCTGCTCGCCATGCCTGAAGTGCGCGAGCGCATGCTCGGCGTGGGTGTGGAACCGGCGCCTTCCACGCCGGCGGAGTTCAGCGCGTTCCTGAAAAAGGAAACCGAGCGCTTTGCCAAAGTGTTGAAAGAGGCGGGGATTAAGGCGGTGAATTGATACAGTATGAGTGGCGGAGGGGCCTGGAATAATATGTTTGTCGGGTATTGCGAATTCTTGATGTAAACTGCGTCTTCAAAGGGAAAACTGTTAACTGCTGTTAACCATAAGGGACAGGAAATGGAACTCAAGGCACGGCGCCACACGGCGCAGGATATCGGCAGCGCCATTGATCTTTGTTACACCAACGGCTGGACGGATGGATTGCCGGTGGTGCCGCCGACGGCGGAGCGGGTGGAGGCCATGCTTACGGCGGCGAAGCTGGATCCGCAGCATCAACTGGCATTTATCGAAAATCGCCAGGTGAAGGTGACGGCCGAGAAGGTTGCGATCAACGCGGTGATGGCGGGCTGCAAATCTGAATACATGCCGGTGATCGCGGCGGCGGTGGAAGCGCTGGCCGATCCGAAATACGGTTATCACGGCCCGGCGACGAGCACCGGCGGTTCGGCGGTGTTCATGCTGCTGAACGGGCCGATTGCGAAAAAGCTCGATATCAATTCCGGCGACAATCTGTTCGGGCCCGGCTGGCGCGCGAATGCGACCATTGGCCGCGCGATTCGTCTGGTGATGCGCAACGTCATCGGCACCATGCCGGGTGAGCTGGATCGCAGCAGCATGGGCCATGGCGGCAAGTACAGTTTTTGCATTGCCGAGAACGAAACCGAGACCAGTCCGTGGCCGCCGTTTCACACCACGCGTGGTTTCAGCCGCGAGCAAAACGCAGTGACGGTGTTTGCCGCGCTGGCGCCGCATCAAATTTCAAATCAGTTGAGCGCCGATCCGCAGGGTATTTTGACGACCATGTGCGCCAACATGCGTATTTCGGCCGGCACCAACCGCAAGCCGCAATACGCGATGGTTTTCCCCGGCGAGCATCAACTGACTATGAAAAAAGCGGGCTGGACGCGTGAGCAGGTGCAGAATTATTGCTTTGAAAATTCCAAGTGCAGCGTGGCGGAATTGAAGCGCATCAACGTCATGCCGGGCGCGGTGGCGGCGGGCGATGAAAAAACGATGGTCGATCTGGTTGAAACGCCGCAGGATTTTCTGGTGATCGCAGCGGGCGGCATCGCTGGCGTGCAGTCGTCGTACATTCCGGGCTGGGGCGGCAAGAACGGTTCGCAAAGCGTGACGCGCGAAATCAAGGTATAAACGGCTTTTGTGGGTTCAGGGGTTTATCGTAAGTATCTGTTTTAATTAATGTTTTTAAAAGGAGATCGGCATCATGACAGTGCAAGTGCTGGATCCGACTACCGAAATCTCGGGTCGGCGAATCAACTACGCGCCGCGGCCCAAGTCGCTGCAAGGCCTGCGCGTGGGGCTTATCGACAATATCAAGCACAACTCTGACCAGTTGCTGCTGCGCATCGCGGATATTCTTGAAAAAGAGCACGGCGCGAAATCGCACGTGATCCGCAAGAAAAAAAGCTCCGGCTCCGCGCCGCATTCCGAAATCATCGAGGAGTACAAAGGCAACGTCGATGTGATCGTTGCCGGCGTCGGGGATTGAGGGTCATGCAGCTCGGGCAGTGTGCTCGACAGCATCGTGTTTGAACAGCAAGGCATCCCCTCCGCTTCGATTATCACGCACGTGTTCCGTGCCACAGGCAACGCCATGGCGCGCACGTGGGGGCTCGAAGGTTTCCGTTTTCTGGAAATGCCGCATCCGATCGCCAATCTCACGGAAGCCCAGCTTGATCAGCGTGCCCGCGAGATCACGCCGGAAGTGGTCAAACTTCTGATGGAAGGGCAGGTCGGCTAAGCCGTCCTTCCTGATTAGCGTAGCAGTATGCCGGCCACGACTCACCGCAAGGGCTTTGTGGCCGTTTCTTTTGTGGGGCTGGCATCGGCGTTGCTGCTGCAGGACACTGTGATGGCGCAGCCCGTGCAATCCGCTGGGCAGACCTTTCCGGCGAAACCCGTGCGCATCATCGCCGGCTTTCTGCCCGGCGGCTTTGCCGACACGTCCAGCCGCATTGTCGCGCAGCAACTGACGGCTGCCTGGGGGCAGCAGGTGATAGTCGAAAACCGCGCTGGCGCCAACGGCCTGATTGCAGGCGATATGACCGCGAAATCCGCGCCCGATGGGCACGCGCTGTTCATGTCATCGGCGGGACTCACCATTAACCCGATGCTGTATACGCGCCAGCAGCGTGATCCGCTCAAGGATTTTACGGCGGTGTCGCTGGTGGCTGGTATTCCCAATGTGCTGGTGGTGCATCCCTCAGTGCCCGCGAAAAACGTCACGGAGTTGCTGGCCATCGCGCGCTCGAAAGCGGGCACTCTTACACAGGCCACGGCGGGTACCGGTTCTCCCGGCCATCTGTCGGGCGAGCTGTTGCAGCAGATTGCGCAGGTAAAATTCATTCACGTGCCGTACAAAGGATCGTCGCCCGCGCTGGTTGACATCATGGGCGGGCAGGTGGATTTGTCGTTTCCGTCGATTTCGTCGTCGGTGTCGCTGGTCAAGGGCCGCAAGTTGCGCGGTGTAGGCGTTACCATGGCCAAACGATCACCGCTGTTACCCGAGGTGCCCTCCATCGGCGAAAGCGTGCCAGGTTACGAAGTGGTGGGTTGGTACGGACTGGTCGGCCCGGCGGGCATGCCGCGCGAGATCGTCATAAAAATCAACAGCGATGTGGCGCGCATGCTGACGCTGGCGGACGTACGTGAACGGTTCCTGCGTGAAGGCGCCGAACCCATCGGCGGTACGCCCGAATCGTTCAGTGCGTTTCTCGCGCAAGATCAGCTGAAGTGGGCGAAAGTGATCCGCGCAGCGAACATCAAGCCAAGCGATTAGCGCGCGTCGTTATTGGGCAGCCGCCGGCAACCCGGTGGTTCAGTGGTAGTACCGTGACTGCGTGCGCCGGCTAAATATTTAATAAAAACAAATAGTTAGGAAGGGTTAGAAAGCGACGTTCGCCGCGCCCTTTAAATCCAGCATGCGTCGTGCGTCGGCGGGTGTTGCGATGTCCAGCGACAGGTCTTCGAGGATGCGGCGGATCTTTGCCACCTGCGCGGCGTTACTTTTGGCCAGTTCGCCCTTGCCCAGATAAATACTGTCTTCAAGGCCCACGCGCACGTTGCCGCCCATCAGCGCGCCCATGGTCACAAGCCCCATCTGGTGGCGGCCTGCACCGAGAATCGACCATACGTACTGATTGCCGAACAGTTTGTCGGCGATGGTTCCATGTGCATCAGATTTTCGTGGTGCGTGCCGATGCCGCCGAGGATGCCGAATATCGTCTGCACGAAGAGCGGCGGCTTTACCAGTTTGCGGTCGAGAAAATGCGCCAGGTTGTAAAGATGCCCGACGTCGTAACACTCGAATTCAAAGCGTGTGCCGCAGCCTTCGCCGAGGTGCTTTAACGAATACTCGATGTCCTTGAAGGTGTTGCGAAAAATGAAATCGCGGCTGGCTTCGAGGTATTGCGGCTCCCATTCGTGTTTCCACTCGCGGCGTCTATCGAGATTGGGATACAGCCCAAAGTTCATCGAGCCCATGTTGAGCGAGCACACTTCGGGTTGGGCCATCAGCGGCCCGGCGAGGCGCTCCTCGACAGTCATGCCGTGGCCGCCGCCGGTGGTGATGTTGATCACCGCATCGGAGTTGGCTTTGATCTGCGGCAGAAACTGCATGAACACCTTTGGGTCAGGCGTGGGCCGGCCGTCCACCGGGTCGCGCGCGTGCAAATGCAGAATGGCGGCGCCGGCTTCGGCCGCACCGACCGCGCCATCGGCAATTTCCGCTGGCGTGATCGGCAGATAGGGCGTCATGGTCGGCGTATGTATCGAGCCAGTGACGGCGCAGGTGATAATGACTTTACGGGCTTCGGCCACGGGGTGCTCCGGTTGGGAAAGTGAGATGGCGGGCGCGCAGAACGGGGACGTTCTGACAATGTTTTGCCTTGGATACTAATCCGGCGGTGGGCAGGCGGCAATGCAGTCAAATTACTTGGGCAAACCGGATTGAGGTGGGCGGGTTTGCTACGGAAATCTTCAGGCAAGTGTGAAATAGTTCACAGTCACGCGTGTTGTGCAACGCGATAATCGGCTGGCGGACAAGTCCTCCGATGACAAATTTGGCTGGCATAAGCAATGGCAATTGCAAATCAGTAAACAACCAGTACAACCATCGGACCAAGAAGGCTTGCGTGCGTGTCCTGGAGGATAGCGGCGGTAAAGCCCCTAACGAGGAGGGATAATGCCGGAATGGGATGCAATTCATAAGTATCTGATTTTATTTGTATTTTTGTGTTCATGGGTTGGCACGGGTTTGGCGAACGCAGCGGATCCTGCGCCGGGAGAATGCCCGCAGCGACGCAATACGGCCAAGGCGCCGGCAGACTATTTGTCTCGCACCAACCCTTTGCCTGCATCGCCGGAAGTACTGGCGGCCGCTGAACGTAGCTATACCGGCAAGTCCAAGTCAGTACCTTGTCTGTTCTGTCACGGTGCAAAAGGTGACGGCAAGGGCTATCTGGCCAGTCAATATGTGCCGCGGCCACGCAACTTTACCTGCAAGGAGATCATGAGTGATTTGCCGGACGGGCAACTTTTCTGGATCATTCAGAACGGCTCGCCGGATACCGCGATGCCGCCGCAAACGGGGTCGAGCATGCCGGCCTACCGCAATCTGACAGACGAGGAAATCTGGCAGTTGGTGCGTTACATCAGGAATTTTGCTCGCTGACAGACCGCAAGACTATCTGGGGCGGCTCGTCGCTGGTCTGCAGTCGCACCAATTTGTGATAAAATTCAATACATTACATCACTGATTTTATCGGGAACGCGATAGTGCGTTTAGGGGTGCCAATGAGACCGCGAACTAGGGGTGAAGGAAGGCCTTAAGTCAGTCGCGTCCTTATTTTCCGTAGTATTGGTTTAAATTCGAAAAGTGCGGCTGGTCCGCACTTTTTTTGTTTGCAGGATTGGAGTTTGAGATGGCTGGAGCAATCAACGTAAAACTTCCCGATGGATCGCAGCGATCGTTCGATAACGCCATCACGGTGGCCGGTGTCGCCGCGTCAATCGGACCAGGTCTGGCAAAAGCAGCGTTGGCCGGCCGCGTGAACGGGATACTGGTCGACACGTCGTATACGATTGATGCGGACGCTGAACTGGCAATTGTTACTGACAAGGACGCGGCCGGTGTGGAAATTCTGCGGCATTCGTCAGCACACCTGCTCGCGCATGCGGTAAAAGAGTTGTTCCCGGATGCGCAGGTGACCATTGGCCCAGTGATCGACGACGGGTTCTACTATGACTTTTCGTATAAACGGCCGTTTACACCGGAAGACCTCACGGCGATTGAAAAGCGCATGGCGGAGATTGCCAAGCGTGACGTGAAAGTCGAGCGTACCGAAATGCCGCGTGACGAAGCTGTACAGTTTTTCACCGGCTTGGGCGAAAAGTACAAGGCGGAAATCATCGCGTCGATACCGTCCAACGAGGCGATCTCCCTGTATAAACAGGATAATTTCATCGACCTGTGCCGCGGGCCGCACGTGCCTTCCACCGGCAAGCTCAAAGTGTTCAAGCTGATGAAGGTGGCGGGCGCGTACTGGCGCGGCGACTCGAAAAACGAAATGCTGACCCGCGTCTACGGTACGGCGTGGGCGAAAAAAGAAGATCAGGAAGCCTATTTGCATCGGCTCGAAGAGGCCGAAAAGCGCGATCACCGCAAACTTGGCCGCCAACTCGATTTGTTTCACTTGCAGGACGACGCGCCGGGCATGGTGTTCTGGCATCCGCACGGCTGGACTGTGTGGCAAATCATCGAGCAGTACATGCGTGGGTTACTCAACGAAGCGGGTTACCGCGAGGTGCGCACGCCGATGGTGATGGATCGCGTGTTGTGGGAGAAATCCGGCCACTGGGAAAACTATCGCGAAAACATGTTCACGACCGAATCGGAAAAACGCGACTACGCGGTGAAGCCGATGAACTGCCCTGGCCACGTGCAGATTTTCAACCAGGGCGTGAAGAGTTATCGTGACCTGCCGTTGCGCATTGCCGAGTTTGGTTCATGCCATCGCAATGAGCCTTCCGGCGCGTTACACGGCCTGATGCGCGTGCGTGGGTTTGTGCAAGATGACGCGCATATTTTTTGCACTGAATCGCAGATTCAGGACGAAGCGGGGCGCTTTATCGACCTGCTGCGCAACGTCTACGCTGATTTTGGCTTTAACGATATCGAGGTCAAACTGTCCACCCGGCCGCCCAAGCGCATCGGCGCAGACGAGGTATGGGATCGCGCCGAGGCCGCACTGAAGGCGTCGCTGGACGCCAAGAACCTCCACTGGGAACTGAATCCCGGCGAAGGCGCATTTTATGGCCCAAAAATCGAGTTTTCGCTGAAGGATTCGTTGGCGCGGGTGTGGCAATGCGGCACGCTACAACTGGATTTCGCGCTGCCGGGCCGGCTTGGCGCGGAATATGTCACCGAGGACAACGCGCGCAACACGCCGGTGATGCTGCATCGCGCGATTTTGGGCTCGCTGGAGCGTTTTATCGGAATATTGATCGAAAACTACGCCGGGGCGATGCCGGTATGGTTGTCGCCGGTGCAGGTGGTGGTATCCAGCATCACCGAGCACCAGGCCGGTTACGCGCAAGAGGTTGAATTGGCGCTCAAATCGGCTGGTGTGAGGGCTATCGCTGACTTGAGAAATGAGAAGATTTCCTATAAAATACGGGAACATAGTCTCCAAAAGCTACCTTATCAATTAGTGGTTGGCGATAAGGAAGTGGCAGCCCGACTGGTTGCCGTCAGAACCCGCAAAGGTGAGGACTTGGGCCAAATGGCTCTGGCGGACTTCATTTCCCGTGTGAAGCAGGATGAAGCCCGGCGCGGACGATGATGGTAAAATTATTTAATAAATTCAAGGAGTTATCGCATAGCACAGGATAAGGAAGCCCGCATCAACACCGAGATCACCGCCCCGGAGGTACGTCTAATTGGCGTAAACGGTGAACCGATAGGTGTTGTCAGCATAGCGGCGGCCAACAAGCTGGCCGAAGAAGCCGAACTGGATCTGGTGGAAATTGCGCCGACGGCGGTACCGCCCGTCTGCCGCATCATGGATTTTGGCAAGTTCAAATACCGTGAGAGCAAACGCCAGCACGAAGCCAAGTTGAAGCAAAAGCAGATTGTGGTCAAGGAAGTGAAATTCCGGCCCGGCACTGACGAGGGCGACTACAAAATCAAGATCCGCAACCTGTTGCGATTCCTCGAAGAAGGCGATAAAGCCAAAATCACGCTGCGTTATCGCGGACGTGAAATGGCACATCAAGAATTTGGTGTGCGGCTGCTGGAACGCATCCGCACGGAGTTGGAGCCGTTTGCAGTCGTAGAGCAGTTTCCGAAAATGGAAGGGCGGCAGTTGGTGATGGTGATGTCGCCCAAAAAGGGTGGCAAGGCGCCTGTAAAAGCATCGGCGCCGAAAGCAGGAACACCTGCACCGGCAGTAGCGGCAACACCGGCTTCCGGTGGTGCAACAGCGGCAGTGAAACCTGCTGCCAAGCCAACTGCGCCGGCAGCGCCTGCCGTGGTTGTGGCGGTCGCAGCTACACCGGCGGCGCCAGTGAATGTGGCAAGAAAGTAGCGTTATCGGGCCAGTGCAAATTTGAAGTGGGTGGTTTGAAGTTAGTTTTGTTGATGGTTGTCCGGATGGTTGTGCATTTTTCAGGTTGTACAGGTATTGGACAGCAGTTAAAAAGCAGTTTGCAGTTCGACAAGTAGTTGTCCGGGTTCCCAAAGTTTCGCGAGCATTTCGCGTTCACCCGGCGCTATGTCAAAAGAAGAGGTAGTCATGCCGAAACTCAAGACCAAGAGTGGCGCGGCGAAGCGTTTCCGTAAGCAGGGTGCGGGCGGAATTAAACGCGGGTCGGCCAATATGCGTCACATACTCACCAAGAAAAGCACCAAGCGCAAGCGTCATTTGCGCGGTGGAACCGCCGTGCACGCGTCCGATGTCGGGCACGTGCGCGCCATGATGCCCTATTAACGGAGACGAGCCATGCCCAGAGTCAAACGTGGTGTGATCGCCCGCGCGGCGCACAAGAAAGTTCTCGAAAAAGCCAAAGGCTTCCGCGGCCGCCGCAACAATGTGTTCCGCGTCGCCAACGAAGCGGTCATGCGTGCCGGGCAGTATGCCTATCGCGATCGCCGTAATAAAAAGCGCGTGTTCCGCTCGTTGTGGATTGCGCGTATCAATGCCGCAGTGCGCGAGCATGCAATGACCTACAGTCAGTTCATGCACGGCCTGAAAAACGCCGCCGTCGAGGTCGACCGCAAGGTGCTGGCCGATATCGCGGTACTCGACAAGGCCGCATTCGCAAAGTTTGTGGAAACCGCCAAAGCCAATCTGGCTGCTGGGGCATCTGCGTAACCTTTGCCGCTTAGGGAAAAAAGAGGCTCGCCAGCCTCTTTTTTTTCGATATCATTTCTTAACTGGCGCGGTTTTGATTCCGGCTATTTTTTATTCATTCTTCGTTCAGGCTTCGTCCATTCATGCAAGACCTTGATGCCCTGGTAAAAGACGCGCTGGCGGCGTTTGCTTCAACCGGTGACGCGGACGCGCTTGAGCAGACCAAGGCGCGCTACCTCGGCAAAACCGGTTTGCTTACCGAGCAATTGAAAGGGCTCGGCAAACTGCCGCCAGCGGAAAAGCCCGCCATGGGTGCTCGCATTAACGCGGCAAAAAGCGCTATCGAGCAGGCGCTGGCCGATCGGCGGGAAGCGTTGCAAAACGCGCGGCTTGAAGCGCAGTTGCAGGCGGAAGCGCTGGACGTCACTCTGCCCGGACGCGGCAACAGCATCGGCGGGCTGCATCCGGTGTCGCGCACGCTGGAACGCGTCGAGCAGATATTTCACTCGCTGGGTTTTGAAGTCGCCGACGGCCCGGAAATCGAAACCGATTTCTACAATTTCACGGCGTTGAACCAGCCGGAAAATCACCCGGCACGCTCCATGCACGATACGTTCTACCTTCAGGGTGAAAATACGGGCGGAAAACATCTCTTGCGCACGCACACTTCGCCGATTCAGGTGCGCTATATGGAGTCGCATCAGCCGCCGCTACGCATCATCGCGCCGGGACGCGTGTACCGTGTCGATTCCGATGCCACGCATTCGCCGATGTTTCATCAGGTCGAGGGCTTGTGGATCGATGAACACATTTCATTTGCCAATCTTAAGGGCATTGTGACCGAATTTTTCCGTCTGTTTTTCGAGCGCGCGGATTTGCAGGTGCGCTTTCGGCCGTCGTTTTTTCCATTTACCGAACCTTCTGCTGAAATCGACATGAGTTTCGGCGAAGGCTGGCTCGAAATAGGCGGCTGCGGGATGGTGCATCCGAAGGTGCTGCAAAACGTCAACATCGACAGTGAGCGTTTTCAGGGCTTTGCCTTCGGCATGGGGCTCGACCGTTTGACCATGCTGCGCTACGGCGTGAACGATCTGCGTCTCTTTTTTGAAAACGATCTACGCTTTTTGCGCCAGTTCAGGTAACGGCCGATGAAATTTTCCGAGAACTGGCTGCGTACTTTTGTTGATCCGAGACTTGGCACACGTGAGCTGGCGGATTTACTCACGTTTGGCGGCATTGAGATCGAGGGCACTGAACCTGCATCACCCGCGTTTGATCGAGTGGTCGTGGGCGAAGTGCTGTCGGTAACCAAACATCCGAATGCTGATCGACTGAACGTGTGTCAGGTGAACACAGGTGCGGAGCCGTTGACCATTGTTTGCGGCGCGCCCAACGTGCGTGCGGGTATGCGCGTGCCCACAGCGCTGGTTGGTGCGAAGTTGCCTGCCATGCAAATCAAGGCCGCCAAAGTGCGCGGCGTGGAATCCAGCGGCATGCTGTGTTCGGCCAAAGAGCTGGGCATCAGTGACGCAGCCGACGGCTTGCTGGCGCTGGCGGCCGATGCGCCCATTGGCGCTGATGTTCGGCAAGTGCTTGATTTAAATGATATTATTTTTGACAGCAAACCCACGCCGAATCGTGGGGATTGCTTGAGTTTGCGCGGACTGGCGCGCGAGGTTGCCGCTTTGAGTGGCGCGACATTGAACGCGGTGAGCGTGCCGGCGATTCCCGCTGAGCACAATGCCCAGCTCGCCATTGCGCTCAAATCGCCCAAAGCCTGCCCGTTGTATTGCGGGCGTTTGCTGCGTGGCGTGAATGTCAAAGCGCCCGCGCCGGACTGGATGGTGCGGCGTCTGGCGCGCAGTGGCGTGCGTTCGATCAGCGCGGTGGTGGATGTCACCAACTACGTGATGCTCGAACTCGGCCAGCCCATGCACGCCTTCGACGCGGCGAAAATCGACGGCAACATTCAGGTGCGGTTTGCCGTGCCGGGTGAAAAGCTGGCGTTGCTTAACGGCGAAACGCGCGAACTGAATCCGGATTTTCTGGTGATCGCCGACGAGAAAAAGGCGCTCGCGCTGGCGGGCATCATGGGCGGCGCGCAAAGCGCGGTGGGCGATGACACGCGCGACATTCTGCTGGAAGCCGCATTCTTCGACCCCGACGTGATTGCGGGCAAATCGCGCGTGTTGGGCTTTGGCTCGGATTCGTCGTACCGCTTCGAGCGTGGTGTCGATTTTTCCGGCGCGCGCGAAGCGATGGCGCGCGCCACGCAATTGGTGCTGGATATCTGCGGCGGCAGTGCGGGGCCGTTGGTGGTGGCCGAATCGGCGGCGCACTTGCCGCAACGCAAGCCAGTGGATGTGCGACTCGCACGCGTCGCGCGTGTGCTGGGCGTTGCCTTCGATGCAGCGACGGTTGCGGATATTTTTACGCGTCTGGGTTTCACCCACGCCGCCATCGAAGGCGGTTTTCGCGTGACGCCGCCCGCGCACCGCTTTGACATCGCCATCGAAGAAGATTTGATCGAGGAAATTGCACGTATTCACGGCTACAACCGCATACCGTCAGCGGCACCCGTGGTGGCCACGCGAGGGCTGCCGCAAGCGGAACGCCGCCGTTCTCCGGCCAGCGTGCGCCGCACTTTAGCCGCGCGCGAGTATCAGGAGGTGGTGACCTACAGCTTTGTTGATCAAGCGTGGGAAGCGGATTTTTGCGCGAACGCCGTGCCAATTGCGCTGGCGAACCCCATCGCCAGCCAGATGTCGGTGATGCGCTCCAGTCTCATTGGCGGGCTGGTGAGCACAGCCGCCTACAATCTGCATCATAAGCAGTCGCGCGTGCGTGTGTTTGAAATCGGCCGCTGTTTCGCGACGCAGGGGCAAGTGTACCAACAGCCTTGGCGTGTGGGCGCATTGGCCTGCGGCGACGCCTCGCAGGATCAATGGGGCATACGCCCACCCCGGCCCGTGGATTTTTATGATGTCAAGGCTGACGTGGAAGCGTTGCTGCAAACCCGTGGATTGACGTTCGAGGCGGCGATGCATCCGGCATTGCACCCGGGCAAAAGCGCGCGCCTGTTGCTTTCCGGCAACACCATCGGCTGGCTGGGTGAACTGCATCCCAGATGGCAGCAAAAATATGATTTGCCATCCCCGCCGGTACTGTTTGAGGTGGAATTGGATGCGGTTGTCGCCCAATCCTTGCCGGCTTTCCACGGGCTGTCGAAATTCCCCCCGGTTTTGAGGGATTTGGCGGTCGTGGTAGACGAGAAAACGCCCTATCAGGCTATTCTTGACGCGGTAAATGCGCAAAAACCTGCCTCGATTTTGGAGTTTTCAGTGTTTGACATTTACCGCGGCCAGGGTATCGAAAATGGGAAAAAAAGTCTTGCATTCAGGATGTTAGTACAGGATACTCATAAAACACTTACCGATGCGGAAGTCGATTCCGCAGTCTCGGAAATCATAAAAATTCTGCAAAATCAGTTTAACGCCAAGCTTCGCTAAGAGGGGAAACATGACTTTAACGAAGGCTGAACTCGCCGATTTGTTGTTCGAGAAAGTGGGCCTGAACAAGCGCGAAGCCAAAGACATGGTGGAAACCTTCTTTGAAGAAGTGCGTCACGGTCTGGAAGCCGGTAAAGGTGTAAAACTCTCCGGATTTGGCAATTTTCAGTTGCGTATCAAGCCACAGCGCCCTGGCCGTAATCCTAAAACGGGCGAAGAAATCCCGATCACCGCTCGTCGTGTCGTTACATTCCACGCTTCGCAGAAGGTGAAGGCCATGGTGGAACAGCGTCAGGGCGGTTCAGGTGGAAAGTCCCGCTCCTAGTCGCAACTTTGGCAACGCCGCCGCGTTGCCACCCATACCCGCGAAGCGTTACTTCACTATTGGTGAAGTCAGCGAGTTGTGCGGCGTCAAGCCGCATGTACTGCGCTACTGGGAGCAGGAGTTTACCCAGTTAAAACCGGTCAAACGCCGCGGTAATAGGCGCTATTATCAGCACCACGAAGTGCTGCTGATACGCCGGATCCGCGAGTTGCTGTACGATCAAGGCTTCACCATCAGCGGCGCGCGCAATCAGCTGGATGAATCGTCGAGCGACGGAGTGCGTGGCGCTAAATCGCGCGTGACCATTGCGGAAACGCCGGCTGCGAGTGAAACGCCTGCACCCATGCCGTCAGCGTTGACCCATTTTGCAATGGGCGGGCAGGTTCGCAGAGAAATCCAGGGTGTGCTTGAATTGTTGCGCGCGTGATCGCGTATACCGATTTCGTCGTTCGTTTACCTTACTGATTGTTGATGCCGAGGCGCACGCCTCGGCTTTTTTATGTCATGAAGCATGTTTTTCACCGTGATGCGCGTATCGAACCGCCTATCGCTGTAGCGGGCGAAGGTCCGTACCTGATTGACTGCGAAGGCAAGCGTTATATCGATGCCTCCGGCGGCGCCGCAGTGTCGTGCCTGGGCCACGGGCACCGCGCGGTGATCGAGGCGATGAAAGCGCAGGCCGACAAACTGGCGTATGCCCACACGGCGTTTTTCAGCAGCGAGCCGGCGGAGGCGCTGGCGGATTTTCTGATTAAAGCCAGCGGCAACGCTTTTGAGCGAGTGTATTTTGTATCGGGCGGTTCCGAAGGCATCGAAGCGGCGTTAAAACTCGCGCGGCAATATTTTCTGGAAGCAGGTGAGCCGCAACGCAATCTTTTCATCGGCCGCCGCCAGAGCTATCACGGCAATACGCTGGGTGCGCTGGCGGTGGGCGGCAATATGTGGCGGCGACAACAATTTGCGCCACTCCTGATGGACGTTGAACACATCGCGCCGTGTTACGCCTACCGCGACTGCAAGGAGGGCGAATCCGAAGCCGATTACGGATTGCGCGCAGCCAATGAGCTCGAAGAAACGCTGCAACGCGTCGGACCGCAACGCGTGATCGCGTTTATTGCCGAACCCGTGGTGGGTGCGACGCTGGGTGCCGTGCCGGCCGTGCCTGGATATTTCAAACGCATTCGCGAGATATGTGATCGTCACGGCATTTTGCTGATACTCGACGAAGTGATGTGCGGCATGGGGCGCACGGGTACGCTGTTTGCCTACGAGCAGGAAGGCATCACGCCGGATTTATGCGTCATTGCCAAGGGGCTCGGCGGAGGCTATCAGCCTATCGGCGCAACGCTGGTTTCAAAAAAGATTTTCAACACGGTGCAGGGCGGCAGTGGATTTTTTCAGCATGGCCATACGTATCTTGGCCACCCGATGGCCTGTGCTGCCGCGTTGGCAGTGCAACACACGATTGAGAGCGAACGGTTGCTCGAAAACGTGCGCGTGCAGGGTAACGCGCTGCTGTCGCGTTTGCAGGGATGTTTTGCTGGACACCCGAATGTCGGCGACGTGCGCGGACGCGGGCTGTTCCTGGGCCTGGAACTGGTCAAGGATCGCGCCACCAAATCCACGTTTGAACCAGCGCTGAAACTGCACGCCCGCATCAAGCGAGAAGCATTTACACGTGGCTTAATCTGTTATCCGATGGGCGGCACTATCGACGGTAAACATGGCGACCACGTGCTACTTGCACCGCCGTACATCATTAACGAGGCCCATGCCGCCGAGATTACCGACAAACTCCTTGATGCAATTCAGGCCTCGGTGGCTGGAGTCTAAAAGAGACTCAAGAAGTGCCTGCAAAGTAGCATCGTCAGCCACCAGCAGTCGATAGGGCTGCGTGCCTTGCTGAATGTCTCGCGCGTGGAACGCGAGCTACGTGCGAAAACTTGTTCTTTTGGGATAAAGGAGCAAGAACCGGGTGCAGGTTTCGCGTGCCCAATCAAATTCTCGGTCATGGGGGTGATAATATAACCCTCTGATTTTAATAGCTATTTATCGCTTCTGCCTGCTCTGGTGAAATTGCCTTGGGTGGGTAGATGGCGGAAAAGCAGCTTCACATCCATGCCCCACAGACTGCCGGGCTCCAAATCTGCTATTTCGTTTGCCGCTCCGCTGACTTGCCATAGTAATGGCGAAGGATGCCAGCCATCTAATTGCTCGTCATCGTATCGGTCTCAACAGATGCTGTCTGGCTTACTCATTTGTTATTTTGGTGATGCTGTCGCGTACTTTAATTGATGGTCGACGCGATGCCCCAAGTGATTCATGTGTCTAAAGATCCGTGTGACGGGGTGCGGCAATAGTGTCGCGATGTCATGCGGATTGTTTGCCATAGCTCGTGGCAATTTGTTGACTTGCGCGGCACGATTGTCACGCATTTGTTATCTGATGGAGGCAATTCTTTCTGAAGTGTAAATGAGTTTCGTGCTTGTAAGAACAATTCTTACATTGAGTAGAGCGGAATTGTTAGTGATATGCGGATGCTTGTCTGATTAAGTGTAGGGGCAGTGTCACAGACAATCCCGCCATCGCATGTCAACCAGTAACTGCAAGGGAGTATCAAGTATGAACACGGAACAGATGATGAGTGAAATTCAGGAAGCAAATCTTTCTTACTTGCTGCTTGCCCAGCAAATGATTCGCCTCGACAGAGCAACGCCTTTGTTCCGGTTGGGTATCAACGACGATGTTGCAGGGATACTTGAGCAATTGTCGCCGGGGCAAATATTGAAAATCGCTGCCTCCAATATGTTGCTGTGCAGGTTCCGCTTTGATGACCGGGCAATTTGCGGGTTGCTGGTGGATCACGGCAAGAGTAAGCCGATGGCGCAGACGCATCTGGCCTTGTTGATGGCCGGGCAGCCTGCCGCTGGTGTGGTTTAAACCTGACATCCCGTCTGTCTTACTGAATCACAATGGAGTGGAGCAACCATCATGCGTAATAAAAGTGTTCTGTCGGAATGACGGCAAATCGACCTCGCCGCGAATTTGATTCGTCTGGGCGCCCGTTTGGCAGTGCTGGAAGCAGAAACCGACTTGAGCCGTGAGCGCCTGATAAAGCTATACAAGGAAATAGCAGGCAAATCACCTTCGAAAGGCATGCTGCCGTATTCCACCGACTGGTTTATGAGTTGGCGGCCGAATATTCATTCTTCGTTGTTTATCGATACCTACAACTATCTCGAATTGCACGCGGGTTTACAGGGCATCGAAGCCACTGTGAAGGCTTATCAGTTGTATCTTGAACATGTCAAGATACAGGGCTTGGAACGCGTCCTGAGTTTTACGCGTGCGTGGAGCCTGGTACGGTTTGTCAAGGCAAACATGATAACCATGGTGCCGTGTACGCAATGCAGCGGGTCATTTGTGGTGCATGCGATGGACCTGCATAGTGGATATGTCTGCGGAATGTGCGATATGCCATCCCGCGCGGGACACACCACGAAACCAGTGTCGGCTGAATCAGCGGCTTGCATCGAACTGTCGTTCATCGCAAGAGGCGTAAATCGCGAGAAGCCTCGCACAAAAGAGCTGGTAGCAGCATAAACCAATTTAGCGCACAAACAGGGGCTGATTTACGTCTTTATCCAACGACTGGCACGACGGCAAGGCTGCTAGGCTTAACAAATATATTCGCGCTCCTGTTTTGCAAGGGAAGGGTGCGATAAGGTGCAAGGGCCTGGCTTGGGGAGGATGCATAAGTGCTTGTAATTATTGGATATATTGTTGTCTTGGGGTCGGTGTTTGGCGGATTTGTACTGGCTGGAGGGCACTTATCCGCCTTGGTCCAGCCAATAGAGCTACTAATGATTGGGGGCGCGGCTATAGGTGCGTTTCTCGTGGGAAACACGGGAAAAGCGATCAAGGCGACGATCAAAGCATTGCCGTCCGTACTCAAGGGTTCCGCCTATTCCAAGGCGGTCTATATGGAACTCATGGCATTGCTGTACGACATCCTGGCCAAGGTGCGCAAGGAAGGCCTGATGACCATAGAGGATGATGTCGAAAATCCTGATAAAAGCCCGCTATTTGCAAACTACCCGCACATACTACACGATCATCACGTCCTGGAGTTCATTACGGATTACCTGCGCCTGATGGTTGGCGGCAATCTGAACGCATTCGAGATTGAAAATCTGATGGACAATGAAATCGGCACGCATCACCATGAGGGCGAGCTTCCCGCTCATTGCATCGCAAAATTGGGTGACGCCATGCCGGCATTTGGCATTGTGGCCGCTGTGATGGGGGTGGTGCATACCATGGCTTCCGTTGGGCTTCCACCCGCGGAGCTCGGCTTGTTGATCGCGAATGCGCTGGTGGGTACGTTTCTGGGCATTCTGCTGGCCTATGGATTTATCGGACCCCTGGCAAGTTCCTTGGAACAGAAGCTCGATGAATCCACCAAGATGCTGGAATGCATCAAGGTCACATTGCTGGCCAGTCTCAATGGGTACTCACCAGCGCTGGCGGTCGAATTCGGCCGGAAAGTTCTCTATTCCACTGAGAGGCCGACTTTTGCAGAACTCGAATCCCATGTGAAGCAGAAGAAATAGCCGCTAACGTCCTATTTGCCTTGATGAGGTTGTTCGCATATGGCCGATGATACCCAGCGTCCCATAGTCATCAAACGTATCAAGAAGAGTGCCGGTGGGCATCATGGCGGCGCCTGGAAGATTGCTTATGCCGATTTCGTTACGGCCATGATGGCTTTCTTTCTACTGATGTGGCTGCTGGGGTCAGTCACCAAGGGTGATTTACAGGGAATCGCGGATTACTTTCGCACCCCGTTGAAGGTTTCCCTGTCTGGTGGCAGCGGCAGTGGTGACAGTTCCAGTCCAATCAAGGCAGGCGGCCGCGATCTCACGCGCAGCGATGATTTGCAGATGCGGCGTGGCGAGATGCCGGAGCAGCGGCGCCGGCTGGGTATCCGCGAGGCACACAACGAGGTTGCACGCCACGATGTGCAGCGGCTGAAGGCGCTCAAGGGGAAAATTAATCAACTGATCGAAGTCAGCCCGCTTCTGCGTGAGTTTCGTAATCAATTGCTGATCGACATTACGAGTGAAGGGTTACGCATACAGATTGTCGATGAGCAAAACCGTCCAATGTTTGATCTGGGGAGCGCACAAATCAAACCGTATGCACGTGAAATCTTGTTGGCTCTTTGCAAACCGCTGAATGAGGTTCGCAACGGCATTACTCTGACAGGACATACCGATGCCAAGTCCTATGCAACGGGGGACAAGGGATACAGTAACTGGGAGTTGTCAGCAGACCGCGCCAATGCGTCGCGGCGCGTGTTGACCGAGGGAGGCATCGAAAACGGGAAAATCAAACGAGTCGTCGGCATGGCGTCAGCGGTATTGTTTGATGACACGGATCCCAACAATCCGATAAACCGGCGGATTGCAATTATCGTACTCAATACGCAGACTGAGTCGGCTCTCAACAAGGCCAGTGGGGCGCTAACAGCGAGCAGCACTGATACCCCATCCAGTGAGGCGATATGGCCTGACTGGTTTTTTGTGCCAGGTTCATTGACGCAGTTTACTGCATAGCTTCTGCCTGTTCCAAGACGGGTGGTTGCGGGTTGATCGCCGCAGGTGCCGGTGGTCGGTAGCCCAGTG
>OMIN01000099.1 GCA_900299145.1 Betaproteobacteria bacterium | reverse complement strand
GTCACGGTCGAATAACGCGGTTACGGACTTGGTTAAAGCTGGCCAAGCACAACCGTGTGATATCAAGCCTGCTTGCGCCGCTCGCGCACGAGCTTTACCAGTCCATCCACTGTTGGCATCACGTTTTTCAGTGATCCGGCCTGCCCGCCACCAGTTTGATAGCGGCCATCCACGACGATAACCGGCGTGCCACGCACGTCATAGTCGCGCCCCAACTCGACAGCACGCACCACGTTATTGCGCACGCCTTGTGAATTGTAGGATTCGTCCCACTTGGCGCGGTCAATTCCGTTGGCTTCCGCCCACTTGCTCAAGGCCTCGATGTCGGTGGCTTGTAGACGGTCGCGGTGAAAGGCATCGAACAATTTATTGTGCAGACGATCTGCCGCGCCCACGACCTCAAGTGTGTAGTAAAGGTGCGCTTCCGGCACCCATTCCTGCCGCAGGATCGCAGGGATGCGGCGCACCACCACGTCAGCGGCCTTGGTTTTTTCCCACTCTGCAAACATCGGCATCAACTGAAAGCAGTAAGGACAGCCGTACCAGAAAAAGTCGATAACTTCGATCTTGTCTGTCGGCGCCGGCTGCGGCGTGATTGAGCGGAAACTTTGTTCAAATGAGCGTTCCTGTGCCTGCGCACTGGCGCCAGGAATGACCCCGGCAAGCGCCGCGCCGGCGGCTAGCGTCAACATACTGCGTCTGGAAATGGTCATGGTGTTCCCCTATTTTCCCTTACGATTGGCGCGCGCCATCGCGATCAGTTAATCCACGTTCCTGAAAAATCGTTCGTAGTCCACCGCGCCGGATTTCGTTGGGACCATGTGCGGCGCGATCAGATAACGCCCATCGATGGCGATCGATGGCGTGCCGGAAACGCCATAAGCGGCAGTGGTATCCACCGTGCGATTGGTTTTGCTGACTACTGAGAATGAGTTGTAGGCATCGGTGAATTTTTTCGCGTCCTGCCCTTGCGCACCCACCCACGCGAACAACGGCTTCTGGTCCTTGATCAACCCCTTGGGATCGAGTTTCTTGGTTTTGTGAATGGCAGCGAATACTTCGGGATGCAGCTTTTCGAGCGCGCCGATAGTCTCGATGGCGTAAAACGTACGCGCGAGCTGCGTCCAGTCATCCGAAAACGCTGCAGGCTGGCTGCGGAACGCCACATCGGCGGGCTTTTTCTTGAGCCACTCGTGCAACGACGGCTGCAGTTGCGAGCAGTGCGGACAGCCATACCAGAAAAACTCCAGCACCTCGATGGTTTTTCCGGGCGGCACCGGTTGCGGCGGCGTGATCAACTGATAATCCTTCCCGGCGGACAACTGCGCCTGCGCGACCGTTGCCATCAGCAGCAGGACAGTCGCTGCGAATTTCCAGATTTGCATCGTGATGCGCATAGTGCTTTCCTTTTTGTTGCCGGCGCGCCGGGCCATCATCGCCGGCGTGAAAATCCGTTTACCGCCCGCGCGCTATTTGTCTGCTTCCCGTACCTTGACCAACGCGGCGTCTATACCGTTTTGTGTCAGAACAGCGCGCACGCGATTCAGTTCCTCGACGTCCGAATAAGGCCCTATGCGCACCCGGTGAAACACCCCTTTATCGGGCACCGTGCGCGTTTGGATGGCCGCTTCCAGCCCCAACAGCGCCAGCCGCGCCTTGAGACCATCCGCGTCGGCCGCGTTCTGGAACGAACCCGCTTGCAGGAAAAACGTGTCTTTGGCGCCCGGCGTTGACTTATCGCTCTTTTCGCCTTTATCGCTCTTCTCCCCCTTTTCACCCTTTTCCGTCGCGCCGTCCTTTGCTGGGGGCTCGGACGTAGCCTTGGCTTTGTCGGCTTCAGCAGACTTGGCCGGGTCAGCGCCCTCCTTCGCGGGCGTCACGGGTGGCGCGGCGGTTTCGGACTTGGAGGGTGTTGGCACGGGAACGGCGGGCGCTTGCGGCTTTTCGCGGAACGGGTTCGGCAGTTTGTTGATGTACCACGCCACGCCCAGCGCAATGGAAAGGCCCAACACCAGCCCGATCAAAATGCCGACAAAAGTGGAACCACGGCAACGTGCCGCCGACAGGCTTGCCACCACGGCAACAACACGGCTGGAATGAGATTCAAACATGCTCGTATCTTACATTTTTTCCGGTGCGGCAACACCCAGCAACGCAAGGCCGTTCGCCAGCACTTGCCGTACTGCGCCTGCCAGCGCCAGCCGTGCATCGCGCTCAGCGGTGTTATCCGACAAAAATCGTGTGCTGTTGTAATAGCTGTGGAACAAGCCCGCCACATCCTTCAGATAAAAGGCAATCAGATGCGGTGATAGTTCCCGCGCGGCGTTGGCGACGATTTCGGGATACTCGGTGAGTTTTTGCAGCAGCTCCAGCTCGGCTTCGGCGGTCAGCGGCGAAGGGTCAGCGTTGACCAGCGCTGCCGTATCGCCACCCGCCTGCGCAAACTGCGCATACACGCTGCATACGCGCGCGTGCGCATACTGGATGTAGTACACCGGGTTTTCATTGGTGCGCGATTTCGCCAGTTCCAGATCGAAATCGAGATGCTGATCGCTCTTGCGCAGCACATAAAAAAACCGCGTGGCGTCGTTGCCGACCTCCTCGCGCAACTCGCGCAGCGTGACAAAATCGCCGGAGCGTTTGCCCATCGCGACTTTTTCTTTACCGCGATACAACACGGCAAACTGCACCAGCGTCACGGTGAGTTTATCGGGGTTGGCGCCCAGCGCCTGCATCGCGCCTTTTACGCGCGCGATGTAGCCGTGATGATCCGCGCCCCACACGTCAATCAGTTGATCGTAGCCGCGCTCGATTTTGTTGAGGTGATAGGCGATGTCCGAAGCAAAATACGTGAACTGCCCATTCGAGCGCCGCACCACGCGGTCCTTCTCGTCGCCGAACGCGGTCGAGCGAAACCACAGCGCGCCGTCGTTTTCCTTGTCGTACAAATGGCCGTTGCTTTGCAGCTTGTCCATTGCGCGCGCCACTTCGCCGCCGTCGTGCAGCGATTGCTCGGAAAACCAGCGGTCGTATTGCACGCCGAAGCCGCCGAGATCATCGCGCTGATCGGCGAGCATGGCATCGAGCGCAAAGCGGTGCAGCGCGCGCCAGCCGTCACCGAGCTTGGTTTTCGCGCGCTCAATCAACGCATCCAGCGCGGCATCGGCGTCCTCCCCTTCCACGGGTGCGGTTGTGGCAAAGTCGCGCTGAAGCTGCGCACCGTGTTGGGTGTCGAGCGCACGCGCAATGTCGCGCACGTAATCGCCGCGATAGCCGTCTGCAGGAAACGCCACCGCCACGCCGCGCGCCTCCAGATAACGCAGCCAAACCGACACCGCCAGAATATCCATCTGCCGCCCGGCGTCGTTAATATAAAACTCGCGCGACACCTCGTGCCCGGCGGCGGCCAGCACATTGGCGACACACGCGCCGTACGCCGCGCCGCGCCCGTGGCCCACGTGCAACGGGCCGGTGGGGTTGGCCGAAACAAACTCGACCTGGATTTTTTTGCGCTCGGCAGCCGCGCTCGTACCATAGCGCGCTCCGGATGTAAGTATCTGATTTACAACACTTTGTTTGTGGCCGCGATTTAGAAACAAGTTGATGAATCCGGCCCCGGCGATTTCCGCCTTATCCACCAATGGCGACGCCGGCAGATTCGCCAGCAATTGTTGTGCGATATCGCGCGGCTTGGCGCGCAACGCCTTGGCGAGCTGCATTGCCACGTTACACGAGAAATCGCCATGCTGCGCCTGCTTCGGGCGTTCGAGCGTAATCGTTGCGCCGGCCGCGTCCGGCGCGGTGGCTTTAAGTGCGGTGATCAGCAGATCGGTGATCGCGGCTTTTGCGTCAGTGGCCATGAAGAAAAGCATCGCCGCCAGTGCAAGACTGTGGCGAAAAGTCCTTTAAAAACAAGCGATTTTATCATGGCTGACCGCAGAATTCGGGACGCTTCTTGCTTTCGGGTGCGCAATCTCCGGCGCCATTCTTCAAAGCTCCATCGGATCCACATCAATCGCCCACCGCGCCGCGCTCGGGCGTTTTTCCACCAACGCCACGCGCCAGGCCGCAACAAACCTTTGCAAACGTGCGCGGCTGGCGCATTGCACCAGCAATTGCGCGCGTTCGCGTCCGGCGAGACGCATCATGCCGGCGGGCACGGGGTCGTAGATCGTTACAGCGTTATCAATGGTCTGGCCCAGCGCTGCAGCGCGTTTAAGCCACTCAATCGCGGCATCCAGTTTGGGTGCTTCGGCGCGCAGCAGGGCCTGATATTGAAACGGCGGGAAGCCCGCGCTGCGGCGTTCTTTCAGTTGGCTGTCTGCAAAGCGGGCAAAGTTTTGGTCGCGCAGCGCGGCGTAAAGTGGGTGATCGGGGAAGTCAGTTTGTATCAGCACGTCGCCCTGCACTGCGCCGCGGCCGGCGCGTCCAGCCACCTGGGTGAGCAGTGCGTAGAGCCGCTCCGGCACGCGAAAGTCGGTGCTGTAGAGCAGACTGTCGGCGTTGATCACGCCCACCAGCGACAGGCTCGGAAAATCATGCCCCTTGGCCAGGATTTGCGTGCCGACGAGGATGTCAACTTCACGCGCTTCGATGCGCGTGCGCATGCCGCTCCATGCGCCCTTGTTGCGGGTGCTGTCACGGTCGATGCGCAGCACGCGCGCTTGCGGAAAATGCGCGGCGAGCGCGGCTTCGACGCGTTGCGTGCCTTGGCCGACGGGTGACAGATCGGCATTGCCGCAATCGGGGCACGCTTTCGGCGCGAGGGTTTGGTGGCCGCAGTGATGGCAATGCAGTTGCCGGTCGCGCAAATGAAGAACGAGTTTTGCCGAGCAACGGTGGCAGTTCGACAGCCAGCCGCAGTCATGGCACAGCAGCACCGGCGCATAGCCGCGGCGGTTGATGAAAATCAGCACCTGTTCCTTTGCCGCGAGGCGCTTGCCGATGGCGGCGATGAGGGAGGGCGCGAGACCATCCTGCAAACGCACGTCGCGCGTCGGCACGCAGTGAATGCGCGGTGTCGTGAGGTTGATGCGCTTCGGCAGTTGCGTCAAAGCGTAGCGGCCGGTTGCCGCGTTGTGCCAGGTTTCGAGCGCCGGCGTGGCCGAGCCCAGCACCACCGGCACGCCGCGTTGACGAGCGCGCACCACCGCGAGATCGCGCGCGGAGTAACGAAAGCCTTCGCTTTGCTTGAACGAGGCGTCGTGTTCTTCGTCGACAATAATCAGTCCCAAGTCCGGCAACGGCGCGAACACCGCCAGCCGAGTGCCGAGTACGATGCGCGCCGAGCCGGACTGCGCAGCCAGCCAGTGCTTTAACCGTTCGCCGTCGTTTAGCCCGCTGTGCAGGCTGACCACCCGAGTGTGCGGAAAGCGCCCGCGCACGGTAGCTTCGAGCTGGGGCGTAAGCGAAATTTCCGGCACCAGTAACAGCGCCTGCCGGCCGGTTTTCAGCACGGCGTCGATCACGCGCAAGTAAACTTCCGTCTTGCCACTGCCGGTGACGCCGAGTAACAAGTGTGGTCTAAAAGCGGATAAATCAGCGCATAGCGCGGCAACGGCAGCGGCTTGATCCGGCGTCAGCGGCGGGCCGGTGACTTCCGGCGGCGCGTATTCGATTGCTACTGGCGCGCGTGTGAGTGAACCCTCACATGACACGACATAGCCTTTTGTAACTAATTGTTTTAAAACAGTATTTGATGTGGATGCGGTGGGCACTGAAGCCCGGATTTCTTCAAGATTGAGCGCTTTTTGGGTTTGAAACAGCACCAGCAATCGCCGTAAAGTTAGCGCCCGCTTCGGTAGCGACTCGACATCTGCAGCTTCACCAGCGGCCGTTAGCACAAAATGAGTGCGCGAGCGTGCGGGCTGTTGGCGCACCTGCCGCAGCCCCGCTGGCAGGGCGCTCATCGCCACCGCGCCCAACGGGTGATGGTAGTAGTCTGCCGCGAAGCGCAGCAGCGCGATGTCGTCCGGCGCAAAGCCGGGAGCGTCGCGCAAAATGCGCGTTACCGGTTTGAGGCGCGCCGTGGCAACTTCGCTGCTGTCGGCCAGCGCCAGAATGACCCCCACCGCGTTGCGCTTGCCAAACGGCGCCAACACCCGCGCGCCGATGTCCGCCGGCGTGGCCCCAGCCCCATCGCAGCGGTAATCGAACAGCGTGTCGAGCGGCACGTCAAAGCCCACGCGGGCGACTTTCATAGCGTTGCCGAATGAGCCGGCCTGCAGTTAGCGCGGAAAGTTAAAAGCCAGTTCGAGAATAGGCGGCAAACCATTGTCCCGCAAGGGCTTTTTGCGGCGGAGAAAGGCTGTGGATAAATCTGTTGGTTAGCGGTTGCTATTTGCCGCAGGTAAGTGTCCTTTGAATTCAAGGACTTAACCTTTCTGGCGCATGCTGCTTAAAAATATGTTTAAAAACAGATACTTACAACATCCCGTCGTCAGATTAGCTTTCTGACGGCCGGTGTACCCGCGCTAAGTGCTTGCTGTGTATAGTTTTTTAGTGCGCAGCCTGCCCGCTGTGATAGGGGCGGCTAAACTCGTGTACCGCTTCGACCAGCGCGCCAACGTGATCCGGGTTCGTGAATTGCGATACGCCATGGCCCAGATTGAACACGTGCCCCGGCCCATGGCCGTATGACGCGAGCACCGCCGCCACCTGTGCGCGTATCGCCTCCGGCTGAGCGAACAGCGTCATCGGATCAAGATTGCCCTGCAGCGCGACCTTGCCGCCGACGCGTGCACGCGCCGCGCCGATGTCGCAGGTCCAATCAAGGCCCACGGCGTCACAGCCGGTGGCAGCGATGTCTTCCAGCCACAGCCCGCCACCCTTGGTGAAGACGATGTTCGGCACGCGAGCGCCGTCGCATGTTTTGATGAGGCCGGCGACAATGCGCTGGATGTAAGCCAGCGAGAATTCCCTATATGCCGCCGCTGGCAACGAACCGCCCCAGGTGTCGAAAATCATCACCGCCTGTGCCCCAGCCTCGATTCGCGCGTTAAGGTAAGCGATCACTGACTGCGCGTTGATGTCGAGGATACGATGCAGCAGGTCGGGCCGCTCATACAGCATGGTCTTGATGGTACGGAAATCCGCGCTGCCGCCGCCTTCGATCATGTAACACGCCAACGTGTACGGACTGCCAGAAAAGCCGATCAATGGCACGCGGCCACCCAGCGCGCGGCGGATTTGCGACACCGCATCGGTGACATAACGCAACGTGGAGCCGATGTCGGGTACGGCGAGCTTGTTGACCGCAGCTTCCTCGCGCAGCGGGCGTTCAAACTTCGGTCCCTCCCCTTCCGCGAAATACAGGCCCAAGCCCATCGCGTCGGGCACGGTAAGAATATCGGAAAACAGAATCGCCGCGTCGAGCGGAAAGCGTTCCAACGGCTGCAGCGTGACTTCTGTGGCGAAGCCGGGATTCTTGGCGAGGCCCAAAAAACTGCCGGCGCGTTTGCGTGTGGCGTTGTACTCCGGTAGATAGCGGCCCGCCTGACGCATAATCCACACCGGCGTGTAGGGCGTGGGCTGGCGCAGGAGGGCTTTAATGAACGTATCGTTTTTTAAGATCGTCATGTTTCCAAACCTGTCGTTCCAGCGAAAGCTGGAACCCAGCTCGTGTCATTGTGTGAAGCACCCAAAAATCAGCGCCGGGCGATTTGCCCGGCGCGAGTTACAACCTGGATTCCAGCGTTCGCTGGAATGACAACTTCTGCTAGTGCAGCTACCGCGGCAGGTCGGTCGACCCCATAAGGAACTCGTCAACCGCCCGCGCACACTGCCGCCCCTCCCGAATCGCCCACACCACCAGCGATTGGCCACGGCGCATGTCGCCTGCCGCAAACACCTTGGCCACGGACGTCTTGTAGCTTTCCACATCCGCTTTCACGTTGCTGCGCGCGTCTTTTTCCACGCCGAGTTGTTCGAGCAGGCCTTTCTGCGTTGGGCCGAGAAAGCCCATCGCCAGCAGCACCAGATCAGCGGGCATTTCAAACTCCGAGCCGGGCACCTCGGCCATCTTGCCGCCTTCCCATTTCAGGCGCACGGCTTTCAACGCCTTGACCTTTCCGTTCTCGCCGACGAACGACTTGGTGGCGACCGACCAGTCGCGGGCCGCGCCTTCTTCGTGTGAAGACGAGGTGCGTAACCGCGTTGGCCAATATGGCCATACCGGGTTACGCAGCGGATCATCCGGCTTGCCGAGCAATTCAAACTGCGTTATCGATTTCGCGCCGTGCCGGTTGGAGGTGCCGACGCAATCCGAGCCGGTGTCACCGCCGCCGATGACCACCACGTGTTTGCCGGTGGCCATGATCTGATTGGTGATTTTGTCGCCGGCGACCACCTTGTTTTGCTGCGGCAAAAACTCCATCGCGAAATGCACGCCCGAAAGCTCGCGCCCCGGCACCGGCAGATCACGCGGCGATTCCGCGCCTCCACTCAGCACCACGGCGTCGAATTCTTCCAGCAGCTTTTTCGCGGGCACGAACACGCCAACATTTTGATTCGTACGGAACTCCACGCCCTCGGCTTTCATCTGCTCGATGCGGCGGTCGATGAAGTGCTTTTCCATCTTGAAATCGGGAATGCCGTAACGCAGCAGGCCGCCGATGCGGTCGTTCTTTTCAAACAGCACCACGTCGTGACCCGCGCGTGCAAGTTGCTGTGAGCACGCCATGCCCGCCGGGCCGGAGCCGATCACCGCCACGCGTTTACCGGTTTTGACTTTTGGCGGTTGCGGCAGCACCCAGCCATTTTCCCAGCCCTTGTCGATAATCGCGTGCTCGATCGACTTGATGCCCACCGCATCGGCGTTGATGCGCAGCGTGCACGCTTCCTCGCACGGCGCCGGGCAAACACGGCCGGTGAATTCCGGAAAATTATTGGTCGAGTGCAGTGTGTCAAGCGCGGTGCGCCAATCCTGCTTGTAAACGAGATCGTTCCAGTCGGGAATGATGTTGTTGATCGGGCAGCCGTTCATGCAAAACGGCGTGCCGCAATCCATGCAGCGAGCGCCCTGCTGAGCGGCCTGCTCGTCGCTCAAATGACCGACAAACTCGCGGTAGTGCTTGATGCGCGTGCCTTTGTCTTCGGCTGCTTCGGAGAGCCGTTCGTATTCAAGAAACCCTGTGACTTTGCCCATGATTGGTCAACGTAAGTATTTGTTTTTATGCCACTTTTTTATGGCTTGCGGCCAGCTCGCCCAACGCGCGCCGGTATTCGTGCGGGAACACCTTCACGAACTTCGCGCGCTCCGCCGTCCAGTTCTCAAGGATCGCCTTGGCGCGCGCGCTGCCCGTGTGGCGCGCGTGAGCCTCGATCATTTGCTTCAATTGCGCTTCGTCGCTCATACCCCGATGCCACAAGTCGCGCGGCAATTTTGCTTCCTGTTCCTGCGTGGTTGGCACGGGCTCCAGCTTGACCATGGCGCCGTTGCAATATTGCTCGAACGCGCCGCTGTCGTTGTAAACATAGGCGATGCCACCCGACATGCCCGCCGCAAAATTGCGTCCGGTCATGCCCAGCACGACAACCGTGCCTCCGGTCATGTATTCACAGCCGTGGTCACCCACGCCTTCCACCACCGTATGCGCACCGGAGTTACGCACCGCGAAACGTTCACCCGCCACACCTCGGAAATACGCTTCCCCTTCAATCGCGCCGTACAGCACGGCATTGCCAGTAATAATGTTGTCGACCGGGTTGCCCTTGAATTTGGGCGACGGCTGCACGCTGATGCGCCCACCCGAAAGGCCCTTGCCGCAGTAATCGTTGGTGTCGCCGATCAAATCTAGCGTAACGCCACGTGCGAGAAACGCGCCGAAACTTTGTCCGGCTGAACCGGCAAAGCGCACACGTATCGTGTCTTCCGGCAGGCCCGCGTGCTGGTAACGCTTCGCCACTTCGTGCGACAGCATGGTGCCAACGGTGCGGTTGATGTTGCGGATCGGCATGTCTATCGAAACACTTTCGCGCTTCGTCAACGCCGGTTGCGCGAGTTCGATCAGGCGCATATCGAGCGCTTTGTCGAGACCGTGATCCTGTGTCTCGCACTGAAAGCGCGACACTTCCGGGCCAACCTTGGGTTGCGCAAACACGCGCGAAAAATCCAGCGAAAGCGCCTTCCAGTGCGCAATGCCCTTTTTCATGTCGAGCAAATCACTGCGTCCGATCAGGTCGTTGAACTTGCGCACACCCAGTTGTGCCATCAGCTCGCGGATTTCTTCGGCGATGAAGAAAAAGAAATTAATGACGTGTTCAGGCTTGCCGGTGAATTTCTTGCGCAGCACCGGGTCTTGTGTCGCCACGCCGACCGGGCAGGTGTTGAGGTGGCACTTGCGCATCATGATGCAGCCCTGCGTCACCAGGGGTGCCGTGGCAAAACCGAATTCATCGGCGCCGAGTAGCGCACCAATTACCACATCGCGACCGGTTTTCAACTGGCCGTCGACCTGCACCGCAATGCGGCTGCGCAGTTTGTTGAGCACCAGCGTTTGCTGCGTTTCGGCAAGGCCCAGTTCCCACGGCGTGCCGGCGTGCTTGATCGACGACCAGGGCGATGCGCCCGTGCCGCCGTCGTGGCCGGAAATGGTGACGTGATCGGCCTTCGCCTTTGCCACGCCCGCGGCCACCGTGCCCACGCCGATTTCGGAAACCAGCTTGACGCTGATCGACGCTTCCTTGTTGGCGTTTTTCAGGTCATGAATCAACTGTGCCAGATCTTCAATCGAATAAATATCATGATGCGGCGGCGGTGAAATCAGTTCCACGCCGGGCGTTGAATAGCGCAGCTCGGCGATGTACTCGGACACTTTTCTGCCCGGCAACTGGCCGCCTTCGCCCGGCTTCGCGCCCTGCGCCATCTTGATCTGGATTTGCTCCGCGCTCGACAGGTACTCGGCGGTCACGCCAAACCGGCCGGACGCGACCTGCTTGATTTTGGATTTGAGGGAATCGCCCGCGCCAATTTCGGCATAATTTTCCACACGCGCGCTGCCGAGCTTGGATTGCAGCGTTTCACCCGCCTTTACTGGTGCAAAACGGTTGCGATCTTCGCCGCCTTCGCCGGTGTTGGATTTGCCGCCGATGCGATTCATCGCAATGGCGAGCGAAGTATGCGCCTCGGTGGAAATCGAGCCGAGCGACATCGCGCCCGTCGAAAAGCGTTTGACGATTTCCGCTGCCGGTTCAACCTCGCCGATCGGCACAGCTTTTGCCGGATCAAACTTAAACTCGAACAATCCGCGGAACGTCATGTGCCGCTTCGATTGATCGTCAATGATCTGCGTGTATTCCTTGAAGCTGGAATAACTCTTCTGACGCGCCGCGTGCTGCAGCTTGGCAATGGCATCCGGCGTCCACATGTGTTCCTCGCCGCGGGCACGCCAGGCGTACTCGCCGCCCGCGTCCAGCGCGTTGGCGAGCACCGGATCATTGCCGAACGCCGCACGATGGGTACGAATGGCTTCCTCGGCGACACGAAATAGGCCAATGCCTTCGACGTTGGAGGTGGTGCCCGTGAAGTATTTATCCACGAGCGCCTTGGCCAAACCCACGGCTTCAAAAATTTGCGCGCCGGTGTACGACATGTACGTCGAAATACCCATCTTCGACATCACCTTGCGCAAGCCCTTGCCCACGGCTTTGACGAAATTCTTAATGGCCTTTTTGCCGTCGACATCCGGGCCGAGCAGCTTCTGGTTCGCCATTTCGAGCAGCGTTTCCAGCGCGAGGTACGGATGCACCGCTTCCGCGCCGTAGCCACCCAGCAGCGCAAAGTGATGCACTTCGCGCGCGGAACCGGTTTCAACCACCAAGCCGGCGCTGGTGCGCAAGCCCTTGTCGGTCAAGTGCTGATGGATGGCCGAGAGCGCTAGCAGCGCCGGAATCGCCACGTTGTCGCGATACACCTTGCGGTCAGAAATAATGATGATCGAAAAGCCGCCGCGCACCGCGTCTTCGGCCTGCGCGCACAGGCTGGCGAGCCGCGCTTCAATGGCCTCATTTCCCCAGGCCAGCGGGTAGGTGATATCGAGTTCACACGATTTGAATTTGCCGTCGGTGTAACGGTCAATATTGCGGATTTTTTCCATCTCGAAAAAATCCACCACCGGCTGGCTGACTTCCAGCCGGATCGGCGGATTGGTTTCATCGATGCCCAAGAGGTTCGGCTTCGGCCCGATGAAAGACACCAGCGAGGTCACCAGTTCTTCGCGAATCGGATCGATCGGCGGGTTGGTCACCTGCGCAAACAGCTGTTTGAAGTAGTGATATAACGTCTTGTTTTTATTGGATAAAACGGCCATGGGCGAATCGTTGCCCATGCTGCCGATCGCCTCTTCGCCGTTGTTGGCCATGGGCGTCAACAGGAATTTCAGCTCTTCCTGCGTCCAGCCGAACGCCTGCTGGCGGTCGAGCAGCGACACTTCGCTGCGTTCCGGCTGCGCTTTGTCGCTTTCCACGTCATCGAGTTTGACACGGATGCGGTCGATCCACTCCGCGTAGGGCTTGGTGGACGCGAGCGTTTCCTTCAGCTCGTTGTCGTCGACGATGCGGCCTTTTTCCAGATCGACGAGGAACATTTTGCCCGGCTGAAGGCGCCACTTTTTGATGATTTTTTCTTCGGGAATGTTCAGGCAACCGCACTCCGAACCCATCACCACGAGATCATCGCTGGTGACAATGTAGCGCGCGGGCCGCAAGCCGTTGCGGTCGAGCGTTGCGCCAATCTGGCGGCCATCGGTAAATGCGATGGCGGCGGGGCCGTCCCACGGCTCCATCATCGCGGCGTGGTATTCGTAAAACGCGCGGCGGCTCGCGTCCATCAGCGTGTGGCCTTCCCACGCTTCGGGGATCATCATCATCACCGCGTGGGCGATGGAATAGCCGCTCATCACCAGCAGTTCCAGCGCGTTGTCGAACGACGCTGAATCGGACTGGCCAGGGTAAATCAGCGGCCACAGCTTTTGCAGATCATCGCCGAGGATGGGGCTCGAAATCGCCCCTTGCCGGGCGCGGATCCAGTTGACGTTGCCGCGCAGCGTGTTGATTTCGCCGTTGTGCGCGATCATGCGAAACGGGTGCGCCAGGTCCCACGTCGGAAACGTGTTGGTCGAAAACCGCTGGTGGATCAACGCCAGCGCCGACACCACGCGCGCATCCTGCAAATCCCGGAAGTACACGCCGACCTGATTCGCCATCAGCATGCCTTTGTAGACCACGGTGCGCGCCGAGAATGACGACACGTAAAACTCCGAGCCGTGCATTAACTTCAGCGCCTGAATCGCGTGGCCCGATGCCTTGCGAATCACGTAGAGCTTGCGTTCCAGCGCGTCGGTCACGGTGACCCCCGCGCCGCGCCGCACGAACACCTGACGGATTACCGGCTCGATGGTTTTTACCGATTCACCGAGATCGGCGTTATCCACCGGCACGTCGCGCCAACCGATCAGCTTCTGGCCTTCGTCCTTGATCGCGCGCTCGATTTCGTATTCGCAGGCAAAGCGCGACGCCGGCTCGCGCGGCAAAAACACCATTCCCACGCCGTACTGCCCGGCGGGCGGCAATTTGACACCTTTCGTTGCCCATTCCTCGCGGAAGAACTTGTCCGGCATCTGAATCAAAATGCCCGCGCCGTCGGAGGCTTTCGGGTCCGCGCCCACCGCGCCGCGGTGAGTCAGATTCTTAAGAATGGTGAGACCCTGCTCGATAATTTCGTGGCTTTTCTTGCCCTTGATGTTCGCCACAAAGCCGACGCCACAGGCGTCATGTTCATTGGCCGGGTCATACAGACCCTGCGCGGCGGGCGGGTAACCCGCGCTTACGCCGTCGTGAATTTGGGCGCTGTCAGGATTCATGGGAATCACCAAATAATTCAATAAAAACAAATACTTAAGTGAATAATGTTGCGCCGCCACAAAATAGCCGTGGCGGAACCGCAAAAAATGGGGTGAAACCCTTCGAGTCTACCGGTACCAAGCCCTTGGTTCAATAGGGAATTTTGGCAGCCCGATAACGGGAGTTATGCAAATTGGAGCCTAAATCGGCTCCACCGCAAACAGCCGCCGGTGTTCTAGCATGGCGTAGCGGTCGGTCATGCCGGCGATGTAGTCGGCGATGGCGCGCGGTTTGTCGCTGCGGGCGCGGGTTTGGAAATCCGGCGGCAGCAGCTTGGGTTCGGCGATGAGGGCGTTGAAGAGGTCGGTGACGATGCGCCGCGCCTTGCTGCTCATGCGCGCGACGCGGTAATGCTGATACAGATTGACACGTAAAAACTGTTTTAATTCAAGCTGTTGCTTTTCAATGGCCGGGCTAAAGGCGATCAGCGCTGGGGCTTTGCGCACATCATCTGCCGACGTGGGCGCGTATTTTTGGATGTTGGCGGCGCTTTGCCGCGTGAGGTCGGACACCAGCGTGCTTATCATGCGGCGCACGGTTTCGTGCACAAGGCGGCGGCCACTGATTTTCGGGAATGCCTTTTCAGCCAGTTCGCGGTGGCGGCGGAAAATCGGCACGGTGGAAAGCTGCTCCAGCGTAATCAATCCGGAACGCAGGCCATCGTCGACGTCGTGGTTGTTGTAGGCCAGCTCATCGGACAGATTGACGAGTTGCGCCTCTAACGACGGACGGCGCCGCTTGATAAAGCGCTCGGCCACTTCGCCCAGTTGCAGCGCGTTTTTGCGCGAGCAATGTTTGAGAATGCCTTCGCGCGTTTCGAATGTGAGGTTAAGTCCGTCAAAACCGCCGTAGCGTTGTTCGAGGAAATCCACCACGCGCAGGCTTTGCAGATTGTGCTCGAAGCCACCGTACGGCTTCATGCAGGCGTTGAGCGCATCCTGCCCGGCGTGGCCAAAGGGCGTGTGGCCGAGATCATGCGCCAGGGTAATCGCTTCAGTCAGGTCTTCATCGAGATTCAACTGGCGCGCGATAGAGCGCGAAATCTGCGCGACTTCGAGGCTGTGCGTAAGGCGCGTGCGAAACAGATCGCCCTCGTGATTAACGAACACCTGCGTTTTATATTCCAGCCGGCGAAAGGCGGTGGAGTGGATGATGCGGTCACGGTCACGCTGAAATTCGCTGCGGCCTTGCGCGGCGGGTTCGCGGTGTAAACGGCCTCGCGTGGCGCTGGCCTGCGCGGCATAGGGCGCAACTTCAAGCATGGGTTTGCTGCGGCGTGGCGAGCACTGCGTTGAGTGCAGCCGCGTCGTACTGGTTGCAGATGAAGGATTCGCCGGGCTTTTTCAGCAGAATGAATTTGATCTTGCCGCCTTCGACCTTTTTGTCATGGCCCATCAATTCAAGATAACGATCCACGCCCAATTCCGGGGCTGCGACGGGCACTTTGGCGCGCACCAATAAATCAACCACGCGTTGCACGTCGGCTTTGTTGATTAGCCCAAGTTTTTCGGAAAAGCGCGCAGCCATCACCATGCCCGCGCCAACCGCTTCGCCATGCAGCCATGCGCCGTAGCCCATGCCCGCTTCAATCGCGTGGCCAAACGTATGGCCGAAATTCAGCAATGCACGGTCGCCGGTTTCGCGCTCGTCGCGGGCGACGATTTCCGCCTTGTCCTGGCACGAGCGTTCCACTGCGTAGGCCAGCGCCTCGGGTTCCAATGCGGTGAGACGGTCAATGTTAAGTTCCAGCCAGTTCAAAAATTCAATATCACCGAGCAAACCATATTTGATGACTTCGGCCAGCCCGGCCGCGAATTCGCGCGGCGGCAGCGTGCGCAGCGTGTCCATGTCGGCGATCACCACCTGCGGCTGGTAAAACGCGCCGATCATGTTTTTGCCGAGCGGATGATTGACCGCAGTTTTACCACCAACAGCGGAATCGACTTGCGACAGCAGCGTCGTCGGAATCTGAATGAACGGCACGCCACGCTGGTACGTGGCGGCGGCAAAGCCGGTGAGATCGCCGATGACGCCACCGCCGAGCGCGATGAGCGGTGTTTTGCGTTCACAGCGGTGGGTGAGCAGCGCGTCAAAAATCTTGTTAAGCGTTTCCAGGCTCTTGTAAGCCTCGCCATCGGGTAGCACGATGGGGATGCATTCCGCGCCGGCGTTGCGCAGGCTGTTGGTAACTGCCTCGAGATAAAGTGGAGCAATGGTCTGGTTGGTGACGATTACCGCCTTGCCTTTTAGCAAAGCCGGTGGAATCAAAGAAGCGTTTGTGCACAGCCCGGAGCCGATGTGGATGGGGTAGCTGCGCTCGCCAAGGTCTACAGATAAAGTGTTCATAATCAATTAGTTACCAGCAGGCCGCTGGCAAAGCAAGTCTTTAATTTTGCTTCAATTTGCCCCGCCAGTGAGCGCACGCTCTGGTTGCCCGTATCAATAACCAGATGCGCGACTTCGCGGTAAAGCGGGTCGCGCTGCTCGTAAAGCGACTGGAGTTTCGCGGCGGGGTCGGCGACTTGCAACAGCGGGCGATTGCGGTCTCGCATGGTGCGCTTGAGCAGGGACTTCACTGGCGCATGCAAATAAATGACGGTGCTGCGCGTTTTTAGCAGCGCGCGGTTGGCGTCGGCCAACACGGCGCCGCCGCCGGTGGCCAACAATATATTCTCGCGGCTGGTGAGTTCCTCGATCATTTTGCATTCCCTCGCGCGGAATCCGGCTTCGCCCTCGATTTCGAAAATCACCGGAATACGCACGCCGGTGACACGCTCGATTTCGTGATCGGAATCGACGAACGATTTTCCAAGAAGGCGCGCCAATACCTTGCCCATGGAGGTCTTGCCCGACCCCATGAGTCCGACGAGACTGATGTTGCCGGGCACGCCGGGAAGCACGTCCTTTTCGAGGGTATCCATGCCCGGATTCTAGCCGAATCGCAGCGGATGGACGGTGGGTTCGTTTGATATCCGTAGGGTAACGAAAAACGGCGTCCGCAGACGCCGTTTCGGCCTTATCACTGCAAGTCTTACTGACGCAGATTCAGACTGTCCTTAAGAATCTTGGGTGTAATGAACACCAGCAACTCGCGGCGGTCGTCACTCTTGGTGTTTTGCTTGAACAGGAATCCAACATAAGGCAATTCACCCAGCACCGGAATTTTGGTGGTGGTCGAGCGCTCATCCTGCGTGTAAATGCCGCCGATTACCAGTGTGCCGCCGTTTTCAACCAGCACTTCCGTGGTGACCTGTTTGGTGTCGATGGCTGGACCAGCCGTCGTGTCGGCGCCACGCGAATCCTTGTTGATATTGAGCTTCATGATAACGTTGTCGTCAGGCGTAATCTGCGGCTTTACTTTCAGCGACAGCGTGGCTTTCTTGAACGACACACTGGTCGCGCCACTCGACGAGGCTTGTTGATACGGGATCTCGGTGCCTTGCTCAATCGTGGCTTCGTTCTGATTGGCGGTTATTACGCGCGGGCTGGAAATGATCTTGCCCTTGCCATCGGCTTGGAGAGCCGTAAGCTCGAGCGACAAAATATTGGTCTTGTTTGCATTGAACAGCATGGCAGAGAACGTACCAGCATTTACACCGCCAATACCTGCGGCAGGCATATTCACTTGCAAACCAGCGGCGGTTGTCAGTGCGGGCGTGCCAGCAACCAAGCCTTGTGCCTGTCCGGTGTTACTCAGGTCCGCACCGAAAATCACGCCCTGTCTGCCACCAATGGTGCGACGATCTTCGGCATAGCCGAGACGCATGCCAAGATTTCTGCCAAAGGTATCGCTGGCTTCCACAATACGCGATTCAATCATCACCTGCCGTACTGGAATATCGACCGAACGAATCAGGCGGCGCACGTCTTCCAGTCGGGATCCCGTGTCCTGAACAAACAACTGGTTGGTGCGCACATCTACAGCCGCACTGCCGCGCTTGGACAAAATGCGTTGCTGGGGATTGGTCAGTAATGTTTGTACATCGGTAGCTTTTTGATAATTCAGTTGGAAGCTCTCGGTTTGCGTCGGCTCCAGATCGGAAATTTGCGAGCGGGACTCCAGCGCCAGCTTTTCGCGGGTGGCGAGTTCATCACGCGGCGCGATCCAAACCACATTGCCTTCCTTTCGCAAATCCAAGCCCTTGCTACGCAGAATGATATCGAGTGCCTGATCCCATGGCACATCCTTTAAGCGCAGCGTCAGGTTACCACTGACGGAATCACTGGTGATGATGTTAAGACCGGTAAAATCCGCCAGTACTTGCAATACCGAACGTACTTCAACATTCTGAAAATTCAGCGAAAGCTTTTCCCCGACAAACCCGCGCTGCACCAGACGGTTCGGGTCCTCGACTACGCGTTTGACCTCCACAATGAACCGGTTGTCTGCCTGGTAAGCCGAATGCTCCCAATTGCCCGTGGGTGTGATTACGACGCGGGAATTGCCGCCTTGCGCTGAAGCTTCAATGCTTTGCACCGGCGTGCCAAAATCCATCACGTCGTAACGCTTCACCAGATCGGCGGGCATCGCGGCGTTCTGAAAGTCGACAATAATGGAGCGGCCTTGCTTGCGAATATCGATGCCGATCTGGCTGCTCGACAAGTCTATGACCACGCGCCCCTCGCCTGCCGTGCCCCGCCGGAAATCGACGTTACGTAGACTGTGTTTTTGTGTCGTCGGGGTTGCCTCGGCAAAGCGGGCGGGGTTAGCCGCAGCCACTGCAGCGGCGCCGCCACTGCCTTGCAGAGTGATCAACAGGGTTTTCCCGTCAAGTTGCGTCTCGTAATTCAGTGCACGCGCCAATTCCATGACCAGCCGGGTGCGGTCTCCGGCCTGTACGATGTTAATACGACGAACCTCGCTATCAGTAACGTTTTGCACGTTACGGCCCAAGGCATTGCTGGTGCTGGCAAAATCAAATGCCAGGCGTGGCGGATTGTTCACCGTAAATCCTGCCGGCGCGGAAGCCAGCGCTTCCTTCAAGCCGACGCGAATGACGATTTTTCCGCCCGGTTGTGGCGAAACGTTGACGCTTTCAATGCTGTTTTGCGCATGGCCTGCGCTGGCAATGACGGCCAGCAACACAGTAAGTACGCCGACCCGCAATCGTGATGCCAGCACAAGAATTGTTGTCTTCATATTTTTCTCCTGATCATTCCTGTAACAGCAACGTTTGTTCTTTTTCTTCCCAGTTGCCGTTACTGTCCTGTACGATTTCCTTGAGCTTGATTGAGCTGTCGGACACGGCGACGATACGCCCGAAATTCTGGCCCAGGTAATTGCCGAGCTTTACCTGGAACAGGTTATTGTCCGGCGTCTTGATTAATCCGAAAAACTCTTTTTGCTTCAGCACGCCGACCATTTTCAAAGCTTCCAGCGGATAGCTTTCCAGCGGCTCGCGGCGGCGGTTGGGGTCGGGTTGCACACCACCAATGGCGGCAGTGTTTTTTGGCGGCTCAATCTTGCGCGGCTTGAACGGATCAGTTAGATCAAAGGCCGCATACTCGATGGGTTGATACGGCTTGACCTCCGGTAAGGGAGGGATGCGGCCGCGCGGCAGATTGTCCGCTTCCTTCACAAAAGCGCGCAAGTCGGAATGCTGCTCGCCGCCGCAGCCGGCGAACATCGCGCAGACCATCAGAGGGATTAAGTGTTTACGCATCATTTCTTCGCAGGCGCAGCAGGCGGCCCGGCTTTCTTCGGCGCGGCAGCGGCAGCGGCTCTCCTCTTCTCGGCGACTTCGGCTTCATCCAGATAGCGGTAAGTCATGGCGGTAGCGTCCATCGCGAGCCCGTCTTTGGCCGCACCCACACTGATATCGTTCAAGGTGACGATACGGGAAAGCTTGCCTATGTCCCCCGCAAAGGCGCCGATATCGTGATAATTGCCGGTTACGCGGATGGTAATGGGCAGTTCCGCATAAAATTCCTTAACGCTTTCGCTGGCGGCTGGCTTAAACAATTCGAACTGCAAACCACGGCCCAATCCCGCCTGATTGATATCGGTGAGCAACGCGTCCATTTCCGACTTGCCCGGCAGTTGTTTCAACAGCGCGCCGAATTGCTTTTCGATATCGTCCAATTGCTTGCGATAAGCGGGCAGGTTAACGGACACTTTTTTCTTGTCCAGAAACGTGGCCTTGAGCTGCTCGGTCTTGCCTCGCTCGGATTCGATTTGCGCCAGTTGGTCAGCCCATAGCAGGTAATAAGCCAATCCGATAATGGCGATAAGCACCAACAACAGCACGCCCAACTTCGGCAGTACCGGCCATGAACCGATCTTTTTTGGATCGAGTCGTTTTAGCTCGTCTAGTGTCATGGCGAACTATCCTTTTTCCGGCTTGGGCCGCACGATATTGACGTTCATCGTGAACTCGTTGGCGCGGGTAACGCCTTGCGACAACGCCTTGATCTCAACCAGTGCGGGATTGTTGAGTTTCTGGGAAGACTCGAGATTGCGCATCAGGGTGGACACCCGCGCCTGGGACTGAGTCACCCCGTTTATTGCAACCTTGGCACCTTGTTGCCTCACGGAACGCAGATACATGCCGTCGGGCAGTTGCCGCACCAGTTGATCCAGCAAGTGCACTGTTTCGGAGCGATTGCTCTGCAGGGTTTCCACGACCTGCTTACGCGCGAGCAGAGAAGCGGTTTGATCCTTCAGGCGATTTATTTCCGCGATGTCCTTGTCGACCTTGGCAATTTCATCGGTCAGATACTTGTTGCGCGCGACTTGTTCGTCGAACTGATTGCCCAGATGGTAGTAGACCCCATAAGCCACGGCTGCACCGACGCCGATCACCACACCCAAGGCAATGAAGAACTGCTTTTGTTGTGCTTTGCGTCGCGCCTCGCGATGTGGCAGCAGATTAATTCGCATCATGCGTCGAACCTCCGCAGTGCCAAACCGCAAGCCACCATCATCGAAGGTGCGTCCTGTTGCAGGTTCTTCGGGCGCACCTTATTAGACAAGGCCATGTTGGCGAAAGGGTTGGCAACCAAGGTGTTTACCTGCGTGCGTTGCGCTACCACTGCGTCCACGCCCGGCAACGCGGCACAGCCGCCCGACAGCACGATGTGGTTCACCTGATTGTATTGGGTCGAAGGGAAAAAGAACTGCAACGCGCGCGCGATTTCCAGACCGAAGGTCTCCATGAACGGATTCAGCACGTCGGTTTCGTAGTTGTCGGGCAAGCCGCCGGAGCGTTTGGCAACTTCCGCTTCCTCCCGGGAAAGTCCGAATTTCTCTTGGATTTCCTGCGTCAACTGCGAGCCGCCGAACGGCTGTTCACGCAGGTAGATGGATTGCCCATTGCGCAGGACATTGACCGTGGTAAAGGAGGCGCCGACATCGACGATCGCAATGTTCTGATCCAAGCCCTTGTCCGGCAGTTGTGACTCGATCAACTCGTAGGCGCTTTGAGCAGCCAACAGATCCACATCCACTACCACCGCCTTCAGGCCCGCCACTTCGGTGGCTGCCACTCGATCTTCAACCTTTTCCTTGCGCGAGGCGGCGATTAGGACTTCCACGTCTTCTTCGCTGCCGGGCGCGGGGCCTATGACCTGAAAATCCAGGTTCACCTCGTCCAGAGAAAACGGAATATATTGATTGGCCTCGGTTTCGACTTGAACTTCTATCTCTTCTTCGGTCAAACCGGCGGGCACCAGGATTTTCTTGGTGATGACTGCGGCATTGGGTAAGGCAATGGCCACATTTCTAATATTGCTTCCCAGTCGATTGTGACAACGTTTAACCGCCTCGCTGACCGCATCCAGATTATTGATGTTGCCTTCCACTACCGAATCTTTGGGCAGAGGCTCGATGGCGTAACGCTCAATGCGATACATCCTGTTGCCGGAATCAGAGAGTTCCACCATCTTGACAGCTGACGTGCTGATGTCCATGCCAATCAATGGCGGCGTCTTGGCCTTGAACAGGCCTTCGACGGCATCCAGCACTCCTGAGAATTTGACTTTGGGTATAGGCATAAGGGAGTTTTCGCCTACAAATAACTTTAATGGTTAAACGTAACCTGTTTAGTCCAAGCAACAAATTCATTCGCCGACAGCGTTCCTGCACGGGGCAAGTCGTAAATCGAATTCGTATTCTGGGATATAGTGTAGCTTGTAAATTTTGACGGCGGTAGACATTCAAGTGCCCTGTAAACAAAAGCGCCTAAGTACCGGAATTTTCAGAAGATATCCCTTACAAGGCCACCGCTAAATGTCTGCTCGTTGGTTGCTTTACCCCCTATTACTGGTGGTCGTAGGTATTTTTGCAACAGCCCTATTGTTGGGCTTTGCCGCCGCCATGATCTGGCCCACGCTGCCGGCACTTGATATTGTGACCGATTACCGGCCAAAGGTTCCGCTGCGCGTGTACAGCGCGGAAGGCAAGTTAATTGGGGAATTTGGCGAAGAACGCCGCTCGGTGGTGACCATCAAGGAAGTCCCCAAGTCGCTGGTGGATGCGATTCTGGCGGCCGAAGACGAACGCTATTTTCAGCACAAAGGCGTGGATTACCTTGGTGTTGCCCGCGCGGCGCTCGCCAACTTCACCCACATCGGCCCGCGGCAGGGTGCGTCCACTATCACCATGCAGGTCGCACGCAACTTCTTTCTGACGCGCGAGAAAACCGTCACGCGCAAAGTCAACGAAATGCTGTTGGCTTTCAAAATTGAATCCAGCCTGACCAAAGAGCAAATCCTCGAGCTTTATATCAACCAGATTTACCTCGGCCAACGCGCGTATGGCTTCGCGTCCGCTGCACGCATCTACTACGGCAAACCACTGGAGGCGCTGTCACTGGCCGAGATTGCCATGCTCGCCGGTTTGCCCAAAGGTCCGTCCATCTTTAACCCGGTCGCCAATCCGGCGCGCGCCAAACAGCGCCAGCAATACGTGCTGCGGCGCATGCGCGACATCAACGTCATCAGCGCTGAGGATCAGGCCAATGCCGACAAGCAGCCGCTGGCGATAAAGAATGAGCTGAATGAATTCGCCACCAAGGCCGACTATGTTGCCGAGATGGTGCGTCAGGCCATGTATGAGCGTTACAAGGAAAACGCCTACGCGATGGGCCTCAAGGTTCACACTACCATTTTCGTCAATCACCAGACGGCCGCCAATGCCGCCTTGCGTGCGGGCTTGCTCGCCTATGACCGGCGCCACGGTTATCGCGGCCCGGAAGCGTATGCCGAGCTGCCGGCCAACGCCACGGAAGAAACGCTGGATGACGCACTGACAGACTACCCTGACAGTGAAGACATCTATTCTGCGGTGGTAACCGAAGCCACACCCAAGCGCGTCAAGGCGCACCGGCGCAACGGCGAGCAAATCGAAATCACCGAGGCCGGCCTCAAATTTGCTGCAGAGGCATTGACCGACAAAGCCGGGCCGAACCTGCGTATACGCCGTGGCGCCATCATTCGCGTGCAGGCCGACGATAAAAAGCGCTGGTCGATCACCCAACTGCCTGCCGCTGAATCCATGCTGATCTCGGCTGATCCGCGTGACGGCGCCATCCGCGCGATTGCCGGGGGCTTTGATTTCACGCGTTCGCAGTTCAACCACGCCACACAGGCGCTGCGCCAGCCCGGCTCCAGCTTCAAGCCGTTCATCTACTCGGCCTCCCTGGAAAAAGGCTTCGGCCCCGGCTCCATTATTGACGATGCGCCGCTGACGTTTTCCGCCGCACAAACCGGCGGCGAAGCGTGGGAACCCAAGAACTACGACGGCACCTACGACGGCCCGATTACCATGCGCCAGGCGCTGGTGCGTTCGAAAAATCTCGTGTCGATCCGCATCCTGCAAGCCATCGGCACCAAGTATGCGCAGGACTACATCACGCGCTTTGGCTTTGATGCCAAGCTGCATCCGCCGTATCTCACCATGGCGCTTGGGGCGGGTAACGTCACGCCGATGCAAATGGTCGGCGGCTACTCGGTGTTTGCCAATGGCGGCTTTCGCATCAAACCGTATTTCATTCAGCGCATCGAAGACAGCAAAGGCACGGTCCTCTACACCGAAAAGCCCGTGCGCGCCAAAGAAAACGCCGAAAAAGTCATCGACGAACGCAACGCCTACATCATGACCAACATGATGCGCGACGTGGTGCGCTTCGGCACTGCCGCGTCGGCAATGAAACTTGGCCGCGGCGATCTCGCCGGCAAAACCGGCACCACCAATGATTTTCTCGATGCGTGGTTTGGCGGCTACAACTCGGAACTCGTGGCCGTGGCGTGGGTGGGCTACGACCAGCCCACAACGCTGGGCCGCAACGAAACCGGCGGTGCGGTGGCGCTGCCGATCTGGATTCAATACATGGGTGCCGTGCTGAAAGGCGTGCCCGAAGTGCCGCTCGAAGTGCCGCAGGGCCTTGTGGGCGCCGGCGCCGACGCCGTGTATCAGGAAAACGGCCCGCGCGGTGAAGGCGAAACCCCGGCTGAAGGTGCGCCGGGCGGTGCGCCGCCGGGCACGCCCGCACCTGCGCCAGACAGCGCACGTAACCAATTGTTTTAATTGAGTATTTTAAAATGCCGCGCAACGACGAGCGCAACCGCATCGCCCATCTGGCCGCGCGCATCATGGCCGAAGACGGCGTCGAAGACCACGGCCTCGCCAAGCGCAAGGCTGCCCGCCAGGCGGGCGTAGCCGACACCCGAAATCTGCCCGGCAACGACGAAATCGACATTGCACTAAGAGAGTATCGCGAGATATACCAGCCCGACGCCCACCGCGAACAACTCACCGAACTGCGCGAAATCGCCGTGCGCGCCATGACCGCGCTGGAAAAGTTCAACCCGCATCTGGTCGGCAACGTGCTCTCCGGCATCGCCGGCAAATACGCCGGCATTCAGTTGCAATTGTTCACCGACGACATCAAGGGCGTTGAACTGCATCTCATCGACTTGGGCGCGGATTACGAAGCCGATCAAACCACGCTCTACAGCGGCGACGCCCGCATCACCGTGCCGCTGTTCACCGTAGACGACGACGGCGTGGAAATCGAAATCGCCGTCCTGTCACCGCGCGATGCGCGGCTGCCGGTGAAAACCTCGCCGGCGGGAAAGGCTATGGAGCGGGCCAAACTGGCGGCGGTGGAGGAGTTGTTGGCGGAGATGTAGGTTGTAACGCACTACTCGTTCCGACCGAAGCGTTATTTGTCAATTGTTAAACTGCGCACCAAACGAATGACAATCTTTTTTTCTTGTCCGGATAGTTTACGAAAATCATCCAAAAAATCTTGTTCAAACTTCGACTGTCGCGGCGAAACAGGAATTTTGATTTCAGGATCGTTGCCGAAAGCGAGCCATTCGGCAGGCTGCCCCAACGCTTTCGCCATTTGAAGCAACGTAGAATCACGCATCGATTTGGTCTTTCCACTTTCGAGATCATGAATTGAAGACTGGGCCATCCCGCATAGCCTTGCGAGATCAGCTTGACTCAATCCAACTCGAGTCCTAGCGTCCTTAATTCGATTTGCAAGTGACATCGTATGTGGAGTTGTGTACTGGCATCACGTAGTCTAGTTTTCTTAAATATTAATGGTTCTTCAACCACCCCGCCGCATCCACCGCAAAATAAGTTAGCACCCCATCTGCCCCGGCCCGCCGGAATGCCAGCAGCGCTTCCATCACCACGCGCTGCTCATCCAGCCAGCCATTCGCCGCCGCTGCTTTCAACATCGCATACTCGCCGCTGACTTGATACACATACGTCGGCACGCGGAATTCGTCTTTCACGCGGCGCACGATGTCGAGGTAGGGCATGCCGGGTTTCACCATCACCATGTCGGCGCCTTCTTCCAAATCCAGCGCGACTTCGCGTAGCGCTTCGTCGCTGTTGGCCGGATCCATTTGATAGGTGTATTTGTTGCCGCCGCCGAGGGTTTTGCTGGAGCCCACGGCGTCGCGGAACGGGCCGTAGAAGCCGCTCGCGTATTTGGCGGCGTACGACAAAATGCGTGTGTGGATGAAGCCTTTGCCATCCAACGCGCCGCGGATCGCGCCGATGCGGCCATCCATCATGTCTGAGGGCGCAACAATGTCCACGCCCGCTGCCGCGCACACCAGCGCCTGCTTTTGCAGCACGGCTACGGTTTTGTCGTTGAGCACATAACCCTTGCTGTCGAGTACGCCGTCGTGGCCGTGGGTGGTGTAGGGGTCGAGCGCGGCGTCGGTGATGACGCCGAGTTCCGGCAGATGTTTTTTCAGCGCCGCCACCGCGCGCGGCACGATGCCTTTGGGGTTGGTCGCTTCGCGGCCATCGGCGGTTTTCAAATGCGGTTCGACCGCGGGGAACAGCGCCATCGCAGGGATGCCGAGCTTGACGCAGGTTTCCGCGCGCGCGAGCAATTTGTCGATGGTGTAGCGCTCGACGCCGGGCATGGAATCGATTTTCTGCGTGCGGTTTTTGCCGTCGATGATGAACACCGGGTAAATCAGGTTGTCCACGGTTAAACGGCTTTCGCGCATCAAACGGCGCGAGAAATCATCTCGGCGCATGCGGCGCATGCGGCGTTGCGGGTAGGAACCGATATTCATAAGTATCTGTTTTGATTGATAAAATTTTTGGGGAACTTTGCCGCATTATAAGCGTCTTAGGAACAGACGGCGTTTTACGTCTCCCGCTTCACCTCCCTGGGCGGGCGCCTTGATTCGCGATCCCGCAATTAAGGCTTTTTCGCCCCCGGCTTCCTCCCCTTAGCCGGGGGTTTTTTCTTTTGAGACCTCCGGCTTCATTCAATCTCCGGGGTTTTTTCTTTTAAAACCCCCGGCTTCGTTCAATCTCCGGGGGCTTTATCTTTTTGGCCCAACCAATCCGCCAGCAGCGAATTGGCTTGCGTCACACCCTTGCCCACCGTCGCCGAAAAAAGCTGCACCGAGCAGTTCGCGTAGCGCCGCGTCAGCAGGCTCTGGGCCTCCCGCAACGCCTTGGCGCACGCGCTTTGCGACAGCTTGTCGCACTTGGTCAGCAGCACGTGAATGGGCCGGTTAGTGGGCGCAAACCAGCTGATCAACTGCTCGTCGAGCGGCTTGATGCCATGCCGGGAATCTGACAATAAAATCAATCCAATCAATGAATTACGGTTCATCAGGTAAGCGCTTATTAACTCGCCCCAGTATTCGCGTTCTTTCTGCGAAACCTTGGCGAAACCGTAGCCCGGCAAATCCACCCAGCGCTGATTTTTGCCGACGCCAAAAAAATTGATGGTCTGCGTGCGGCCCGGCGTTTTACTGACGAACGCTAGCCGATGGCGGCTTGCCAGCGCGTTGATCGCACTCGACTTGCCGGCGTTGGAGCGCCCGGCGAACGCCACCTCGCGGCCCGTGTCGGGCGGCATCTCTTCGAGTTTGTGCGCGGAAGCCTGATATTCGACGGTCGGCGTGGTCATAGGGCCTTGTTAATAAACCAAAAATGCCGCCGGCACTGCTCTGGCGCGGGGTTGGCAGCGTACTATACAATACGGGACTACTGACACTAGATCTATTTGCGGAGCATTTATGACTCTCCGGTCGAAATTCCGGGCAATAATTACGACTACGGCAGCTGCGGCTGCCACGGCAGTTTTTGGCTCACTCGTGGTGACCCCCGCATCCGCGCAATTCGTCGTCAAGGGTGACGTGGCCAAGGGCCAGGAAATCGCCGGTAAAGTCTGCGCCGCCTGCCATGGGCCGGACGGCAACAGCCCGCTCGCCGCCAATCCCAGCCTCGCCGGCCAGCACGCCGAATATATCTACAAACAGTTGAGCAATTTCAAATCGAAAGACGGCAAGCCCGCCGAGCGCAACAACGCCGTGATGGCCGGCATGGCGGCGCCGCTGTCGGACGACGACATGAAAAATGTCGCCGCATATTATTCCAGCCAGACCGCGCGCCCACGCGCCGCGCGCGATCCCGAGCTGGTCAAGCAGGGCCAGTTGATTTACCGCGGCGGGATTGCCGCCAAGAATGTGGCCGCGTGCGCTTCGTGCCACTCGCCCAACGGCGCGGGCCTGCCCGCGCAGTATCCGCGCGTGGGCGGCCAGCACGCGGAATACACCGCCGCGCAACTCAAGGCATTTCGCGCCGGCGAGCGTAAGAACGATCCCAACGGGATGATGCGCACGGTTGCCGCCAAATTGTCGGATCGCGAAATGGCGGCTGTGTCGGAGTTCATGGCCGGGCTGCGCTAGGCCCGCCGTTCACGCTGCGACTTCGGCCAGACAACGGCCTGCGCTCGGCGCAAGCGGCTACCTCCCTATTGCGTTAGCCTGGAGCGGAGCGGCGTAGAAGAGCGGGCGCTAACTTTGTCGACGCCTTTAATAAGCATTTGTTTTAAATGAATTTTTTACAAGGCAGCAAACGCCTTGTCCGCCGCCGCCACGGTTTTTTCGATATCCGCCGCCGTGTGCGCTGACGACACAAATCCGGCCTCATAGGCCGATGGCGCGAGATAAATGCCCTCGGCCAGCATGGCGTGAAAAAACTGGTTAAAGCGCTCCCTGTCACACTCCATCACTTCCGCGTAAGTCTGCGGCGGGGTGGCACGGAAATACAGGCCAAACATGCCACCCACGTGCTGCGCCGAAAACGCGATCTGACGTCCGGCGGCGGCTTCGCTTAAGCCCTTGCACAGGGCGTACGCGGTGGCCGTGAGCTTGTCGTAAAAACCGGCGGTTTGCACAATGCGCAGCATCGCCAAACCCGCCGCCACCGCCACCGGGTTGCCTGACAGCGTGCCAGCCTGATACACCGGCCCCAGCGGTGCGAGACATTGCATGATGTCGCGCCGCCCGCCGAACGCCGCCAGCGGCATGCCGCCGCCGATGACTTTGCCGAGCGTGGTCATATCCGGCGTGATGCCGTAGAGCGCCTGCGCGCCGCCCAGCGCCACGCGAAAGCCCGTCATCACTTCGTCGAAAATCAGCACCACCCCGTGACGCGTGCACAGCTCGCGCAGCAATTGCAGGAAGCCCGGTTTGGGCGCGATCAAATTGGCGTTGCCCACCACCGGCTCAACAATAACGGCTGCAAGGTCTTTGCCCTCGCGCACAAACGCGGTGTTAAGTGCCGCTTCGTCATTGAAATCGAGCACCAGTGTGTGCTGCGCGGTTTCCGCCGGGACGCCCGCTGATGACGGCTGGCCGAAGGTCAACGCGCCGGAGCCCGCCTTCACCAGCAGCGCGTCGGCGTGGCCGTGATAACAGCCCTCGAATTTGATGATCTTGGAGCGCCGCGTATAGCCGCGCGCGACACGAATCGCGCTCATCGTCGCCTCGGTGCCGGAATTCACCAACCGCACCTGCTCCATCGACGGCACCAGCTTTACCAGCAGGCTCGCCATCTCTAACTCCGCTTCGGTGGGCGCGCCGAACGACAGGCCGCGCTCGGCGATTTGCTGCACGGACTTCACGACTTCCGGGTGGGCGTGTCCCGCGATCAACGGCCCCCATGAGCCGACGTAGTCGATGTAGACATTGCCGTCGGCATCCCAGATTTGCGAGCCGCGCCCGCGCTTGATAAACGGCGGCATGCCGCCCACCGAGCGAAACGCCCGCACCGGCGAATTCACGCCGCCGGGTATCAACAGTTGTGCATGATTGAATAGTTTATGGCTTTGTTTCATCGGGCACCTGACCGTTTCAATCCTTATCGAACAGCGCGTTGAATTGACGCGCGGCGGCGGCGATATCCGGCGCGCCAAACAGCGCCGTAATCACCGCCACGCTGTCAGCACCGGCGCTGATCACCACCGGTGCGTTTTCCGTGGTGATGCCGCCGATGGCCACCACCGGCACGCCGAATTTACGTTTGGCTTCGGTGAGTATCGACGGCGTGGAACGCACCGCGCCGGGTTTCACCGTCGACACAAAAAAACTGCCGAACGCGATGTGATCGGCGCCCTCATTCAGCGCGCGCTCGGCGTTCTCCAACAGGCGGTAGCAGGTGGCGCCGATCAACTTGTCAGGCCCCAGCCGCGCGCGCGCTTCGGCAATCGAACCATCCTCGCGCCCCAGGTGCACACCTGCGGCGTCGACTTCCAGCGCCAATTCAACGTCGTCGTTTACGATCAGCGCGGCGTTGTGGACGAGGCAAAGGGCCTGTATCGCGGATGCCTGATAGCGGCGCAGTGCGCGATCCGTGCTTTTGTTGCGATACTGCAAAAGACGCATGCCGCCTTCCAGCGCAGCGCGGACCTGTGGCATCAGCGTTTCGCTGTCTTCGGTGTCGGGTGTTACGCCGTAGAGGCCGCGGATGCACTCACGCGAGCGTTCTGCCGTGGAAGTTGTCATGCGGAATCCCTGTCGTTGGATGTGTTCGATTCGTCAGATTTTTTCGATTCATCCTTGTTTGCGCCATCCTCGGCCACTTGCGCTTCCTCGCGCGCCCAAAACAAGCGATCCGGAATATGCTGGCCCATGCCCGCGCGAAACCCGGCGCGCAGTGTCTGCCAGGTGTATTCCTGCGCGTCTTTCACGGCCTCGGCCATCGGCAGGCCGTTGGCGATGGTCGCGGCGATCGCCGAGGCTAGCGTGCAGCCGGAGCCGTGATACTGCCCCGGCAGGCGCGGCCATGATTCGGTGCTGACCAGGCCGTCCTCGTTGTAGAGCGTGTTGATGACCTGCTGCGTGTTTTCGTGCGTGCCAGTGACCAGCACGTATTCGCAGCCCATCGCGATAATGCGGTTGGCGCATTCGATCAGGCCGGGGTCATCTTTGTCGTCACGGTCATCCAGTGCCAGTCGCCGCGCTTCCATGCTGTTGGGCGTGATGATGGTGGTCTGCGGAATCAGGAGCTCGCGCATGGCGATCAGCATGTCGTCGTTGGCGAGTTCGTCACCGCGCCCGCTCGCCAGCACCGGATCGAGGATCAGCGGGATTTCCGGGTAATCCGACACCACTTCGGCAATCGCCGAGATATTGTCCACGCTGCCCATCACGCCGATTTTGAACGCCGCCACCGGCATGTCTTCCAGCACACAGCGCGCCTGATCGATGATCCAGTCGGCGTCCATGGCGAGCACGTCATCCACGCCCATGGTGTCCTGCACCGTGATGGCGGTGATTACCGACAGCGGATGGCAGCCCATGCTCGCCAGCGTGAGGATGTCGGCCTGCATACCCGCGCCGCTGGTCGGATCAGTGGCGGAAAACACCAGCACGATGGGCGGCGTTGCGGGCGAAGAAGCGGGTGGAGAGTTGGGGGGAGAGAAGGTCATGCCGGCACCCGCGCATCGGCAGGTAAGCCGCCGCAGGATCGTTTAAAATTGCATTTTAACGTGTTTCTCTTATCTGCCTCGCGCACATCTTTAACCATGACTGATTCAACGACGCAATATAAAACCTGGATGTGCCTTATTTGCGGCTGGATTTACAGCGAAAAAGACGGCGTACCGGAAGAAGGCATCGCCCCAGGCACCAAATGGGAAGACGTGCCGATCAACTGGACATGCCCCGAATGCGGCGCGCGCAAGGAAGATTTCGAGATGGTGCAAATTTAAGGGAGAGCCGCGATGAGAATGCTGCACACCATGATCCGCGTCGGTGATTTGCAACGCTCGATCGATTTTTACACGCAGGTGCTGGGCATGAAGCTTTTGCGCCAGAAGGAATATCCCGAAGGCCGTTTCACCAACACATTCGTCGGCTACGACGACGAAACCAGGACTGCCGTACTGGAACTGACATACAACTGGGACACGCATAAATACGATCTCGGCAGCGGCTACGGCCACATTGCCCTCGAAGTCGACGACGCCTACAAGACCTGCGAAGAAATCAAAAAGCGCGGCGGCAAGGTCACGCGCGAAGCCGGCCCGATGAAACACGGCACCACCGTGATCGCATTCGCCGAAGATCCGGATGGTTACAAGATTGAGTTCGTTCAGCGCAAGACCTCGTAAAACATTCAAATAAATCAAATACTTAAGAATTGCGGCGCAAAGGCGCGACCGGTGGGTTGGCGATGACGATTAAGCCCATCAGCCGTTGTCTGGCAATTGTCATGGCGGCTGCAGGCGCCACCAGCTTCACGGCGTCTTTTAAAGCTGCCGCCGCGGGCGCGGCATCAGCCGTTGCCGCGTATCCCACAAAACCCATCCGCTTTCTTGTTGGCGTAGCGCCCGGCGGCGGCACCGATTTCGCGGCACGCCTGATCGGCGCGCGGCTTGCCGAGCGCTTCGGGCAACCGGTGATCACCGACAACCGCACCGGCGCCACCGGCAACATCGCGCTGGAAATGGCAGCACGTGCGCCGGCGGATGGTTACACCTATGCCGTGTTCAATGTCGGACATCTGACCTCGGCGGTGCTGTCTCGCTCCGCGCGCATCGACGCCGCGAAAGACTTTTCCTCCGTAAGCCAGATTGCGAGCGGCACGCTCATGCTGGCGATGAACGCTGGCCTGCCCGCGAAATCATTGAAAGAATTTATCGCCCACGCACGCAGTAACCCGGGCCGCATCAACTACGGCTCCGGCGGTGTCGCCAGCACCCAGCATCTGGCGATGGCGTTACTCGCACACGAAGCAAAACTCGATCTGGTTCACGTGCCGTACAAGGGCACAGGGCCGATCACGGTGGATTTGGTCTCCGGGCAGATTCAGGTGTCGATTTCTAACGTGCTGGGGTTTTATCCGCACGTAAAGGCCGGGCGGCTGGTGGCGCTGGCGGTGACCACGGATAAACGCAGCCCGCTCGCGCCAGATGTCGCGACCATGACCGAACTGGGTTACCCGAAGGTGCAGGTGGACATCTGGCAAGGCGTGCTCGCGCCTGCAAGGACACCGTCCGCCATTATCGAAAAACTGTCGCGCGCGATTGCCGAAATTGTCGCCGAACCCGATGTCGTGCAAAAACTCGCGGCGCAGGGCGCAACCCCTGCGGGCACATCGCCGAAGGTGTTCGACAAATTCCTCAAGGACGAAGCCGCCAAGTGGCTGGCGCTGGCGAAGGCTGTGAATATTAGCGCAGACTGAGGCGTAGAACCTGGCTTGATCTTTCGGCGAGTTTTCGGTTCCCAATCCATCAATCTGAATGGCTGAAACCGGCCCATAGTGGAAGTAGCATGCCCGCGAGGGCGGCCGGTCAGGAACGTTGTCTGCAGCCGCGTGCTTCAGCACGTCGGCTGCGGGACGATGTTATGCGGCTCCCCGGCCGGTCACTCAACGGGCCAATGTCCGGTTTATCTTGATCGGAGCACTCGAATTGCATTGGCAATGAAGTAGGCGCCTAGTACCAGGAGACCGATAAAAAACACCGTCCGAAATCGTTGTTCGGCGATACCCTTTCGGATCCATTGCCCTGCGATCATCCCGGCAATGGCCGGCAGCACGGCGGCGCTGGACAAGATGCCGTGATCGACAGTAAGGAAGTTCGCCTGCTGTAAGGCGGCTGCCAGCGCAAGTGTTGTAGCCGCAAACAGAATTCCCATCGCCTGAATGAGAACATCTCGTGGCAAGCCTATGGCTTGAAGGAACATGACGCCTGGCACGGCGGCAGTTCCGGTCATGCCCGTCAACACACCGCTGACCGCCCCAATCAGAGAACCAACCCATCCTTCGTGCCGGGCCGGAATCGTCAGCCATATCCCGCCCAAGCTTACCAAGGAATACGTAACGAGCATTGCTCCAAGCAGAGCGGCAAGCAGCGAAGGACTCAGGCGCTGCAGTGCGGCCACGCCGATCCAGACCGTCACCGTAGCCATCACGAGGAACGGCCAGAGTCTGCGTAGGATGACCTTTGCGCTGCCGCCAACAACCGACTGCCAGAGATTGGTGACGAAGGCCGGTACAACCAGAAGCGCCATCGCCGTCTGCAGATCGAGCGCTACGGTCATCAGTCCCACGCTGACCTGCGGAAGGCCGAGGCCAATCACGCCCTTTACGGCGCCTGCGAGCAAGAACGTGCCGATGACTACGATCACAGTGGTCAAATCAAACAAAAGGCTCTCCTGACGGTTGTGGCCGTGCCCATACTAAGCTGTTGACGCCGCCTAATGTTTCACGTACAAATGAAATATGCGTGGAGAAGCCAATATTGCGACCGTGGCAGCCCTGATTGGCGATCCGGCACGCGCCGGCATCCTGACGGCGCTCGCGGATGGCCGCGCCTTGCCGGCCGGTGAGCTGGCAACGTCCGCTGGCCTTTCGCCTTCAGCAGCGAGCACGCATTTGACCAAGTTGCTGGAGGGTGGCCTGCTTGCGCTCGAATGCCAAGGGCGCCATCGCTACTACCGGCTGGCCGGGTCGGGGATCGCAGACGCACTGGAGAGCCTTGCGCTGATTGCCGGGCGGCCAAGCCGTGCTGCGGTGGTGCGCTCGCCGCAGGTTGAGGCGCTGCGTTATGCCCGATGTTGCTACGATCATCTCGCTGGCGAACTCGGTGTGCGCATCGCTGTCACGCTGGAAAATCGCGGACTGATTGCTTCGATCGAACCGGGCAAACGCGTAGATGTCACGCTGGCTGGTGTGGCGTGGTTCGAAGCCGTGTTCGGCTTCGATGTACGCAATCTCAAGCCAGGCCGGCATGGATTGGCATGCCGATGTCTGGATTGGACAGAGCGCCGCTATCACCTCGCCGGGCCGCTCGGTACTCGATTGCTCCAGCGTTATTTTGAACTGGGGTGGCTGAGGCGAACGCCTCAATCCCGCGCGGTGCGGCTTACCCAGAAGGGCCGCGACAGCCTGCAGGCGCAACTTGGGATCGGTTCTCCCGCGTCGTAGAGGTTGCCGGTACTTCGCCAAGCGGCCTTGACCGTGCGCTCCTTCGTCCTACGAGGTCTCGAAGCTCCACTACAAGCAAACCACCGCTATGCGGCAATGGCGTCGGGTTCCGCTTCTGGCCGATTCCCGTGCATCGATAGACTGCAATCTGACCGTGAATGTCGAACAGAATCACCATTCTTACAGAACAAGGCACGAGGCGGCAGCATGTTCCCCCGCGCGCTTGCCAAACACTGCGCCGCGCAACACCGAAGTCGCCCCCGGATATTTGCCGTAGTAAATGCCGACGGTTTCGCCCGCTGCATAAAGCCCCGGCATCAGTTCGCCGTCGGTGTTGACGACTTGCGCATTGACGTCGACCTTTAGGCCGCCGAAGGTAAAGGTGTTCGACGAAATCACCGGGTACGCGTGATACGGCGGCGTATCCAGCGGCACGGCGTAGTTGGATTTGCGCGGCGACAACCCGGCGGTTGCCAACCCGTCCAGCGTGCGCGGATCGAACTGGCCCGCCGTGGGGCAGGCGCGGTTGTAAGCATCGATGGCGCGCTGCGCGGCCTCGCCGTCAAAGCCCAGTGTACGCCCCAATGCGGCGACATCGGGCGCGGTAACCGGCGGTTGGTCGCTGCGCACGATGCGCTGCCAATTCTCTATGTTATTGATTTTATTGTCTAAAATGCAGAACGCGATGCCCAGGGTTTGATTGGCGATGATGCGCGTGGTGTCTTCATAGCTGGCGTCGATCGGCCCCGGCGCTTCGTCGGTAAAGCGCTGGCCCTGTTGATTCACCAGCACGCCGTACGGGTAGGCCATGACCAGCGGTTCGGTGGCGCTGGAGCGCGGGTCAATCGGCTCCGCGTGATATTCCGCAAAGTCGCCCGCCGGCGCCGCGCCGATGTCCAGTGCCATCGCGATACCTTCGCCCTTGTCGTAATAGCCGCCGCGCGCAACCGGGCGCAGGTAGCGGCCCTTGGCGCCAATGTAACGCACCACCATTTCGGGGTTGCCCTGAAAGCCGCCACAAGCGAGGATCACCGCGCGGCTATTAAACGTTTGCACCGCGCCCGACTTTGCGCGCGCGCGCAGGCCACACACGGCCCCTTGTGCGGTTTGCACGAGTCCCTGCGCGGTGGTTTCATAAAAAAACCGCACGCCGATTTTCTCTGCGTGTGCCGTCATCACTTCAATGAGATGCAGCCCGCCACCGGTAATGGCGATGCGCGGGGATGCGCGCGGCGTCAGCCCGTAAAAACCAATGCCGCCGAATTTGACGCCGTGCGCCTTCAGCCACGCGATGGCTGGCGGCACGGAGTCCGCAAAAAACGAAATCAGTTCGGGATCGGTAAACGGCGCGGCGCGCACCAGCCCCGGCCAGTTGGCGTAATCCAGTACCGTGGCCGCCGCGAAATCCGGCTGCACGTGGTAACCGCAGTTATCAAGAAAGCGCTGCACGAAATCGCTGGAAACGGCGCCTTCGCTTTCCATGCGCAGTGCCGCCGTGGTGTAGCGCGTGTTGCCGCCGCGTTCGTCGTACGTCGAACGTTCCAGCAGCGCGACGCGCGCACCGGCTTCGGCGGCGGCCACGGCCGCACTCAGGCCAGCCACGCCGCAACCGACTACGACCACGTCAAAATCGTGCGTGTTATCTGATGGGTTTTGCAGCATGCAATACTTTCTGGTTGAACGGAAAATCCCGCCGGTTTTACTGCAGCCCCACTACCTCGGCCAGCGCGTCGACCTGCTCGATATAACGGCCCGTGGGATTCACCAGCAGATGATTCGCGCCCGCTGCGATCAGTTCTTCGAGTTGTTCGCGCACTTGTTCGGGCGTGCCGTAGACGTCGCCCGCACCCGCGCCGCCGGGTCTGAGGTACACCTTCTGGAACCAGCGGTCGAGTTCGGCCTTGGCGTCCTCGCGGCGTTCCGCCACGGACAGGAACACGCGCTTGGACACCGGAAACTTCGCCGGATCGCGGCCCAGAGCTTCGAGTTCGTTGCGCAGCAACTTTGCTGTTTTGGCGAACTCAATCGAGTTCGACGCGCCCGCGGCAATCCAGCCATCACCCAGCTTCGCGGCGCGCCGCACGGCATCCGGATGATCGCCGCCGAGCCAGATCGGCACATGCGGTTTTTGCACGGGTTTCATCACCATGCCCACGTTGTCGAGTTTGTAAAAATCGCCGTGGTAGCTGACCTTGGGCTGCGTCCACAGCGCCTTCAGGATATCGATGCCTTCGCGATAGCGCCGCACACGGCGTTCCTTGGGAACTTCAAACTCGGCGTAATGGTGATCTCGACCGATGCCCAGGCCGAGTATTGCTCGACCATTACTGATGTGATCAAGTGACGCAAACTGGCTGGCGATATGGCCGGGGTGATGTACGGGCAGCACCACCACCGCGACACCAAGGCGAATTCGATTGGTCACCGCCGCCGCGTAGGTGAGGATCAATGCCGGATCAAAACTGAACACATGATCCAGTGTGTTTTCCGTCACCCACAGGTCGCTGAAGCCCAGCGCCTCGGCGCGTTGCGCAACGCCGCGCACCGTCGCCATGTCGAGGGGTTCGGGGTTGCGGTGGGGCAGCGACATGCCGACAGGAATTTTGTCTTTGATGGCCATGGTATTTGCCTTTTCAGTCCGCGGTGATGCCGGCCTTCTTGATAATGGGCGCCCACTTGTCAATTTCGGCCTTGAGGAACGAGCGCAGCGCTTCCGGGTTTGCCAGCGCCGGCGCCACGGGTGCGCCGCCCAGATCGGCGAGGCGTGATTTGAATGTGGGGTCAGCCACCGCCGCCTGCAGCGCCGCCGCCAGCTTATCCAGCACCGGTTTGGGCAAGCCCTTGGGCGCCCACAGGCCGAACCAGGACGTTGCCTCGAAGCCGCTCAACCCCTGTTCCGACAGCGTGGGCACAAACGGTAGTGTGGCCACGCGGCCCTTCGACGTCACGCCGTAAGTCTTGATGCCGCCAGTTTTGATCTGCCCGGAAGTCGTGCTGGTCTGATCACACAACAGATCAATGTGTCCGCCCAGCAAATCGATGAGTGCCGGCGCGGTCCCTTTGTACGGTACCTCGGTGTACTCCGTCTGCGTCACATTGAAAAACAGCAGCGAACACAGATGCGCCGCCGAGCCGATGCCCGCGTTGCCGAAGGTGAGCTTGCGCGGGTTCGCTTTGGCGTAGGCGACCAGGTCCTTGAGCGAAGCCTGTGGCAAACCCGTTCGCGCGACGATGGTCATCGGCACTTCCGACACGCGGCCGATATGCTCAAAATCGTTGAGCACGTTGTAAGGCAACGAACGAAACAGCGACGGCGCCGTTGCCATGCCAATATTCATGATCAGCAGCGTATAGCCATCGGGCTTGGACTTTGCCACCCGGTTAGTGCCGATGGTGCCGCTGGCGCCGGCGGGATTGTCGACGACCACCTGCTGCTTTAGCGCGGCGCCCAGCGCCGTGGCCAGATTGCGCGCCATCGCATCGCCCGGCCCGCCCGCCGGAAACGGCATGACCAGCGTGATGGGCCGCGCCGGAAAATCCTGAGCAATGGCCGCGCTGAAAAGCACCGGCAGTGCCGTGATGAAAACTGCAAGCGCCAGGCGGCGGGGTCGGAACATCGTTGCCTCGTTCGAAAAACGTGTGGAGAAAGCGCGGGCAAAAGTGTAACGCTAATTGAGGTAGGCTTTTTCCCAATGCTCGTGATCCGCCAGCCGCAACACGCGCGCCATGGTTTCCGGCGTGGCGAGTATCGGTTGCAGCCCATCCGGGCCGTTACCGGCGGCAAGATGGGCGTACGTGTCGAACATGGCTTTCGCGCAGGCCGCCAGTACGGCGTGGCCTTGCAGGTGAAAGCGCACGCCGCGTGCGGCAAGGTCGGCGCGTTGGATGCCGGGCGTGCTGCCGCAGACGATGGGAATGGTGACTGCCGCGCGCACGGCGTCGAGCTGCTCCAGCGTTTTCATGCCGCTCAAAAAAATGCCGTCGACGCCGCTGGCGGCGTAGGCGCGCATGCGCGCCACGACTTGTTGCAGCGGCTCCACGCGCAGCGCCGCCGTGCGCGCCACGATCACCAGCGATGGGTCGCGCCGCGCGGTGAGCGCCGCTTTCAGTTTGCCGAGCATTTCGGCGGTGGAAATATTTTCCGGCTTCCCCTGCGAACCAAAGCGCGCGGGCATAACCAGATCTTCGATAGCCAACCCGGCAAGGCCCGCGTGTTCCAGCTCCTCGACCGTGCGCATCACGTTGAGTGCGTTGCCGTAGCCCTGATCGGCGTCGACAAAAACACTGAGGTCGCAAGCGCGCGTGACGGCGCGCACCTGATGCGCGAATTCGGTCAGCGTTTGCAGTGCCAAGTCCGGCGATCCGAGCGCAATGGCCGCGCTTACCGAGCCCGACAAAATGCCGCAGGTGTAGCCGGAGGCCTCTGCCACGCGTGCCGATAGCGCGTCGAATACCGTGGCGGGGGAAATCGTTGCGTTGCCTTGCAAAATGGCGCGCAGGCGCAGGCGCTTTTCGGTCGGGGTCATGGCGTTCTCCTGAATAGGCGTTAAACGTAACCATTTGATTTAATGGATTTTTATTGGCTGTCTTCCGAGGGTTGTCGCGTCGCCATGCGGTTGGCGATACGCACAAAATCGGCGACCGACAGCGTTTCCGCACGCGCGCCGGGGTTGATGGCTAGCGCGTCGAAATCCGGCAATTCCAGCAGATTGCGCAGTGTATTGCGCAAGGTTTTGCGGCGCTGCGAAAACGCCGCGGTGACCACGTGCGCGAACAAGGTTTCATCGCGTGCCTTCGGTTCGATGACTTTGCGCGGCAGCATGCGCACCACGGCAGAGTCCACTTTGGGCTGCGGATAAAACGCATCGGGGCCGACGTCGATCACTTTTTCCATGTCGAAACGGTATTGCAGCATCACGGAAAGACGGCCGTAATCGCCGCCGCCGGGCGCTGCCACCATGCGCTCGACGACTTCCTTTTGCAGCATGACATGGATGTCGCGGATGTGCGCGATGTGCTCCGCCAGATGAAACAGCAGCGGCGTGGAAATGTTGTAGGGCAAATTGCCAACGACTCGCAAGTTGTCGCCAAGCGAGGCGAATTCAAATTTCAGGGCGTCGCCTTCGTGGATCACCAGTTTGCCGCCCGCGTGTTGCTCGCGTAGTTGCGCAACGATGTCGCGGTCGAGTTCAATCACGTGCAAGGTGTTCAGCGCCCGCGCCAGCGGCGTGGTAAGCGCGCTTAAGCCCGGCCCGATTTCCACCATCAGATCATCGGCGCGTGGCGCGATGGCGCGTACGATATCGTCTATAACTATTGTATTTTTAAGGAAATTTTGTCCGAAGCGCTTGCGGGGCTGATGCGTTGTTCGGCGCACGGTTTATGCCCGTGAATTCGCGAGCACGATCGCGAGTTTCACCGCCTCGATCAAACTGCCAGCGTCAGCCTTGCCCGTGCCCGCGATATCCAGGGCCGTGCCGTGATCGACCGAGGTGCGGATAATCGGCAAACCCAGCGTGATGTTGACGCCCGCGCCGAAACTCGCGTATTTCAGCACCGGCAAGCCCTGATCGTGATACATCGCCAGCACCGCGTCGTAGTGTTTGAGCCGTTCGGGGTTGAACAACGTGTCGGCGGGCAGCGGATCAGAAAGATGCATGCCTTCCGAGCGCAACGCGGCAATGACTGGCGCGATCACGTCGATTTCTTCGCGGCCCATGTGGCCGGATTCCCCGGCATGCGGGTTCAACCCGGCCACCGCGATGCGCGGCGCGGCGATGCCGAACTTCGTTCTCAGGTCGTGATGCAGCACACGCAGCGTTTGCCTGAGGCTCTCGCGTGTGATGCTGGCCGCCACATCCTTTAGAGCCACGTGCGTGGTGGCAAGCGCCACGCGCATGCCGCCGCCCGCCAGCATCATCACCACGTGCGACGAGCGCGTACGTTCCTCGAGAAATTCGGTATGGCCGGTGAATGCCACGCCAGCATCGTTGATGACGCCCTTGTGCACCGGCGCGGTGGCCATGGCGTCGAACAGTTTGTCGGTGCAGCCGTCGCAGGCAATGCCCAACGTGCGCAGCACATAGGTGCTGTTGGCGGGGTCGAGGTTGCCGGCGATGGACGGCGCCGCCAGCGGTACGTGCAACACGCAAATGCCGGCCTCGGTGGCGGTGCAGCCGCCGGCGAAATCGGGCCACGCAAACCCGGTACGTGCGCGCAGCAGCGCGCGGTCGGCAATCACCACAATGCGCGCGGGTAGAGCGGCAGTTTTCAGCGCCGTGCAGATTTCCGGCCCGACGCCCGCGGGCTCGCCCGCGGTGACGGCGATAGTGGGCAGGCCGCCACGCGCGCTCACGTGCGACTACCGTTCTTCGAGGCGGATTTCGACGTACGCCATGTCACGCGTGCGGCGCACCCATTCATTGAACGACTCCTCGCCCTTCCTTTCGCGCAGCGTCTGTCTTGCGGCAAGTCGTTTGCGTTCGCCGGAAAGATCGGAAGTGCGCCGCTCGAGTACCTGAATCAGGTGCCAGCCGAAGGGCGAGCGCACCGGGTCGCTGATTTGCCCGGGCTTCAGGGCATCCATCGCGCGTTCAAATTCCGGCACCGTGTCGCCTGGTGAAATCCAGCCAAGGTCGCCGCCCTTGGCGGCACTGGTGTCCTCGGAATTGGCGCGCGCGAGTTGCGCGAAATCGCCCTTGTTGTCGAGCCGCTCTTTTAGCGTGCGCAGGCGGTTGCGCGCGTCGGCTTCGGGCACCACTTCGCTGACCTTGATCAGGATGTGCCGCGCGTTGGTTTGCTGCACCATCGCTGCCTGTTTGCCGCCGCGCTGTTCGAGGAGCTTGATGATGTGAAAGCCGTTGGGGCTGCGTAACACACCGCTCAAGTCGCCGGGTTTCATGGTGCGCAGGGCGTCGGCAAACAGCGTCGGCAAGCGATTCATGTCACGCCAGCCCATCGCGCCGCCCTGCAGCGCGTCGGGCGCCTCGGAAAACGAGGCCGCGATTTGCCGGAAATCAGCGCCGCCCTTCAGTTGTGACAGCGCCTGCTCGGCGCGCGCCTGACGCGCCTTGATTTGATCCGGTCCGGCGGACTCAGGCACGCGCACCAAAATGTGCGAGACATTGAATTCATCTGCGGCATTGATTTTCTCGGAAGCCGCAATGAGGTTGTCGATCTCGCTGTCAGTGACCACAATTTTGTCGTTGACTTCGCGTTCGCGCAGGCGCGCCATCAGAATTTCACCGCGAATATCCTCGCGAAAGCGCGGGAAGGGGATTCCATCTTTTTCCAGCGCCATGCGCAACTGAGCGACAATCATCTGGTTATCCTGCGCGATGCGCTCAATGGCGCGGTCGAGCTCGACGTCGTCGATGCGCATGCCGCTTTCCTTGGCAAATTGCACTACCGCGCGGTCGGAAATCATGCGTTCAAGGATCTGCTTTTCCAGTTCAGCGCGCGGCGGCATGGGCGTGCCCTGGCGCGCCAACTGGCTCTCCGCGCGTTTCATACGCTCGGTAAGTTCGTTGCGCGTGATCACCTCATCGTTTACCACGGCGACGATACGGTCAAGCGTAACAATCGGTCGCGGCTTGGCCTGCGGCTGCCCGTAGGCCACGCTGGCACCCAGCAATGCCCCGGAAAGGACTAATAAAATATTCAATAAAAACATATACATACACCTAAATTATGACTGGCCCGCCGGCGCCGCGGTTAGCGTTCAGGCACATAATACTCACCCGGGCGCGCCGCGTACGGATCATGGCGCATATAGCCGGAAATATTCCGGCGCAGCAAATCCAGCGAGTTCGACCCGACCCGCGTAATACCGTTCAACTCCAACTCCACGAAAAACGCCGTGTTGGCGACGGTGGTGGCGGTAGACAAGCGATGCGCCACGACCCGGAACACAAAACAGCCGCCGTCGTATTCCATGCCGCCCACGGCTTCGAGCGTGCGCTTATCCTGTACCGAATAGTTCCAGCGTCCCACCGCGCTCCAGCCGCGCGCAATCGGCCACTGCGCGGACATATCCCATTGCCGGATCGACGACGCGATGCTTTGCCGGTATGCCAGATTCAGCAGCTTGCCCTGTTCCGGCTGATAGCGCGCGGCGGCGGTGGTGCGCTGGGTTTGATGCGTGTCGGTATTGTACTGCCACCCCAGATCCATGCTGAGCTTGGGGGCGATGGTGCCGCTGACCACCGCCAGCATGTCGGACCGCACACTGCTGTTGCTGCGTGGCGCCACGCCGGGCAGGGTGACGCGCTGGCCCTCGAAATAGTAACGCTGCGCAATGCCCGCGCGAATCACCTCGAAACCGCTGTCGGGATTGATCAGCCGGGAGCGCAAGCCCAGCGTGAGCTGGTTGGCGTCGTTAATACGGTCGTGACCGCTGAACTGGTTCTCCGAAAAAATCGAGGCGAAATTGATGTCCTGCAAACCGCTTTCGAAGTTCGGCAGGTTGCTTTGATTGCGATACGGGATGTTGACGTAGTAGGCCACCGGCTCCAGCGTTTGCAAAAAGCTGTTGCCGAAAATATTCGCCTTGCGTTCGAAATTGAGTCCCGTGTTGACGCTGAATATCGGCAACGTGCGCGTGGCGTCGGGCAGCACGGAAGTGCGCTGATCCATGACGTAGCGCGAGGCGTGCAACCCGATCTTTGGGGTGACAAACCACGCCGCCGCCTGAAGTGGAAACGTCATGCTGGGATAGGCGACGATACGTTTGCCGTTGTCCAGCGTCGGATGATAAAAATCGGTATAGCTTCCCTCAAAATTAAAATCGCCGCGCAGGGTATTGAAGCGTTGAGCCGTTAACGTTAATTGCGGGCGGCGCGAATAGGGGGGCGTCAGCGGCGCCAATGGGTCCGTTTGCAGGGTTTGCCAGCCCTGAATGAGCGTGCTGAAAGCGTAAGTACCGCCGTTGCCCCACACCCCACCGCGCGACAGCGCGCCTTGCCGCGTCAAATAGGTTTGCGATGTGAGGCCGACGGCGGTGGACAGATCGGTAAAGTACTTGGCGTCGGACACCTTGTTGATGTCCAGCGTGCCCGCCCAACCGGCGGGCAACGTATGCGAGTGCTTCAATTGGAAGAGTTGGCGAGTTCGTTCGGCCGCGCGGTCATCCGGCAGAATTTCGAAGTGCGCTTCGCCGCGATAATCTGGCATCAAGTAACGAAAATCATTGCGTATCTGAAGGCCGCGTTTGCTGAGTACGCGCGGCGTAATTGTCAGGTCGTAGTTTGGCGCCATGTTCCAGAAAAACGGCGTGGTGACTTCAAAGCCGCTGGCGCTGGTGCTGCCGTAGTGGGGCGCGAGAAACCCGGTTTTACGTTCCTGGTGCAGCGGAAACGAAAAATACGGCGCGTAAAAAAATGGCTTGCCCTTGAAATCAACCGTGGCATTGCGCGCAACACCCACGCCCTGATCCTGATAAATGCGCAAGTCCTGCGAATGAATATTCCATTGGTCGTTACCCGGCTCGCAGGTGGTAAAGCTGGCCTGCTGAGCGCGAAACTGCCCCGGCCCGTCGAAAATGATGCGCTCGGCGACCCCCCGTCCGCTCATCGCCTGCCGCGTGGCGGTGGCGCCAGCTGGCCCCGCAGCGAGCGGCGCCGCCGGGGTGGACGGCACGGTTGGCAGATTGCCGCTGTTACGCGGATTGATGAAGTAAGTCGCGCGCTCCATCACGCCGCGCTCGGTGTCAAAGTCGTACCGCAGGCGTACGCCATCGGCGACATACGCGCCCTGCTCCAGATGCACGTTGCCGATGGCGGTGAGCTCGTTGATGCGCGAATCAAAGCGCATCCAGTCGGCGGCAATGGATTGCCCGCGCGAACGGGCGCGAGCGTTGCCCTGCGCCTCGGTTTCGCGCTCGGTGTGGCCCTGCATGCGATCGCCTTCCATGTACACCGGCGCTGGCACGCCGGATTTGCCGTCCGGCACGCCGACGATGGTGGTTTGCATGCGCAAGGCCAACGCGCCCTGCGCGAACACCGGTGGCGCGCACGGCAGCGCGCACATCAGCGCCCAGGCGATGGGGGTTTTACGCAAGGAGCAATTCACAAAAGATCGCAGACCATCAGGGGGGGCATCCAAACCGGGGTGCTAAAATCGCACAAAAAACCTGAGAAGGCAACGCATTGTCCGCCACAGCCGATCCGACCGACACACGCCTTGCGCAATTAAGTGCGTGGCTACGCGCATGGCTCGCACAAAACCGCTTTACGGACGCATTTACACTGGCGCCAGCGTCGGCAGATGCCAGTTTCCGGCGTTATTTTCGTGTCACCGTCGGCGGCGAAACCTTGATCGCCATGGACGCGCCGCCGCCGCAGGAAGACTGCCGACCTTTCGTGAAAGTGGCCGCACTAATGCACGAAGCCGGCTTGCACGTGCCGCAGGTTATCGCGCAGGATTTGGAAAACGGCTTTTTGCTGCTGAGCGATCTGGGCACGACCACGTATCTCAACGGATTTACGGCAGACAATCCCGATGCGTTATTTTCGGACGCCATTGATGCCTTGATTCAATGGCAAAAGGCCAGCCGCCCCGGCGTGCTGCCGCCCTACGACACGGCGCTGCTGCAACGCGAGGTTGAGCTGTTTTCCGATTGGTACGTGGCCAAACATTTGCAGACCGCGTTCACGCCGGTGCAGCAGACCGTGTTCTCGGCCACCTCAAAATTGCTAATCGATGCCGCGCTGGCGCAGCCGTGCGTTTACGTGCATCGAGACTACATGCCGCGCAACTTGATGTTGTCCACGCCCAACCCCGGCGTGCTGGATTTTCAGGATGCGGTGTACGGCCCCATCACCTATGACGTAGCGTCGTTGTTTCGTGACGCGTTCGTAAGCTGGCCGGAGGAACGCGAACTTGACTGGGTAATCCGCTATTGGGAACGGGCCAAGGCCGCGGGTTTGCCGGTCAACGCCGACTTCGCCGCGTTCTGGTGTGATTTCGAGTGGATGGGTCTGCAACGCCACATCAAGGTGCTCGGCATTTTCGCGCGCATCAACTACCGCGACGGCAAGCCGCATTACCTGAAGGACACGCCGCGTTTCATTCAATATGCGCGCCGCGTCACCACGCGCTACCGCGAGCTTGCGGCGTTCGCCAGGCTGCTTGATGAACTTGAAGGCCGCGCGCAAAGCGTCGGCTATACGTTTTAAGTGATTCGCCGGCCGTGATCGTCCCATTCGGGTTCAGCGCATGAAAGCCATGATCCTCGCGGCCGGCCGTGGCGAGCGCATGCGTCCGTTAACCGACACCACGCCCAAGCCGCTGCTGACGGTTGGCGATAAGTATCTGATTTTATGGGCTATTATTCGGATGCGGCAAGCGGGCATCACGGACCTGGTGGTCAACATTTCGCATTTGGCGGGAAAAATCGAGGCCGCGTTGGGCGACGGCTCGGCGCATGGCGTACACATCCGCTATTCGTTTGAACGCGAGGCGCTGGAAACGGCCGGCGGCATTGCCTGGGCGCTGCCGCTACTGGACGATCAACCGTTTATTGTGGTCAACAGCGACGTCTACAGCGATTTCGATTTCAGTGCGCTGTGTGAACGCGCTAACGTGTTGAGCGCCACGCGCCCGGCGCATCTGGTGCTGGTGGACAACCCCGCGCACCATCCGCTGGGCGATTTCGCGCTGCACGAAGGCGTGGTTTCACACGGCGGACAAGACGAACACGACGCCGCACGGCTCACTTTCAGCGGTATCGGCGTCTATCATCCGGCGCTGTTTGCAGACGTCGCACGCGGGACCAAGGCGCGATTGGCCACCCAATTGGCCGGCCCCATCGCCGAAGGGCGGGTGACCGGCGAGCATTTTCGTGGCGAGTGGAACGACGTCGGCACGCCGCAGCGACTGGCCGAACTGGACGCGCGGTTGCGTGCCGGCAAAGCAAGTCGGTGAGCTACCGGCGCTAGTTGGTCCGCCGGCAGCTTCAAAACCCCATTACACCATTGGCTGGCCGGGCTTCTTGAGATAAACCTCTTTGATGCCGTCGGCTGCCCAGCACGCCAGCATGCCGATGGTCTCGGTCGGGCCCTGCGCGCCGTTTTGCGGGAAGGCACTGCCGCCCACCACGAACACGTTGGGTACATCCCACGACTGCATGTACTTGTTGACCACGCTGGTCTTCGGGTCCGCCCCCATCGCGGCGCCGCCCATGTTGTGCGTGCTTTGATACGGCACGATGCTGTACTTGGTGTACGGCGCGCGCGCGTGATAGCTCGACGGCTTCATGGCCTTGGCGATTTCGCTGACTTTCTCGTTCATGAAATGCAGCATCTTCTGCTCGTTCTGATGCCAGTCGAAAGTCATGCGCAGGAGCGGCAGGCCATTGGAATCCTTGTACGTCGGATCAAGGTCAAGGTAATGCCCGCGGTAGCTCATGCATGAACCATGGATGCCAAGACTGAAGGCGCGGCGGTAGTTTTGCGCCACCGCTTTTTTCCATGCGCCACCCCAGCGCGGCGTGCCGTGCGGCACCGGCTTGGATTTGATCGGCGTGGCGCCCGCAGTTGAAACCGCGATATACGCCGAACCCACAAAATCACGCGGCTGGCTGTGCAGCACATCTCCGTTGAGATCGTCGATGGAGGTGTTGACCATGCCGCCGCCGATAAACGGATTGAATTCCTTATCGTCGAAAAACCCCTCGACGCGTCCGCCGGTCTGATACGAATAGTTGCGGCCCACCACACCCGTGTTCGACACCGGATCGTACGGCTGGCCGATGCCGGACAGCAGCAGCAAACGCGTGTTGTTAAAGCAATAGGTGGCCAGAACCACCATCTCGGCGGGTTGCTCAAACTGGCGGCCGCGCGCATCGACGTAAACCACGCCGGTGGCTTTTTTGCCGGTGGAATCCTTCAAAATCTTGATCACGTTGCACAGCGGCCGCATTTCAAACGTCGGTTGCTTCATCAGCGCCGGTATCACCGCCGTCAGGGGGTTCGCTTTCGCACCTTGAGAGCAGGCGTGGCTGCTGCAGAAACCGCCGCGCGCGCACTCGCCGAGGAAGTTCTTGTAGAGGTTCATGTAATCGCGCGTCATCGCTGCGGCCGGGCCCTGGAACGGGTGATAGCCCAGTTGTTCGCACGCCTTAGCGAACAGTTCGCCCTGCGGCGTACGCTTGGTCGGCGGATTCGGGTAATCACGCGAACGCGCGCCTTCGTGCGGATTGCCACCGGGAAGAATTTTCCCTTCCAGATTGCCCGAAACGCCGCCCACGCCGTAAATGTATTCAAACTGGTCGTAGTACGGCTCGACGTCTTCGTAAGTCACGCCCCAATCCTGCGACGTGCAATCCTCGGGGAAGTATTTTTTGCCGAAGCGGCCTTCCAGCCGGCTGCGGATATCAAAGTCATACGGCAGCTGGCGGCGCGCATTGCAGCCCCAGTGCAGGGCCGTGCCGCCGACGATCTCGCCCGGTTTAAACGAACCCAACTCGCGCATCGGCAACGCGGTTTCGCTCATGTTGTTACGGAAGGTGATGGTCTCGCGCGAGAGGTTCTGGAAAATGTCACTGTGGCGGTCGAACTTCAGTTCGTCCTGCACATACGGCATCACAAAATCCTTCTGCGTCTCGGCCGAGCGCCCGCGTTCAAGACACAGCACTTTCAGGCCGGCGTTGGCGAGTTCCATGCAGATGATCGAGCCAACAACGCCGCTGCCGACAACCACGGCATCAACCGGTTTCAGTTTGGTGGGAGTAGTCATTTTTTGTATTCCTTACCTGGTTTCGGTTGCGGGCGTTAAACGGGTTTGATCGGAATGTGCTTGGGAAAGCCCTGGCCATCAACGGGCACTTTGCCATTTTTGATGTCCAGAATGCTCACCGGCTCGGCGCGATACACGTCCTTGTTGCCCAGCAGCTCTCGGTAATTGCTCGACGACACGCCGGGGAACCCGACCAGCTTCCAGCCCACGTTGCCCTGATTGCCGCCGTAAATCGGGTCGGCAAAAAAGCCCTCTTCGGTGTTGCGCCACAGGAGATCAAAAAACACGCGGCTCGAAACTGATGGCAAATCGAGCTTGTCGTGCTCCATTGCAGTCAGCACCTCGTCCTGCTGCTCGCCGGTCAGCGCATCAAAGTTCTTGCCGTACTTGGCGGTGCAATGCAGATCGGTCTCACGGATCGCCGCGCGATACATCTCCTGCGGCGTGAGGCGTGACTGGTAACCCTGCTGCGGCGTGCCTTCCTGCCACGGCCCGGAACGGTATTGCCGGCCATGCGTGCCCCACTCACTTTGCAAATGGCGGTCGATGTAGACGCTGACGCCGGCGGCCTTGGCGCCGGGCCCCAGTTCGTCGGTGGGTATCAGCCGCTCCGTCGCGGCATCCAGAAATCGCACTTCACCGTGCGTAAGGTAGCCGTATACACGGCCTTCCGTGCTGTCTCCCATGGGCATCTCCGTGATGGAAAGTTAGGCAATGCTGATGATGTGGACGCGTGCGAACGCCGCGCCACGGTGCGTGAATTATACCGGCCTGCGCAGACCACGGTTTACGCGTTGAGAATGATGGACTCTTGCGGTGGGGGCCGACGGCGCCACGCGCCTTGACCCCTGCTGAAGGCGGCCTTAGCATGGTTCGCGACGTATCCAATTGAAATGTAACTTCCCGAATTGTCATGACCAAAATCGAACGCATCCGCGCCGCATTGTGCAATGAGGCCACCGACCGGCTGCCCTACGGCTTCTGGACGCACCTGCCGGAAATCGACCTTAATCCGGAGCGGTTGGCAGAAGCTACGGCGGCGTTCGCCACGCGGCTCGACTTGGATTTCGTCAAATCCATGCCCAACGGCTTTTATTGTGTCGAGGACTGGGGCTGTGAAATCGATTTCAGCGAAATCGCCGCTGGCGGCGTAGGCAAAGTGACGCGTGTCGCCGTCAATGCCCCCGGCGACTGGGTAACACTGGCTCGGCTGGCTCCGCACCAAGGCGCTCTGGGACGCGAGTTGCGCCATCTCGCACAACTCACACAGCGGCTGGGCAACGGCACGCCGGTGCTGGCGACGGTGTTCTCACCGCTGACCATTGCGAACAAGCTGTCCAACGGCAAACATCGCGCGCATCTGGCAAGCCACCCGGACGCGGTAATGGCCGGGCTGGAAATCATCACGCAGGCGACCTGCGCCTTCGCGCGTGAAACCATCCAAAGCGGCTGTGCGGGCATTTTTTTCGCCACACAGGATGCCACGTCGCAGCTATTTGACGCCACCACCTACAAACGCGTCACAGAGGCGTTCGATCACCGCGTACTCAACGCCGCGCGCGAGGCGGGCGGCTGGTTCAATGTGTTGCACATGCATGGCGACGATATCCTGTTCGACGCGCTGAAGGATTACCCGGTCGACGCGCTCAACTGGCACATCGGCGAAACGCCGCCTGCAATCGCCGACTATCGTACGAACGGTGGCACCCGCGCCATCGTCGGCGGCCTGCAGCGTACGCACATCACGCAAGGCAACCTTGATGCGGTGGTTCGCGACATCGACGCTGCCGTGGCGCAAACGCAAAAACGCGGCATTCTTCTAGCGCCGGCGTGTGTCATCCGGCATCCGGTTGACGAAAGATTGATTCTACAAATAATCAATAAAATCAAATACTTATAGGCAGGAAATGCGCGGCTGTTGTTACAGTTACACTAAGGTCGCTAAACAATCCCGCCGCTACGTAATTGTGCGATCTGCGCATCGGTTTTTTTGAGCACATTGCGCAATATTTCATCGGAGTGCTGCCCCACCACTGGCGGCGGAACTTCGTGTTTGATCGGCGTTTCGGAAAATTTCATCGGGCTGGCGACCAGCGGGACTTTGCCCGCCACCGCATGCGGCAGCTCGATTTTCATGCCGCGAGCGATGACTTGCGGTTCCTTGAATACATCTTCAATCATGTTGATCGGGCCGTTGGCGACACCCGCGTCGTCGAGCAGCTTCACCCACTCTGCGGTGGTGCGCTTCAGGAAAATTTCGTTGAGGATGCGCGTGGTTTCGACGCGGTTTTTCACGCGGTCGGCGTTGGTGGCAAAGATCGGGTTCTTCAGCAAATCCGTGCAGCCCGCCGCTTCGCAGAATTTGTTGAAAAGGTTGTCGTTGCCGCAGGCCAGAATCACCGCGCCATCGGCGGTGTTGAAGGTTTGATACGGCACAATGTTCGGATGCGCGTTGCCGATGCGTTTGGGTGATTCGCCGGTGGCGAAATAATTCATTGCCTGATTGCCAAGGAAGGCAACACAGGTGTCGAGCAGCGCGACGTCGATCCACTGCCCCTTGCCGCTGACCGCGCGGTGCGCGATCGCCGCGCAAATGGCGATGGAGGCGTACATGCCGGTTGTCATGTCAATGATCGGAATGCCCACGCGCTGCGGCCCCGCGCCGGGCAGGCCGTCAGCTTCGCCGGTGATGCTCATCAAACCGCCCATGCCCTGCGCCATGAAGTCGTAGCCGGGGCGATCCTTGTATGGCCCGGTCTGGCCAAAGCCGGTGACGGAGCAGTAAATCAAACCGGGATTCAGTTTCTTGAGGTCTTCGTAGCCCAAGCCATAACGCGCGAGATCGCCGACTTTGTAATTCTCGATCAGCACGTCGCACTGCTGAGCGAGTTCGCGCACCAGTTGTTGGCCTTCCGGCTTGCTGAGATTAACCGTGATGGATCTCTTGCCCCGATTGGCGGCGCAAAAATACGCACCTTCTTTCGTGTCGTTGCCCTTTTCGTCTTTCAGGTAGGGCGGCGCGTAACCGCGCGAATCGTCGCCCTTGCCAGGGCGTTCGACCTTGATGACGTCCGCCCCAAGATCGGCAAGATTTTGTCCGCACCACGGGCCGGCCAGCACGCGGGAGAGATCAAGAACTTTAATGTGGGATAGGGGGCCTGACATGAGTTTCCTTTTTGCTTGCCGAATTGCCGGGATAGGTAATTTATCAACGCTGTCGTTCCCGCGAAAGCGGGAACCCATAACCCTGTTGCAAGGGCTACCGTGTTATGGATTCCCGCTTTCGCGGGAACGACAGGGGTGGTTTTCGATTTGTTGCGGTGAATAGGTTGCAGAGCGGTTAATTCAGAATTAATCTACCGTGATATTCGCGCTCTTTGCCACCTTCGCCCACTTGGCGATTTCCGCGCTGACAAACGCCGCCATTTCCTTCGGATTGGCCGCGCCGGTGATCGCGCCCTGCTGCGCCCAAAGGTTTTTGATCTCAGGTGTGGCCAGCGATTTGGCGATTTCGCCAACCATGCGGTCGTGAATCGGTTGCGGCGATCCGGCAACGCCCCACATGGCATACCAAGTCGTCACTTCATAGCCTTTAAGCCCGGCTTCCGCCGCGGTCGGCACATAAGGGAAAGCCGCCGAGCGGGTTTTCGAAGCCACGGCAAGCGGCATGATCAACCCGGACTTGATGTGCTGCGCCGATGAGCCCAGCCCGTCGAACATCATCTCCACCTGCTGGCCACTTAACAAATCCTGTAGCGCCGGGCCAGCGCCCTTGTGCGGCACATGCGCGATATCCACGCCCGCCGCGATCTTGAACAACTCCCCCGCCAGATGGTGCGACGTACCGCTGCCCGCCGAGGCATAATTCAGCTTGCCGGGGTTCTTCCTGGCGAGCGCGATGAGGCTGGCCAAGTCAGTCTCCTTCACACGCTTGGGCGTGACCACGATCACCTGCGGCACCACCGCCACCACGGCGAGCGGTGCGAAGTCTTTTTCCAGACTGTAGTCGAGTTTCTTGTAAACACTCGGCGCAATGGCGTGATGCACCGCGCCCATGAAATAGGTGTAACCATCCTTTGCCGCGCGTGCCGCAATGCCTGCGCCGAGATTGCCGCCCGCGCCGCCGCGATTGTCGTTAACGATTTGTTTGCCTAACTGCTTCGACAAAAACGCCGATAAAGGCCGCGCGAATGCATCGGTTCCGCCGCCGGCGGGAAAGGGCACTACCAGGGTGAGGTTTTTGGCTGGCCATTCCTGAGCCTGCGCGTTTGCAGCAATCGCACTGGAAATCGCGATCGCAACATAGGGCAGAAATTGCATGGGTTTCCTCCGGGTATGTATCTTATCGGTGGGTTGCGCCGGCGTGCACCGCGAACCGGGACGCAAGTATACTACAAGGCAAAATATTCAATAAAAACAGATAGTTACAAAGATCGTGCTAGCGCCCGCGAAACACTGGCTTTTTCTTTTGCACGAATGCCTCGTAACCGATGCGGAAATCCTCGGTCTCAAAATACGCAAAGCTCGCGCTGATTTCCTCTGGCGTGAGCGGCGCCGCTTGCGGCGTCAACCGGCGGATGAACTGCTTGTGCCAGCGCGCCACCAGCGGCGCGCCCGCCGCGATGCGCTCGACGGTGGCACGGGTTTCGTCAGCGAGTTGCGCATCAGACACCACGCGCGCGAGCAAGCCCTTGGCAAAGGCTTCTCGCGCATCCCACACGCGGCCTTCGACCAGGATTTCCAGTGCTGCGGCGCGGCCCACCACCGGCAACACGGCGGCGAGTTCGTCGTACGCAATCGAAAAGCCCAGCCGGTTGATCGGCACGCCAAAGCGCCCGGAGTCACCGCTCAAGCGCAGATCACACTGACACGCCAACTCCAGCCCGCCGCCCACGCACGGCCCGTGGATCATCGCCACGACTGGATGACGGCACTCGGCCACCGCTTTGAGCGCGCCGTACACATGCTCGCGGTGATACGTAACGCCTTGCTCGCGCGTGTTGCGCACGGTGGCGAATTCGGCGATGTCCGCGCCAGCAGCGAACGCCTTGTCGCCCGCGCCGCGCAGCACGATGCACCGCAGCGTATCGTCGGCCGACAACGCACACATTATGCGCGCGAGGTCTTGCCACATGGCAACCGTCAGCGCGTTGAGCTTCTCTGCGTGATTGATGGCGACGGTGGCAACAACACCGTCGCGGCTTTGGGTAATCTGGCCAGGCATGGTGCGTTCTCAGTTATCAATACCCGGCTTTTCGGTCCATCACGCCCAGCAAGGGCTCGTTGTCTGCAAACCGCCGCACGTTTTCGCACCAGAAATCGACCACGGCATCGCTCAGTTTCACCGACTCCACGGCGATATGCGGCGTGATGATGGTGTTGGGCAAATCCCACAGCGGGCTTTCCTTTGGGATAGGGTCTTCAGTCGTGACATCCAGCCCTGCGCCGGCGATGGTTCCCGAGCGCAGCGCTTCGCCAAGCGCCGCCTCGTCGATCAGCGCGCCGCGAGAGATGTTGATGAGGTACGCCGAACGCTTCATCGCGTTCAATGCCGTGGCGTCGATCATGTTTTTTGTTTCGGGTGTGTTGGGCAAACACAGCACCACGAAATCCGCCTCGGGCAACACCTTGAGCAACTCGCTTTTGTCGAAGGCGCGATCGACATGCGGGTGCTCACGCGGCGTGCGGAACATGCCGAGCACCGTCATGCTAAAACCCACTTTACACACACGCGCGAGATTGCCGCCCGCACTGCCCATACCCAGAATCGCCACGGTGTGCCAGTGCAGCGGCGGCCACTCCTGCCCTTCGCGCCGCCACACATGGTTTTCCTGATTCTTGATATACGCCGGAAAGTTGCGCGCCAGCGACAGCATCAGCAGCACCGCATGCTCCGCCATCATCGGGCCCGGCGGGCCTTTGAGGCAGGTGACGGTTACGTGTTCGGCCGCGCGCAGCTCCGGCCCCACCGATTCATCCACGCCGGCCGTGGTGGTCTGTGCCCAGCGCAGGCGGCCGCCGGGCTTGAGCACCGCCGGCGCAAACTTCAGATATGGCTTGCTGCCGATCACGGCATCGGCCTCGTGTGCCTGCGCGTGAAAGGCCTTCAGGTCATGCACGATGCGCACTTCCACGCGCGGATGTGCATGAGGTAGCCGTTGGAAAGCCGGGCCGCCCAATCGATAATTTTCAGGAACGCCCACGAGGAGCAGCAGTTTGTCCGATGCCATGATGTTGTTTGCTTCCTCTATTCCGGTTTGATTCCCGCAAGTTTTACCGCGCGCGCCCAGCCCGGGCAATCGCTGCGGATGAACTTGCCAAATTCTTCGGCGGACGACGGGCGCGGTTCGGAGCCTTGCGTCATCAGCATTTGCCGCGTGTCATCGGCCTGTAGCGCCTTCACCAGTATGCCGTTGATGCGCATAATGATTTCCGGCGCGACTTTGGCTTGCGTCAGCATGCCGTACCAGGTGCCGACGAATTCGTATCCCGGCACGGCTTCCGCGATGGTGGGTACATTGGGAAATACGCTGGAGCGCTCCGTGCCCGCCACGCCCAGCACTTTCAGGCGGCCATCCTTGATGAACGGCAGCATGCCGGGAATGCTCGCCATGTAAACCTGCACGCGGCCCGCCATGACATCGGTCATGGCAAGGCCGCCGCCTTTATACGGCACGTGCAGCAGGTCAATTTTGGCGCGCGCCTTGAGCAACTCCAGCCCCAGATGCTGTGGACTGCCAACGCCCACCGAGGCGTAACTCAGCCCGCCTGGTTTGGCGCGCGCCGCCTGCACCAATTCGGCGACATTGGTGGCAGGAAACGACGGCAGCGCGACGAGGATTTGCGAATTCACCACCAGGCGCGCGATCGGCGCAAAGTCACGCAGCGTGTCATACGGAATTTTGGTTTGAATGGCGGGCGACACGCACAGTGACGCCGGTGTGCCAAAAAACAGCGTGTAACCGTCGGGCGCCGCGCGCGCCGCGAGTTCCGCCGCGATCACGCCGCCCGCGCCGCCGCGGTTATCGATCACCACCGCCTGTTTTAACGCGTCATTCAGCCGCTGCCCCATCAGCCGCGCGGTGAAATCCACGGATGCGCCCGGCGGATACGGCACGATCATGCGAAGCGGGCGCACCGGGTAGGTCTGCGCGTGCGCGCCGGATAGGCCTGACAGTCCGCAGCAGAAGCCGGCAACGGCCGCGACGCCACAAACAAATCGTAAGTATTTGTTTTTATTCATATTTCAGCCAAACGCTGCCAGCGTTATCACACCCGCTGCCACGCCCACCGAAAGATTCTTACCCGTAAGTCGGTAAACCAGCAAGGCCACCGCGCTGGCCGTCACGCGCACCCACAGCGGGCAGGTGGCGAGTGCGCCGGTGGGCATCACGACCATGCGCGCGATGATGCCGGTGATCATGGCATAGGCTACGCACTCCGCCCAGCGAAACAGCTCGCTGTCGACGTTGATGCGCCCCGACAGCAGCACGCCGAGGCCGCGCCAGAAATACGTGACCCCGGTGCACAACGCCAACAGCAGCCACAAGTCGCTCATGCAGGCAGGCCTTTCCAGAATTTTTGCGCAGCATAGGCCACCGTGCCGCCAATTAGCCCGCCCAGCATCACGCTCCATTCACGCGACCACAGATATAGCGCTGGCCCGGCAATCGCGCCGCACACCAGCGACGCCGCCATCGCCCGCGTGCGAACATCGCCCGCCAGCAGAATTACAAAAAATGCGGGCATCAGAAAAATGAGCCCGATGCGAATGGCGCGTGGAAAATTATCCGCGCCAAAATAGCCGATGGCACAACACACCACCGCCACCAGCGTGCACACAACGCCAAAGCCCATCATCCAGGGCGCGCGTTGCGCGGCGGGCATGTTGGGATACCGCTGCATGGCGAGCGCCCAGCTCGTTGTCGCCACCCACTGCACTGCGAGGTAGGCGCGCCAGCCGCCGCCACTATTCCCGGCCATGCGCATCTGCGGCCCCAGCGTCACTGTCATCGGCAAAAAGCGCACCGCGCTGAAGAAAACGGCCAGCAGTGTCGCGAACAGCGTCGCCTTGACCGTCATCATGTCGAGCATCACCACCTGCCCGGGCAACGCCCACATCAAAATGGTCGCCAGCGCGGCAAATACAAATGTGGCTCCCGCGTCGCTGGCCATTGAGCCGAAGCCGATGAAGCCCGCCGACATCAACAGGCCGGGCACACCGCAGGCTTCGCGCGCGCCTTGGACGAAGCCGAGACGGAAGTCGGAAGTGGAAGTTGCTGGCACGACACATTCGCTCCCTCCCCTGCGCGCAACGCGGGGGAGGGGATGTTTTTGTTACTACATATGCGAGTACAGCTTCTTTCCCGCCACCGGCAATTTCGCCATCAGAATATCGCCCGACAATGACTCGGTGATGTAAAGCGTTTTCAGATCCGGCCCGCCAGCGGCGATATTGGCCAGATGATGATGCTTGTGATCGGGCGAATGAATCAGATGCGTCGGCAGCATGTTTGAATCAAAGCGCCAGATGCCCACACCCAACTGGCACACCAGCAAACCGTTTTGCGAATCCATTTCGATACCATCCGGTCCGCCGACGCCGCCGGAGAGCTGCACCGCCACGCCGGTTTTGGAAATGTTGCCGTCGGCCATCAAGGGCAAACGCCAGATTTGCTGCGACCGCGTGACGCCCACATAAACGTGTTTCTCCACGGTGGAGAGCGTGATGCCATTCGGCGACGGAATGTTATCCACCAACCGGTCCAGCCGCCCACTCGCCGACAAGCGAAACGCGCGCCCGGTGGGATCGGTAATGCCGGTCTGGCCCTGGTCTGTGAAATACAAATCGCCGTTGGAGGCGAAATGCAAATCGTTTAAGCCTTTGAAGCCTTCGGAAAATGCCGTGCGCAAAATGGTTTCGATCTTGCCGGTTTTCGGATCGAGCTTGAGCAGTCCTTCCTTGTAATCGCAAATCCAGATGCTGCCATCCTTGTGGATTTTCAGGCCATTCGGCCAGCCGTCGTACTGCGTCACCAGTTCCCAATCCTTCTTCGGCGTGATGCGAAAAATTCTGCCGAACGGAATGTCGACAAACCACAAATTGCCGTCGCGGTCGAACGACGGGCCTTCGAGGAAGCATTCCACTTCGGCGTTCTGCCGGTTGGGGTCAGACCACGACGTGCGCTGTTTCTTGCGAAACTTCGCTGGCATGGACATGAAAACTTCGGTTTCGATGAGTTCAAGTTTCTGGAACGGATTGAACATGGCAAGCCTTGATAGATGAATGTTCGTCAATGAAACGCATACAAGAAAGTTTTGCGGGGCGAAGTCTACACCAAGGCGCTGTTGCGGGCGGCGCTGCAACTGCGCCCGTCAGACCAATCAGGGTTGAAGCTCCCGCAATTGCTCACGAATCCTGGGCTGCGCAAATGCGACAAAGCTGCGTACATTTGGCGATTGGTGACGCGCGGAAGGATAGACGATGTTGACCGGGATCGGCGGACCTTCAAATTTCTGCAGCACTCGCGTCAAGGCGCCATCCCGCAGTTGCGTGAGCACCATGTAGTCGTTAAACCGACCGTAGCCTGCGCCGGCAACGCAGGCTTGCACGGCGGCATCGACCTGGTTGGTTGCCAGAACGCTTTTTACCGGCACATTGAGCAACCCGCGGCCCTCACCGAATTGCCATTGGGTGGCAGACGACAAACCTGTGAAGCTGACGCAGCGTTGATCGCGCAAATCTGCGGGTCGTGCGGGAACGCCTGTTCCGCGGATCAATAAAGGGCTTGCCACTACCACGCGATGTGCTTCACCCAGCGGCTGCGCCACCAGTGAAGAATCCGGCAACCGCGCGATGCGCACGGCGACATCAATGCCTTCTTCCACCAGATCGACCACGCGGTCGAGCAGCAGCAATTCGATAGTGACTTCGGGATGCTCCGCTAGATACGCCGCGACCACCGGCGCCACGTAGGTGCGCCCGAACGCAACCGACGAAGCAATGCGCAAGCGTCCGCGCGGCGCGGCGCGGCGCGCGCTCAGGCTCAGCCGTGCGTCATCGACGGCGGCAATGATTTGCCTGCCGCGCTCGTAAAAATCCCGCCCTTCATCGGTCAATGACATGCGGCGGGTGGTGCGGTTTAACAGCCGCACGCCCAAGTCACGTTCCAGGGCAGCCAGCGTACGCACCATTGATGGCTGCGAAACATCGAGGGCGTCCGCCGCCGCAGTGAGACTGCCGGCATCGACGATTTTGAGAAATGCCGCGATGGCATGTAGCTGGTCCACGCCTCAATTTTAATTCATTATTTGCAGTAATAATATACATATTGAGATATTTATTCGAATTGATTATAGGCCGAGAATGCCCTCCATCGCAAGGCCGCCAGCCGCGCGACAGTCAACGCTAACCAACCCACTTCACTTTCAGGAGATTCTCATGGCCCGTGTTCAAGTCATCAATCCGCAAACCGCTACCGGCGACGCCAAAATGCTTTTGGACGCCGTGCAATCGCAACTGGGCGTCACGCCCAATTTCATTCGCGTGCTGGCCAATTCGCCCAAGGCCTTGGAGGGCTTTCTCGGCCTGTATGGCGCGCTGGGCAAGGCGAGCGTCGATAAGGCCACACAGGAACGCATTGCGCTGGCGGTTGCCGAAGGCAACGGCTGCCAATACTGCGTGTCGGCGCACACCGCCATCGGCCGCCATGCCGGGTTAAGCAACGAGGAAATGACATTGAATCGGCTCGGATCGTCGGCCGACACCAAGGCGGCGGCCATTGTGGCGTTTGCCAAGGCGCTGAATGACAACCTTGGCGACATCACCGGCGCCGAGTTTGACGCTGCGCGCCATGCAGGTTTGTCGGACGGCGAAATTGTCGAAGTCATTACCGTGGTGGCGCTCAACATTTTCACCAACATACTGGGCAAGGCCACGCGGGTGGAAATCGATTTTCCGAAAGTGGATTTGCTCGACACGGCGCAGCGCGCGGCCGCCTGAGTGCAACCACAACCGGGCGCCGGGAGACAACGCGTTACCCGGCGCCCACCAATTTCAGGAGACTGACATGCCCCACGCATTTGCCAACATTGCCTTCACCCCCGCCGTGCGCGCGGAACAAGCCCGCATGGGCAGCAGCGCCCGCCTTGGTGCATTTGACCGGATGTCCGATCGCAATTTTCGGCTCGGCGAGCAGGAGTCCGCGTTTATCGCTGCGCGTGACAGCTTTTACGAGGCTACGGTCAGCGAAAGCGGCTGGCCCTATGTGCAGTTCCGCGGCGGCCCCGCGGGCTTTCTGAAGGTGCTAGATGCTCAGACCTTAGGCTACGCAAGGTTTCGCGGCAACATGCAATATGTCAGCACGGGAAACTTGCGCACCCAGGATCGCGTGTCACTCATATTGATGGACTATGCCAAGCGGCAGCGGCTGAAAATCATGGGCCGTGCGCGCCTGGTGGAATTGGACGAGGATCCAGCGCTGATTGCCCGTCTGGATCTGCCGGACTACCGTGCGCGAATGGATCGCGGATTGATTATCACTGTCGAGGCATTCGACTGGAACTGCCCACAGCACATCACGCCGCGTTTCACCGAAACCGAAATTCAGCCGTTGCGTGCCGAGTTGGTGCGTTTGCAGAACGAGGTAGCGCAATTGCGGGCGCAGGCGGCCGGTTAAAGCGGCTTATCCGATTTTGCTCGCGCGAAAATCGTCCAGGGAGTTAATTTACGTGCTACGTGTGATCGATCCCTTGGACCAGCGCGCGGTCGAGCCAACCCTTGGTTTCGACGCGTTCGATCCACCATTTCAGCGCCTTGCCGGGACGATGTGCGCGGCCGCTGCGCCATGCGGCGAACCAAGCGGCGGCGGGGCGGCTTTGCGTCGTCTGCTTGATGACCAGCCGGCCCGCCGTTGCCTCGTGTTCGGCGAGCGCTCGCGGCAGATGGCCCACCCCCAGCCCCATTTGCTGGGCGGCGAGCTTGGCTGCCATGCTGTGAACTGTGAACGTTTCCTGCCCCGTGAGCAAACCGGCGGTGCGTGGCGGCAGATTGCGGGAACTGTCGGCCACTGCCACGGCGCGATGTCTGAGCATGTCGTCAGGCGCGAGTGGTTCCGTCGCCTGCGCGAGTGGATGATCCGGTGCGACCGCAAAGACGAATTCCACTTCACCCAACGGGCGCGTCGCGTAACCACCGCCGGCGGGTCCGTCACCCGATGCGCCGATCACCAAATCGGCGCGATTGGAAACCAGCGCATCCCAACAACCGCCGAAGACCTCCGCGTTCATACGCAGTCGTGTGCCGCATTGCTGCGCGTGAAAGTCCCGCGCGAGATCCAGCATCGCGCGCACGGGGATCACATCGTCGTAAGCGATGCGCAGTTCCGCTTCCCAGCCCGTGGCCACGCGCTTGACATGCGCTTCGAGCTCTCCCGCCGCGCGCAGGATATGGCGTCCCTCGTTCAGCAACTCGCGTCCGGCGGCAGTGAGCTTTGCGCGATGCCCGCGCCGGTCATAGATCAGCACGTCGAGGTCTTCTTCCAGCTTTTGCACCACGTAAGTCACTGCCGAGGGCACGCGATGCAATTCATGTGCCGCCGCCGCGAAAGAGCCTTTGCGGTCAATCGCATCAAGGGCCAGCAACGCTTCGATGGAAATTTTCAATCTTGGAAGTATTATTTATATAACTAATTGTTTCATTTAATAATTATCATTCATTATTTTCGATCAATTTTATCAGAATTTTCCGCTATCAACCCTGGCCGGACGTCATTATCTTCACGGTTCCGATTCAAACCCTCTCATTTTCAAGGAGCCATCATGAGCAAAATAGTCATTGTTTATCACAGCGGTTATGGGCACACGGCGGCCGTCGCCAAAGCGGTCGCGCGCGGCGCGGCGGGCGTAGCGGACACAACAGCGCAACTCGTTTCGGTCGACGACATCGCCAAGCACTGGGCCGATCTCGACGAGGCTGACGCCATCATCTTTGGCTCACCCACCTATATGGGCGGCGTGTCGGCGCCATTCAAATCGTTCATGGACGCCAGCGCCAAGGTGTGGTTCGTGCAGGGCTGGAAGGACAAACTTGCCGCGGGCTTCACGCACAGCGGCAGCCAAAACGGCGATAAATTCAACACGGTCACGCAGCTGTTCACTTTCGCCAAGCAGCACGGCATGATCTGGGCGGGCCTGGGGCTGATGCCGGGCAACAACACCAGCAAGGGCAGCAACTCGGACCTGAATCGTCTCGGTGGATTCAGCGGTGCGCTGACGCAATCAAACAATGATCAGGGCGCTGAGGCGATCCCGGCGAGCGACCTCAAGACCGCCGAGGCTCTGGGCGCGCGAGTGGCGGCGGTCGCACTGCGCCTGGCACGTGAACAGGAAAGCGTTGCGGCATGAGCGGCAATCACGCTAAAGTGACGCGAAAAGCCATAATCGAGGAGCGTTGACTTGCACCAGATGCAAAGTCTGCTGGCTGAGCACGGACTGTTGCTGGTATTTGGCAATGTGCTGTTGGCCCAATTGGGCTTGCCGCTGCCGGCGGTACCGATGCTGATCGTCGCTGGGGCGTTCGCTGCCAGCGGACAGCTCGCGCCAGCGGCGATCCTCGGGGTGACGCTGGCCGCGTCACTTCTCGGCGATTTGCCGTAGTTTCTCGCGGGGAGGCGTTTTGGCTATCGTGTGCTGCGCACGTTATGCCGCATTGCAATTGAACCTGATGGCTGCGTGAAACAAACGGAGACCATTTTTGAGCGCTGGGGAGCGCCATCGCTGCTGGTGGCGAAATTCGTTCCCGGCTTTGCCACGGTGGCGCCACCGCTCGCCGGCGCCATGGGTGTCGGCTTTCTGCGGTTCATGCTATTCAGCACCGTTGGCGCTCTGTTATGGGCCATCGTACCCATGGCAGCGGGCATGGTGTTCAGCGCGCAGGTGGAACAGGCTTTGGCGTGGGTGGAGCGCATGGGTACGCAAGGCGCCACGCTGGTCGGAGGAATTGTCGCTGTTTATGTCGGATTAAAACTTATCCAGCGTCATCTGTTGATACGGCCGCTACGCTCGGCGCGCGTGGCCCCTCATGAATTACAGGAAATGATACGGGCTGCTGTGCCATTGGTGGTGCTCGATGCGCGCTCGCATACCGCGCGCAAGCTGGATCCGCGGCATATCCCGGGCGCAATTGCGATTAACCTTACCCAAGCTGAAAAAGCGCTCAAGACCGGCTTGCACGACCACGATATCGTGGTGTATTGCAGTTGACCAAACGAAGCCAGCGCGGCGCGTGTCGCCCGCATGTTGATAAACAAGGGGTACCGCAAAATTCGCCCACTCGAAGGAGGGCTGGACGCCTGGATAGACGCGGGAGGTGAAATCAACATCTACAGCGCTGATTAATCGAATGTCGGATTGCCATCCTGAATGGCGGATTTCGCGGCAGCCAGGCGTGGCCGGGGCAACCGCGCACATCCTTGCTCTTACAGTGAAGAGCCAATTGACACCCCGGACAAAGCGCTTTAAAAAGCGATTTCCCGGAGGAGAGGATTATGAAACAACTGGCATGCATTGCGCTTCTGCTGGCATCTGTGGCAGCCAGCGCGCAGGATTTCCCTACCAAGGCGATCACAATTACCGTGCCCAATCCGCCGGGAGGCATGAATCAGATCCACGCGCAGCCACTATCTACCATTCTCGAAAAGCTCAGCGGACACCCCGCGCCGGTGGTGAACCGGCCCGGTGCGGTGGCAGCAGCGGGTACGGCATTTGTGGTGAACCAGCCACCCGACGGGCATCATATTCTGGTAACCACGCCGAATCTGTATCTGGCGATTGAAAAAGACAAACTCTACGGCGTGAAGTCGCCGTACTCGCTGGAGCAAATCGAGCAGCTCGCGCTGTTGTCGGCCGACCCGCTGATCATGGCGATACATCCGCAACTGCCGGTGAAAAACACGCAGGAGCTGATTACGCTGGCGAAGTCGCGGCCCGGCGAACTGGTGTACTCGACGTCCGGCCCGTTCGGCATTACACATACACCGCTGGAAATGTTCGCCACGGCGGCGAAGGTCAGGTTTCGCCACCTGCCCACCACCGGCGGCGGCCCGGCGATTACGCAGGCGCTGGGCGGGCATTCACAGATCACCAGCGGCGGCCCGGCGGCGGTTTACACCTATGTGCAGTCGGGAAAACTGCGCGCGCTGGGCAGTTGGGGCGTCAAGCCTTACCCTGCGCTGCCGACCGTGCCGACGTTCAAATCGCAGGGCCTCGATATCGAAGCCTATCTTTGGGTGGGCCTGTTCACCGCCAAGGGCGTGCCGCCCGCCACGCTGGCCAAACTGCGCGAGCTGATTCGCCGCGCCGCCAATGATGCCTCGTTCAAGCAGGCGCTGGAGCGCGCGCAAGTGGTGCCCGACTACCGCGAGGGTGCGGACTTCGCCAAATTCTTCGAGGCCGATCACAAGCGCATGGCGGCAGTGGTCAAGGGCATCGGCAAGATTTAACGTAGGCTGAATTTCATCCGTTCGAGGAGAAATCCGATGCGTAACAAAGTTTTGCCGCTCGCTGTGTTGGTGTGGATCGCAGCCGTGTTCATGGGCGGCGCCCATGCCGCATGGCCCGACAAGACCGTGCGCATCATTATTCCATGGCCACCCGGCGGCAGCACCGACATCGTAGGGCGCCTGCTCGCAGCGGAGCTGACGCAGCGCCTAAAGCAGCAATTCATCATCGACAATCGTGCCGGGGCGGGCAGTATCATCGGCCTGCAATACGCAATGACGCAGCCGCCCGATGGCTATTCGCTGATGATGACGTCCACCGCGTACGGGTTTCTTATCGACAAGCCAAAGGTGCCGGTCGATCTGGTGAATTCGTTCGCCTCGGTGGCCTACATCGGCATGGGCGATAGCGCGCTCACCCTGCATCCGTCGCTACGCGTGAACTCGGTGAAAGAGCTGATCGACCTCGCCAAAAAACGCCCGGGGGAATTGCTGTACGCGTCGTCGGGCATCGGCGGCTTTCCGCACATGTCCACCGAGTTGTTCAAGATGATGACCAAGACCAGCATTACGCACGTGCCGTTCAAGGGCGGTGGGCCGGCGGCGGTGGACACCATGGCGGGCCACTCGCAAATCATGTTCGGCTCGCTGCCCACGGTGGCAGCCATCATTGCCAGCGGGCGGCTGAAGCTGCTTGCCACCGGCGGCAAACAGCGCCATGCGAATTTTCCGAATGTGCCGACGGTTGCAGAAACCGTGCCCGGTTTTGAATCGACGATCTGGTTCGGCCTGTTCGCGCCGCGCAACACGCCCGCGGACATCATCGCCAGCGTGCATACCGAAATCAACAATGCGCTGACGTCGCCGGAGTTGCTCCGGCGCATGGCCGAGCAGGGCGCCGTGCCGGCGAAAATGTCCACGGCGGAATTTGCCAAGCTGATGATTGCAGAAACCAACAAATGGCAGGAAGTCATCCGCGTTGCGGGCATCAAGGCGGAGTAGTCTGCAAGTCCTGCCGCTGATGGTGCATAACTATCTGTTTTAATTGATATTTTTGAAAGTCTCTTATGGCCGGCAACTTACCCAATAACGCCCCGCGCAATTTTCAGGAACATCTCGCGGCCCTTGAAAAAGCCGGCCTGCTGGTGCGCGTTGACAAGCCCATCAATAAGGACACCGAGTTGCAGCCGCTGGTGCGCTGGCAGTTTGTCGGCGGCGTGCCCGAAGCCGAACGACGCGCGTTCTTGTTCACCAATGTGGTGGACGGCAAAGGCAAACGCTTTGACATGCCGGTGGCCATCGGCGTGTATGCCTCGAACCCGGCGATCTACGCGCGCGGCATGGGGCAGTCGGTGGAAGACGTGGGCCAGGTGTGGGTGAAAGCGATACAGAATCCGATTCCGCCGGTGGTCGTGCAAAACCCGGCGGTGCAGGAAGTGGTGATCAAGGGGGACGATCTGAAAAAGCCCGGCGGCGGCTTGGCCGCACTGCCGGGGCCGGTGTCCACGCCCGGTTTCGATTCTGCGCCGTACCTCACAGCGACGCTGGTGACTACGCGCGACCCGGACAACGGCATTCAAAACATGGGCACCTATCGCGCGGCGCTGAAAGCGACCGACCGGCTGGTGGTGCGCATGGCGGCGCGGGTGGGCGGCGCGGGCGGCTGGCTGCACTGGCAAAAATACCGCGAACGCAAACAGCCGATGCCGGTGGCGATTGTGCTGGGCACCGCACCCGTGGTGTTCTTCACCGGCCCGCAAAAACTGCCGCTCGACATGGACGAAATGTCTGTGGCGGGCGCACTCGCCGGCGCGCCGATCAAGATGGCGAAATGCGTGACCAACGATTTGCAGGTGCCGGCCGATGCCGAGCTCGTGATCGAAGGCTTCATCGACCCGATGACACTCGAACCCGAAGCGCCCTTCGGCGAAAGCAACGGCTATGTGGCGCTTGAAGCCTACAACATGCCGATGCAGGTCACTGCCATCACCCATCGCAAAAACGCGGTGTTCTCGGCGATCATCAGTCAGGTCACGCCCAGCGAATCGAGCGTGGTGAAAAAAGTCGCCTACGAACCGTTGTTCCTTTACCCCCTGCGCGACACCATGGGTGTGCGCGGCGTCCCCCGCGTGGTGATGCACGAGCCACTGTCGAATCTGCGCCCGGTGGTGTTTGTACAATTCAAGCGAGGCACGCTGCGCACCGAAGTGTGGCGTGCGTTGCAAGGTGCGGCGACCTTCCGTTCCGATGTCGGCAAGGTGGTGATAGGCGTGTCCGAGGACGTGAACCCGGAATCCACCGATGCCGTGTTCTGGTCGCTCGCCTATCGCCAATCGCCACATGAAGACGTGCAAATCATCAACTACCGGCGCGGCGTACAGGGCGCACACTATCAGGCCGATGGCGGCAACCGCTTTGAATCCAGCATGCTGATCGATGCCACGCAAAAACGCCCGCTGCCGCCGCTGGCGCTGCCGGGTAAACAATACATGGAGCGCGCGAAGGCGTTGTGGGAGGAACTCAATCTGCCTCCGGTGACCGCTAAAGGCACCTGGCACGGCTACACGCTGGGCGACTGGACGGAAACCTGGGAGCGCTTCGCGCAACGCGCGGTGGCGGGTGAGTGGGAGGCCAATGGGCTGGAAACGATTCAACGGCGGCGCGATGATCTAGCGCCGGAATCGCCGACGGCGAAGTATGAGCAGCTGTAAGGTGTTTGCAATGCTGAAGCTGTAGCGAAACGTACATAAGTTTCCCCTGTCATTCCCGCGAAAGCGGGAATCCATAACACAGTGGACAAGAGCTACTATGTTTACCTACTCGCAAGTGATCGATACGGTACGCTGTACACCGGCGTTACATCTCATCTTGTAAGAAGGGCCTGGCAACATAGAGAGGCAGCTGCAGAAGGTTTCACCAAGAAATACGCAGTAAAGCGATTGGTTTGGTACGAAGTTCACGCGGATGTCCATGCGGCAATTACGCGGGAAAAGCAAATCAAGAAATGGAATCGTGCTTGGAAAATCGAATTGATTCAGGAACAGAATCCGCAGTGGCGGGATTTGTATGATGATTTGGTTAGTTGATTGTGTTATGGATTCCCGCTTTCGCGGGAATGACAGGGTTGGAGTTTTTTGCCCAGTCAGATTTCGGATCGAAACGGAATGAAACCCGCCCCCTTCACCTACCACGACCCGCGCAGCGTGACGGAAGCCGTTACCCTGCTCGCGGAAAAAGAAAATGCCCGCCTCCTCGCTGGCGGCCAGTCGCTGATGCCGATGATGAATTTCCGCTATGCGATGCCGGATCATTTGATTGATCTCAATCACGTGAGCGAGCTTTCTTACATTCGCGCCGAAAATGGCGCACTGAAAATCGGCGCGATGACCCGCCAGCGCGATATCGAATTTTCCGAAGTGATCCGCGAAAACTGTCCGCTGTTGCAGGCGGCGCTGGCGCATGTCGGCCACCGGCAAACACGAAATCGCGGCACGCTCGGCGGTTCGCTGTGCCATCAGGATCCGTCGGCGGAATTGGTCAATGTTGCCGCGCTGTTCAATGCCACGATGCACGTTGTTTCCCAACGCGGAGCGCGTGATCTGCCTTACGCGGATTTCGCCGTGGGGTACATGACCACGGCGCTGGAGGCCGACGAAATGCTCGCCAGCATCACACTAAAAACATCAAATAAAACAAATACTTATGCGTTTGCCGAGTTTGCGCGGCGGCATGGCGATTTTGCGATTGTGGCGTGCTCGGCATTGCTCACGATGAACGCGCGCGGCGAGATTGCCGAGGCATCGCTGGCGTTGTCCGGCTTGAGCCATGCGCCGGTGCGGCCTGCCGCCATCGAGCAGGCGCTGCGCGGGCACAAACCTGACCCGGAAACCTTCAAAGCCGCAGCCGCCGAAGCGGAAAAACTGGAAGCCAACGCCGACGCATATGTCACGGCGGCGTATCGCAAGCACCTCGCACGCGTGCTGACCTATCGCGCGTTGGAACAGGCAGCCGCGCGCGCTGTGGAGAATGCCCATGTCTGATACGCGCAAACTTTCGATCACTGTCAACGGCACGACGCACAACGCCACAGTTGAGACACGCATGACGCTGGTGGATTTTCTACGCCACGAGTTGCTCCTTACCGGTACGCATGTGGGCTGCGAACATGGTGTGTGTGGTGCGTGCACGGTGCTCGTAAAAGGTGTCAGCGTGCGCGCCTGTTTGATGCTGGCGGTGCAATGCCACGGCGCGACTGTCCACACGGTCGAGTCGTTGGCCCAAGGTGAACCCCAGGGAAAACTCAACGTGCTGCAACAGGCGTTTCAGGATCATCACGGGCTGCAATGCGGCTTTTGCACACCGGGCATGCTGATGACACTCACCGAATTTCTGCGTGACCATCCTGATCCCAGCGAAGCCGAGGTGCGCGAAGCGCTGTCCGGCAACCTGTGCCGCTGCACGGGCTATCAGGGCATCGTTGACGCGGCACTCGCGGCGGCCAGGAAAATGCGCGAGGAAGTGGACGAAAGCAAGTAATGGATACTCCAGAAAAGCTCACAGGCTTTGGCGCATCAGTCAAGCGCAAGGAAGACCCCGCATTTTTGCGTGGCGAGGGTCAGTACATTGACGATCTGCATTTGCCCAATATGCTGCACGCGTCCTTCGTGCGCAGCCCCTATGCCCACGCGTGCATCGGCAAGATCGACAAGTCTGCCGCGCTCGCGCTGCCCGGCGTGCACGCGGTGCTCACGTTTGCGGATTTGCCAGAGCCCGCGCGTGTCAACACGCTGCCGTGCCTGGTTCCGCACCCGGCCATCAAGCAACTGAAGCTGCCCTATGCACTGGCGAAGGATGAGGTCTGTTACGCCGGCGAACCGGTGGCTTGCGTGGTGGCTGACAACCGCTATATCGCTGAAGACGCTGCGCAACGGGTGGAAGTCGATTACGAACCACTGGATGCGGTGAACAATTGCCGCGATGCGGTGGAGGACGGAGCACCGCTCGCGCATGCAGGCGCCGAGTCCAATATTGCCGCGCGCTTTCTGGTGAAAGTCGGCGATGCTGATCGCGCGTTCGCCGGAGCTGCGCACGTATTCCGCGAGAAGATTTATCAGCATCGCGGCGGCGCCTTTTTTATCGAATGCCGGGGTGTGGTGGCGGAGTTCGACAAGCCGCGCGGGGCGTTCACGCTGCACGTGGCCTCGCAGGGCTCGCACCGCATCAAGCGCAGCCTGATGGAGATGTTCCCGCTGGCGGATCACGAAGTTCGCGTGCTGACACCGGACGTGGGCGGCGGCTTTGGCCCCAAGGGCTCGTTCTACCCGGAATACATCGACGTGGCGGTGGCGGCGGAAATGCTGGGCCGCCCGGTGAAGTGGATCTCCGACCGTCGCGAGGACTTCATGGCCACGCATCAGGAGCGTGATCAATATTGGGACATGGAAATTGCGGTCGACGCCAGCGCCAAAATCATCGGCGTGCGCGGGCAATTGATCCACGAGACCGGCGCGTATACCCCGTGGGGCATTGTGCTGCCGTGGATCACGGCCACCACCGTGCCAGGGCCGTATGTGATCCCGCATCTCAAACTCGATGTGCTGTCGGTGTTTACCAACAAGATTCAAACCACGCCGGTGCGCGGCGCGGGCCGGCCTGAGGCCGTCACGGTGATGGAACGCTTGATGGATCGCGTGGCGCGCGAGCTGAAGCTCGATCGCGCGGAAGTCCGGCGGCGCAATTTCATCCAGCCGTCGCAGATGCCGTACAAGGTTGGCATCATCTTCCGTGATGGCCGGCCGGTGACGTACGACAGCGGCAACTACCCGGCATGTCTCGATGGCGCGCTGAAAAAGTCCGATTACGCGAACTTCCCTGCCAGGCAGGCGGTCGCGCGTAAGGACGGTCGTTACATTGGTATCGGCATGGCCATCGCCGTGGAGGCCACGGGCCTGGGGCCGTATGAGAGTGCCACCGTGCGCGTGGCGACGTCAGGCCGAATCACGATTTACACCGGCGCATCGCCACAGGGCCAGGCGCACAAGACGACACTGGCGCAGATTGCCGCCGATCAACTGGGTGTGGATTACACCGACATTGATGTCGTGACTTCCGACACCGCTGCCGTGGCGCTGGGCATGGGCACGTTTGCGGCACGCACAGCGGTCAACGCGGGTAACTCGGTGCATGTGGCGGCGATGGAAGTTGCGGCAAAGGCAAAGAAGATCGCCGCCGGCATGATGGAGTGTCTGGAAGACGATCTCGAACTCGCCGGCGGCCATGTGCGCCTGAAGAGCGCGCCGGACGTGAAAAAGCCACTGCGCGAAATCGCCGGACGCGCTTTCGGCATGCCGGGGTTCTCCATGGCTGGCGGCCTGACGCCCGGTCTTGAACACACTGCGCACTTTACGCCCGACCAATCGGCATACTCCAACAGCGCGCAGGTCGCCGAGGTTGAAGTCGATATTGAAACCGGCGAAGTCAAAATTCTGCGCCACACCGTGGCGCACGATTGCGGGCGCGTCATCAACCCCATGGTGGTTGATGGGCAGGTGGTCGGTGGCGTGGCGCACGGCGTGGGCAATGCTCTGTACGAGGAACTCAAGTTCGACGATCAGGCGCAGCCGCTCACCACCAACTTTGGCGAGTATCTGCTGCCCATGGCCGCCGATGTGCCGCGCGTGGATCTGGTGCATCTGGATACGCCGTCGCCGTTGAACCCCTTGGGCGTCAAGGGCGCGGGCGAAGGCGGAACCATCTCCGCCATCGGCGCCATCATCAGCGCCGTGGAGAACGCGCTCGAACCGTTTGGTGTGCGCATTGCCGAGGCACCGATCACGCCGATGCGCATAGTGGAGTTGCTCGGTGAGCATGCAAAAGGACGAACCGCATGAAAGTCTGGATGGCCTTGTTGTTGATGATTTGCGCCGGCAGCGCAAACGCTGCATTTCCCGACAAACCTTTCCGCATCATCGTGCCCAGCGGCGCGGGTGGTCCGGCGGAGCTGTGCATGCGCGCAGTGGCGGAGGTGATGCGGGCCGATCTCGGTCAGCACTTCGTCATCGAGAACGTGCCGGGCGCCCCCGGCAACATCGGCCTTGAGCGCGTGGCCAACGCCACCCCGGACGGCTACACCATGATACAGGCGAGTGCAGCCAACACCGCCAACCTCGCGTCGCGGCCCAAGGCGGCGTTCGACATACTCACGTTGAAGCCCGTGGGCAAGGTGTGCCAGGCGTCGTTTACACTGGCCGTCGCGCCGGGCCTGAACATCAAGACCGTCGATGAACTGGTTCGGCACGCCAAGGCCAACCCTGGCAAGTTGTCGTATGGCAGCATCGGCCACGGTTCGAGTCAGCACCTCGTTGCCGAGATGTTCAGCGCGGCCATCGGCGTGGACATCCTGCATGTGCCGTACAAAGGCGAATCACTGGTGGCGGCGGAAATGGCGGCGGGCCGCATCCAGATGATGTTCATGGCGGGGGCGAAACCCTTCATGGATGGCGGGCTGATTGTCGGCATTGCCACCACCAACCGCGAAACCTGGCCCCCCATTCCCAACCTGCCGCCCATCGGCAAAACGGCCGCGTTGCCGGGCTTTAGCTACAACGGCTGGAATGGCTTGTTCGCGCCCAAGGGCACGCCCGATGACCGCATCCGCCGTGTGAGTCAGGCGCTGGTAAAGGCGCAGAGCGACGAGAAAGTGCGCGCGTTGATCAACACCTTCGGTAATCAGCCGGGTGCAGGCACACCGGAAGAACTCGCGGCACAGGTGAAAACCGACCTGGTGCGCTTTCGCGGCATTGTCGAAAGTCGCAAGCTGGTGTTCATCGAATAAAATTATAAGTAATTGTTTTTGAAGGATATTTTATGACCAACCATGAATTTAAGGTGACGTGCGAAGCTGGCCTGGCGCGCGTCGATCTGAATCGCCCGGACGAAGGCAACGCGCTGACCCGTGCCATGATGGTGCAACTGGCTGCAACTTTGCGCGAACTGGGCAAGCAGCCGGATGTGCATGTAGTCACCCTTGAGGCACGCGGCAAACAGTTCTGCCGCGGCCGCGACGGCAAGGGCGAGTCACGCGCCGGCATGACGCCGTATGAAGTGCGCCAGAAGATGATGGGCGCGGTGCTGGATGTGTATCAGGCCGTTGCCGATGTGCCCGTGCCGGTGGTGGCGTTGGTGCATGGGGATGCGCTGGGCTTTGGTTGCGCTACGGCAGTGGGCTGCGACATCACACTAGCCGCAGACAACGCACGCTTTGCCTTTCCGGAGATTGAACACGACATCCCGCCCACGATGGCCATGTGCGCGGCGCTGGGCAAGGTGCAGGCCAAGGCGCTGACGTATCTGATTTATTCGGCTGATTCGGTCAGCGCGCAGGAAGCCGTGACACTGGGGCTCGCGAGCAAGGTTTATCCGCAGACTTCGTTCACGGCTGACTGCGATGCGTTTCTGAAGAAGCTCGCCAGCCGCCCGCGATTGATACTCGAGACGATCAAGCGGTATCAGGCGAAGGCCACAGGGCTGTCGCCGGATATGGCCTCCGAGTACGCGGGGACGTTGCTTGCGCTTGTTCGTTCATAGCACGCGCACGAAGTGCGCAAGTCAGGGCGGCATAGATAGCAAGAAAACAATCTTTGATAACCCGAAGGGGCTGCGCAAGAAAAGTCACTTGCCGCCGGGCAACCCGCGGCGACCTTGAGGCACGGTGAAACTGGAAGTGAAGCAATTGGACGCACTGACAAACCGGCTGACTTTGGCGATATCCGCTGTGGCACTAAGTGTGGCGGGCAATGCCATCGCCCAGGACAAATACCCCGCCAAAATCATCCGCATTCTTACCGCCGCCCCCGGCAGCAACCACGATTGGGGTGCACGGCTGGTGGCGCAGGAGTTAACGCCGCGCATCGGCCAACGCGTGGTGGTTGAAAATCGCGGCAGCATCTCGGTGGAGATTGTGGCACGCGACACACCGCCCGACGGCTACACGTTGGTGTTTTACGGCGCGTATGTATGGCTGCAGCCGCTGCTTACCAAGGCCAACTGGGACCCACTCGAAGACCTGGCGCCGATATCGCTGGCGATCAGTTCGCCCAATATTCTGGTGGTGCATCCGGCGCTGCCGGTGAAATCCACGAAGGATTTGGTTGCACTTGCCAAGGCGCGCCCTGACGCGCTCAACTACGGCGCGGGCGGTGGCGGCTCCAGTCAGCACATTGCCGCCGAGTTGTTCAAATATATGGCGCAGGTGAAGATCGTGCGCGTCAATTACAAGGGCGCCGGGCCATCGATGCTGGGTTTAATTACCGGCGAAGTGCAACTGATGTTCGCGGCCCTCGGCCCGGCCTTGCCGCACGTCAAAAGTGGCAAAGTGCGCGCGTTGGCAGTTACCACGCCCAAACCCACGCCGCTCGCGGGGGATTTGCCGGCGGTGGCCAGCGTGCTGCCGGGTTATGTGTGTGAGTCGGCGATTGGGTTGTTTGCGCCGAAAAAAACCCCCGCAGCCATCATCAAGCTGCTGGCTACCCATGCGCAACAGGGTGTCAAAGCCGCCGATCCGAAGATCACTTTCAACAACGGCGTGGAAGTCGTTGCCAGCTCGCCCGAGGAATTCGCGCGCTTCATCAAGGCTGACATGACGCGCATGGGTGAAGTCATCAGGAGCGCTTCGTTCAGCAACTAACGGCCCGCGAGCTTTGCCATGGACATCGAAAACCAATTTGACTTGCCGCTGCCGCCGGCCGCCGCGTGGCCCATCCTGATGGATGTGCCGCGAACCGCAGCGTGTTTTCCGGGCGCGAGCCACATCGAACAAGTCAGCGCGGATCAATTCAAGGGGCGCGTCACGGTCAAGCTGGGTCCGCTCGCTATGATCTTCGCCGGCAACCTGCGTCTGGAAAACCGCGATGATGCGGCGTTCAGCGCCACGGTGCGCGCCAGCTGGGCGGAGACGCGCGGCCGCGGCAACGCCAACACCGTGACGCGCTTTGCGTTGCAGCCGCATGAAGGCGGCACGCGCGTGGCGATGGTGAGCGAGCTGCAACTGGCGGGGCAAGTGGCACAGTACGGGCGCGGCGTCGGCATGATTTCAGCGTTATCAGCCCAGTTAATCGCAACCTTTGCCGGCAATCTGCGGGCGGGCCTGCAAGGCGGTGCTACGGCCGCGGCTCCTGCAGCAGGGGAAATCTCAGGCCTGACGCTGATCGCCAAGGCACTGGGCAGCCGGCTCAAAAACTGACCGGCTGCCCGGCGGCGGAATCTTTCGGTAAACTGCGCGTCATCATGACCACGCAAAAGTTTTTGGGAACCACCAAACGCATGGCGTCTGACATCGCGACACGCATTACCGACGGCACGCCCAAGGTGACCATCACGCGCACGCCCACGCCGGTGCGCGCGTGTCTGATCCAATACAGCGGTGATGCGCTGGGGCGGCGCTATCAGCTCGACGCGCCGGAAATTCTGGTGGGGCGCGCTCAGGAGTGCGGCATTGTGCTCGTCGACGGCAGCGTGTCGCGTGAACACGCGAAGATTTATTCCAGCGGTGAGGTTTTCGAGGTCGAAGACAATCACAGTTCCAACGGTACGTATGTTCAAAACCAGCGCATCAGCAATCGAACGCCGCTCACCGATGGCGCCATACTGCGGTTTGGCAGCGTGTTGTTCAAGTTTTTTGCGAAAGACAATATCGAGAGCGCGTTCCACGACAATATTTACCGCATGGCGACCATCGACGCCGCCACGCAGCTTTTCAATAAGAAGTATCTGCTGGAAACGCTCGAATCGGAATTCCGGCTGTGCCGCGTGTACGGCCGGCCGTTGGCGGTGGTGTACTACGATCTGGATTTCTTCAAGAAGGTGAACGACACGCACGGCCACAACTGCGGTGACTACATTCTGCGTGAATGTGCGCAGGTGGCGAAATCGTGCATGCGCACCAACGACATTCTCGCGCGCTTTGGCGGTGAGGAGTTCGTCGCCGTGTTGCCCGGCGCTGATGCTGCCACTGCAGCGGAGCTCGCTGAGCGCATCCGCAAGGCGATAGAAGATCACGCGTTCGAGTTTGAGGGTAAGCAGCTCACGCAAACCGTGTCGATGGGCGTGTCGGAAATTCAGCCAGCGTTTCAGAAGCCGGAAGACCTGCTGGAGGATGCCGACCGCAAGCTGTATCAATCCAAACAGGGCGGACGCAACCGCATTACCACGTAGCGCTTGCGCTGTCCTCAGGCAGTGTGCCTGGCGCCCGCCGCCGCGCGCGCCAGGCGGTCGCGCACCGCTGCCCACTCGATGGTAAACGGCGGTTCTTCCACCACAATGACGTCGCATCCCGCGGCATCCAGTTGACGCAGGTTCGCGTAAAGATCGTGCGCAAAGCCGTCGGGCGTGCCGGGCGCTGCAATCCAAGTGAGGTTTGCGAGGAGCGGCTGGCGGGCATCGCGCGCGAGAACAGCCACGCGCTGGCCCTGGCGAACGAAGCTGCGTGTAAGTTCGTCGATCACATCCGTTTCCACAAGCATCAATGGCGTTCGCGGTGCGTAGTGTTTTTCCAGCATGCCTGGCGCGCGCGGGGAGCGTGCGTTGGGCGCGGCCAGCGGCGCACCGAGCGCGGCTTCGATGGCCGCCGCCGTGATCTGGCCGGGGCGCAGCAGCGCCGGCGCCGCGCCCGACACATCGACGATGGTGGATTCGATACCGACTTCGCACGCGCCGCCGTCGATCACGTCATCGATGGCGTCGCCGAATTCAGTTCGCACGTGCCCGGCGGTGGTGGCTGACACATGGCCGAAGCGGTTCGCCGACGGGCCGACCAAGCCGCCGCCGAATGCCGTTAGCAACGCTTGCGCGAGCGGATGCGCCGGCACGCGCAGCGCCACGGTGTCCTGCCCGCCGGTGACGGCATCGCTGACGTGTGCCGCGCGCTTGAGGATCAGCGTTAACGGCCCCGGCCAGAATTTCCGCGCCAGCGCGTGCGCGGCGGGCGGGATGTCGCGCGCCCAGTGCGCCATTTGCGCCGCGCTGGCGATATGCACAATCAGCGGATGATCGCTGGGCCGGCCTTTGGCGGCAAAAACTTTTTTCACCGCTTCGGCGTTGGACGCATCCGCGCCGAGGCCGTAAACCGTTTCAGTGGGAAAAGCGACGAGGCCGCCACTGCGCAGAGCATCTACGGCGCGGGCGATGTGGAGGTTCGCGATATTAAAGTGCATTTTTTATAAGCATGAATAGTATCAACAGCTTATCCGAAGTTTGATACTTTAAGGTGACGAAACCACAGCATAATCATGGGTTGCGAAAAAATGCCCCATCGTTCGGAACAAATGCTGTAGCTATCGCGCCTTGGGATTGCGGTACACTCTAAGTCGACTCCGAGAATCAAGTTTCTGGGAGGCAAATGCGGTATAAGTGCTAAGGCGCGGAGAATTCCTATGACGTTATCGACGAACTTGGAGGCCGAGACTCTCCTCCGAGAAGCGGAGCCTTCATTAGTGGACGGCACCAAATTCTCGAAGCAAGCTGTGATAGATGGGGTGCCTGAACAGGAGACCAACCACAACACAGGGATATTGCCTTCGCAGGAATTGAGTAGGTTAGTTCGCGTAACTAAAGAAATTGTTGCGCTTGAGGAGATCAACGACGACCAGATTCAGCCAGCTAGCATGGACCTTCGGTTGGGGGCTATTGCGTATCGGGTTAGGGCCAGTTTTTTGCCGGGGAAAGACCATACGGTTCGGCAAAGACTCGACGATCTAGCGATGCACGAAATGGACATTACCAACGGTGGCGTCCTAGAGCGAGGTTGCGTGTATATCGTTCCATTGATGGAAAACCTGTCGTTGCGCCATCGTACATCAGCGACAGGAAACCCAAAAAGTTCGACCGGTCGTCTTGATATATTTACGCGATTGATAACCGATTTTGGCACACAGTTTGATCGCGTCCGTGAACAATATAAGGGGCCACTGTATGCGGAAGTTTCCCCTAGAACATTTAGCGTGCTAGTGCGAAAAGGATCAAGGCTAAGTCAACTTCGAATTCGTCGAGGAAGTCCTCCAAGCACGGACACCGGGATGCGGCGCCTGCAAGAGGAATACAAACTAGTTGATGATTCAAGCTTGTCAAAAGATGAAATTGAGAATGGAGTGCCTGTCACGGTAGATGTAAAGGGCGAGGACTTCGGTCGGTTAATAGGTTACAAGGCAAAAAATTATTCTGGCGTAATCGATGTTGATAAAGTTCGACACTACGACACGGAAGATTTTTGGGAACCCGTCTACGCGCCGCGCCGTGGAGGTCTAATCCTAGACCCCGCAGATTTCTATATCCTTGCGTCGAAAAAGGCTGTCAAGGTGCCTCCAAAGTACGCAGCGGAAATGATTGCATACGATACTCTAGTGGGAGAGTTCAGAGTTCACTACGCAGGGTTTTTCGATCCGGGTTTCGGCCATCCCGACGCGGGAGGCGAGGGTTCGCGTGCTGTTCTAGAAGTACGATCTTACGAGGTTCCGTTTGTGATAGAGGATGGGCAAATCGTAGGGCGGTTGGCGTATGAGCGCCTTACGTCACAGCCCAATCAGCTTTACGGGAATAACACGAAGTCTCACTATCAGCGCCAAGGAATTGCATTGAGTAAGCACTTTAAATTACCCGGCAATTCTTAATGATCTGAATAGCCGACATATCGGTTACTTACTGCGTCAGCAGCCGCTGCACTTCGCGATATTTTTCAGCGGTCTTCACCAGCACGTCAGCCGGCGGCGTGGGCGCGGGCGGCTTTTTGTTCCACGTCGTTGTCTCCAGCCAGTCACGGATGATCTGCTTGTCGAAGCTCGGCGGGCTGATGCCTACCTTGTATTCCGCCGCCGGCCAGAAACGCGAGGAATCCGGCGTGAGGATTTCGTCGATCAGCACCAGATTGTTTTGTGCGTCGACGCCGAACTCGAATTTGGTATCGGCGATGATCACGCCGCGCTGCGCGGCAAAGTCGGCGGCTTCGGAGTACAGCCGTATCGACACATCACGCACCTGGGCGGCGAGCTTCGCGCCGACGATTTTTTCCACGTCAGCGTAGGTGATGTTTTCGTCGTGCTCGCCGGCGGGCGCCTTGCTCGATGGCGTGAACAACACCTGCGGCAGTTTTTGCGCCTGCTGCAAACCGGCGGGCAATGGAATGCCGCATACCGCGCCGGTTTTTTTGTAATCAGCCCAGCCGGAGCCGATGAGGTAACCGCGCACCACGGCCTCCACCAGCAATGGTTTCAATTTCCTGACCACCATCGAACGCCCCGCGACTTGCGCGCGATCCGCCGCCGACACCACCGATTGCGGATCAATGCCGGTCAGGTGATTGGGTATGACATGGCCAAGTTTCTTGAACCAGAAATTCGACAGCTCGGTCAGCACGCGCCCCTTGCCCGGTATCGGCACCGGCAAAATGACGTCGAACGCCGACAGACGGTCAGTCTGGACCACCAGCAGCTTGTCGTCGTCCACGGCGTACAGATCGCGTACCTTGCCGCGATGTATAAATGGCAAACTTTGTATGTCCGATTTCAGCAGCGCGTCGCCAGCAGTCATGAGATATTTGCGATCAGAAATTTGCTGCGAATTGGGCAATATAGGCAAGGCAATACTATCATCAAATCAAAATTTGTCGTCACGCAGCACTTCCACATTCGACAGATAAAGCACCATGCTGTAGTTGGCGAAATAGGCCTCACGCAAGTGCGCGGCGATTGTGTCAGCAACTGCCGCTTCACAAATGACTTCCATGCGAATATTGCCCGACGGTCCCCAAGCGGCATCGCGTTCGCCGTGCGCACCACGTCCACGTGCCTCCGTCACAGTATAACCATGCGCGCCCAAGGCCATCACACTCTCGATTAACTTACGCTCAAGATCCGTCTCGCAAATAATAGTAAGCAGTTTGCGCATGGCGCTCATGACTTTCCTCCGGTGATCCACATTGCCGCTTGGAAATACAGAGGTATGCCCGCCAGCACATTGAATGGAAAAGTGACCCCCAATGCCGTGCCAAGCGACAGTGCGGGATTGGCCTCTGGAATCGCCACCCTCATTGCGGCTGGGGCAGCGATATAGGAGGCGCTAGCTGCCAGCACCGCCAGCAGGGTCACGCCACCAACAGACAGGCCGAGCAGCTTTCCCATTGCCAAACCCAATGCCGCAGACACCAATGGCATCAAAATGGCAAATATGACCAGAAACAGGCCGAAGCGCTTCAACGCACCCATATGCCGAGAGGCCACCAACCCCATCTCCAGTAAAAACAATGCCAAAACACCTTTGAATAAATCGACAAACAAGCGGTCGAGCGGTGCGAAGTTATTCGGGCCAATTACCCAGCCTGTTAGCAGGCCGCCGAGCAACAAAAATACGCTCTTGCCGAGCAACACTTCGCTTGCTACCTGTCCGAACGAACTTGTCGCAGCACCACGTTTTGCCAGCAACACGCCGACCAGGATCGCCGGCGCCTCCAACAACACCAGGAACACCGTTAACAAGCCTTCATACTCCACGCCTAGCCGGGTCAAATACGCACTCGCCACCGCGAATGTCACCACACTCACCGATCCATAATGGGCCGCTATCGACGCGGCGTCTGGCTGCGGCAAACCGCCGGTGAAGCGCAGCACCGGATAGGCGATAAGCGGAATCAGCAAGCCCAAAAGCAATACCACGGCCGAAGGCAGCAGCGCATTGGCCAACGGATGTCTAGCGAGTTCTATACCGCCTTTGAGGCCGATCGCAAGCAACAGGTATATCGACAGCGCGTCAAAAAACGCTGGCGGAAATTTAAGTTCCGTGCGCAACAATCCTCCGGCTACGCCCAGAACGAAAAACATGACTACGGGTTCCATGTTGCCATGCTATAGCGCAACAACTTCACGCGGCGGTTAGGGCAAACGCCGGACATAACGCGGCACGCAATGCCATCGCTTCGACTAGTGCGGCGTCGGGGCTATCGCCGAGCACGGTAAAGTGGCCCATTTTACGGCCGGGCCGCGCTTCATGTTTGCCATACAGATGCAGCTTGGCACGCGGATTCTCGAACAGGCACCGCCAATCCGGCACGCCGCCAGCCCATGCGTCGCCCAGCAAATTCACCATTACCACAGGCGCGAGCAAGCGCGTATCACCCAATGCCAGGCCGCATAATGCACGCGCTTGCTGTTCGAATTGCGAAGTCGCGCACGCGTCAATGGTGTAATGGCCGCTGTTGTGTGGGCGCGGGGCAATTTCATTGACCAACAATTCACCGCTTTTGGTGACAAAGAACTCAACCGCCAGCACGCCAACATATCGCAGCCGTTCCGCAATACGCATCGCCGCCTGCTCGGCCTGCTGCGCCAGAGTCGCGGAGACGCGCGCGGGCACGATGCACACATCAAGTATCCCATGACGATGCTGATTTTCGGCGACCGGGAATACGCGCGCTACACCGTCAGCACCGCGCGCCACGACCACTGACACTTCGCAGGCCAGATCGATCAATTTTTCGAGCACACAGGTATCCGCCCCGAATTTCTTGAACGCCGCGCGTGCTTCGTCGGCATTGGCCACACGCGCCTGCCCCTTGCCGTCGTAGCCAAATCGCGCCCGCTTCAATATGCCGGGAAACAAATTTGCCTCGACTGACACCAGATCGTCGGCGTGGTCGATTACTGCGCTGTGCGCAATGCCCAATCCACAATCGCGGAAAAACGCCTTCTCGCGAACGCGATCCTGCGCTACAGCCACTGCCTCGCTTGCGGGCCGCACAATGCAATGACTTGCCAACCAACGCAAGCTCTCAGCCGGCACGTTTTCGAATTCCGTGGTCACCGCGGCACAACTATCGGAAAGTTGCTGCAGCGCCTCGCGATCCTGATACGCCGCCTTCAGATGCACGTCTGCAATGGCGCCGGCGGGACTTAACGGATCGGGATCCAGCACGGCGACCCGATAACCCATACTGTGCGCGGCAAGCGTAAACATGCGTCCCAGCTGCCCGCCACCCAGCATGCCCAGCATGGCGTCGGGAAAAATCATTTTTTTACCGGAAGTTTCATCGCTCGCACAGTCGCGACCTGTTTTTTGCGAAATGCAGCAAGCTTTCTTTCCAATTTGGCGTCTTCGCGTGCGAGCATTGCCACCGCAAATAGTCCCGCATTGGCCGCGCCTGCTTCGCCGATGGCGAAGGTGGCGACAGGCACGCCTTTGGGCATTTGCACGATCGACAGTAACGAATCCAGTCCGCGCAGCGCGCGCGACGTGACCGGCACACCCAACACCGGGACGATGGTCTTGGCCGCGAGCATGCCCGGCAGATGCGCCGAACCCCCCGCGCCTGCAATGATGCATTTCAATCCCCGGCCCGCTGCTGTTTCGGCATAACGGTAGAGCAAATCCGGTGTGCGGTGAGCAGACACCACCTTGGCCTCACAAGTCACCCCGAATTTCTTGACCGTATCGACAGCGTGCTGCATCACATCCCAGTCGCTTTGACTGCCCATGACGATACCCACCAAGGGTTTGTTCACTGTTCGTTCCTTCGCGAAAAGCAGCATTTTACCCTATGGCGTAATGCCATCTGGCGTAACATATACGGCCCCAGAACGCTGAAAATTCGATTCGTAGTCACATGCTTTCTGTAATACGCCGTAGCTGTTTTGTAATTCACTTCTTAGTGCTGGCAGCTTCGCCGCTCGCCACAATGGCACAAGGTTATCCGGTGAAACCTGTGCGCATTCTGGTCGGTTTTCCGCCGGGCGCCGGCTCTGATCTGATAACCCGGCTGGTGACGCCGGGCCTCACCAAAGCGCTGGGCCAGCAATTCATCGTCGACAACCGCCCCGGCGCCACAGGCAATATCGCCGCCGAACTGGTGGCGCGCGCCCCGGCCGATGCGCATACGTTCCTCACCGCCACCTCGACGCTCGCGGTCAATCAAAGCATGTACAAGAAGCCGCCTGTCGACCTTTTAAAGGATTTCGACAGCGCGGCGCTGCTTGGCACGCTGCCCTTCGTGCTCGTGGTGCACCCCTCGCTGCCCGTGCGCACGGCAAAAGAGCTGGTGGCTTTTGTCAAGGCGCGGCCGGGGCAACTTACCTACGCGTCGACCGGCCAGGGCGGCTCGCCGCACCTTTCCGCAGAAATGCTGCGCGCGCGCGAATCGCTCAACATTCTGCACGTGCCGTACAAGGGCACCCCGCAGGCCACCACCGACCTGATTTCCGGCCAGGTGACCATGATGTTCGCCAACACCGCCTCCGTGCTGCCAAGTGTCGGCGCGGGGCGGCTGCGCGCGCTGGCGATCAGCAGCCTGAAGCGGTCGAGTGCCGCGCCCGATGTGCCGACCATGATCGAGGCAGGTTTCCCCGGTTTCGAATCGGGCACGTGGTTCTCGCTGATCGCGCCCGCGGGTTCACCACCGGCAGCGTTGCAACGGCTCAACGTTGAAGTGAACCGCGTCGTGCAACAACCTGATGGGCGCGAACGCTTCGCCGCGCAAGGCGCAGAGCCGCTCACCGGCAACGTCGAACAGGTGATGGCCTACACGCGCAGCGAAATTGACAAGTGGGCGCGCGTGGTGAAGGGTGCGGGGTTGAAGGCGGAGTAATGTAAGTATTTGTTTTCATTAAACATTCTGGAGAGCGTCATGGCCAAGAAAGCCGCACCTGAAATATCCCCGGTGATGAAAGCGCTGGCAACCTACATCGCCAGCGCCAGCAGGAAACCGTTGCCGAAAAACGTCGTCGAGCGCACCAAGCATCACACGCTCGACACCATCGCGGCGATGGTGTCCGGCTCGCGCCTGCCGCCGGGGCGTGCGGCGATTTCGTATATCAAAACCTTGGGCGGCACGAAGCAATAGACGGTGATTGGCAGCAAGTTTGTCACCACCGCAGAACATGCCGCGCTCGCCAACGGCATGCTGGCGCACGCGGATGAAACCGACGATTCGCACGCGCCGTCGCTCACGCACCCCGGCTGCGGCGTGGTGCCCGCGGCGCTGGCGATGGCGGAGCGCGAGCGCGCCAACGGCACGCAACTCATCCGCGCGGTGGCGCTGGGGTATGACGTGGGCAGCCGTTTGTCGCTGAGCCTGCATGCGCATGACTTTCGCGAAGCGGGCCACTCAACGCACACATTCGGCCCGATGTTCGGCGCGGCGGCGGCGGCGGGTTCGCTGGCGAAACTGAATTACGATCAATGCCGCTGGCTGCTCTCTTATACCGTGCAGCAGGCGTCCGGCGTGAGCTGCTGGATGCGCGACGAGGAACACATCGAGAAGGCGTTCGACTTCGGCGGTATGCCAGCGAGGAACGGCACGGCTGCAGCGGCGATGGTATCGCACGGTTTTACCGGTGTTGAGGATGCGTTGTCGGGCGAGCGCAACTTCTTTCATGCGTACAACGAAAAGGGCCGCATCGGCAAGGCGCCCGTGCCGGAGCGATTGATCGAAGAACTCGGTTCGCGCTATGAAGTCATGCGCACCAACATTAAGCGCTGGTCGGTGGGTTCTCCGATACAGGCGCCGCTCGATGGGTTGCTGGAGCTGATCCGCGCCAACAATGTGAAGTCGGATCAGGTGGAAAGCCTCACCGTGAAGGTGGCGCATCAGGGCGCCAACACCACCGACAACCGGCACATGCCGGACATCTGCATGCAGCATATGTGCGCGGTCATGTTGCTCGATGGCATCGTCACCTTCGAATCCGCGCACGACGAAAAGCGCATGAAAGATCCGAAGGTGCTGGCCGTGCGCCGCAAGGTCACCCTGCTCGGCGACGATGAAATGGCCGCCGCCATGCCCGCGCGCCAGTGCCGGCTCCTGCTAAAACTCAAGGATGGCCGCGAACTGGCGATTCACGTCAAAGCCGTGCTCGGCACAGCGCAAAACCCGATGACGCGTGCGCAGGTCGACGAGAAATGCTTTCACCTGATGGCGCCGATCCTCGGCAAAGCGCGCGCACGCAAGTTATGTGATGCGGTGTGGGATATCGAGAAAATCGGCGATGCGCGCAAGCTGCGACCCTTGTTGACGGCTTGAGCGCGTGGCCGCACCACTCGCACCACCGGAGCAACGCTCACATTAACGCGGCTTCATCCCCGTCTCGCGCACGATGCGCGAGAAGGTTTCCAGATCGGCACGCAGGTTTTTTTCGTGCTCTTCCGGCGTGGTGTGGGCGATCTGAAATGCGAGATTGTTCAGGCGTTCTTTCACCTCGGGCCGTGCGAGTTGGCGCGCGAGTTCGCGGCTGATTTGCTGGCGGATCGCGCGTGGCGTGCCGGCGGGGGCGAACCACGCTTGCGATCCGTCGCGGCTCCACGCGGGCAGGGCTTCGCCCGCCGAGGGCACATCCGGCAATGCGGGCGAGCGCTGCGGTGTGGCGACCAGCAGCGGCGTCAACTTGCCGTCCTTGATCATCGGCAGCGCGGTGGTGAGGCCGGGCGCGCCGAAGTGTATGCGGTCGGCCATGATCTCGATCAGAAATTCCGACTGGCCCTTGAAGCCGACATGCTGCGCGCGGATGCCGGCGGCGGCGCGAAACCGCTCCGCACCCAGGTGCGTGGAGGTCAGCGCGCCGGTGGAGCCGAACAGCAACTTGCCTTGCCGCGCATTGGCCAGTGCAATGAATTCCTTCACCGTTTTCACGCCGAGCGAAGGGCTGACCACCAGCACTGAAATGCTCGAGCCCAGCTCGCTGATGGTGGCGAAATCCTTAAGGAGATCGTATTGCAGATTGCTGCTAGCCGCGGAGCTGATGACGATCGCAGCGGAAGTGGCGAGCAGCGTGTAACCGTCGGGCGCCGCCTTGGAAACCAGTGCCGCCGCCAGCGTGCCGCCCGCGCCGGGGCGCGCCTCAAGCACGATCGGCTGGCCCCACGCTTCGCTCATGCCCGGCGTGATGATGCGCGCGAGAATGTCCGTGGTGCCGCCCGGCGTGAATGCACAGATCAGGCGGATGGGCTTGACCGGGTATTTTTGTGGGGGTTGGGCGGTGGCGGTTAGGGGTAGTGCGGTGAGGAGGGCGGCAGCGAGCAAGCGCCGAATAGACCGCCGGTTTTGCAAACGACTTGATGCGTGATGGAGAGCTGTCATGGTTGCGATCTCCTTGCTGTTCAACGCTCGTGTTGAGCAACTTTTACATGCAGCGCAATGAGGATTGCGTCCTACGAATTCTTGATTGCTGTCAACTCACTCAAGCGAAGGGTGCTGAGTTTTATTCGTAATAGACGATTATTCGCGTCGACCGCAGTACATTCTTTTTCTCTGTCGGAATCGAAATCTTCAAGGTTGCACTCTAAATCGGAAACACTTGTAAAAATCGAAAACTCTCCATTTGCGAATAAGACCCGTATCGGGAATGCCACTTCTGGATCAATTAGTCGCGCTACTTCGCCAACAGCTGATTTATTGTGTTGCGCGATGCTTCCTCGAATTGCGACGAACAGAAGACTGAGTGCGACTAGAACAAAGCCACCAACGGCGAATAGTTGCGTTTCCACGAGGTAGTGGTAAAGATTAATGACTTCTCTATCTTCCTACGCTACGTCCAGTCCAATTTTTCAACTCCCTCGCGCACATCTTGGGATTGCGATATTGACAGATACTTTATCAGGAATTGTTGGACAAATTATTAATTAAAACAAATACTTACGGATACATCGCCCACCCGCGCCGATTCGTCTGCGCCTTAAAAAAATGCCCGTTGGTGCTGGTGACAAACACGGTGCTCATGTCCGGGCCGCCGAAGCAGACATTGGTGGGGCGATTACACGCTACTGGGTGGGTTTCGAGCACGCGGCCCGTCGGCGAAAACACGTAGAGCATCGGGCCGGGGCCGCTCACTTCCCAGCCGGCGGTGGCGATGATGTTGCCGTCAGCGTCCAGACACATGCCGTCGATGCCGCGATGCAGCCCGCGCGCGTCTTCGCCCCAGGTGAACAGCACGTCGAATTTGCCGAGGCTGCCGTCGGCGTTGATCGGATACGCGCGCAACTCACGAGCGATGCCGCGCGTGTAGCCGCTTTCGGCGACGTAGAGCGTGCGGTTGTCGCGTGATACCAGAATGCCGTTGGGCTGCGTGGTGTCGAAGGTGACGCGAGTGACTTTGTAGCTGCCGTCTTGTTGTGGATCGGCGCGCAGCACCGAGCGGTGATCGAGTTCTTCCTTTTCGGTTTTGTCCCAGTTGCCGTCGTTCACCGGGTTGGTGAACCAGATGCGGCCCTGATAATCGATGGCAAGATCATTCGGCGTGGAGAGCCTTTTGCCGTCGAGCTTGTCTGCGACAACGCTGTTTTTGCCATCCGCGTCAAAGCGCACAATGCTGCGCCCGCCGGAGCAGCAGCCAAAAAGTTTGCCGTGATTGTCAAAGCACAGGCCGTTGGTGCGGTTAGTGTTTTCACGCCACACGCTGATGGCATTGGTTTTCGGATTGTAACGAAGGATGCGGTTTTTGCGGATGTGGGTGAAGAGAATTTCTTCCCCCGTCCACACTGGCCCTTCGGTGATGAGTTCGCCATCGGGCTTGAGGATGAGTTCAAAATTCCACGAATTCGACGACATGCCATGCTCCTTGTGTTCTGCCCGGGTAAACGAATGCGTTGCTCAGCGCTTGCCGGGGGGCGGGCCTTTGGGGCCGCCCGGTGATGGTCCTCCGGGCCCGCCCCCCGGCGGATTTCCACCCGGGCCACCGAACTGGCCCCCTATCTGGCCGCCGCCCTGGCCTGAAGGGCCACCAACAGGGCCGCCGAACTGGCCGCCGGCCGGGCCGGGCGAACCGCCGCCCGCGGCTTCTTCCGGCGGCGGTCCGAACGGCCGTATGCCCATGAACTCCGACAGCGACAAACGGCCATCCCTGTCAACATCGAGGCGGATAAAATTGCGCTCGATAAAGGGGCGTCCGCGCACTTCGTCTACAGACAGATAGCCATCGCCATGGGTATCCATGAAGCGAAAATCCTGCGAGAGCTTTTGTTCAATGGGGTCGCTGCTGACGGGTGGCGGCGGCGGTTCCCGTACCGGTTTCGGTGCCGCATCGGGCGGCGGTTTACGGGCTTCGGCCGGCACAGCCGCGGGGGCGCCGGGCGCTGCCGCCGGTGCGCCGGGTGCCGGCGTGGCTGGGGCCGCGCCCTTGCCGCGCTCTTCTTCCAGCTTGCGCAAGGCATCGGCGCGGTCGGCGGCGGCCTTATCGGCGTCAGCGGTGTTGCCGGCCATGATCTGCGCCGCGCGTTCTTCGACGCTGCGCGTGTCGACGGGCTGCTGGGCGGCGGCGAGTTTCGCAGCCTCGGCGCGCGCGGCTTCTTCCTTGGCGAGTTTGGCGTCCCGTTGGCTGGTGTACCACGCGCGGCCACCGAAGAGCGCCGCCAGTACCACCGCGCCTATCACCACCCAGCGCCACGGCGATGAAGGTGCTTCCTCAACGTCATAGGGCGAAGCCACGGGCGTGCGCCGCGGCTGCGGTGCGGCGGCGGCAGCTGGGGCCGCGGGCGCCACCGTGGCGCCTGCCGCTCCCGTGGCCATGCCGGTTGCCACGCGCGTGGCGGCATTCTGATCGGCGACCGTGGCGGTGGCGGCCGTCACGCGCACGCTGGCGGGCGAGGCCGTTTTGCCTTCCAGTGCGCGCTTCCAGATTTCCACCGTGGCGGGCCGCTGCTTTTCGTCGAGCGACAGCGCCCACTGCATGGCGTGCAGCGCTGGTTCGCTGACGCGGCCTTTGAGTTGCGCGAGCCGCGCGGGCACGGTGTCGTTCTTGAGACGACTTACGGCGTCGGGTGGGTTCTCATTGGTGTACGCGCGATAGAGCACGCCCGCCATGGCGTAAATGTCCGACCACGGCCCCTGATTGCCTTGCCCGGATATTTTTCGCTGCTACCCGCGGATTCACAATCAAAATGTGATCGACTTTGAAGGTGAGCGACACCGGCAGCAGATCACGCTCGACCCGGAACTTGGCATCCGTGTAGAGATGTGG
>OMIN01000098.1 GCA_900299145.1 Betaproteobacteria bacterium | reverse complement strand
TCGCAAGCTGCCGTTCGACGCACTGCGTGATTTTGCGCCGATCACGCTGGCGGCTGTGCTCGGCAGCGTGGTAGCCACGCACCCTTCACTGCCCGTAAAAACCGTCGGTGATCTGATCGCGCTCGCACGCAAACAACCCGGCAGGCTGAGCTTTGCCTCCGGGGGTGCTGGAAACACCATGCATCTGGGCGTGGAGCTTCTGAAAGCCATGGCGAAAGTCGATATGCTGCACGTGCCCTACAAGGGCGGCGGCCCGGCAATAGTCGATGTGATTGCCGGCCAATGTGATTTCATGGTGGTCAACATCGGCCCAGTGCTGGGGCAAATCCGCAGTGGCAAACTGAACCCGCTGGCGGTGACCAGCAAGGCACGCAGCCTCGCGCTGCCCAATGTGCCCACCGTCGCCGAATCGGGCCTGCCTGGTTATGAATCGACCACGTGGTATGGTTTTCTCGCTCAGGCGGCGGCGCCGAAAGACGCCATTGCGCGCGTAAACAACGCGGTTGCAAGCGCCGTCAAACATCAAGAAACGCGCGAACGCTTCGCCGCGCTCGCCGCTGAAACCGTTACCAACACACCGGAGCAATTCGCCGCCTTTTTGCGTCAGGACATTCAGGACTGGGCAAAGGTCGTCAAAGTTTCCGGAGCTAAATTGGATTGAGCTGAACGCATCATGAGCACACCCGAACCCGCCATTTGCCCGGCGCCGCTGGCGAATCACCTCAAACCTTCGTTCACGTTACCGCCGGGCGCGACCGACTGCCACGCGCATGTGTTCGGCGCGCGCGAAGTCTACGGCTACGCCGACAACCGGCTCTACACGCCGCCACCGGGCGTATTGCTGAAAGAATATCTGGCGATGCTTGATGGCATCGGGTTTTCACGTGGCGTGATGGTGCACACGGGTGTGCACGGCACCAACAATCAGGTGGTTCTCGATGCCATGGCGCAAACCGGCGTGCGGCTGCGCGCCATTGCCTTGCTGCGTGAAGACGTCACCGATACTGAACTCGAAGCACTCGACAAAGCCGGCGTGCGCGGCTTTCGCGCGAATCTGGTGGCGAAAATCGGCGTGCAGTTCGATGCAGCCAAGCGGCTCGCCGCACGCGTGGCGCGGCTGGGGGGGCATGCGCAATTTTTGATGGACATCGAAAACTTTCCCGACTTTGACCGCATTGCAGCTGAGTTTCCAAGCGTGATGGTGATTGATCACATGGGGCGGCCCGATGTTGCCAAAGATACCAATGCGCCCGGATTTCAGGCACTGCTGCGCGCATTGAAGACCGGGCGTGTGTGGTCGAAGCTCTCCGCGCCGTACCGTACTTCGCGCGCAGCGATTCCCTACAACGATCTCAACCCGTTCGCGCAGGCGCTGGTGGCCGCGGCCCCCAACCAACTGGTGTTCGGCACCGACTGGCCGCACGTGATGATGGAAGGCGAAATGCCGAACACCGGCACGCTGGTGCAGCAACTCGCGGTGTGGGTGCCGGATGAAGCCACGCGCAACAAAATTCTGGTCGACAATCCCGCGCGGCTGTATGGCTTTTAAGCGCAGGCGGGTTGCGGCTGCGCGGTGACCATTTCTTCCGCAACGTCTGGTGTAACCCCCGTCGTGGGTTTTCCCACCGGGCCGCTGATCGCCACGCTGGCGATACAAAGCCTTGCCACCATGGCCGCGTATTCGTTTCCGGCGGCCGCACCGGCAATTGCGCACGATCTGCAGGTGCCGGGCACCTTGGTCGGGTTTTTTGTGGCCGCCGTTTACGGCGTGGGCATTGTCTCCGCGCTGCTGTCGCCGGGCTTTATCCGCCGCCACGGCGCGGTGCGCGCGAGTCAGGTGGTGTTGCTGGCTACACTCGCCATGCTGCTCACGTGCGCGATGGGCAGCATTGCCTCGGTGGCGATCGGCGCGGCGTTGCTGGGGCTGGCGTATGGCGCCACCGCGCCCGCCAGCACGCATTTGCTGGTGCCGCGCACGCCGCCGGGCATCATGAATTTTGTGATGGGCATCCGGCAGATCGGCGTGCCGCTGGGCGGCGTGCTGGCAGGCTTGGTGATGGCGCCGCTCACCGTGCGGCTCGGTTGGCGCACGGCGTTGTTGTGCCAGACCGTGCCGGTGCTGATTCTGTTGTTGCTGATGCAAATTCCGCGCGCGCGCTGGGATAGTGACCGGGACACCACGCACGCCATTTTTCGCGCCGGGCTGCTCGCGCCATTTGCCCTGCTGCGCGAAAGCCCGGCTATGCGCCGGCTGGCGTTGACGAGTTTTGCTTACACCAGCCTGCAACTGTGCTTCACCACCTTCATGACGGTGCATCTGACCAGCAAGGCGGGTTTTGACCTGGTACGCGCCGGGCAGGCGCTGGCCCTGTTTCAGATCTCGGCCGTGCTGACGCGGCCCATCTGGGGCTGGCTGGCGGACAAGGTGATGGCTGCGAACAAGCTGCTCGCATTGCAGGGCGTGGTGAGTTGCACCACAGCCGTCCTGACGGGGCAGTTCGGTGCGGATTGGCCCCCGCTCGCCGTGCTGGCGATCTGCGCAGTAGCGGGTGCCACAGCCAGCGGATTCACCGGGCTGGCCTACGCGGAATGGGCGCGGCTCGGCGGTGCGCGGCGCACCGAAGCCACGGGCCTCGGCACCGCAATCATGTTTGCCGGCGTGATGTTGATTCCCCCGGCGTTCTCCGTGACGGTTACCCTGCTCGGTGATTACGGCGTGGCCTATGCGGCGGTGGGCGGGCTGGCGGCGATTTCCGGGTTGCTGCTGGTGGGTGGCGGGCGAAAATCGGATTGACTGTAAGTGTTTGTTTTAAAACAACTAATTTTGTCCGCATCAGCATGTCGTAACGCAACGTAGCGTAACGAAACGCGGCACAGCGCTTCGATTAAGCAGGTGGCCTGATGCCCAGCGCATCGCCGAATGCGCGCCAGCCGGCGGGTGTCACTGTCACCGCGCGCGAGTCTTCCAACCGCCGTATCCAGCCTTGCTCAAAGCTGTGCGCGCATAACGCCGCGCCAAGCGCCCCCGCCAGATGCGGCCGCCGCTCGCTCCAATCCAGACACGGACGCAATAGCACCCGTGGCACACGCGCCGTGCGGCCACGACTGGCCGTCACTGACGCGACATCCAAACCCATCACGCCAAACAGCGCAACGCCCCTGTCCGTCAGCAGCCCGGCGTCGTGGCTCAGTTCCACGCACTCGCGCCTGATGAGTGCGTCCATCAACGCGACGCCCAACCGGCCCGCTAGATGATCGTAACAAGTGCGCGCCGCGCGCAGTGCCTGATCGCGTGGGCCAGTGGCCGGCGGCGGGCGCTGTATTTCCAAATGCGACGCCACCCGCATGATGCTCTCGATCATTTGCGCAACGCCGCTGTAAGCAAGGCAATGGTAACGGTGCCGGCCCTGCTTCTCGACCCGCAGCAAACCGGCGGACGTCAATCGGGCAAGATGGCTGCTGGCGGTTTGCGCGGTCACGCGGGCGGCGCGAGCCAGTTCCGTTGCCGTTAACGCGCGCCCATCCATCAACGCGTGCAACATGGCCGCGCGCGCCGGATCACCAGCGAGTGCCGCGATTTCCGCAAATCTTGCTTCGGTAGCCATGCGTGTATCACGAGACGGGAACAAGCCAAGCATACGCCGGTTGCAACGCCAATGTTTCGGTGCGCGCCGAAACATTGGCGTTGGCGGCTGCGTAAACTGTGGCGCTCGAACTCACGGGAGCGGCTCTTGAAAAGTAACGCGGGCGAACAACGCAGTTTTTACGGCTGGCGTGTGGTGCAGGCCGCGTTCGTGATGGCGGTCTTCGGCTGGGGGCTGGGGTTTTACGGCCCGCCGGTGTTCCTCGCCGTGATAAATGAGACGCGCGGCTGGCCGCTCGCCCTGATATCCGCGGCGATCAGCGTGCACTTCGCGGCCGGCTCAATTACCGGCGGCAATTTGCCCGCGTTGCACCGGCGATACGGCGCGGCGCGCGTGACTCAGGCGGGCGCATGCGCGATGGCGGCCGGCATGATCACTTGGGGAACGGCGCAAGAGTCGTGGCAACTCTTCATCGCGGGCTTTTTGAGCGGTGCGGGCTGGGGCACGATGAGCGCTGCCGCGCTTAACTTAATAGTATCGCCATGGTTCGACCGGGGCCGCCCCATGGCACTAGGCATGGCTTACAACGGTGGCAGCGTCGGCGGCATTATTTTTTCGCCGTTGTGGGTGGCGGCGATTCATGGGCTGGGGCTTCCGCTCGCTGCGTCGCTGATGGCCGTGGTGATGCTGGTGACGCTATGGCTGCTGGCCCGGCAGGTGTTCTCGCGCACGCCGGCGATGATGGGTTCAGGCCCGGACGGTGATTCGCCGCCTGCGCCCGCGCATCTCGTGCCGCCAGCGCCGGCACTGCCCGGCGCGCGGCTGTGGCGCACCCGGCGCTTTGTCACCCTGTGTCTCGGTATGGCGTTCGGACTATTCGCGCAGATCGGCTTGATCGCGCATTTGTATTCGCTGCTGCTGCCCGCGCTCGGGGCACGCGATGCGGGTTGGGCGATGGCGCTGGTGACGTTGATGGCTATCGCGGGCCGCACGCTTCTGGGCTGGCTGATGCCGATGGATGCCGACCGGCGCCTGGTGGCCTGCGCGGGGTACGCGCTGCAAATCGCGGGGTCGCTCGCCTTCTTGTTTGCCGCCGGAACCCATGTGCCGCTGTTGGTGGCGGGCGTCGTACTGTTTGGTTTGGGCTTCGGCAACGCGACGTCGCTCCCGCCGCTGATCGCACAACAGGAGTTTACCGCGCGGGACGTGCAGCGCGCGGCGGCGCTGGCGGTGGCGATTGCGCAGGGCGGCTACGCCATTGCCCCGGCATTCTTCGGATTGATTCGCGAGTTCACAACGGTAGCCACGGCGGGTGATGCACCCGCGGTTTTTGCTGCCGCGGCCGCTGTGCAGTGTCTGGCGGTTGTCGCGTTTCTCGCCGGACGGCGCGCGGCTAACCTTAACTGAGGCCGGTGACTGGCACCGTCGCGCCATGCACCGCGCGCGCGGCATCCGACGCCAGAAACACCATTACGTTCGCCAAATCAGCGGGCGCCACCCATTTGGCCGGATCGGCCTTGGGCATGGCAGCACGATTGTCCAGTGTGTCGATGATGGTGGGCAGCACGCAATTGACGTTGATGTTTTTGTCGCGCAGTTCGGCCGCCATGGCCTCGGTCATGCGGATCACCGTGCCCTTGGCCGCCGTGTAAGCGCCCATCTGCGCTACGCCTTTTTGCGCGGCGAATGCGCCGACGTTGACGATCTTGCCGCCGCCCGCGCTGATCATGTGCGGCACTACCGCGCGCACCGCGTGAAGCAATGTACGCGTATTGATGTCGAACAGAAAATTCCAGTTCTCGTCCGAGGTTTCATGCACCGCCTCGCCCATGCGAAAGCCGCCGGCAATGTTGCACAACACGTCGATGCGCTTAAAGCGTGTCAGTGCGGCTTGCGCGAAACCCGCAGCACCGCTTTGCTCGAGCAGATTTGCCGGCGCAAACAGCGTGCTCGCGCTTTCCGCACCGAACGCAGCAGCAAGACTCTCGCGCTTTAGATCCACCAGCACCAGATTCGCACCCTGATCAGCAAACGCCTTGGCGGCTGCCTTGCCCAGATTTCCGACGGCGCCGGTGACAATAACGGTTTTGTTGGCGAAGCTCATGGCGATTCTCCCGATTGCGGTTGACTGGGCAATTGTGCCACGCCTGCCGCGCTGGTCAGCGGTGAAAATTCAACGCTGGCAGGTGGGGCAATAAAACGTCGAGCGCTGCCCCTGCGTCAGGCGTTTGATTGTCGTGGCGCAGTGGTTGCACGGCTGGCCATCGCGGTCGTACACCGCGAAGTTGCTCTGAAAATTGCCCGCCATACCGTCGCCGCCGACATAATCGCGGATGCTGCTGCCGCCGGCGGTGATGGCCTCACTCAGCGTTTCGCGAATAACCCTAGCCAGCACGTCGCAACGGGCGCGCGTGAGACGCTTCGCGGCGATGCGTGGGCTGATGCCGGCGCGAAACAGCGCTTCGCTGGCGTAGATGTTGCCGACGCCGACCACCACGTGGCTATCCATGATGACGAGTTTGATCGCGGCACCGCGATTGCGCGTGGCCTGGTAAAGCGCCGCGCCGTTGAAAGCCGCCGACAGCGGCTCCGGGCCGAGCGCGGCGAAGAGCTTGTGCCGCGCCACGTCACCGTTGTTACGCGCGTGCCACAGCACCAACCCAAATCGGCGCGGATCACGCAGGCGCACGGTCTTTCCGTTGGCGAGCACCAGATCAAAGTGATCGTGTTTTTGCGGCGGTAAACCACCATCAATCAGCCACAAGCGCCCCGACATGCCCAGATGAATAATCAGCGTGCCCGCGTCGAATTCGGCCAGCAAATATTTCGCGCGCCGCGTCAGCGCGCGAATGGTTTCGCCTTCCACGCAGCCGGGCAATGCGCGCGGAATCGGCTGGCGCATGCGCCGCTCGCGTACCACGGCACGCTCGACGCGCACGCCTTCCATGGCTTTCAACAGGCCACGGCGGGGGGTTTCTACCTCCGGCAATTCTGGCATGAATTATTTAATAAAAACATATACTTAAATCAATTTACTATTTACGCGCGGGCGGCGCCGACATCATCTGCCGCCCGATGTCGCCAGTAAAGGTGAATTGCAGTCCGAGGTCGGCGCGGCGCACCACGAGTTCCGGTTGTTCCTGCACGATGGCGAGCGGGATTTTCGTGCCGTTTTTCAGCGTGACAAAAATTTCGCGTGGCGCGGCTTTGGCTGCATCACTACCGCTGGCATCCGTGACCGCGGCGCGCAGCGCGCTGCCTTCACGCCACTGTGCGGCCCAGCGGTTGAAGTCGTCTTGTGAAATGTCGCCGTCGTTGTGCCCTGCTTTATTCCCTTCGTTGTTCTTTTGCGGCGTGACGCTCCACTTGTTGCCGTCGTGGCTCACGTTGAATGCGCCAAAATCAAAGCGCACGGGTGTTTCGCCCGCCGCGAAGATGCTGCGGCGGATCAGCGCATTGGCATTGGTGGGAATGGCCGTGGCGTAGCGCGTTTCGACAGCGTGTATCTGGTTTTGTGCCAGCAGATATTGCTCGCGCGTAACCGTGTTGATGGCGCCAAAGCCAAAGCGCTGGCCATCGATGATAAGTTCGGTTTGCGGCGGATCAAGATCAAACCTGGCGGCGTCGGTGGTGGGGTATTGCGCGGTGCTGCGGGCGTCCAGCACCGCCAGCACGCGCAGCACCTGAAAGGCGTCGGCAGGCGCTTTGACCGGATCGACGAGTAGCCACTCCGCGTCGCGTCTTTCCAGTACGGCGACGGTTTTGCCCCTGAATTGCACGCGCAGCGCTCGCACGCCGGCGGGCTTTAGCGTGGCAACGGCCGTGGTGTTGCGTTGGGTTTGCGGCGGTGTGAGCCATACGAAGAGGCCCAGCGCCGCCACACAGGCTGCCAGCACGCCGAGCGTGATCCAGCTCTTACGCATGCGCGCGCACGATGGAGTTCAATACGCCTTGCGCCGCCGCCACCACACCACCACGCCGGTGATCGCGAAGGCGAGCGGCAACACCAGCAGGAAGGTGAATGTGATCAGGTACAGCAGCATCTGATCGAGCTTCATCTGCACGTCGGCCGCCGGACGCGCCGGCACGCTGACCAGCCGGTCGTCGCCAGTGAGCCAGCTCATCATCGATACGCCCAATTGCAGATTACCGCCATTGCCCAGAAACGCGTTGGCAAGAAAGCTGCCGTTGCCGACCACGATGACGCGCTGAGGTTTGTCACCTGCAGTGCGCTCGAACGCAGTGGCGATGTTGACCGGCCCCTGAAAATCGGTTTTTTTGTCGAAGGCGGGCTTGCCGTCGAGACTGCCGGTTTCCACCCAGCCTTGCTGCGCAACTTCAATCAGCGGCGTGGCGCGCCAACCCTCTCTTTCAGCATTGCCAATCTGGCGGCTGCCGGGGAACAGCGTGTTCAGCCGAAACTGTCCGGTAACAGGATGCCGGGCATAGTTGGAGGCAACTGCCAGCGTTGGCGGCCCGCTGCGGGGCTTTATCGCAGGATCCACCACCGTGCCTGGCGTCAGCACCAATCCCAGAATTTCTGCGATCGGCTCCAGGCCGCGCAAGGGTTCCGGGTCGATCAGCCACAGCAGGTTGCCGCCCGTTTCAACATACTGGCGGATTTTGGCAACTTCGCTGTCCTGCAAGTCGGCTTGCGGGCTGGCGACCATCAGCAGCGTAGTCTGTCGTGGCACTTCCTGCGCGATGGCCAGGTTAAGGCTGGACGCCTTGTAGCCACGCATCTGCAACTGGCGGCCGAATTCGCCGTAGTCGTGATTGGCGATGCCATCAAGCTTGCGTTCGCCGTGGCCATCAAGCCAGTACACCAGCGCGTTTCCGGTGCGGGCAAGCCGCGTCAACGCGTTCACCAGGCTCTGTTCGTTCAGCTCAGCGAGCGGCAGATGTTCGCTGCGCCCCTGATGTTCGATCACCAGTTCATTCGGTGATTTCAGGCCTGCCGCATTGGCGCGCTTGGGGTCGTCACGCGGGTCGACCAGTGTCAGCACGATATCGGGCTTCACGCGTTGCCACGGGCGCAGCTTTTCCTGAATCATTTTATGGATGTCGTTGCCGCCACCATCCTTCGCCACCGCATAGGCGGTAATGTTGACCGGGCCGTTGAATACCTTGAGCGCATCCTGCGTGGCCTGCGTCAGCGTATTGCGCGCATTGGCGGTGATATCGGTTTCGACGCGGTATTCGCGCGCCACCCACGACAGCAGCGCCACCAGCGCCAGCAGCAGCGCCACGGCAAGGCTCCCCTGCGCAAACAATTGGTTACGGACGCTGCGGTTGATTTCCATGGTGACGCGTTATATTGATTCAACCACGCAGGCGCCGCGCTTCAAGCTGGCGCACGGTCAGCGTGAGAAACAGCGCGGTCAGCAGCGCAAGACAGACAATGGCGTGGCTGTCGATAATGCCGCGTCCCAGCGGCTCGTAACTTTTGACCGGCGAAAACACCTGTGCAAATGCCGCGAGCAGGCCGAGGCCGCGCGCCTGTAGGTTGTCCGCCACGTGTTCACCGAGCAGCACCATCGCAAGCAGCACGCCAAACGCGCCCAGCGCCGCCACCAACGGCTGTGCGGTAAGGCTCGACACATACAAGCTCACGGCTGAAAACGCCGCCGCAATCAAAATGCCGCCAATCAGCAGGCTCGCGATCAGCCGGTAATCGAGCTGCGTGGCGGCCGCCAGCGACAGTGGCATGAGGGAAACTAAACCCAATAAAATCAATAAGATAGCCATTATCGCGCAAAACTTGCCAAGGACAATGTCGAGTATCGAAACCGGCGCGGTGGTCAAAAGCGTCATGGTCTGGTTGCGGCGCTCCTCGGCGATCAGGCGCATCGCCAGAAGTGGCACCGCGAACAGCAGTATTGCGGCAGTGGCGGAAAACGTTGGCGCGGCGACCAATTCGGTGAAGCCCGGCGGGCTGGGCAATTTCAGCAACTGCGGCTGGATTTCCAGAAAATCGTCGAACCGTTTGAGAAAACCGTATCCCGCGATGAGTTGCACAAAAGTCAGCACGACCCACGCGATGGGCGAGGTGAATAACGACTTCAAATCCTTGGCGGCGATGGTGAAAATCACGGTTGAGCTTCGGCTTGCGTGAGATTCACAAATACTTCTTCCAGACTGGTTTGCGCCGGACCGATCTGCCGCAGCCCCCAGTGATGCGTTGAGGCCAGCGCAACGATGCCTTCCGTCGGATCGGTGGCAGCAGCGGTGTGCACACGAAACAGCTTGTCACCCGCCGCGTCGATTTCCTGCACGCCGGTGACTTGCAGCAATGCCGTGCGCAGTTCATCAAGAGCTCGCGGCTGCGTCAGGCCCACCAGCAGCGTGCGCCCGCTGTGCAACTGTTTTAAGCCGGCAATGGTATCGGCGTAAACCATCTTGCCGTGATGCATGATCTGCACGCGGTCACAGATGGCTTCGACTTCCGGCAGGATATGGGTGGAAAGGATAACGCTGTGCGCGCTGCCCAGTTCACGGATCAGCGCACGGATATCGCGGATCTGATTGGGGTCGAGGCCGACGGTGGGTTCGTCGAGCACAATCACATCCGGCTCGTGCACGATGGCCTGCGCGATGCCCACGCGCTGCTGGTAACCCTTGGACAGCGCGCCTATCAGTTTGCGGCGCACATCGGCGAGCCCGCAACGCGCAAGCACCGTGTCGACCGCCGCGCGTCGGCGCGCTTTGGGCACGAGATGTAGCCGCGCGGCGAATTCGAGATATTCGCCGACGGTCATGTCGCGGTAAAGCGGCGGTGTTTCCTGCAAATAGCCGATATGCGCCTTGGCCGCGACGGGCGATTCGAGCAGGTCTACGCCACAGATGCTGACAGCGCCGGCGCTGGGCGCGAGGTTGCCGGTGAGCATTTGCATGGTGGTGGTTTTGCCAGCCCCGTTGGGGCCGAGAAAGCCAAGCACCTCGCCGCGCTTTAGGGTCAGATCGACATTGTCGACGGCGGTGTGGCCACCGGAGTTGCCGAAGTTACCAAAGCCACCGCCAAAGCGGCGCGACAGGCCGCTGGCGTTAAGGGTTGCGGGTGAATCGGCTGAAACGGACATCAAGTATCAATAGGGAGGAGTAACGCAACCGCTTGTAGAGTGTGCGAAATATACCTAAACTGTGAAACTTAATGAAGCATTCATCGTCAAATTTCCTCAAATAATCATTTGGTTAAATTCGATTGAATTTGATTGTTGTCTGGCTTGTTGCCGGGCTGTTTCACCACTTCCGCGAACCTTTCCCGTGACTAACCTATTCAAGATTTTGCGTGCTGCAACGGCGTTGCTGATCGCCGTTGCCGCTGCTGCCCATGTTGCCCATGCACAAGGGCCGGCGCAGCCCAAGTCACCCGCATCGCCCGCGCCATCGGCAAAAAATGCGCCGGTGCTGCCAGCGGTGGAGCTGTCGCCGGAACTGCTCTACAAAATCATGATGGCGGAAATCGCCGTGCAGCGCGGTCAGGCGCAGGCGGCGGCAGTTGCGATGCTGGAAGTTGCTCGCGAGACCGGCGATCCGCGGCTCGCGCAGCGCGCCACCGAAATCGCGTGGAATGCTCGAATGATCCGGGAAGCGCTGGAAGCCGCCAGTTTGTGGCTCAAGGCCGATCCGCAATCGGCACAGGCGCGGCAAGTGGTGGCTTCACTGCTCGTCGGGCAGGACAATCTCACCGAGGCGCGGGTGCCGCTCGAGCAATGGCTGGCGGGGGACAAGGCCAACGCCGCGCGCAACTTTCCGCAAGTGGCGCAACTGTTGTCGCGCAACCGGGACAAAAAGGCGGTGCTCGCGCTGCTGCGTACGCTGGCAAAGCCCTATAACAACATTGCCGAAGTGCGCCTGACGGTGGCGCAGGCGGCGTGGGCGGCCGACGACGTTGAGGGTGCGCTGGCGGAATCGCGCGCGGCGCTCGACATCAAGCCCGATCTGGAAATGGGCGCGTTGTTCCACGCGCAGGCGCTGTCGCGCCGTTCAATGGCGGATGCCATGACGTTCCTCGAGCGCTTTCTTGAACGCCATCCCAAATCGAACGACGTGCGGTTAGCCTACGCACGGTTGCTGTCGGCTGAAAAGCGCCCTGCCGAGGCGCGCAAGCAGTTCGAGATACTGGTGGCGGCGGCGCCAAAGAACCCCGATATCGCGATGACGGTGGCGCAACTGGCGCTGCAGACCGGTGATTACGACTCAGCCGAAAAACATTTTCAGGGTGCGCTGGCGGCGGGGCACAAAACGCCGGATTTGATCTGTTTGGCGCTGGGCCAGATTCACGAGGAGCGCAAGAACTACGACGAGGCGTTGAAGTGGTATGCCGGCGTGACCAGCGGCGAACGTTTTGTCACCGCGCAGGCGCGCTACGCCGCCGTGCTGCAAAAGCAGGGCAAGCTCGAAGAGGCGCGCAAGCATTTGCAGTCGATTGAGCCGCGCGACGCCGCGCAGCGCCAGCAACTCGCGCGTGCTGAGGCTGATCTTTTGCGCGAGGCGCAGGCTTACAACGAGGCGTACGATCTGCTCGGCAAAATGCTTGCCGGCGCGCCGGAGTCGGTGGATCTTTTATACGATCAGGCGATGATCGCGGAAAAGCTCGACAGGATTGACGTGCTCGAGCGCAATCTGCGCAAGGTGATCGAGCTACAACCCGACCACGCGCATGCCTACAACGCGCTGGGCTACACCTTCGCCGACCGCAATCAGCGTCTGCCGGAGGCAAGACAACTCATCGAAAAAGCGCTGGAGCTGTCGCCGGAGGACGGCTTTATTGTCGACAGTCTGGGCTGGGTGCTGTTTCGCATGGGCTTGACGCGCGAGGCGGTGGTGCAACTGCGGCGCGCGTTTGAAATGCGGCCGGAAGCTGAAGTCGGCGCGCATCTGGGTGAAGCGCTGTGGGTTGACGGCAAGCGCGAAGAGGCGCAGAAAATCTGGTCGAAGCTGTTGCAGGAAAGCCCCGCCAACGACACGTTGCAAAGCACGGTGAAACGGCTGGCGCCAAATTTGCTGCCAGCGGCAAAGTCAACGGCCAAATGATTGTTTTAACGGGGTTTTTTTGGCGCCCTTGGGTGATAGGGGTGGCCTCGCTGCTTGCGCTGGGTGGGTGCGCGAGCGTGCAGCCAGTGCCGGAAAAGGCCGGCCGCGCCGCGCCGTTTGATGTGCTGGGCCGCGTGCTGGTGCATTTCGAAGGCAACGCGGTCAGCGCCAACGTGCGGTGGCTGCACACCCAGGATGCCGATGAAATCTGGCTGATGACGCCGACGGGGCAGGCGCTCGCCTATGTGCGTGAGGATGCCAAAGGCGCGGTGCTGACGAGTGCCGACAAGCAGCAGTATTCGGCCGCGCGCGTGGAAGCACTGACTAAACAGGGCCTGGGATGGGAATTTCCCATGGCGCGATTGCAGCACTGGATACGCGGTGCGCCCATGCCAAATACGCCGTTCGAAACCACAGGACGGGACGCCAGCGGCAAATACCGCACTATCGCGCAGGATGGCTGGAAAATCAGCTACGATTATTACGATGCCGCACTGAATGACGGCTTGCCGCGGCGCATGGAAGTTGCGGGGGCGGCACAGACCATGCGGCTGGTGATAGATACGTGGCGCAGGGAAACACCCTGAGCAGATGCGCGCGGCTGGCGCGCGGTCGCCGGACAGCGGGCGAGCATTCAACATGAGCAATACTTCCTCACCCATTTCCGCGCCCTTTTCTGCATCTTTTCCCGCACCCGCCAAGCTCAACCTGATGTTGCGCGTGACGGGCCGCCGAGCCGACGGCTATCACCTGCTGCAAACGATTTTTCGCTTCATTGATTTTGGCGACACATTGCGTTTTCGCGTGCGTAGCGATGGCGTGATCGCACGCGTCAACGACGTGCCGGGCGTGCCAGCCGACAGTGATTTGTGCGTGCGAGCCGCGCGCCTGTTGCGTGAGGTGACGGGCACGCCGCTTGGCGCGGATATCGAACTCGATAAGCGCCTGCCGATGGGGGGTGGGCTGGGCGGCGGCAGTTCCGATGCGGCGACCACACTGTTGGCCCTGAACACGCTGTGGAAGACCGCGGTTTCTAATCAGCAACTCATTGATTTATCAGTACAATTAGGCGCAGACGTGCCGGTGTTCGTGTTCGGTGAAAACGCCCTGGCGGAAGGCATCGGCGAGCAATTGTTAGCGCTTACTCTGCCGCCCGCGTGGTATGTGGTTTTGTGCCCACCGGTGATGGTGCCGACGGCTGCCGTTTTTGCCCACCCGGAATTGAAAAGGGACTCCAAAAAGGTTATAATGCAAGGCTTTTCCGGACAAAGGTTTCAAAGGTTGGAGGGGCTTGTTGGCGCGGATGGCTTACTCGCTGATGTCGCCGATGCAGTCAATGACCTTCAGCCTTTGGTGGTCAAGTTATACCCGGAAGTCGGGCGGCATCTGGCGTGGTTATCAAAAGCAGCGGCGGTTGAAAGCTGCGGTCCGGCGATGATGACGGGCTCCGGTGCCTGTGTGTTTGCACCGTTTGCCAGCGAAGGTGCGGCTCGAGCGGTGCTGGCGCGGTTGCCGGACGACATGCGGGGCTTTGTCGCGCAAGGGCTGGATCGGCATCCGTTGCATGATGTGATGCCGTAATGGATTTTTTATGTAAGTATTTGTTTTTTGCAGTTTTTGGGGAGTCGCCAAGTGGTAAGGCACCGGATTTTGATTCCGGCATTCGTAGGTTCGATCCCTACCTCCCCAGCCAGAATTTCCAGCGCTACCGGTTGGTAGTGTAGTAGTCCCGCAATCTTCCTCTTAATCCAACCTCTTCACACGTTAGGGCGCCGCAATGCTTGATCGTCTGATGGTGTTTACCGGCAATGCGATACCGCGGCTGGCGGAGGATGTCGCGGGGCACTTGCACGTGACGTTGGGCCGCGCCAAAGTCGGCCGCTTTTCCGACGGCGAAGTGATGGTGGAGATTCTTGAAAACGTTCGCGGCCGCGACGTATTCGTGCTGCAATCGATCTGCCAGCCCACCAACGACAATCTGATGGAATTGCTGGTGATGGTGGATGGCCTTAAACGTGCCTCCGCTGGCCGGATCACCGCAGCGATTCCCTACATGGGCTATGCGCGGCAGGATCGCCGCCCAAGCTCGGCAAGGGTGCCGATTACCGCGAAGGTGGTGGCGAACATGCTCACCACCGTCGGTGTGGATCGCGTGTTGACCATGGATTTGCACAGCGAGCAGATCCAGGGCTTTTTCGATATTCCGGTGGACAATATTTACTCCGGCCCGGTGCTGCTTTCGGACGTGTGGCGCAAGGATTACGAAGGGCTGGTGGTGGTGTCGCCCGACGTCGGCGGCGTGGTGCGCGCGCGCGCGCTGGCCAAGCGGCTGGAGGCGGACCTGGCGATCATCGATAAGCGACGGCCGCGCCCGAACGTTGCCACGGTGATGAACATCATCGGTGAAATCGAAGGCCGCTCGTGCGTCATCATTGATGACATGGTGGATACCGCCAACACGCTATGCGAGGCGGCGGCGGCACTTAAAAAACGCGGCGCCGCGCGCGTCATGGCGTATTGCACGCATCCGGTGCTGTCGGGTAAGGCCGTTGAACGCATTGCAAATTCCGATCTTGATGAAATCGTGGTCACCGACACCATCCCCTTGCGCGAAGAGGCGCAGGCCTGCAAGCGCATTCGCGTGCTGTCGATCGCGGGGTTGTTTGCCGAAACCATCCGGCGCATCAGTACGGACGATTCAGTGAGTTCGCTGTTCGTAGAGTAGTTGTTGTAACCATTTGATTTTAAGTAGTTTTTTAATCAGGAACGATCTGGTCGCGGACGTTCCGAAATTCTGGAGAGTGTGATGAAAATTGCTGTAACTGCTTACCCGCGTACGAAACAGGGCACGAGTGCGAGCCGCCGCCTGCGTACCAGCGGGCGCGTCCCCGCCATTATTTATGGCGCGGACAAACCGGTGCAAAAGGTTGAGCTCGATCAGGCCGCCGTGCTGCGTCATCTCAAAATGGAAGCGTTTCACGCCTCGGTGCTCGATCTCACTGTTGATGGCGTGACCAGCCCCGCGCTGCTGCGCGATTTCCAGATGCATCCGTTCAAGCCGATTGCGCTGCACGTGGATTTTCAGCGCGTCGACAAGAACAAGAAAATTCACATGAAGGTGCCGCTGCACTACGTCAATGCCGACATCTGCGTCGGCGTGAAAGCCGGCGGCGGCGTGGTGCAACACATCATCAACGATCTTGAAATTCTGTGTCTGCCGGACGATCTGCCGGAATACATCGAAGTCGACGTCAAGGATTTGCAGGTGGCCCATTCATTGCACGTCAACGACATTGCATTTCCCAAGGGCGTTGAGCCGATTCCCCGCCTGAAAAAGGAAAACCCCGGCGTAGTGACCGTGCAGTTGCCGAAGGAATCTGCGGCAGACGACGCTGATGCAGCGCCCAAGGCCACCGAGATCACCGGTCAGAAGCCCGAAGAAGCCGCGGCTGCCGGCGCTGCCAAGGATGGCGCCAAGAAAGAAGCCGCACCCAAGAAAGAAGGCGGCAAGTAGCCGCGTTTTTTCAGCGCAAGCCCGCCTTATCGAATCGATACGGCGGGCTTTTTTTATCGCAAGCACACCTCACTTAGCGCACCATGAAACTCGTGGCCGGCCTCGGCAATCCCGGCGCCAAATACGAAAAGACGCGCCACAACGCGGGCTTCTGGTGGCTGGATTTGCTCGCCAGCCGCGAGCGTGCCATATACAAACGCGAATCACGGTTTCAGGGCGCGTATGCCAAGATTGCCGCCGGCAGCGACGATGTGTGGCTGCTCAAACCGGAAACCTTCATGAACCTGTCCGGGCAGGCGGTGGCCGCGTTGGCGAGTTACTACAAGATCGCGCCCAAAGAAATTCTCGTTGCGCACGATGAGCTTGACCTACCCGCGGGCGGCGTCAAACTCAAATTCGGCGGCGGGCTGGGTGGGCACAACGGGTTGAAGAGTATCGCGCAGTGCCTTGGCACACAGGATTTCTGGCGGCTGCGCATTGGCATCGGTCATCCGCGTGACACCTCCGAAGCCGGGCGGGAAGTGGTCGATTACGTGCTGCATGCGCCGCGTATGGAAGAACAGCGGGCGATTGATGAAGCGATGGTGCGCGCGTTGGACGTCTGGCCGCAAATCGTGACAGGCAAGATGGAAGAAGCCATGTTAAAACTTCATACCAAAGCGTAAGGTGAGAGGCGTCAGGTTTGAGGCGTGACCCAATGCGGGGTTACGCCTCACACCTCACTCCTCACGTTTTACAAGAAATCATGTCCCTCAAATGCGGCATCGTCGGCCTGCCCAACGTCGGCAAATCCACGCTTTTTAACGCGCTGACCAAGGCAGGCATCGCGGCGGAAAATTATCCGTTCTGCACCATTGAGCCCAATGTCGGCATTGTCGAGGTGCCCGATGCGCGGCTTGCGCAACTGGCGGCGCTGGCCAAGCCCGAAAAGCTGATTCCGGCGGTGGTGGAGTTTGTCGATATTGCCGGGCTGGTGGCCGGCGCATCGAAAGGCGAAGGACTAGGCAATCAGTTTCTCGCCAACATCCGCGAAACCGACGCTGTCGCGCACGTGGTGCGCTGCTTCGACGATGAAAACGTGGTGCATGTGTCGGGGAAGATTGACCCCGTGTCGGACATCGAAACCATCAATACGGAGCTCGCGCTCGCTGATTTATCCGCCGTGGAAAAGCAGATCGCCAAATACGCCAAGGTGGCCAAGGCGGGCGGCGACAAAGAAGCGCAGCGCATCATGGCCGTACTCGAAAAATGCCAGAAGGTGTTGAATGAAGCGAAGCCGGTGCGTTCGCTGGATTGGTACGAAGAAGAAAAAGTCATCCTGAAACCGTTGTGCCTTATAACCGCCAAGCCGGCGATGTTCGTCGCCAACGTCAAGGAAAATGGCTTTGAAAACAATCCACATCTGGATGCCGTGCGCAAATATGCCGAAGCCGAGCATGCGCCAGTGGTGGCGGTATGCGCCGCCATCGAGGCCGAAATCGCCGATATGAGCGACGAAGACAAGCAGGTGTTTCTCGCCGATCTCGGCATGAGCGAGCCGGGCCTGAATCGCGTGATTAACGCGGGCTACGCGCTGCTGGGCCTGCAAACGTATTTCACCGCCGGGCCGAAGGAGGTGCGCGCGTGGACCATCCGCAAAGGCGACACTGCACCCCGCGCCGCCGGCGTGATTCATACCGATTTTGAAAAGGGCTTTATCCGTGCTGAGGTAATCGCCTTCAACGAATACATCGCCGGCAAGGGCGAACAGGGCGCAAAGGAAGCCGGCAAAATGCGCCTCGAAGGCAAGGACTACGTCGTCAAGGATGGTGACGTGATGCACTTCCGGTTTAACGTCTGAAGCGGTTACCTGTTGTATACCCGTGCCCTAACGGTTCGCCGTTGGCCCAAACTTTGCTAATCTCTGCCCTTCAGAAAGCCACCCAGTTGTAGCGGATATAAACGGACAACTGACCCTCACCTGCCATTCACGGAGAAAGTTATGCGCCTTATTGCCGTATTGCTAGCTACCTTCCTAATCGCCAGCGCACATGCGCAAACTGCCGTCAAATTTGCACTGGATTGGCGCTTTGAGGGCCCCGCTGCGCCCTATTTTGTGGCCATCGACAAGGGCTACTACAAGGCGGAAGGGCTGGACGTGAGCATTGACCCAGGCTCCGGCTCGGTGGAAGGGATCAATCGCGTCGCGTCAGGCAACTACGCATTTGGTTTCGCCGATATTAATTCTTTGATCAAGTATCGCGACAACCCCAAGAACGCCGCCATCCAGGCGGTGATGATGGTGTATGACACACCGGCGTTTTCCATCGTCGCGCTGAAGAAATCCGGCATTGCCAAACCCAGGGATCTGGAAGGCAAGACACTGGGCGCACCGGCCGCCGATGGCGCCTTTGCGCAATGGCCGATTTTTGTGAATGCCAACAAGATCGATACGTCGAAGGTGAAGATCGAAAATGTCGGCTTTCCCGTGCGCGAGCCCATGTTGGCGCAAGGCAAGGTGGATGCGATTACGGGCTTCTGGTTTTCGTCGTTCATGAACCTTAAGGCCAACGGCGTCAAGGGCGAGGACATCACCGTGCTGATGATGCGCGACTTCGGCGTGGACCTTTACGGTAATGTCATCATGGTCAACCCCGATTTCGCCAAGACCAATCCCAAGGCCGTAGCGGGCTTCGTTCGAGCCACCATCAAAGGCATACAGGACACTATCCGGAGCCCGGAAGCCGCGATTGATTCGCTGATGAAGCGCAATGCCATTGCGAACCGCGATGTGGAGCTGGAGCGTCTCAAGCTGTCCATCGAACGAAACTTCGTGTCTCCTGACGTTCTGAAGGCGGGCTTGGGCGGCGTGGATATCAAACGGCTGGAGCGTTCCATCGACCAGATCGGGTTTACCTTCAGCTACACTAATAAACCCAAGGCAACGGACATCTTCACGGAACAGCATCTGCCGCCTCGGGATCAGCGGTTGGCGAAATAGCTCACTAAGCCCTTCACCAATATGGGGGAAGGGCTTATTTAGCCATGCCTGCTCTTGTTGAACTCACGAACGTCTCCATGGCCTATGGCCGTGGTGCGCACGCAGTGCGCGCCATCGAGGACGTAACCTTGACAGTCAGCAAGGGCGAATTCATCGCCGTAGTCGGCCCGTCCGGCTGCGGCAAAAGTTCGTTGATGAAGCTGATTTCCGGCCTGCATCCGCCGGCATCAGGCACGCTCACGGTGGAAGGCAAGCCGGTGAAAGGGCCGTTACCCTCGGTGGGCATGGCATTTCAGAACAGCAACCTGCTGCCGTGGCGCAATGCCGTGGACAATGTGCTGCTGCCGCTGGAGATCGTCGAACCTCATCGCTCGCGCATGGGACGTGAACGCGCGCAGTATCGCGAGAAAGCCATCAAATTGTTGAATTCGGTGGGTCTCACCGGCTTCACCGAGAAGCACCCGTGGGAGCTCTCCGGGGGCATGCAGCAGCGCACGTCCATTTGCCGCGCGTTGATCCATGAGCCGGACATCCTCATGCTTGACGAACCGTTCGGTGCACTCGACGCCTTCACGCGCGAGGAGCTTTGGTGTGCGCTGCGAGACATCCAGGCCGAACGTCATGTGACGGTGATGCTGGTAACCCACGATCTGCGCGAAGCGGTGTTTCTCGCCGACACGGTGTATGTCATGTCCAACCGGCCGGGACGCATCGTCAAGCGCTGCGAGGTCAACATCCCGCGCCCGCGCGATCTGGAGGTCACCTACACGCAGCCGTTTCAGGACATTGTACATGAACTTAGGTCGTTGATTGGGGGGCGGCACTGATGAACCGCGAATATCTCACCACCCGTGTACTGCCGCCGCTCGCCTTCACCCTGGCTCTATTTTTTCTGTGGGAGCTCGCCTGCCACCTGATCAAGATACCGCCGACCATTCTGCCCGCGCCCTCTGAAATTTTCGCTGCGTTATGGAAATTCCGCACGCCCATCGTCGAAAATTCCTGGGTGACGTTGTGGACGACGCTGGCGGGCTTCGCCATCGCCACGGTATTTGGTCTGCTGCTCGGCATTGCGGTTGGTTGGCATCGCGCCATCTACGCCGGTGTCTACCCCGTGTTGGTGGGCTTCAATTCAGTGCCCAAAGTGGCGGTGGTGCCGGTGCTGATCCTGTGGTTTGGCCTTGGTGAAGTGCCGGCGGTGATCACGGCGTTTCTGATTTCATTCTTCCCCATCGTGGTCAATGTGGCCACGGGGCTGGCAACCACCGAGCCCGAGCTGGAGGACGTGCTGCGCGCGCTGGGAGCTTCCAAAATGGACATCATGCGCAAAGTCGGCGTTCCGCGCTCCATGCCATACTTTTTTGGCTCGCTGAAAGTCGCCATCACGCTGGCGTTCGTGGGGGCGGTCGTTTCAGAAACCGTTGGCGCCAACAAGGGCATCGGCAAGTTGATGCTCGATGCACAAGCCGGCTTTCAGGTGCCCATTGTGTTTGCCGGGCTGCTGGTGCTGGCGTTTCTGGGTATTGTGCTCTATGGCCTGACCGTCATCATTGAACAGCGTTTTACCGGCTGGGCATTCCGTGGGCAGAACAGATAGGGTGCGCGGATGATTCGAAACCCGTATGAAGACGATATTGTTATTTCCTGGCCCGAATTGCACCGCGATGCCCGGTTTCTGTCGCTGCTGTTGCACGAGCAGGCCACGCGCTGGAAAGGCATCATCGCCATCACTCGCGGCGGGCTGATACCGGCGGCGCTGGTGGCGCGCGAACTCGACATCCGCCTGATCGACACCGTGTGCGTGGTGAGCTACGGCTCGGCTACTGCAGGCGGTGCGGAGAATGTCATCGGTGACCTGCAGGTGCTCAAGGGTTTTGGTAACAATGGAGGCGACGATAACAGTGGTGAGGGCTGGCTGCTGATTGATGACCTTGTTGATACCGGCAAAACCGCGCAAGCCGTGCGCAAGATGATCCCCAAGGCGCACTTTGCTACGCTTTACGCCAAGCCCGCAGGCCGGCCCACGGTGGACACGTTCGTCAAGGAATTCAAGCAAAACAAGTGGATACACTTCCCGTGGGATATCGAGTATCAATTCTCGACGCCCATCAAGGACAGGCCACAGATGGAACTCAAACTCGCCGCGCCGGGCAAGTCGTCCTGACTACGCTCCACCCCGAAAACACGAATATCCCCAAGGCGTGCACTTGAACGGCAAGTGGTAGTGCTGCTCCGGATTGTCGATCCCAAAACGATAATACACCACGTCCAGAAACGGCATGGTTGGCAGTGCGACACTCTGCTCGCGATACCACTGGGCGATGTGAAACACCGCCTCGTACTCGCCTATTGCCATGGTCGCACCAAGCGCACTGGCGTTGAGCTGCCCGTTGACGGCTAGCACGCCTTCGGCAATCAGCGTACGCTCCGGTGCCAACTTATAGAGCGCCACGCGCATGCCAGCTGCGACCACGCCGCGCGAGACATCTACAACGTGTATCGATACGCCGGGCATCAGTTCAGTTTTGCACCAGATGCCTTGACCAACGGCGCCCACTCTTTGACCTGCTTCGCGACAAAGGCGTTGAACTCGGCCACGCTCATTTTGCGGCCATATACACCAAGGTCTTCGAGCCGCTTGATGATCGTCGGGTCGGCCAGTACTTCCTGCATCACGCCGTGAAACCGATTGGCAATACCCGCGTCGATACCCGCCGGTGATGATATGCCGAGGAAGTTTTCAGCAACCAGCCTGGGTTGTCCCGCCTCGATAACCGTCGGCACGTCAGGCGAAATACCCGCGCGCGTGGGCGACGTCACGGCCACCGCACGCAGGCGGCCATCCTGCATGTAGGGCACGTTCTGCGGCAGGGTATCGATGGCGAATTTCAGCCGTCCGCCGATCAAGTCAGTATGCATCGGGGATGAGCCCTTGTAACCCACGTGCTCGATGGCAAGCTTGTGCTCACCCTTGAACACTTCGCCGATGATGTGTCCGATGGAGCCGATGCCGCCGGAGCCGTAATTGACGGGGTCCTTCTGTACCTTGAGCCACGCCACCAGCTCCTTCACGCTTTTTGCGGGCACGGAAGGATGCAGCACAAACACATGGGCCACCGAGCCGATATAGGCAATGTGATTGAAGCTCTTTACAGGATCATAGGGCGGCTTGTCGAGCATGAACGGCGAGATCGAAATGGGCGCGCTGTTCGACAGCAGGAAGGTGTAGCCATCCGCCGGCGCACGTGCTGCCTCTGCTGCGCCGATGGTGCCACCGGCGCCGCCTTTGTTATCGACCACCACGGTTTGCCCCAGCTTCTGTTGCAGTGGGCCCGACAACAGCCGGGCCACCACGTCGCTGGAACCGCCTGGCGCAAACGTCACAATGACGCGTACCGGCTTGGTAGGCCAGGCTTGTGACCATGTCACGATCGGCACCGACAGCAAAATGCCTCCAAGGATACTTGCAGCTGACTTTTGTGAGCGCATATTTTTCCTTTAAAAACAATATCTTATGGGTTAACTGCCACGATAGGTGGAATACGACCATGGACTGCAAAGCAAGGGCACGTGGTAATGCGCGCTCGCATCAGCAATGCCGAAGATGAGCGGCACGCGATCCAGAAACGCAGGCTGCGGCAGTGCGGCGCCGAGCTGGCGAAAGTAGTCTCCGGCATGAAACAGCAACTGATATTCCCCTGCCTGCATTGCATCGCCAGACAGCAGTGGCTCATCAGTGCGGCCATCGGCGTTGGTCGCGATGCGTTTGATGAGCTTCCATCCCGCCCCGTCGCGCGCGGAAAACTCGATGTGCATGCCGGCGGCCGGTTTGCCATGCGCAGTGTCGAGCACATGCGTTGTCAGTCGTCCCATGTCAAGTCTCCAGCAGTCTATCCACGCGCGCGCGCGTTATGTGGCCAATTTGCTCCAGTGCGTTGGCGATCTCGGTGTCACGATCGTTTGCGAGCCGCTGCGCCATCTGCGCCAATACGGTGTCACGCGTGTCATGCAATTTGAGTGCCACAATGCAGGGGAAACCGAATTTCTCGCGATAAGCCCGGTTCAATTGCGTAATGCGATCGAACTCAGCCTTGGGCAACGCGGTCAGCCCCAAACGTCCCTGCTCACTGGTGGAGTCTGGGGTCATTCCCCCTTCCACCGCCTCACGTCCCGCCAGTTCAGGGTGAGCCCGTATCAGTGCCAGTCGCTTGTCCACGCCGGCCTGCATGACGGCCTGCAACATCGTCCGATGCAGATGCTCGCCCGACGCGAACGGTCGCGCCGTGGCGGCATGTTCGGCAACCCAGGGTGAATGTTCGAAAACCCCCCCAAGCAACTGGATGCAGCGTGGCAGGTCAGCACCGTTGATCTCGTCTAGCCGATTCATGCAGGAACATTAGCCGCAAAATTGTATACAGTCAATTGCTCTGATCTGTCCAAGTGTTCCCGCTATTGGTGCACATTTTCCTCTGATGCCTCGTTGAAGTGCGCAAACAACGTGTATACAATATCTAGATGATCGGCCTTGCAACCACGCGCGCTTCCCGCCCCGCCCCGGCTCGCCCGCGCAATGGAAGCGCATCGACCACGGAAGCTATAGCCTCGCGCATCACGGACGCGGTTATCGAGCATCGCCTGTTGCCCGGCGCCAAGCTGGGCGAGGAGGCACTGGCGGAGGTGTTCGGTGTATCGCGTACCAAGGTTCGCCAGGCACTGATACGCCTTGCACAGGAAAAGCTTGTCACCCTGCAGCCGGCACGCGGAGCTTTCGTGGCCAAGCCAGACGCCCGCGAGGCCCGCGAGTTGTTCGATGCGCGCCGGATCATGGAACGGGTGCTGATCGAGCGCTTTGCCGCCAGTGCCACGCGCGAGCATCTGTCGGCCCTGCGTGATCACATGCGGGAGGAGCAGGCCGCGATTCGCGGCCAAGACACCGCCAGGCGTAATCGCCTGCTCGGAGAGTTTCATGTGCGCATCGCGCGCATGGCCGGCAATCAGGTGATGGCTGACATGCTGGGGGAGTTGGTGCGCCGCTCGTCACTGGCAACCCTGCTGTTTCAGACGTCGCGCTCCGCTGCCTGTTCGTCAGATGAATACGCGGCGCTGGTGGATGCCGTCAGAAAGCGCGATGCCATACTGGCCGTGCGCCTCATGGACGAGCATCTGGCGCATGTCGAGCGTGATCTGAAGGCCGGGGGGCGGGGGGGCGAGCCACTCGACCTGCGCGCAGCCCTGTTGCCGGCGCGGACATGATGGTCTCCGCACAACGCATACTGGCGCGCTGCGATGCGCTGGCACGCTGCTCGGAAACACCGGGTGCGCTCACGCGCCGCTACCTGACACCACAAATGCGCGCGGCCAACGATCTGGTGCTGGCCTGGATGCAGGAAGCTGGCATGACGGCGCGTATTGACGCCATCGGCAATGTATGCGGGCGTTACGAAGCGATGGGTCCCGATGCCCCCGCCCTGCTGATGGGCTCGCACCTCGACACCGTGCGCGATGCGGGGCGCTACGACGGCATGCTGGGTGTGATCAGTGCCATCGAATGCGTGGCCGCGCTGCATGCACGCGGCAAACGGCTGCCATTTGCGGTTGAAGTCCTGGGGTTTGCTGATGAGGAAGGCGTGCGCTTCGGCTCCACGCTGATTGGCAGCCGCGCCGTAGCCGGCACCTTCAAGCGGGAGACACTCGATACCGTCGACGCCGGCGGCATCACGCTACGCGATGCGTTGCGTGACTATGGCCTTGATTCAGCGCGCGTGCACGAGGCCGCTCGCGACCGCAAGGCCATTCTGGCCTATGTCGAGTTACATATCGAGCAAGGCCCGGTGCTGGAGTCACTGCATCTGCCAGTGGGCGTGGTCACGGCAATCAATGGCGCCACGCGCTACCAGATCGAAATCGAGGGCATGGCCGGGCATTCCGGCACTGTGCCCATGCATCTGCGCCGCGACGCGCTCGCCGCTGCTGCTGAATGCGTGCTGGCCATCGAGGGTCGAGCCAGTTCGGAGCCCGATCTCGTCGCCACGGTGGGCAAACTGGAGGCTTTGCCAGGTGCGATCAATGTCATTCCCGGCAAGGTGCGCTTCACGCTCGACGTGCGCGCGCCGGTGGATGCGCAGCGACAGCGCGCAGCGCAGGACATGACCGATGCGCTGTCGGCCATATGCGCGAGCCGCGGGGTTACGCTTGCCATGACGGTGTTGCACGAAAACCGGATTGCCGGCTGCGCACCATGGTTGATGCAACAACTCGATGCAGCAGTTACGCGGGAAGGCATCAAAGTGCATCGCCTGCCCAGTGGCGCGGGCCACGATGGCATGGCGATGCAAGCGCTTTGCGACATTGGCATGCTGTTTGTTCGCTGCCTGAGAGGCATCAGCCACAACCCGGCAGAGTCGGTGACGCCACACGACGTCGAAGCCGGTGCACGTGTGCTGCTCGGCTTCATCGAAAACTTCCAACCTTGTCCATAACAGTGCAATGACCGATATTCGAAATTTCCTGCAAAGCCAGCGCGAGCCGCAGACACGCTTTCTCGCCGAACTGGTGAAGGTTCCCTCCGACAATCCTCCGGGTGATTGCCAGCGCCACGCGGATCGTACCGCCACATTGCTGCGCGAATTGGGCTTTGAAGTGGAGGAACATCGCGTGCCTGACGATGTGGTCAGAGCCAATGGCATGATCAGTTGCACCAATCTCGTCGTGCGACAGCGTTTTGGCAATGATGGGCCAGTCGTTGCTCTCAATGCCCATGGCGACGTGGTACCGCCGGGTGAAGGCTGGAGTGCCGACCCGTACGGGGCCGAGGTGCGTGACGGCATCATGTACGGCCGTGGGGTTGCGGTATCCAAGTCCGACTTTGCCACCTACACGTGGGCGTTGCTGGCGCTGAAGCAAAGCGGGTTGCCACTCAACGGTACGGTGGAACTGCATTTCACCTATGACGAGGAAGCAGGTGGCGCCATCGGCCCGCAATGGTTGCTGAAACAGGACATCAGCAAGCCCGATTTTGCGATGTGCGCAGGCTTTGCCTACGGCATCACCACGGCACATAACGGCTGCCTGCATGTGGAAGTCGAAGTGCGTGGCGTGTCTGGCCATGCCGCGATGCCCGAAAAGGGAGTGGACGCACTGGAGGCGGCCACAGGCATCCTGAACGATCTCTATACGTATCGCAAATCGCTGGCTTCAACGCGATCACGGATCACCGGCATCGCCCATCCCACAATGGTGGTGGGCCTTATCTCGGGCGGTATCAACACCAATGTGGTGCCTGATCGGGTGACTTTTCGCATAGACCGGCGGGTGATTCCCGAAGAGAACCCGGCCGAGGCTGAGCGCGCATTGGGCGCGTGCATCCACGCAGCCGCCAAACGCTGGCCCGGCATCACCGTCAACGTCAGGCGCATCTTGCTGGCACTACCCTTTGTGCCACTGCCGGGCCAGGAAAAGTGGGTGACTGCCCTGCAGCGCCATGTGAAGTCTGTCATGCAGGTGGACGCCCCGGCGCACGGTGTCCCGATCTACACCGACGCGCGTCACTACAGCGAAGCTGGCGTGCCTACCGTGTTGTATGGCGCGGGGCCACGTACGTTGCAGGAAGCCAACGGGCACCGTGCCGATGAGAAGCTGGTGCTCGATGATCTTTACAAGGCCACCGAGGTCGTGGCACTGACGCTGATGGATTTGCTGTCATGAACGACAGCTACCCACGTGACCTCGTTGGTTACGGCGCCACCCCGCCGCAGGCGCAGTGGCCCGATGGTGCGCGTGTCGCATTGCAGTTCGTGCTGAACTATGAAGAGGGCGGCGAGAACTCGGTGCTGCACGGGGACGCGGGCTCCGAAGCCTTTCTGTCGGAGATTATCGGTGCGACGTCTTTCCCGGCGCGGCATATGTCGATGGAGTCCATTTACGAATACGGCTCACGCGTGGGCGTATGGCGCATCCTCGATCTGTTTCGCCGGCACCAGGTGCCGCTGACGGTGTATGGCATTGCTATGGCACTCGAACGCCACCCCGCCGTGGTGGAGGCGTTTCTGAAAAGCGGGCACGAAATCGCCAGCCATGGCTGGCGCTGGATCAGCTATCAAGATGCGCCCATCGAGGTCGAGCGTGAGCATATGCAAAAAGCCATCGACATCCATACGCGTGTCACCGGCGAGCGCCCGCTGGGCTGGTACACCGGACGCACCAGCCCCCACACGCGCAAGCTGGTGGTGGAGGATGGCGGCTTTGTCTACGACGCTGACGACTATAACGACGACCTGCCATGGTATGACACGCGCTATGGTGATCCCCGCAAGCCGCAGCTCATCGTGCCTTACACGCTCGACGCCAACGACATGCGCTTTGCCACGGCACAGGGCTTTCACAACGCGAACCAGTTCTACACCTACCTCAAGGACACCTTTGACACGCTCTATGCCGAGGGCAATACCACGCCACGCATGATGTCGGTGGGCTTGCACTGCCGGCTGATCGGGCGCCCCGGACGCTTTGCAGCACTGGAGAAGTTCATCAAGTACACGCAACGCAAGAGCCGCGTGTGGTACGCGCGGCGTATCGACATTGCCCGGCATTGGCTGGCGGTGCATCCGTATCACGCTTGAAATGGACGCCTACACCCTCGACTGGCTCAACCTGCTGCTGCGCTGGCTGCACATCATCACCGGCATCGCGTGGATCGGCGCATCGTTTTACTTCATCTGGCTCGACAATTCGCTCGAGGCGCCGACGAAGGCAGGTGATATTGATCGCGGCGTCGGGGGGGAACTGTGGGCTGTGCATGGCGGTGGTTTTTATCACGCAGAGAAATTCCGCGCCCGTCCGCCCGCCATTCCAGAACGCCTGCACTGGTTCAAATGGGAGGCTTACTGGACGTGGCTGTCCGGCTTTGCGCTGCTGATACTGGTGTATTACGCCGGCGCGGACCTGAACCTGATCGACCGCTCAGTGGCCGATCTTTCGCGCGGCGCGGCCATCGCGATCGGACTGACCTTCATCATTGGTGGGTGGCTGGTCTACGACCTGCTCTGCAAGTCACCTCTGGCTCGCAACGACAAGCTGCTGAGCGCTGTGTTGTTCGTACTGCTGTGCGCGGCGGCGTGGGCGCTGACACATTGCTTTGGCGGGCGTGGCGCTTATATGCACTTTGGTGCGATGCTGGGCACCATCATGGTGGCCAATGTGGCCATGGTCATCATGCCGGCACAACGCGCCATGGTGCACGCGGCGACGGAAGGGCGTGACCCCGACCCGAAACTGGGCGTTTCCGGCAAGCAGCGTTCCGTGCACAACACCTACTTCACGCTGCCAGTGCTGTTCGTGATGATGAGCAACCACTATGCATTCACCCATGGCCACCGCTACAACTGGGTGCTGCTGATTGCACTGTCGCTGGCGGGCGCCCTGATTCGCGTGTGGTTTGTGGACCGGCACAAAGGCCAGCAATCGCCCGTGACCTTGATCGTTGCGGGCGCTATGCTGGCCGGTGTGTTTTGGGTTGCTATTCCCCAAGCGCAAATCACGGGCGGTACCGTGGAATTTCGGCAGGTGCAGTCAGTGGTACAGGTTCGATGCGCGGTATGTCACGCGCAAACTCCCGTACAGCCGGGCATTGCTGCAGCACCCAAGGGCGTGCTGTTGGAAACTGAAGCGCAAATTCGTACGCAAGCGGCGCTGATCGTGCAGCAGAGTGTAACCACGCGCGTGATGCCGCCCGGTAACCTGACTAAAATGAGTGCCGAGGAACGCGCGCTGATCGCTCAATGGGCGGCCGGGCTGCCGGCGAAATAGGTGTTTCGATTTTGGCTATACTGCGTTGACCTTGAAATAGCCATTGTAAAAATGTTATTTAAAAACAAATGCTTAGATAATTTCTCGCGATGGGCCGTGGCGTTCGCTACCGTGGCAGTTGCGGCAGGCTGTGCGACTAGCCCGCCTGCCGGACCAATCGATCCGCAGGCGCTTGGCGGTGCGATCGCCATCGATGATGCCAGCTACGTGCGTGCCCGGGTGGAAGCAAAGGCGCTATCGGTGAACGACAGCGCGTCGGGCATTGGCTACGCGGCGGCGCCGATGGTTACGGCGGCCGCACGCAATGCGTCGCTTAACGTGTTGCGCTATCTGATCGCGGAAAAGGCCGATCTCAATGCGCGCACACCGGATCGCGACACGGCGCTCATGCTGGCAGCGCTGTTCAGTGACGATGATCGTGACCGCGGCGGCGCGGCGATACTGCGCTACGACCAGGCAGTGCGTTTGCTGGCCGAAGCGGGCGCGAATCTCGAGAATGCCGAGATCAATGCCTACACACCGCTCGCCTATGCGGCTTATGCCGGGCGTGAGGAAGCGCTGGCGTATTTGCTGAAGAAAGGCGCCAATGCCAACGGCCCGGCGCAGGGCCGCGTGAGTTACGTCAACACACCGTTGATGATGGCGGCGATGCAGGGCCACCGCAATGCCGCGTTACAACTGCTGCGTGCCGGGGCCAATGCCAGCGTGCGCGTGCAAAACGGCATGACGGCGCTGGAGTTCGCGCTCAAAAACAAACACACGCATCTGGAAAAAATCCTGCGCTGCGCCGAATCGTTAAAACCCGGCGAGACCTTCCGCGCGCGCTGCGAGTAATCCTGGGATCGCGCGGCGCTCACTGCCCATCGTGATTTTCGTTATTTCAGTGCCGAGAAATCCGCCGGGTCCATAAACACGGACACCACTTTCACCACCAGCGGGCCTTTGGCCTCCGAGGCCGTGCGCGCGGCGATCCAGTCCGGATCCTTGCGGAAAGCATCCCAGCTTTTGGTGGCGGCTTCGCGGCTGGGGTACGCCAGCACGTAGGTCAGCGTATTCGGTTGCTCGCGTGGCACCCAGTAGCCGATGTTGGTCATGCCGTGTTTCTCAAACAATTTCGTCGTGTGATTGCGAAAGCGCGCCATCAAATCATCGAGCTTGCCTTCGTGTGCATAGTAGGTGCGCAGTTCAAAAACGCGCGTGTTTTGCGCTTGTGCGGCGGGCGCCATGGTCAGGCTGATGGCTATAACGGCTGCGGTGAGCAGGGCAACGGCGTTGGTGGAAAACGGCAAGTGCTTCATGGAAACCTCCGTGTGTGAGTTTTTGGGTCAGGTTGAACGCAGTTTAGTTGGAACACCTTGCGGCCGGCGGGTAACACGCCTGCGCTGCGCGGCGCCCAGATTAAAAGTCGGGATAAAATTCAATAAAAACATATAGTTACAATTATCCCGGCAGATTGCCTGCCAACTCGCGCAGCCGAGCATACACCGTGTCGTCGAGCGAAATTGTGCCCTTGGCCAGATTGTCGCGGCGTTTTTGCTGGCTGCTGTCGCCCGGCATGCGCACAGCACCTGCGCCTGTTTGAGCGCGGTTCGACGTGACCACCTGCCGGAACACCGACACGCGGGCAGGGAATTGATCGCTCGGCATGAAAAGCTTTGGATCAATCACCACGAAGAACAGCCCATAGTTGCTGATGTCGTCGATCACCAGTTCGCTGCCGGCGAGTATGCCCAGCAACTGCACCGCCAGCGCAAGGCCACTGCCGCGCGCGCCCCCCCACGGCAGAATCGCGCCGTCGAGCGCTTCCTGCGGATCGCGCGTTGCCTGCCCGGCGGGGTTTACCGCCACGCCTTCGGCCAACGGTTCGCCCTTGGTACGCGCCAGCACCACGTCGCCCCATGTCGTGGCCGACGTGCCGATGTCGATAATGATGGGATCATCATCACTCGGAAACGCGATCGCAAATGGGTTGGTGCCCATCAGCCGGTCGACCCCGCCGTACGGCGCGACCCGAGCGGTGGTGTTAGTGGTGTGCATGGCAATAAAGCCCTGCCGCGCCGCGCGTTCGACGTAATACGCAAGCCGCCCGCTAAACCACGTGTTGTTGGCGCACACCACCGCAACACCATTTTTGCGCGCGATGTCGATGGCTTTGTCGATGGCGAGTAGCGAAACCACGTAGGCCACATTGTCGCCACCGTCCAACAGCGCCGAGCAGTGATTCTCGCGAATCACGCGTGTGGCGCGCGCGGGCGATTTGTCGCGCAGCGCTTCGGCCAAAGCCAGCACGCGCGGCAGACTGGAAAATTCGTGCCCGCACAGCGCGGCATCGACCAGATGATTGGCGGTGATGCCGGCGCTTTCCATGCTCATGCCCGCACGGACGAGGGCGCGCACGGCAAGATCAGTGGCTTCGGTGATGGTGAGTTGCATGGGGCTAGGCCAAGAATAGGTGCGCGAAGTTTACCGCGTGCTTCTAACACGAGCGAGCGCCATGGATTGTTTTTTGCGGTAGAGTTTCCCCATGGTTGCATCCCGCTTCATTCTGCCGCTACTCGCGCTGGCACTCGCCACGTGCGCCACGCATGGCCCCGAGCGCGGCCCGGTAATTGTAATGCTCGCCGCAATCAACGATTTCCACGGCAATCTCGAACTGCCCGCCGGTGGGCTACCAGAAATCAATGCCGTCACGCGCGAACTCACGCGCACCCCCTCGGGTGGCGTGGCACGCATGGCCACCGTGCTTGAAGGCTTGCGTGCGCAACACAAACACTTCGCATTTGTGTCGGCGGGCGATCTGGTGGGCGCGTCGCCGCTTGCCTCCGGCTATTTTGACGATGAACCGGCGATTGACGCCATGAACAACCTCGGTCTTGATTTGAACGGCGTGGGCAATCACGAATTTGACCGCGGCGTGGCCGAGCTGCGGCGCCTGCAATCCGGCGGTTGCCCGCGCGAGGGCTGCAAATCCGGGCAGCCGTTCGCAGGTGCGAAGTTTCAGTTTCTCGCGGCCAATGTCACCGTGCGCGATACCGGCAAGACGCTGTTTGCGCCCTACGCCCTGCGCGAATTCGGCGGCGTCAGGGTGGCGTTCATTGGCGTCACGCTCAGAAGCACGCCTGCGATTCTCTCACCCAAGGCGGTGGCCGGGCTGGATTTTCACGATGAAGCCGACACCGTGAACAAACTGGTGCCCGAACTACAGCAGGCGGGCGTTGAAGCCATCGTGGTGCTGATTCATCAGGGCGGATTCCAGCGCGGCGGGCCCAACGACTGCATTGAATTTCGCGGGCCGATCATCGATCTCGTCAAGCGCTTTGATCGTGCGGTCGATGTCGTCGTCAGCGGCCACACGCATCAGGCTTACGTGTGCCGCATAGAGGGGCGGCTCCTGACCAGCGCGGGCTCGTTTGGCCGCGCGCTCACCGCCATTGAGCTGAAGCTCGACCGCGCCACGCGCGACGTGGTGTCAGCCCATGCCGTCAACCACGTGGTACGCTCCGACCTGCCGGAAAACCCGCTGCTTGCGGCACTCGCCGTGCGCCAGGCGCAACTGCTGAAAAGGCTGGACCGCCCAGTGGGCCGCGTCACGCAATCGATCTCCAACGTGCAGAACGGCGATGGCGAATCGCCGCTCGGACAACTCATTGCCGACGCGCAACTGGAAGCCACGCGTGACGTGGGCGCCGAAGTCGCGTTCATGAACCCTGGTGGCATCCGTGTGCCGGTGGATTACACGGGCGACGGCACGGTAACCTACTCCGCGCTCTACGCCGTGCAACCCTTCGGCAACCATCTGGTCACCATGACGCTTGCTGGCAAGGAAGTGCTGCAACTCCTCGAACAGCAATGGAGCATCAACGGCCTGCGCCGCCTGCAGATTTCCAAAGGTTCCGGCTTCGCGTGGAACCCCGATTTGCCGGAAGGCTCGCACATCATTCGCAACAGCGTGGTGATCAACGGTGAGCCCCTGCAACTGGATCGCGATTACCGCATCACCGTCAACAATTATCTTGCCGACGGCGGCGACAACTTGCCCATCCTGCGCCTAGGCCGCAACCGCGTGGCGGGCGTGCTGAATCTGGATGCACTGGTGGCGTACTTTGAGCGGCAGTCGCCGGTGTCGCCGATTGCGGTGCGACGGGCAAGGCGGACGAATACATTCGACAAGTAAAGAATCATGTTCCGGACTCCGTGAAAAACTTGCATGTGACAGGTTTGACTGCAGCAACTGCGGCGGCTACATTGTTTAGAGTTAAGATTGCAACGAAAGTCAACTACGTTAGGAGCACCCATGGCAGATCTTCTGGAGTCAATCGAAGACGGCGTCGCCGTCCTTACCCTTAACCGTCCCGAGGCGCTGAACGCGCTGTCGATGGACATTCGCAACGGTTTGCTTTCGGCGATGGAGCGTTACGCTGACGACAGCAACGTGCGCTGCATTGTCATTACCGGCGCTGGACGCGCCTTCAGCTCAGGCGGCGACGTGAAGGGCATGGGAGAGCGCGCGGCACGCGGTTATGAATCACGGGCGCGCGGCATTCAGTTCTCGAACTCGATTCCAATGGCAATGCGCAAGCACCCGAAGGTGATTATCGCCATGGTGAATGGTGTTGCCGCCGGCGCGGGCATGAGTATGTCTCTTGCGTGCGACTTGCGTATTGCGGGCAAATCGGCGCGCTTTACCACGGCGTTTCTGAAAATCGGTTTATCGGGCGATTGGGGCGGTACGTGGACGCTAACGCGACTGGTGGGCACAGCCAAGGCGCGCGAATTGTTCCTGATGCCCGACATGGTGGGTGCAGACGAGGCGCTGAAACTCGGCATCGTCAATCGCGTGGCGGAAGATGCTGACTTGCGCAACACCACCATGGAAATCGCACGCCGCATCGCCGACATGCCGCAGGTGGCGGTGGCCGCTGTGAAGCGCAATTTGTTCGCTGCAGAGACCGGCAGCTTCGCGGATTGCCTGGACCACGAAGCCTACAATCAGGCGCGCTGCTCGCAGACCGAGGATCACCGTGAAGCAGTGGCTGCGTTCAAGGAAAAACGCAAACCGGTTTTCAAGGGCATGTAACCGCCCGCCTTAACGTTACAACGTCAGCCCATCCATCCGCAGGGAGTCATCGTGATTCATACAAAAAACGGCGCCGAAGTGCTCGACAATCTGAAGCCGGTCAACTCACCCGGCACCGGCATCGAACATTGGGGCTCATCCTACTTCGGGCCGCGCTACAGCACGGCTGAAGTTTCATCCGGACCGCAAGCCTTGATGACGCAAATGTCGGCAAACGAAACCATCCTGCCGCATTTTCACGGCGTGGCGCAGTTCCAGATTTTCCCGTCGGGCGCGGGCGTAATGGGCAAGACAGAAGTGCGTCCGCTGATGCTGCAATACAAGGATCATCACTCGGCCTATGGTCCGCTCGTCGCCGGGCCGCACGGGCTGACGTTCATCGCCCTTCGCAACCGCATCGGCGATTCCGCGCCAGTGTATTTGTCCAAGCCCGGCTATCGCGAAAAACTAAAGCCCAGCAAGCGGCGCAACTGGATTTCGCCGCATATTGCACTTTCTACCCGGCCGGTGCTGCAGTACCGCAAGGAAGCCGCGTGGGAACCGATTTTCGAGCAGGAAATCAAGGACGAAATGTCGGCACAGCTGCTGCGCCTGGGCGCGGGCATGTCCGTGCCGGTGCCGGACACCCGCATCGGTTCCGGGCAATATCTATTCGTAGCTAACGGCAACATGCAACTTGACGGACGGGCGCTGCCCGAATGGTCGATGGTATACATCGAGCCTGACGAAGCGGCGTTCGACATCACCGCCGGGCCAGTCGGGCTGGAAGCACTGGTGATGCGCTTTCCGGTGAATGACGATTAGAACTAACGATTGGAACCGATGATTAGGACGCGGTTGAGTTGAACGCGCCGCCGCCCCGCTGGCGGCACACCGCCTAGCTTTCCAGCACCACCTTGTTACGCAACGTACCAATGCCGGTGATATCCACCTCGCACACGTCGCCCGGCTTCATGTTGCGCGGCGAGCCATCGGTGCCCATCCACATCACATCGCCCGGATACAGTGTGCAGTACTTGCTGACTTCCTCGATGTAGGTTTCGACGTCGTGAATCATGTCCCAGGTGTTGAAGCGGTCGACTTCCTGCCCGTTCAGGCGCACCACCGTGGTCATCTTGCGGTAATCCAGACCGGTGACAATCCACGGACCCATCGGTTTGAATGTATCCGCGTTTTTGCCGCGCCATAGCGTGCGGTCGCCGCGTTGCCAGGTGCGCTCGGACACATCGTTGCCGATGGTCCAGCCGAACACGTAATCCAGCGCCTTTTCCTTGGGGATTTTTTTGCCCTGCTTGCCGATAATGGCGACGAGTTCGCCTTCGTACTGGAAAATGTCGCCAGCGTCTTTCGGCTTGATAATCGGATCTTCATGCGCGCACAACGCGTTGTTGGCGCGGTAGCCGATGTCGGGCCGCTGCGGAAATTGTGGCTCTACGCCGCGGCGCTTTGCAGCCTGAATAATGTGCTCGCGGTAGTTAATACCGACGCAGTAAAACGTCGACGGCACGGTCGGAATCAGCAGCTTTACCGACGACAGCGCGTGTTTGTTGGACGTCACGGTGTGCGCGCCCCACGGCTCACCGTCGATGGCCGTCACGCTGTCGCCGTCGATACGGCCGAATGAAACTTTACCACCAGCCTGAAATCGGCACCATTTTTCGCTCATAATATTTCCTTTATAAAACAGATACTTACAATATATCTGCGCAATACTATACTGCGGTAATCGGCACGCCTTCCAGCGCAGTCGACGGCTTGCCATCGACACCCACCGGCACATCGCCCACCAGCGTCACGCGATAAAACTGCCGCTCGAAATCCGAATCGAAAATATCGCGCGGAGCAAGGTGTGCGGTGGAGCGGTTATCCCAGAACGCGACGCAACCCGGCGACCAGCGGAACCGCACGGTGAATTCGGAGCGCACGATGTGCTCCCACAAAAACTCCAGCATCACCTGGCTCTCGCGCGCAGACATGCCGACGATGGATTTCAGAAACGACGGACTGACAAAGAGCGCCCGCTCGCCGGTTTCCGGATGCACGCGCACGATCGGGTGCTCGGTGACCAGCGTGCGCTTTTTCATCAGCTCGCGGTACTCCGGCGTTTCGGCCACGCCCGGCGGCGGCGCGAAGCGATGTACGCCGCGCAGGCCGTCGACGATTTTCTGCATGGTCGGCGACAACGCGTTGTACGCCGCCACCAGATTGGTGAATTGCGTGTCACCACCATAGGGCGGAACCACATCTCCACGCAACATCGATGCCGCCGGCGGATTCACCGCGGCTGTGATGTCGGTATGCCAGCCGGACCACGGGCGAAACAGCACTTGGCCCTGGAAGCGGTTGGCCTTGCGGTTTTTCGCCACGGAGTAAATCTGCGGAAACTCGCCGTCGCTGCCATACACCACGTGGCCGGCGGTGGTGTCACCAAATTGGCGCGCGGCGGCGATGTGCGATCGGTGATCCAGCGTTTGCCCGTGGAAAAATACGACTTTCCATTTAAGCAGCGCGTCGCGCACGGCTTTCACATGAGCCGGTGGCAGCGGCTTTGACAAATCGACGCCGCGAATCTCAGCGCCGCAATGTATGGCCATGGGCGACACTTCTACCGCGCCTGCCTGTGGCTGAGTCTTGGCTTCCCGTACCGATTCCACCGCTTGCACTGTCATGGCAATCTCCCCTCGAATGGATAGGCTAGGGATTCTCCGCCCAATCTGCCCACCGGCGCAACCCATCGCAAGAAGTCTCTTCGCGCCCGTGCTTGACCACTGCGTGTCACCGGGCCTATCTTCACGCGCTTGAACTCACCGGAGTGAAACAATATGGACGACGGATCGTGGGGATTGAGCGTGGCAGAGGGTAAACGCGCGGTGCAGCGGCCGGAAGCGGTTGGCACGCGCGGCATGGTCGGGTCCGCGCACCCGGCGGCGGCGTTTATCGGACTGTCGATCATGCAGCGAGGCGGCAACGCGTTTGATGCGGCAATTGCGATCGCGGCTGCGGAAGGCGTGCTGCTGCCGATGAAATGCGGCTTGGGCGGCGACGCGTTCGTGGTGCTGCACGACGCGAAGAAAAAGGAAGTGGTGGCGTACAACGGCAGCGGTGTTGCCGCCGCCGGCGCCACCGCCGATTATTACCGCAGCCACGGTCACAAGGACATGCCGCTCGACGGCGTGCATGCGGCAAGTGTGCCGGGTGGCGTGAGCGTTTACGAAGCGATCTGGAAGCGCTACGGCACGATGCCGTGGGCGGAGTTGTGGGAACCCGCGATCAAGCTCGCCGAGGAAGGTATCGCCATCACGGATTACATCAGCCGCCGCTACGAAGAGCGCGCCGACCGGCTGTCGCAATACGAATTTTCCAGGAAGCAATATTTGCCCCATGGCCGCGCGCCGGCGATGGGCGAGCGCTGGGCCGCGCCGATGCTGGCGCGTTCACTACGGGCGGTGGCCAAAGGCGGCGCGGAAGCCTTTTACCGCGGCGAAATCGCCGAGAAAATCGTCGCCTATTGCAGGGCGCAGGGGGGCTTGTTTGAACTGGACGACTTCGCGCGCCAGCAGGCGGTGACCTACGCGCCGATCAGCACCGACTATCGCGGTTACACAGTGCACGAAACCGCGCCGCCGTCGCAGGGCTTTCTACTGCTGGAGCAGCTCAACATCATCGAAGGCTTCGATCTGAAATCGCTCAACGCGATGAGCGCAGAGCGCGTGCATCTGCTCACCGAAGCCAAGAAGCTCGCCTTCGCCGATCGCAACCGTTACGCCGGCGATCCGGCGTTTGTGAAGTGGCCGCTGGAAGCGTTGATGTCGAAAGCGCATGCGGCAAAACGCCGCGCGGAGATTGACCCGAAGCAGGCGCGCTGGCCGGCGGGCGCGGTCATTCCCGAGCACGACGGTGATACGAGTTACTTCGCGGTGGCGGATGGCAACGGCAATGCGTTGTCGTTCATCCACAGCCTGTCGAATTCGTTCGGCTCATGTTTTGTCGCGGGCGAAACCGGCATCACGCTGAACAACCGCGCAGGCCGCGGCTTCAGCCTCGACCCGAATCACCCCAACGTCATCGCGCCGGGCCGCCGCACCATGCACACGCTAAACGCTTATATGGTGTGCAAGGACGGCGCGCCGTGGCTTGTCGGCGGCACGCCGGGCGGCGATCAGCAGACGCAGGTGAACACGCAGGTCATCACCAACCTCATCGATCACGGCATGTCGCTGCAGGATGCGATTGACGCGCCGCGCTGGTATAGCTTCCCCGGCACCGACCCGGGCAGCCTCGGCAAAACGCCGCAACTGCGCGCCGAGAGCCGCATGCCGCAGGCGACACGCGATGCGCTCAATGCCATGGGGCACAATGTCGAAGCGCTCGGCCCTTGGTCGGGCGGCGGCGCGGTACAGTTGATTCAACTCGATCGGAAAAACGGCGTGCTGCGCGGCGCCACTGATCCGCGGCCGGGTGGATTGGCGCTCGGCTTTTGATGCTGTGATTTGCGCCTATTTGCACACAATAGATAACTTTTATCTGCAGGTTTTCTCGCGTGACGTGCCCCGCCTAAACCGCTAGACTCGGCACGTTTCTTTCAATCCAGTATTTCTCGCGCGTAGCGTGTTATGCGAGCACGCGTCGAGACACCCCACGCTCAATGAACCGCAACCTCTGGCTGATGGCCGCCGCGCAGGGCCTGTTTCTCACCAATAACGTACTCTTCGTCGCGGTCAACGGGCTGGTGGGGTATTCGCTTGCGCCATTGAGCTGGATGGCGACGCTGCCGATATTGGGCTACGTCGTCGGCGGCGCGATTTCCACCGGGCCAGTGGCGGCATCGCAGGCGCGCTGGGGGCGCAAGGCGTCGTTTCAGATTGGGCTGGCGGTGGCGTTTTTCTCGACGCTGCTGGCAGCCTACGCGGTCATCAACAAGAATTTCTGGCTGCTGGTGACGGCCACGGTGATCTCCGGCTATTACAGCGCTAACGGGCAATTGTACCGTTTTGCGGCAGCGGAACTCGCCAAGCCCGAATACCGCGAACGCGCGGTCTCGATGGTGCTGGCCGGCGGCATCATCGGCGGCGTGATCGGCCCCAATCTGGCGAAGTGGACGCAGCATTTGTGGACCACGCCGTTCGCGGCGGCGTACGTCGCACTGGCGGGTGTGGCGCTGATTGCCATGGTGGTAATCTCGCTGGTGACATTTCCGCCAGTGCCCGCCAAAAAGCCCGGCGCTGGTGGTGGCCGCCCGTTGTCGGAAATCATGCGCCAACCCGTGTTCATCGTCAGCACGGCAGCAGCGGCGCTAGGCTACGGTGTGATGAATATCACCATGTCAGCCTCCCCCATTGCCATGCAGGTGTGCGGCCACCCGTTCAGTGACGCGGCACTGGTGCTGGAATGGCACGTCATCGGGATGTTTGCGCCGGGATTTTTCACCGGGCAACTCATCAAGCGTTACGGCGCGGTCACCATTCTCGCCGTGGGCGTGGTACTGAACCTGATCTGTATCGCGGTCGCGTTGTCGGGTGTCGACGTGATGCACTTCCTGATCTCGATGTTCCTCGTCGGCGTGGGCTGGAATTTCCTGTTCACCGCAGGCACTGCCCTGTCGCTCCAAGCCTACCGGCCCGAAGAAAAAGACAAGGCGCAAGGCGCCATCAACTTTTGCGTATTCGCGGTGATGATGGTTACCTCGTTTTCGTCCGGCGCGCTGGTTACCACCGGCGGCTGGACGCTGCTCAATTACATTTCGCTGATTCCCATCGGCATCACCGGCGTTGCCGTGTTGTGGTATGCGATGCAGGGGCGGGGACCGAAAGCTGCATAGCGCCGTTCGTTACTCTGCGGTTTCGCCGGTGTGCTTCACCGCCTTGCCCCAGCGGGCGATTCCTCTATAGCATCCAAAAATAATTTAATTAAAACAAATACTTAATTCATCGGTGCTTATTGTTGCTGTTACAGGGTTTCGCACGGACCCGGATCATGTGGATTGCCAACAGAATCTCAAGGATCGCCGGCACGCTGGCATAGGCGAATATTTCGCCGCCATGGAGGCGGCCAAAGTCCGGCAGCACCAATAGCCCCAGCGCGACCGTTATCCCGTTCATGGCTAGCGTGAGCCAAAGGGCCCACCGCTGCCCCAGGGCGACAAAAAGGGCCGGGATTGCGTACCAGGCCGCAGCGAGAAACGCGTCCTTCCCCATCCACTTCAAGCCGACGAACAGGCACAAGCCGGCAAGTAGTGCGCGTGTGGACGCGAGTACAAGCGCCGGCGTGGTGGCTGCAGGGATATTCATGATGCGATGGCGGGCAGGACGGGTGACCCATGGCTTGTCGAAAAACGGGCTACACCGCGAACTCGACGCCGTGTTGTCGCGCCAACTCAAGCAGCTTTGGAATATTCGGCGGCCCGGCGGGAATTTCGTTGTGGATGGCCGTAAAAAAGGGGGCCGCGTTCGCGCCCGCGCCGGAGATTTCTAGCATCGACCCACCGCCTTGTCCGAAGCTAAAGCCATGGAAAGTGCCGCACGGCACATGGACGAGCGTGCCTGCAGCGCAAACAATTCGGTCGCCGTCACACTGGAAATTCACCGCGCCCTTGAGCACATAGAACGCCTCGTCCCAGCCATGCCGGTGCAGCGGCGGGCCGGCGCCTTCAGGGCCCTCTTGCAGGGTAATGCCAAAGCTTTGGGTGTCCACATTGGACGCAAGCACCTTGATCTGCATACCAACAACATTAAGGGCGCGAGCCTGTTGATCGGGGGTCAGTACTAACGCCTGGCTGCTCATGATGGGGGGTCTCCTGTAACGTAGTCGCAGGGGTAAGGCTTCGGAAGGCTCCGGACTCTGTGCCACAATAAGATTTTAATCTCTTTATGAGATATTTATCTCATTATTGTTCATGTAAAAAAATAAGTCAAGCCCGCCGCCACGCCCTCTTGAAGCGGCAGGCCACGTCAACCCAAAGCGCCGCACGCGCCAGGCGCTGATCGACGCCGCCCTAGCCTTGCGCGAGGAAGGACGCAATCCGACGCTCGATGAAGTGGCAGAGCAAGCCATGGTGTCGCGCGCCACGGCCTATCGCTACTTTCCGTCGATAGCCGCGCTAGTCCGTGAGACAACGACCCGGGCGAAGGTACCAGTCGGGCCGCTTCCGAGTGGACCAGCCTTTTGATCAGCGAAGTGATCGGCCTGCACGCCACGGGGCGTTCATTTCTGACGGTCTGGCTGGAAAACACGGCGGAAAAGGCGCCGTTGCGGCCGGGCCGGCGCATGAGCTACATCGACCCCGTCGTCGACTTGCTGGACAAGCAGCTAACGCTCGCCGCACGAACACGTCTGAAACAGGCGCTCAACATGGTGATGGGTACGGAAGCCCTGATAGCCGTCCGTGATATCGGCCGTACCAGCGGTGACGAAACGCTGGAAGTCATTGCCTGGGTCGCTCGCGCGCTGGTTTGCCAGGCACTCTCGGAGACTAAAAGTCAAAGCGGCAAGCGGCGAATCCTAAGTATAGAAAAAATCAGCTACTCCGCCCTAACGCCGGTATCCGCAATCACCTTCCCCCAGCGTTTGATTTCCACCGCCAGATAATCGCGCAACACCTCCGGCGCGCCACCCGCCGGAATCATGCCCATGGCGAGAAAGCGGCTGCGCACGTCCGGTTTTTGCAGAATGCGGTTGATGTCGGTGTTGATTTTCTGAATCAGCGCCATTGGCGTGCGCGCGGGCGCGAAGAACGGATACCAACTGGTACCATCGAAACCCGGCACGCCGGCTTCGGCCACTGACGGTAAATCCGGCGCAAGTTCCACGCGTTTGGCGCTGGATACCGCCAGCACGCGCGCGCGGCCTGCCCTGGCGTGCGGCAGCATGGTGGAGATGGGACTGAACAGCACCTGAATTTCGCCGGACAGCAGCCCGGTGGTAGACGGCGCGCCGCCTTTGTATGGCACGTGCACCATGTCGGTACCGGTCATCGCGCGCAAGAGTTCCGTCATCAGATGCGCGGGTGAGCCCATGCCGACCGAGCCGTAGGTGAGCTTGCCAGGCTGCGCGCGCGCAAGGCTCAACAACGCCTGCACCGATTGGGCTTTAACCGAGGGATGCACGGTCAGAACGTACGGCGATTGCACCGCCAGCACGATGGGCGCAAGGTCTTTGCTCACGTTGTAATTCAACTTTGGATACAGCGCTGGTGCAGTTGCCACTGCGCCGTTGCTCACCAGCAGCGTGTAGCCATCGGCCGGCGCGTGGGCGACGATTTCCATGCCGAGCGTGGTGCCCGCGCCGGGACGATTGTCCGTCACCACCGGCTGGCCCCACAGCTCCGACAACTGCTGCGCAATGGCACGGCCCACGACGTCGACGCCGCCGCCCGCGGTGTACGGGTTGACGATGCGCACGGGTTTGCTGGGCCAGTTGTCTGCAGCAAGTGCGGTTGCATTGACGGCGATGATCGACGCACAGCACAGCATCATGACGCCCAAATCACTGATTGCCGCGCACCAAGTGAATTTCATAAGTATTTGTTTTTATTAATATTTTAAGAAGGTTGAATATCCGTTGGCACGGCCATCAACGCAATCACTACTACTTTTTCGCCAGCTCCAGCTCCACCAGGAAGGCCTTGATCTCGGCGTAGTCTTCTTCCATGTATTTTTTCAACCGCGCGGCGCCCATGAATTCCGACAAACCATTTAACGTGACCATTTCATTTTTCCATTCCGGCGTCTCCATGAGTTTCTGAAATGCCGATTCCCAGAACGCCACTTGTGCCGCGGTCATGCCGCGCGGGCCAAACACGCCGCGCCAGTTGGAGACCACCGAATTCGCGCCCTGCTCGCGCCACGTCGGGATGCCTGAAAAAAATCCCGGTAGTCGTTGCGCCGACGACACCGCGATCACGCGCACAGCATTGTTTTTCAGGTGCGGCACCCAACTGCCCACCGACACCGGAACCACATCGATGTGCCCACCGAGCATGGCGGTAATCGCCAGCGCGCCCGACTGAAATATGACATTGCGCGTCTTGCGTACATCCACGCCGGCGGCTTTCAATGCGCCGGCGAACCCCTGATGATTGGTATTGCCAAGGCTGGTGGCAATGCCAAAACTCACCGCCGCCGGGTCTTTGCGCAACCGCTCGATGAGATCGCGTCCCGATTTGATATTTGAATCCGGCTTCACCGCCACGCCGATGTACTCGCCGAAGAGATTGGCAATGGGTGTCAACTCGGTATACGGGGCCACAACGCGGCCCATCGCGTGGTTGGTCAGCACCCCTTTGCCGGTGTGAAAAATGTAATGTCCGTTGCCGGAAAACTGATTGAGATAGGTTTGCGCCACCGCACCGCCGCCACCGGGCCGGTTCTGCACTGACACCGGGGTATCGACAAACTTTTGCGTCTGAAACACACCCGCCATCAGCCGCCCTACGCGATCCGGCCCGCAGCCCGGCGCGCAATTGACGATGACTTCTATCGGGTTTTCGGGCTTCCAGCCCTGTGCGCCCGCGTTCACGGCAAGCGTTGCCAGCGCAATCAGCGCCACGCTTAATATCGCATCAACGTGCGACCTCTGCTTTTGTTGCCGGCTCATGTCAGCCACCCAAAAGTAATTAAATCAGATAGTTATAACGCTCCGCCCGGGCGCGGCGCGAAGCCTGAAGAACGTAGCGAACAAACATTCGCTATTTCTTCAACAAGCCCACGTGTGTCAGAAAATCGCGGAACTCGTCGCGTCGCGATTCGAGATACTTGCGAAACTGCGCGCCGTCGAGAAAGTTCTCCTCGAAGTTGTTGCCCGCCGAATAATCCTTCCACTGCTTTGACGCCATCATGCGCCGGAGCATGTTTTCCACCGCAACAACCGGTTCGCGCGGCACGCCTGCCGGCATCACGATCCCGCGGCCCGTGCCCACCACGATGGGGAAGCCCAATTCCTTCATGGTTGGCACGTTGGGCAGCGCCGCCATGCGCTTTTCGCCGGTCACCGCCAGCACGCGCACCTTTTTCGATTCCAGATGTGCCGCGACTTCGCTGTGGTTTTCCGTTGTCAGATGCACGTGGCCGCCAGCCACTGCGGTGCCCGCCTCAGAACCGCTCTTGAACGACACGTAGTTGAACTTCGCACCGGTCTGCTTTTCGAGCATGTATTGAAACAGCCGCCCGGAGCCGGTGGCCGAGGCGATGGCGCTGACGATGCTGTTGGGTTCGCGCTTCGCGGCCTCGATCAGCTCCTTGATGTGGGTGTACTTGCTGTCGCCCGTCACCGCAACCACTTGCGGGTCCATCGCCAGAAACGCCACCGGCGTGAAGTCATTCAGCGAAAACCCCAGATCGGGCCGCACCAACGCGGACATAAACGTGCCCGTGGCCACCGCGAGCAGCACATGCGGATCACCTTTCTTGCCCTTGGCGTAGTTATACGCAATCGCCCCGCCGCCGCCCACGCGATTGGAAATCACCGGAGCCTGCGTTACCATTTTTTCACGCAAAAGGATCTCGCCCACCAGCCGCACGAACTGATCGGTGCCGCCGCCGGGCGCGGTGTGCGCCACCAGCTCCAGCGGCTGTGAGGGAAATGATTGCGCGTGCGCCTCGGGTAGCCGCAGCATTCCCGCGCACATCAGTGCGCCTACCGTGGCGCGAAATACGACTTGTTTCATGAGTTCTCCACGTTAATGAATGCGCAGTTTAGCCGCGCGTGAGCAGCGGGTGTAGCGCTGCTTTCTGCCCTGTTTTAACCGTACTTCTCAGCGCCGTCACAAAGCGGTAGTATTACCGCCACTTTAATGTCCCATCTCGCGCTTGCTGCAACAAATTATTCAATAAAAACAATTAGTTGCATAAGAATCCCCCTACCCGGAGTAGTGATTGAAGCCCACCGATATTTCGCATCCCGAGTACTTTCACAAAGTTGTTGATTGCCAGTACGCGTGCCCCGCTCACACGCCCGTCCCTGAATACATCCGCTTGATCGCGCAAGGCCGCTATGACGACGCCTACATGGTCAACTGGAAATCAAATGTGTTCCCCGGAATTTTGGGCCGCACCTGCGACCGCCCGTGCGAGCCCGCCTGCCGCCGCGGCCGCGTGGAAGAAGGCAATGTCGAGATGCGCAAGCCCACGGAGCACGGTGAGCCCAAGGCAGAGCCGGTGGCGATTTGCCGCCTGAAGCGCGTCACGGCGGACAACAAATCCGCGGCAAACGTAAAGCCGCGCATGCCCAAAGCGCCGGCAAAAACCAATAGCAAGAAAATCGCCTGCGTCGGCGCGGGCCCCGCGTCGCTCACCGTGGCGCGCGATCTCGCGCCGCTGGGTTATCACATTACCGTGTTCGAAGCCGACCCCAAGCCGGGCGGCTTCATGCGCACGCAGGTGCCGCGCTTCCGTCTGCCGGAGGAAGTGATCGACGAAGAATGCAGCTTCATCCTCGACATCGGCAACATCGATTACAAAGGCGGCCACCGCATCGACAGCATGAAGCAGTTGATGAAGGATGGCTACGACGCGATTTTCGTCGGCACCGGCGCGCCGCGCGGGCGGGATCTCGAAATCCCCGGCCGCAAGGAAGCCGCCGCCAATATCCACATCGGCATTGATTGGCTGAACAGCGTGTCGTTCGGCCACGTCGACAAAATCGGCAAGAAAGTCATTGTGCTTGGCGGTGGCAACACGGCGATGGACTGCTGCCGCTCCAGCAAGCGCCTCGGCGGCGAGGATGTGAAAGTGATCGTGCGCTCCGGCTACGAGGAAATGAAAGCCTCGCCGTGGGAGAAGGAAGACGCGGTGGAAGAAGGCATTCCCATCCTCAACTTTCTGGTGCCGAAAGAGTTCAAGCTCGAGAACGGCAAACTGGTCGGCATGACCTTCGAGAAAGTGAAGGCGGAGTACGACGCCAAGGGCCGCCGCAACCTGGTGCCCACCGGCGAGCCGGATCATTTTTACCCCTGCGACGATGTGCTGGTGGCCATCGGCCAGGAAAACGCCTTTCCGTGGATCGAGAAGGACGTGGGTCTTGAGTGGGACAAATGGGGCATGCCGAAGGTCGACACCGTCACCATGCAATCAAACGTGCCGACGCTGTTCTTCGGCGGCGACGCGGCGTTCGGCCCGAAGAACATCATCTGGGCGGTGGCACATGGCCACGATGCCGCGGTGTCCATCGACAAATTTTTGCAGGGCGAGGATGTGAGCGAGCGCCCCGACCCGATGATGAATATCGTGTCGCAGAAGATGGGCATCCACGAGTGGAGCTACGACAACGATATCTCCGAACATCTGCGCAATCGCGTGCCCTGGAAGGACAAGAAGCTCACGCTGAAGGACATCAAGGTTGAAGTGGAGTTGGGTTTTGACCAGAAGTCAGGCTTTGCCGAAGCGCAACGCTGCCTGAATTGCGACGTGCAGACCGTGTTTTCCGAAAAGCTGTGCATCGAATGCGATGCGTGCGTGGACATCTGCCCGATGGACTGCATCACGTTCACGCCGGATGCCGAGGAAAAGGAACTGCGCGAGTCACTCAACGCACCTTCGTTGCACCCGAAGACGCAGGACCTCTACGTCTCGCCGCTACTAAAAATGACCGGGCGCATCATGGCCAAGGACGAGGACGTGTGCCTGCACTGCGGCCTGTGCGCCGAGCGTTGCCCGACGGGCGCGTGGGATATGCAGAAATACCTGATCCAGATGACGCATGCCGGGCCGGCTTGCCGTACCGGCGGGAAATCAACGCAGCGCAAGGCAGCCTAAAATATTAAATTAAATCAAATAGTTATGAAACAAATCTCAGCAGTTAACGACTTCGTCGTTAAGTTCGCCAACGTCAACGGCTCCGGCTCGGCATCGGCGAACGAACTGTTCGCGCGCTCGATCCTGCGCATGGGCGTACCGGTGAGCCCGCGCAACATCTTCCCGTCGAACATCCAGGGCCTGCCCACGTGGTACGAAGTGCGCGTGACCGAGGCGGGCTATCTTGGCCGGCGCGGCGGCGTGGACATGATGGTGGCCATGAACCCGCAAACGTGGGACAAGGACATCAAGGAGATTTCTCCCGGCGGCTATCTTTTTTACGACAACTCCAAGCCGATGCCGAAGTCGAAATTCCGCGACGACGTCAACGTGATCGGCATGCCGCTGACGGAAATCTGCAACGCGACGTATAGCGATCCGCGCCAGCGGCAGTTGTTCAAGAACATCATTTATGTCGGCGCGTTGTCAGCGCTGCTGCAAATCGACCCTGCCGTGATCGAAAAACTCTTTGCCGAGCAATACAAGGGCAAGGAAGCGCTGCTGCAATCCAACATCAAGGCTCTGCACCTGGGCCGCGACTACGCGCTGAAAAACCTGCAATGCCCCAGCGGCCTCACCGTGAAGGCTGCCAATAACGTGGGCGATAAAATCTTTATCGATGGCAACAGCGCGGCCGCGCTGGGCGCGGTATACGGCGGTGCTTCGGTGTGCGCGTGGTACCCCATCACGCCATCCTCGTCGTTGGCGGAGGCCTTTATTGCCTATTGCCGCAAGATGCGGGCCGAGCCAGAAACCGGCAAGTCGCGCTACGCCATCATTCAGGCCGAGGACGAGCTGGCTTCCATCGGCATGGCGATCGGCGCGGGCTGGAATGGCGCGCGTTCGTTTACCGCGACGTCCGGCCCCGGCATTTCGCTGATGACGGAGTTCATTGGCCTCGCCTATTTTGCGGAAATACCCGTGGTGCTGGTCGATGTACAGCGCGGTGGGCCGTCCACTGGCATGCCAACACGCACACAGCAGTCGGATTTGCTGGCTTGCGCCTACGCCTCGCACGGCGATACCAAGCATGTGCTGCTGTTCCCGGAAGACCCGACCGAGTGTTTCGAGATGACCGCGCAGGCGCTTGAGCTCGCCGAGCGACTGCAAACGCCGGTGTTCGTGATGACCGACCTCGATATTGGCATGAACACACGCCTGTGCCGCCCATTCTCGTGGGACGATAAGGCGCAATACGACCGCGGCAAGGTCATGACTTACGACATGCTTGAAGGCGGTGCGGATTTCGGCCGCTACAAGGACGTCGACGGTGACGGTATTCCGTATCGCACCTATCCTGGCACGCACCCGCAGTTGGGCGCCTACTTTACTCGCGGGACCACCAAAGACACCTACGCGCGCTACAGCGAGGCTGGGCCTGATTACATCGAGAACGTCACGCGGCTCTTGAAGAAATTCGACACCGCGAAAAAGCTGGTGCCGCAACCGGTGCTGACCAAGGCCAAGGGCGAGGCCCGGTTCGGCGCGTTGTATTACGGCTCCACCAGCCCGGCCATGACCGAAGCGCTGGATGTGCTTGCCGCGCAAGGCATCCATGTTGACGCCATGCGCGTGCGCGGCTTCCCGTTTGCGCAGGAGGTGAAGGAGTTCGTGATGTCGCATCCCGGCACCTTCATCATCGAGCAGAACCGCGATGCGCAATTGAAAACCATGCTGGTGACCGAAGAGCAGATCAACGTAGATCGTTTGATCTCCGTGCTGCACTACGACGGCACGCCGATCACTGCGCGATTCATCGCCGACCAGATTGCCAATCACATTGCGGCACACACAGTGGTGCCAATGAAAAAGGCTGCATCATGACCTATCTCGCCAAACCCAAACTGCACCCCCCCGCGCTCACCAAGAACACGGTGGGCTACCCCCGCCGCGACTACGAGGGCAAAATCTCCACGCTGTGCGCGGGCTGCGGGCATGATTCGATTTCCGCGTCGATCGTGCAGGCTTGCTGGGAGCTCGACATCGAGCCGCACCGCGTGGCCAAGCTCTCCGGCATCGGTTGTTCCTCCAAGACCCCGGACTATTTCCTCGGCAATTCGCACGGCTTTAACAGCGTGCATGGCCGCATGCCATCGGTGCTGACGGGCGCCAACCTTGCCAACCGCGAGCTGATTTACATGGGCGTGTCGGGTGACGGCGATTCAGCCTCCATCGGCATCGGCCAGTTCGCGCACGCCATGCGTCGCGGCATCAACATGGTTTATATCGTCGAGAACAATGGCGTGTATGGCCTCACCAAAGGCCAGTTCTCCGCCACCGCGGACAAGGGTTCCAAGTCCAAGCGCGGCGTGGTCAACTCCGATGAGCCACTCGACATGATCGGCATGGCGCTGCTGCTCGGCGCCACCTATGTCGCGCGCAGCTTCTCCGGCGACAAAAAGCAGCTCGTGCCGCTTATCAAGGGCGCGATTGAACACAAGGGCGCGGCGTTCATCGATGTGGTGTCGCCATGCGTGGCGTTCAACAACCATGCCGGCTCGACCAAGAGCTACGAATACGTGCGCCAGCACAATGAAGCGGTGAACCGTCTCGACTTTATCGAAGGCCGCGATGAGATCACCGCTGATTACGCGCCTGGTGAAACCATTACCGTCGAGCAGCACGATGGCACGTTCCTGCGGTTGCGCAAGCTCGCCGCCGACCACGACCCGACGGACCGCGTGAAGACCATGAACTTTGTGCAGGAGCATGCCGCGAAAGGCGAAGTCGTCACCGGCCTGTTGTATGTTGACCCGAAGGCGGTGGATCTGCATGAACACATGAACACGGTCGAAACGCCGCTCAACCAATTGACCGCGAAAGAGTTGTGCCCCGGTTCGGCGGCGTTGGCCAAAATTAACGCGAGCCTGCGTTAGCAGTAACATCGTAACTCTTTGTTTTAAAAGATAATCCCGGCATTGCCGGGATTGTCGTCTGGGGCTGGAGAACGCCGCTTGCGCCTTACCCGGTTGTTTTTGCTGACCACCTGCGTCTTGCTGACGCTGGTATCGATCATGCTCGCGCGGTCGGTAATGCAGGAATGGAACACCGTCAGTGCTGCACTGCGCGGCTTGCGGGCCATGGAACTCACCGCGCTCGCCATGACCATCGCGGAAAAGGCCTCGTTCGAGCGCGGCCCCACCATCGCGGCCATGGGCGATGCTGACACGCCCACGCCAGCTGTGCAGGAACGCCTCGCCAAAGCGCGCGCCGTCAGCGACGCCGCATTCGATGCCACCTTAAAGGCGCTGGCAAATTCATCGCGCGATGAGCACCGCGCCGCCATCGCGCAAATTGAGAAAGCCCAGGCCGAACTGGCGCAGGCGAGAGAAAAGGTCTCCCGCATCATCGCGCTACCCCACGCCGAACGCACAGCTCCTTCATCGCGCATTACGCGCGAGCCCATCGACCAGATGTTCGGCGTAATCGATATCGCGCTGGAAGCCGTCACGATTTTGTCGGCCGACGCCGAACGCGTGTATCCGGATCTCACGCAACCGCTGGTGGGCGCGCGGCTCGCCGCCGAATTGCGCGAATACGCGGGCCGGCTGGGTTCGCAATTCACCACCCCGATTGGCGCGCGCCAACCCCTGGGCGCCGAGGAGCGGCGCGACATCCCGAGGATCATCGGGCGCATCGAAGAGTTGCGCCACTTGATCGAGGTGCAGGCCCGCGTCAGGGCTGCGGACGCCCGCGTGGCGGCGGCCATCAGTGACATGAAAACACGCTACTTTGGTACCGGGCTGCCCTTTATCAACAGTCTGACCGCGGCGGGCGAAGCGGGCGGCGACTATGGCATGAATCTGCCGGAATTTGTCGCCCGCTATGTGCCGGAAATGGCCTCCATCGTCAAACTGCGCGACACCATGTTCGACACCGCGCGCACGGGCGCCGCCGCGAGTATTGCCAAGGCCCGGCGCAATCTGCACATCAATGCGGCTGTCGGCGTCCTCGTGCTGTTGATTGAAATCTCGGTGTTTCTGCTGATACGCTGGCGGGTTCTGAAGCCGCTGTTGACCAGCACCAGCGCGGTGGTCGCCATCGCCGCCGGCAAGCTCGATACGCCGCTGCGTGTCACCACGCGCACCGACGAAATCGGCGACATGCAGCGGGCGATTTCCGATCTACGACACACCAGCGCCGACAAGCGGCGGCTCGAACGCGAGCGCGAACAGTTGATCGAAAAACTGCAACTGCATTCAAATACGGACTTCCTGACCAATTTGCTGAATCGGCGTGCCTTTACCGAACGCGTCACGCAACAGCTCGCGATCGCGCAGCGGAACAATTGGCCGGTGGCGCTCATTATGTTCGATCTGGATCACTTCAAGCAGGTTAATGATCTTCATGGGCACGCCGTGGGCGACACCGTACTGACCGAAGTCGCGGTCATCGCCAGCAAGCTCTTCCGCGCGGCTGATACCTTGGCGCGCCACGGCGGCGAGGAATTCATCGCCTTGCTGGTCAATTGCGGCGAAGCCGACGCCGAAGCTTTCAGCAACCGGGTGCGCGCAGCCATCGAAGCCGCTTCGTTCACGGGCGCGGACGGCGCGGCGTTCCGCGTTACGGCAAGCTTCGGCGTGGCTGCGGCCACTGCCGCTGACGTCACCGACATCAACGCATTTACCCGCCTGGCGGATCAGGCGCTCTATCGCGCCAAGGCCGAGGGCCGCAACCGCGTGTTCAGGGCATCGATGCTTGGCAACGGCCAAGACTTGCCGACTAACCCTGCCACTGCCTGATACTGGAGACGTGTATGATGTTCCCCGCATGTTGCGCGTGTATTGCACGCGTGGGCATACCGCGCGATGTCCGCTTCAGCCCCTTTTATTTTTCCAACATTGACTAAAAAGGAAAATTTTCCATGAATGACGACGCCAAGAAAACCGCATTGCGCATGATCCCCTACGGCCTCTACGTGCTCACCGCGAAAGGCGCAGATGGCCAGATCGCAGCCGCCTACATCAACTGGGTAACACAAATGTCTTTCAAGCCCCCGCTGATCGCCATCGGCGTCAAGGCGGATTCGGGCGCGCACGCCATTATCGAAACCACCAAAGAGTTTGTGCTGAACAATCTCGGCAAGGACGGCAAGGGCGCCGCGTTCGCGTTTTTCAAGCCCACCGTGGTCGAAGGTAACAAACTGTCGGGCGAGCCGTTCATCGAGGGTGCAGTGGTCAAGGCACCGGTACTCGAAAGCTGCCCGGCGCACCTGGAATGCAGGGTAACCGACGTGGTCAAGCGCGGTGATCACACTGTGTTCGTCGCCGAAGTGGTGGAAGCCAACGTGAAAACACAGCCCGCCGGACGCGCGGATGATGCAATTCTGTGGATGAAGGATCTGGGTGAGAAAGTGTTCTACGGCGGATAAGCCGCAGGACTGCGCCAGCAGCACGCTACGATAAGCATCTGTTTTAATGGCAAATAATCCCGGCGCATGCCGGGATTATGGTTTGAATGTGCCACTTTGCAGTACCTCGCGTTCAGTGTAATCTCAACGCGTCAGGTCGTTGGTTCAACAGGGGAGGCAATCATGAGCAAGACAAAAGCGTCGCACGATCTCGTTGCGAAAACAGAGGTTCCACCAGCACTGGCGGACAACCAACGACGTCATTTCCTGACGCGCAGCGCATCCGTCGCGGGCACACTCGCCACGGCGGGTGTTGCCGCCGGTGCTGCTACGGCCGCCGCGCAGGAAGTGCCCGCATGGATGAAAGCGCCCGGCACGCCAATGCGTGCTTACGGTACTCCATCAAGTTACGAGAAGTCCGTTCAGCGGCCATCCGCCTCGGGGTACGCCTCGGTATCGCCTGCCACCGGCAGTTCGCGCACACCGCATCAGTCGCTCGAAGGCACGATCACACCGAGCGGCCTGCATTTCGAGCGCCACCACAATGGCGTGCCGGATATCGACCCGTCGAAACACGAATTGCTGATTCACGGGCTGGTCAACCGGCCTTTGATGTTTAATCTGGCTACGCTATCGCGTTACCCTATGGTTTCACGCACACATTTCGTTGAGTGCGCGGGCAATAGCGGCGGAAACTCGGCCGCCAAGCCACCGCAAGGCACGGCGGGTGCGATACACGGTCTGGCTTCAGTCAGCGAATGGACGGGCGTGCCACTGTCGTTGCTGCTCAATGAAGCGGGGCTGGCCGGCGGCGCGCAATGGGTGATTGCCGAAGGTGCGGATTCGGCCGCCATGGTGCGAAGCGTGCCGCTCAGCAAGTGCATGGACGATGCGATGGTGGCGCTGTATCAAAACGGCGAACGGGTGCGGCCGGAGCAGGGCTACCCGATGCGCCTGCTGTTGCCCGGTTGGGAAGGCAACATGAACGTGAAATGGCTGCGCCGCCTGAAAGTCGCCGACGGCCCCGCGCATTCCAAGGACGAAACGTCGAAATACACCGACCTGCAGCCCGATGGCAAGGCGCGCCAGTTCACCTTTGAACTGGGCGTGAAATCCATCATCACCTTCCCGTCGTTTGGTACAAAACTGGATCGCCGGGGCCTTTATGAACTCACCGGCATCGCGTGGTCGGGCGCGGGCCGCATCAGCCGCGTTGAGATTTCCGAAGATGCGGGCAAAACCTGGCGCGACGCCAATCTGCAGGGACCAATTTATTCGAAGAGCTTTACGCGTTTCAGATTGCCGTGGGAATGGAACGGGAACGCCGTGGTGCTGCAAAGCCGCGCCATTGACGAAAAAGGCAACGTGCAACCTACTCGGGCCGCGTTCGTTTCGCAGTACGTCGCGGGCATGAACTATCACAATCACTACATTCAATCATGGGCCATCGCCGCCGACGGGAGCATCAGCAATGTCTTTGCCTAAAAAATCCATCTCGGCCAGCCTGGTGACGGTAATGCTGGTTGCCGGCTGCGCCACGCCCGACAACACAGCACCCAGCGCCCCTACACGCGGGCCTAATCTCGGCGCAACGCCAAGCGCCGCCCAGCTTGCCGCCATGGATACCAGCATTACGCCCAACGGCGCTGGCCTGCCCGCGGGCAGCGGCACGGTGGCGCAGGGCGCGAAGGTTTACGCCGCCAAGTGCGAGACTTGCCACGGCCCCAAGGGCGTGGGCAAACCGGCGGATGCACTGGTGGGCGGCATCGGCTCGCTCGCCTCCGGCAAGCCCGTGCGCACCGTCGGCAGCTATTGGCCTTACGCCACCACGTTCTTTGATTACGTGCGCCGCGCCATGCCCACCAACGCGCCGCAAACGCTGTCTAACGACGAAGTTTATGCGGTGACGGCTTACGTGTTGAATCTCAACGGCATTGTTCCCGAATCGGCGGTGAGGAATGCGCAAACGCTGCCGCAGGTGAAAATGCCCAATCGCGACGGGTTTATAGACTACTCGAAAAAGTAGTCTCTAGGAAGAGACCATGGCGCTGAAACTTCGCAAGCTGTCGTATGCGCTGGGCGCCGAGGTCTGCGACTTCAACGTCGCGGCGCCGATGAGCGAGGCGCAATTCGGCGAAATCTATCAGGCGTTTCTGGATAACGGCATCCTGCTGTTCCGCGATCAGGACATCACGCGCGAGCAGCATATCGAGTTCAGCCGCCGCTTCGGCGAGCTCGACAAACACGACTCGCTGCCGCGCGACCGGCATCCCAACTACCCGGAGTTGCTGCTGGTCACCAATGAACCGAACGCCGACGGCACGCCGTCCAACTCGCGCTACACCGGCCGTTCGTGGCATTCGGACATGTCGTTCACGCCGGTGCCGTCACTCGGGTCGTTGCTGAAAAGCTGGACAGTGCCCGAGGTTGGCGGCGATACGCTCTTCGCCAACATGACCCTTGCCTACGATACGTTGTCCGACGGCATGAAGAAACTCATCGCCGGTCTGCACGGCATCCAGTTGGCCGGCACACGCAAAATCAACCATGCACCCAGCGGTCTGGAACGTCTGGCGGAACAGAAGAAACTCAATCCGCCGATTGCGCAACCGGTGGTGCGCACGCATCCTGAAACCGGCAGGAAGGCGCTTTACCTTGGCGACAAGGTCAAGCGCTTTGACGGCATGACCGAAGAAGAAAGTCAGCCGCTGATCAAATTCCTCAACGCCCACGCCACGCGCCCGGAGTTTTTGTACCGCCATCAGTGGCGCAAGAACGACATACTGGTGTGGGACAACCGCTGCACCATGCATCAGGCGCTCGGCGATTTCGACGAAACGCAGCGGCGGCACATGGAACGCACCACGGTGCTAGGCACGCCGTCGGGCTACGTTGTCGCTGAAGGGTAAAAGGGTGGACATGAACACATTCGCCAGGGCGGGCGCAATTACCATGGGCACCGCTGTCATCGCTGCCGCCGCGCAGATTAACACCGCCACTGCCGCCGACTACCCCATCCGCCCGCTGCGCATCATTGTGCCGTTCACTGCTGGCGGCGGCACCGATATTCTTGCGCGCATGATTGGCAAGCAGCTGTCTGATGCCTGGGGCCAGCAGGTGGTGATCGACAATCGCAGTGGCGCCAATGGCGTGATCGCGGCGGAGCTTGCCGCCAAGGCCAACCCGGACGGCCACACGCTGCTGATGGTGGCAATCGGTCATGCGTTGAATCCGCTGCTGCAAAAAAAATTGCCCTATGACACCGAGCGCGATTTCCAGCCGGTGAGCATGACGGCGATGCTGCCACTGCTGCTGGCTGTGCATCCGTCAGTCAAGGCCAACTCCACGAAAGAGCTGATTGCACTTGCCCGCGACAGCGCCAAACCCATGTCCTACGCGTCCGGCGGCGTCGGTTCGTCGCAACATCTGGCCACTGAGTTGTTGAACACCATGGCGAAGATCAAACTCATCCATGTTCCTTACAAAGGGGGCGCGCCGGGCATCGTCGATCTGCTTGCCGGGCAGGTGCAGATGATGATTACCAGCATTTTGTCGGTCACGCCGCACAGCCGCGCGGGCAAGCTGCGCGCTCTGGGCATCGCCACCGCCAAGCGCAGCCCGATGCTGCCGGAGATTCCCACCATTGCTGAAGGCGGCGTGCCGGGCTACGAATCGATCGCGTGGTACGGGCTGGTGGCGCCTGCCGGCATTCCAGCACCAGTACTCGACAAACTGGCCGCCGAGGTCATCAAGGGCACCAAGTCGAAAGACATGCAGGATGCGCTCATCAAGCAGGGCGCGGAGCCCGTCGGCAGCGGCCCGAAGGAATTCACCGCATTCATCAAAGCGGAGACCGCCAAATACGCGCGCGTGATTCGCACGGCGGGTATCGTCGCTGATTAGCGTGTATATAAGCATCTGTTTTTATTGATATTTTTATCATACAAACGCCATGGCGGAAGGCATCTGGGCCACCTGGTATGACCTCGCACAGGGCGTAACAAGCGAGGCGCGCCAGCAATTTCTCGACTGGACGCACGAGGTCTACTGCCCCTATCTGCGCGCGCAGCCGGGCTACACGTGGGTGGCGCACTACCGGCATACTGGCGGCGGCCCGCAAATGGAGAAAGTCAAAACCACCGCCGTCGGCCGCACGCAGGACGCCATCGGTAGCGGCAACGATTATCTGCTGCTGGTGGGTGGGCTTTCAGCGCACAACTTTTTCAAGCCCTCGATCAAGGATGCCGTGCTACACGAAGGCTTCGATGCCAGGTTGTCGCAAAGAACGGGCTTGCGCACGGCGGTGTTCACGGTGGAGGCCAGTGTCAACGGCCCGGCGCCACGCGAACATGGGCCTGGCACTGGGCCGGGGCCGGCCATCCAGATGGGCAGCTTTCGCATGCGCACGCCCGAAGAGGAATTTGATCTCGGCCGTTGGTACGCGCAATACCGGCTGCCGTTCATGGCACAACTCACCGGCTGCATCGCCACGCGCAAACTCGCCGGTGTCGCGGGCTGGGCCAAGCACAGCGTGCTGTATGAATTTACCTCGCTTGAAGCGCGTCTCAAGCATTTTGAAGAGCCGCACGAAGCGCTGGCGCTGGATCGCACGCGCTGGGAATCACAGGTGATCGCGGGCACCGTGCACGCGCCCGGCTCACCGTTTATCGGGGAGCGCATTTGGCCGCCGCTCGAATAGTTACCCCGCTCGCAACACGCGCTCGCGTGACCCAGTTTCGTGCCGCCATTGCGTTGTTCATGCTGTCTGGTGCAGCAGCACAGGCCCAAGACTATCCGTCACGCCCGCTGCGCCTGATCGTGCCTTTTCCACCCGGCGGCGGCGCGGATTTTCTCGCGCGCGTGATCGGCCCGCGCATCACCGAACGCTGGGGCCAGTCGATCATCGTCGACAATCGTGGCGGCGGCTCCGGCATTATCGGCGTGGAACTCGCTGCGCGCGCCGCACCCGACGGCCATACGTTGTTGTTCGGTGATGTCGGCACGCTGAGCATCAACCCATTTATTTTTGCCAAGCTGCCGTACGATCCGGCGCGCGATTTTCATGCCATCACCAAGATTGCCGACAATCCGCTCACCTGCGCGGCCCACCCGGCGCTGCGCACCGTGACGCTGAAAGATTTGATCGCCGCGGCGAAAAGCAAAGCCGATATCCGCTATGCCTCGGCCGGCACCGGCAGCATGACCCATCTGGCCGCTGAACTCATCGGGCGCCGCGCGGGCGTGAGTTTTACCCACGTTCCGTTCAAGGGTGGCGGCCTGGCGCTAAACGCCGTGCTGGCAAATCAGGTGAATTTTGTGTGCATGACCACCGCCAGCGTTAAGCCGCACGTGCAGGCCGGGCGCCTTAACGCGCTGGCGATGTCCACCGCACGGCGTTCACCCGCGATGCCGGAATTGCCCACGGTAGCGGAACAGGGCTTTCCCGGCTACGAATCGACGCAGTGGGTGGGCCTGCTCGCACCGCGCGGCACACCGGCCGTGATACTCGCAAAACTGCATTCTGAATTCACACGCGTGCTGAATCTGCCCGACGTGCGTGAACGGTTGTCCGGCGCGGGAGCGGAACCGGCAGGTAACTTGCCTGCAGCGTTCGCAGCGCAAATTCGCGAGGACGGCGAGAAATATGGCAAGCTCGCCGCCGAGCTGGGGCTCAAGCTCGACTGATCGGCTTACCCTCGCCGCGTGCGCCTGCTACGCTGCCGTGCGCACATAGCGCCGCAGGCGCGCGCTTAAATGCGCACTGGTGTGCTTGAGGATTTTTCCCGTCCACGGCGTAGCCACTGCGTGCTTCCACGCCTTGCTGGTGGCGACCTCCGGCGTATCCAGATGATAAATCGCGAAGTATTTTTGTGTTGCGTCGTCCGATGACTTAAAACGCCGCGCGCACAAGCAGCCCGGCACCGCCGCCAGCGCCGGCAGATGCTCGGTGTCGTACCATTGGTTGAATTCAGCTTCGGCCGCCGGGTCAACGTTCATCGCAAAAAACAGCAGCCCGCCCGCGCTCGGCGGTGCAGCCACGCGGCCCGGCGTGAGTTGCTCGCCAACGAAGCGACCCAGCTTTTTCATCTGATGTTCAATGCGCTTTGTCCACGGCGATTGATTGATGCCGGTGAACGCGCAGTACGGCGCGCTTTGCAATACGCCGATGGTGTCGAGATCATAAGTAGCGAATGCCACCTTCGGATCATCAACACCGATCCAGCGCTCGGCATTGATGAAACCCGGCACGCGCAGGCGCTGCGGAACGTGCTCAGTGTCGTACCAATCGTGGAATTCATCTTCGGCAGCGGCGGAAAAATTAAATCCGGCAGCCATAATACCCATAGCACCCATGGATTGCGCCATAACAGACCTTTCTATAAGTATTTGTTTTTATTGATATTTTATTTGGCAGCGGCATTCCAAAAACGCCAGCCAGCAAAAATTATTTGCGCACACCGGGCGTCTCGACTTTAAGCCCCTGCGAGCGCCACGCAAGGAACAGTTCCAGATCGAGCAACTCCTGCGACCCCGCTGGCGGCATCTCGGCGCGCACGCCGAAGAAACACGCGCGCAGCCGCCGGTGCAGCGAGCCCATGGTCTGCCATTCGAGCCGATACGCGGGGTATGGATTGCCGTGGCCCTGGCTGATGGTGTCGTTCAAAAGCTTCCTGCCAAAGTTGCGGTCATGACAATGCGTGCACGCCAGATTCATCTGGCCCTGCCGCGTGTAAAAAATATCGCGGCCGCGCTCGAAATTGCGGCGATTCTGCGCGTCGATGACGGCGCTCACTGTCTGCCCGCGCGATTGCAAACCCACGTACGCCGTCAGCGCCAGCAACTCATCGGATTCATAACGCAGCGGCTCGGTCTGCTGGTGCTGCGTGCGGCACTGGTTGATGCGGCCTTCGATGTTGGTCAGCCGTGCCGTGCCCGGATCCACCTTTGGATACTTCACCGACACGCCTTTCATGCCGGTGCGCGCATCCTGATGGCAACTGGCACAGGATTTACCGGCGGCGCCTGCCGGTTCGTTCCACAGTTTTTCGCCACGCGTGGTCCACAGCATCGCCGGGCTGGAAAAATCGTCCTGGTACAACGCACGCACTTCGGCACCGGAGAATTCGAGGCCGGATTTTAGCGGCTCGGGGCGGAAGGGTTGGGCGGCATACGCCGCCATCGCCGCCAGCCACGGCAGCGCAAAAGCAAAACGCAGAATCACGACGTAACCTGAAGCGGCGCACTTGCCGCGCCTTTCTCGCCGAGGTCATCCACCCAGTTGAATTCAACATTGCCGCTTTCGCGCGCGACGATGTAGAACTGCAAGTACGGATTGGCGGCGATGCCTGAACCCATCTCCGCACGAAACACTTCCGCGCCGTTATAGCGGCAGATGAGCGTGTTGACCGTGTTCTTGGGAATGACCCGGCCGTTGTTGTCCATGCGAAAGCCGGTTTCCATCGGGTGCTGAATCGCGATGCGCAACTCCACCAGCTCACCGCGTTTGGCAGTCGGCGGCACCAGAATTCGGGCGAGGCTCATACTTGCATTTTCCGTCGCATCACGTCTGTTGTGTCAGGTCGCGTCCAGACAGGCGGTTTCAGTGACAATCACTTCGGTCGACGCTGCCCAGAATCCGCCGTCCGACATCTGCGCCAGCGCCACCACGTTTTGCGCCGTCGCCAGCCGTATGCGCGTGGTCAGCACGGCGCGACCGGTGCCGGGTGAAAAGCCGATTTTGGCGATCACCGGCCGCGGGTTCTTTTCCGACAGCAGATACAGTGTTCGCACATAATCAGCGGGCGTCATCGGGCTTTCCACCTCGACGGTCAGCGGCACCAGATGACCGTTTTCCGCCAGATGAGGAATCTCAAGCTTTACCCGCGCTTCGCGCACCTGCGCGCCCTGGGTGATCTCTTTCAGCACCGGTACCAGCTCCGCCAGCGGCGGACGCACGGTGGGCAATTGCGCAAGCGCCGGCGCGGCCAGCGGCAGCAACGCGCCGCCCGCGAGGCGTTTAAGCACGCGCCGCCGTTGCCGGTTTTGATCTGAGGTTTTCATCGCCTTGTCATTGCAGTGTCTGCAAATAGGCTATCACATCTTCAATCTGCGCCGCGCTCAACACCGGCTTGCCGCGCAGGTTTTCGGCGACGCGATTCAGCCCTTCCACACGGTAATAGGCCGGCATGATGGATTCGCGGTTAAACGCCAGCGGGTCCGCGATGCGTGCGCGCATCTGCGCCGCCGTCAGGCGCCGGCCGATACCCGACAGCGGCGGCGCAAGATTGCCGAAAAAGCGCTCGCCGGTTTCCGGCACCGCGTGGCACAGGATGCAATTGGCCTCGCGGCTCACCAGCACTTTGCGGCCGCGCTCGGCGTCGGGATTGCCCGCAGTCAACGGTTCGCGAATTTCGCCATCAGCCAGCGTATAGCTGACGCCGCCCGTCGCCACGCAGCCGGCCGCCGCCGCCAATGTTGCCGCCGCCAACGCCATGCACACCCGTGTAGCCGGCGTTACGCGCGCCCCGAGCGGTAGTCTTGCCATCATTGCAGCCTCTACGCGGGTGGAATGCGCCACAAGTAAATCGTGGTCGATACCACCGATTCGGTTTTTTCCGGCTGCCAGTCGCCCATGTCGAAAGCGTGCGACACGATGCGCGTGCCGGGCTTTAACTCTTTCATCAGCTTGGGCCGCAGTTTGAGATTCAATCGCGTCAACAGATACAGCGTGACCACGGTGGCTTCGCTGATGTCGGTCTCGAACAGATCGCCCTGAATGAAACGCACCTGTTTGTCTGCGCCGGTGCGTTTGGCGAGTTCGTTGGCTTCCTGTATGCGCTGCGGGTCGATGTCGACGCCCACCCCGCGCGCGCCGAATTGCCGCGCGGCAGTGACCACGAAACGCCCATCGCCGCAGCCCAAGTCATAGACGATATCCTTGCTCGTCACCTCGGCGAGCTTCAACATTTGCGTGACCACCTGAAAATCGGTCGGCACGAAAATCACATCGGGCGTGCGGTCCGTGCGCTGGGCGAACACGCCGGCAGAGCGCGCCGTCAGGCCGGCCCCGCCTAGCGACCCCAGCGCGCTCAGGAATTGTCTGCGTTGCATCATCGCCTCCGCTAAAATAGCGCGCATATTATGCCTCAGCACCGGCAAAAATAAATTCAATAAAAACAAATAGTTACGATAACATAGGACATAGCCATGCCACATCCGGTAAAGCTCTGGTCAATACTCGGCAATTCGCAAAAGCTCGACGGCGGTGCGATGTTCGGCAACGCGCCACGCGCGCTTTGGTCGCGCTGGATCAAGCCGGACGAACAGAATCGCGTACCGCTCGCCTGCCGCGCGCTGCTTGCCACGGGCCTTGGTGACGGCGGTGATAAACGCGTGCTGTTTGAAACCGGCATCGGCGCTTTCTTTGAACCCAAGCTGAAAGAACGCTACGGCGTGGTGGAAAGCGAGCACGTGCTGCTCGATTCTCTGGCAAAAGCCGGTTTCACGCACGAAGACATTGACGCCGTGGTGCTGTCGCATTTGCATTTCGATCACGCCGGCGGGCTGCTGGCGCCGTGGCAGGCGGGGGCTGCGCCCTCATTGCTGTTTCCCAACGCCAAGATCATTGTGGGCCGCGAGTGCTGGGAGCGCGCGTTAAAGCCGCATCCGCGCGACCGCGCCTCGTTCATTCCCGAACTGCCGGATTTGCTGCGCGCCACGGGGCGTCTGGAAATTGTCGACGGCGGCACTTCGCCAAAGTTGGGCTCACAGGTGCGCTTTGAATACAGCCACGGCCACACGCCGGGCCTGCTGGTCGCCACCATCCTGACCGACGGCGGCGGCGTCTCGTTCTGCAGCGACATGATTCCCGGCCGGCCCTGGGTGCACGTACCCATCACCATGGGCTACGACCGTTACCCCGAAATGCTGATCGACGAAAAGACGCGCTTTCTCGACGACAAGCTCACACGCGGCGTGCGTCTCTTCTTCACCCACGATCCGGTGTGCGCGATGGCGTCAATCACGCGTGATGGCAGCCGCTACGGCACGACCAATGAACTGGCGGAGCTTGCCGGCGTGGCGGCCTGAAGCCACGCACTGCGTTACCTTCCCTACGTTTGCATCCAAGGTCACAGCCATGAATATCCGGAATTTATTTCTCGCCATAGTGCCGTTTTTCTTTTCAACCGTTGCCGCCGCGCAAACCTACCCCGTCAAACCCATACGCATCATCGTGCCCTTCGGCGCGGGTACGCAGAGCGACGTGCTGGGGCGGCTCGTCGGGCAGAAACTGACGGAAGCCTGGAGCCAGCAGGTGGTGATTGAAAATCGGCCAGGCGCTGGCGCAATCATCGGCACTGAACTCGCCGCAAAGGCCGTGCCCGACGGCTATACGTTGTCGGTCAACGGTACCGGCGCGCTGGCGATTAACCCCGGGCTGTATCCGAAGCTGCCCTATGATCCGATACGTGATTTCGCGCCGGTCACGCGGCTGGTGTCGGTCTCGCAAACGCTGGTGGTCAACCCTTCGTTCGCCGCGAAAACCGTGAAAGCCATGGTCGCCATCGCCAAGGCACGCCCCGGCGAACTGAACTACGGCACGTTCGGCGCGGGGTCGGTGAATCACCTGACGACCGTGATGTTGCAAAACGCCGCCGGCATCAAGCTCGGCAACAATGTGTCGTTTCGCGGCAGCGGCGATTCCAACATTCAGGTGATGAGCGGCGAGTTGCCGATGATGTTCGACTCGATGACTTCCGTGTTGCCACATATCAAGTCGGGCAAATTACGCGGGTTGGCGGTATCCACCTCGGCGCGTTCGCCGTTTTTGCCGGAATTGCCGACTGTCGCCGAATCCGGCTACGCCGGATTTGAAGTGGCGGGCTGGACCGGCATACTCGCTCCGGCGAAAACGCCCGACTCTATTCTTGACAGGCTCAACAACGAATTAATTGCCGTGCTCAAAAAGCCGGACGTAAGAGACCTTTTCAATTCCCTCGCCTTTCAGGCGGCGGGCGAATCGCGCGAGGAATTCCGCCGCTACATGGTCACGGAACTCGCCAAATGGGTTAAAGCGGTGAAGGATTCGGGAACCAAGATAGATTAAGTAGATTCGGTTCGGGCGCACTGCTGCGCCGCAGCATATTGCGGCGGCCGATTACTCGGCGCGTCGTCAACCGTCAGTCGAGCGCATTACAACTCTCGGAGATATTAGACACTTCCACCCAGCGCCACACTCGCGAATTACCGGCTTTACGGTATAGTAGTTGCCAGAATTGGTGTATCAGCTTTCTCACCCAAACTACGGCGACTCATTTCTACGTGAACGATTTTCTGCAATTCGTTTCGTGACCTTTGCCGGGACGCGTATTGCCCACCGGATATGATGGCTGGCTGGCGGCGTTGTCGTACATCGTGGCGGTTTTGGCGTCTTATACCGCCATCGACCTTGCAGGTCGTGTCACTGAGTTTCGCGAGGAGCGGCGCAAAGCCATGGCCTGGCTTGCCGGTGGAGCCTTGGCCATGGGCGCCGGGGTGTGGGCCATGCATTTCGTGGGCATGCTCGCTTACCGCCTTCCGATTCCCGTGCAGTATGAGTTGCGAACCACGCTGGCCTCGATGGCAGTGGCGATAGCCACTTCGGGGTTTGCCCTGTTCATCATCACGCGTCACCGCTTTTCCGTTTCGCGGCGCCTGATCGGCGGCGCGGTGATGGGCACGGGAATTGGCATTATGCACTACATGGGCATGGCGGCCATGCGCATGGACGCGCAATTGATGTATTACGCAGGGCCGTTTGTCCTGTCGGTGGTCAACGCGGCGGTGTGTTCAACCATTGCCCTGTGGTTTGTATCGCGACGCACGCACACCGAAACTTCGCGAAAAATACTCGCGGCAGCCGTCATGGGGGTGGCCATTGCCGGGATGCACTATACCGGCATGTACGCCACGGTCTGTGTGGCAAGCGGGCAGGGCTTTGCGACCGGTGCCGCGCTCGATCCCAAGCTGATGGCTTTGGCGATTACCGTAATTACGCTATTGATCATGGGCATGGCACTCGCGGTGTCCCTGCAAAGCCAGCTGATGACACAAGCCCTCAGCGAGCAAAACCTTGCGCTCACCGACGAGATAGAACAGCGGCGCCGGGTTGAGGCCGAGCTCGCCCATCACCGCGACAACCTGCGGGCGTTGGTCGAGGCGCGCACGCGGGATCTGTCGCAGGCGAATCAATCGTTGCAGGAAAGTGAGATGCGGTTTCGCGCGACTTTCGATCACGCGCCGGTCGGCATCTTGCAGGCCAGCGTGAAAGAGCGACGCATTCTGCACGTCAATCGCAAGTTGTGCGAAATGCTGGGCTACACACCCAACGAATTGCTGTGTATGACAACTTCGAATCTCCTGCATCGCGGTTACGATTTCACCGAATCCGGTGATTTGCGTGACTCCATGCCCGGCAGCGAAGCCGGCACGCAGGCCTCCGAATGTGTTTACGTGCGCAGGGACGGTGGCACACTGTGGGTGAACCGTACGATTTCGCTGGTACGCGACACGGTGGGGAACCCGTTATATTTCATCCTCGTGGCGGAGGACATCACCGAGCGCTGGCGATCAGCGCAAATGCAGGCACAGCTCGCTGCAATCGTTGAAACCAGCAATGACGCCATTGTCGGCCGTGCGCCCGACGACAGAATCATCAGCTGAAATGCCGCGGCAGAAAGGCTTTTTGGCTGGAGCGAACAGGAAGCGCTGGGCCAATCATTCCGCAGGCTGCTGTCGACGTCGCCCGACGCACCGGTACACGCCCGTTTTGAAAAGCTGCTTAGCGGCGAACCGGCGCCGGTACCACGCGAGGACATCCGCCGCCGCAAGGACGGCTCGACCATCCACGTCGAAACCACCATGTCCGCGGTACGCGACGCGCAGGGAGGGGTGGCGTTCGTATCGTGCATCATGCGCGATGTCACCGAGAAGCTGCGCGCAGAGCGCCATATCGAGCACCTCGCGACCACCGACACGCTCACCGGTCTGGCCAACCGCAACGCGCTGCTGCAAAAAATGGCAGATGCGGTGGCGCGTGCGGCACGCACGCGCGGCCAGCTCGCGGTGATGTTCATTGATCTGGATAAATTCAAGGCGGTCAACGACACGCTGGGACACGCGGCGGGCGACACCCTGCTGCGCGAGTGCGCGCAGGGCCTGACTTCCTGCGTGCGCGAAGTGGACGTGGTGGCACGGTTGGGCGGCGATGAGTTCATGGTGTTGTTAAACGACGCGCCCAATGCGGCCACCGTCGCCACCGTTGCCGATCGCATGCTCAAACTGCTGACAGCGCCCTACCGGCTATCCGGGCACGATGCCTTCACGTCGGCCAGCATCGGCATCTGCTTTTTCCCCGGCGACGGCAAAGACGTCATCGCACTGATGAAAAACGCCGATATCGCGATGTACGACGCCAAGGAGCTTGGCCGCAATAATTATCAGTTCTTCGCCGAGGAAATGAACCAGCGCATGGTGCGGCGCGCGCAGCTCGAACGTGAATTACGTGCGGCGCTCGAAAACCAGGAATTCGTGCTGCATTTCCAGCCGCAAGTCTCTGTTGCCAGCGGCGCGATACAGGGCACGGAATCCCTCATACGCTGGCGCCACCCACGGCGCGGCTTGCTGGCGCCGGGCGAATTCATCACACTGGCGGAAGAAACCGGCCTAATTGTGCCGATGGGCGTCTGGATACTGAACGAGGCCTGCCGCACCATAAAATCGTGGCGCGCGCGCGGCGTGCAGGTGCCATACGTGGTGGTGAACGTATCAGCTGTGCAACTGAGCGAAAGCCTCGTCGACACGGTGCGCCAGGCCATCGCCGACAGCAGTATTGAACCGGGCTGGCTGATGCTCGAAATCACCGAAACCATGCTCATGCAACGCGTGGAGGAAGCCATTGCCATCCTGCAACACATCCGGAAACAGGGCGTGCGCATTGCGATGGACGATTTCGGTACCGGCTATTCATCATTGAGCGTGCTGCAACGTCTGCCGATTGACACGCTGAAAATCGACCGCAGTTTTGTCGCCGCAATCGACAACCCGGCCGATAGCGCGCGCGCCTGCGCCATAGTCGGCGCCATCGTGGCGATCGCCAAGGAGTTGCATCTGGATGTGGTGGCAGAGGGCGTGGAAACGGCGGCACAACTCGCCTACCTGCGCCGCCTGAATTGCGAAACCTACCAAGGCTATATTTACAGCAAACCGGTCGATGCCGCCGCGCTGGAGCGCTTGTTTGAAGCCCCTGAGGCCACGCTGGATACGGCCTAGCGTGCAAAGACAACCGGCTACGGCACGCGCACGCCTTGCGCGCGCGCATAAATCATCGCCGTGCGCTGCCGCAGATACGCCGTGTTTGCGCCCGGACCATAACGGCGCGGGCTGGGTGTCATGGCCGCCAGCCGCGCCGCCTGCTCGGCGGATAAGCCCGCTGCCGTGCCGCCGTAGTGATAACGCGCGGCAGCTTCGGCGCCGAACACGCCGTCGCCCCACTCGATCACATTCAGATAGATCTCGAATATGCGCTGCTTGGACATCAGCGCTTCGAGCATCGCGGTAATCACCGTTTCCTGCGCCTTTCGCCACCACGTGCGCTTGCCCGAAAAAAACAGGTTCTTCGCCAACTGCTGCGTGATGGTGGAGCCCCCCGCGACGATGTCACCCTCGCGCCGGTTGCGCTCCCACGCCTGCTTGATACCATCCCAGTCGAAGCCGTGGTGCTGCAGGAATTTTGCGTCTTCGGCGGCTATCAGCGCGCGTTTCAGATGTGGCGAGATTTTTTGATAAGGCACCCATTGGTGGCGCAGCTTCGCGTTGGGATTGTCTTCGCGCAAAATTTCCAGCCGCGCGCGCATGAAGGCAGTGGAGCCGGGATCAAATTTCACCCAGTAGGCGACGTGCGCAAAGAACCAGAATTGCAGCGCGATCAAGCCAAAGACCGCCAGCAGCACAACCCGAAAAGTCAATAAAAACAAATACTTAAAGACACCCCTCGCACCGTGCGGCGGGGCGGGGGATTTACCGCGCGCCACGCAGTGCCGCCATCACCGGCGCGGTGGCGGGCCGCACGCCGCGCCAGATCAAAAACGATTCCGCCGCCTGCTCCACCAGCATGCCCAGCCCGTCGGCCACCGTGGCGCCGCGCGCTTGCGCGTATTGCATGAACGGCGTGGCTTTGTCGTAAACCATGTCGTAGGCGAGCGCGCCGGGCGCAAAAATCGCCTCGGGCAACGCCGGCATACCACCGCTCAAGCCAGCAGAAGTGGCATTGATCACCACGTCGAATGCCGAGCCGCTGAGCGCGTCATAACCGCACGCGGACAGCGCACAGGGCCCGTAGCGGGCCGCGAAACGCTGCGCCAGCGCCTCGGCCTTGCTCAGCGTGCGGTTGGCAATCACCATTGTGCGCGGCACTTCATCCAGAAGCGGCCCCACCACACCGAATGACGCCCCGCCCGCGCCCAACAGCAGAATGCTTTTGCCGCGCAATTCCCGGCCCAGATTCACGGTGATATCGCGCGTAAGTCCCACCCCGTCGGTATTGTCACCCAGCACTTCAGCGCCGCGCGCCGCACCGCCGAACTTCAGCACGTTCACTGCGCCAGCCTCGCGCGCGCGTTCGCTGGTACGCGTGGCGAATTCAAATGCCTCGTGCTTGAACGGAACCGTGACGTTCAGGCCCTTGCCGCCTTCGGCCTGAAACGCGCGCACGGTTTCGGCGAACTGGCCCAGCTCGCAGAAAATGCGTTTGTAAACGATGTCGTGTGACGTCGCGCGCGCGAACGCGGCATGAATTTCCGGGGACTTGCTGTGAGCGATGGGGTTGCCGATGACGGCGTACGTATCAGTCATGCGGCGATTGTAGTGCAGGACAAAAGCAGCGGCGCGCCTACTCGGTTTCGATGCGATCGGCGGTGGTGAAACGCCAGGTGCGGCTGATATCCAGAATGTCGGTGTCCCTGGCGATGTTGGCCGGGAACGCCGGATACGGCTCGCCGAGCCGCACAATGCGAATTGCGGCTTCGTCCAGAATTTTGCTGCCGGACGAGCGCCGCAGTTCGATATTCTCGACTGTGCCGTTCGAGCGAATTGACACGATCAACAGCAGGCTGCCGTAGATTTTCTGCTCACGCGCGGCCTGCGGATAGTTGGCCTCGCCCAGACGCTCCACCTTGACGCGCCAGTCTTCGACGTATCGCGCAAAGCGATACTCGGCGGCAGAAGCGCCGATGGATTGCCTGCGCGGACGTTTTTGATAAGCCTCCCAATTCCGCGCGATTTCCGCTTCCAGCCGCTGGATATTAAGCCGTTGCTGTGCCTCGACCGGATTGGGTGCGATGGGCGCGTCGGGCTTTTGTTGCTCCGGTTTGGCTGGTTGCGCCGGCCCGGACGCGGCGCTATACGTGGATTTCTGCCGCGTCATCAACTGGCGCACTTCCTGTTCCAGCTGCTCGACGCGTTTTTGCGCGACCGTCACGTCGTTTGATGTGACGTCGTTACGCACCGCCGGCAGCGGGCTTTTCATGCGGCGGTCAGCGTCGGTATTGCCGCCGCCATCGAGATTGTGCTGCGCCAGCGCCTGCGCCTTGAGCGGCTTCGCCTTGCTTTTGGCGTTGACGAGAATCACGTCCAGCGGCTTGTCGTTGCTGGCGGGCTTTTTGTCAGGCAACGTAAACGTCACTAGGCTGATCACGATGAGATGCAACAGGATCGAACCCGACAGCGCCACCTGAAAAGGCCGGTTGAACGCGCCGCGCGCCATGCGCCGGTCGAGCGTGGCAACGAGGCTTTCCAGTTGCGCCACCCGCGCGTCCAGCGCTGACAGCGTGCTGTTGCGCGCCACCTGATGCCCGCGCTTGGCTCGGCGCGCGGGTGCGGTGGGGGCGGCCATCGAAGCGGGCAGTGAAGGGGATTTCGCCAGCGAAATAACTTTGGCGGTAGGCTGCTTGCTCATGGCGTGAGAGTTTGCCGGGAAACCCATGCACTTGGCAAGAAAAGTGTTTTAAAACTGATGCTTACAATCATTATTTCAAGTGAAATGCGACATTACCGTGAAAGTCAGTGGCCGCTAGCATCGACCCGCGCCGCCGACTTGCCGCACGAACTCGCAATGCAGGCTTAGATCCAGCAGATCAATGCTGCTGACGGTAAGCTCCACCGTGGTGTCGGGCGGCAGTTCTGGCGCGGAAGCCACGCGCACCACCAGCGGCAATTCGTCGAAACGGAACAGGTTTTCACGGATCACCGTAGCGGTGACTTTGTCGCGGGATTCCTGTTGCAGCCAGCGCAGGCACCAGTAGCGCTCCATGCCGCGCTGGAACTCGGCGTACGCATCATAAGTCACTTCAAAGTCGCGCATGGCCGCCAGCAGCGTGGCGTCCCGCGCGGGGTACAGCGGCGTCTCGCCGCGCGTTGCCGCGATGAGTTGCCGCTGGTTGATTAGATCAACGTAACGCCGCAGCGGCGAACTGGCCCACAGGTACTGCGCGACGTTGAGCCCCTCGTGCGGTGCGGGCGCAGTGCTCATGCGCACCTTGCCCGCGCTTTGCACGCGGTAAATCGCGGCAACGTTCTTGTTGGCCAACTCGCGGCCCCATGTGCTGTTGACGTAAATCATCAGCTCCGACACCAGATTGTCGATGGCCGAACCGCGCGCGCGACGGCCGATGGTGACGCGATCATGCTCGACAGTAAACGTGTACTCTGCGCGCTGCGGCGGCTGCGGCCCGCCCAGCCGCGCCTGCGCGAGCCGCGCCGCAAATTCCGACAGGGTTTTGAGTTCAACGCCTTGCGCGTGATCGACCACGCCGCTCGCCAGCGCCGCTTCGTGAAACACCGGCTCCAACGTATCGTGACGCAGGTTCGCGGCCACGCGCACGCTTTCCAGCCGCGTTTCCGTGCCGACAATTTCCCCGGATGAATTGACATCGGTGTACAAAGACAGCGCCGGACAATCGCGGCCCTCGGCCAGCGTATAACGCGCAACCATCGCATCTGGCAGCATGGTGATCTTGCCGGCCGGGTGATACACCGTGGACAAACGCTCGCGCGCGACGGCCTCGGCGGGCGTACCAGGCAGCACGCCCAGCGCTGGCGCTGCAATGTGCACGCCGATGCGCACGCCGCCCGCCGCGCGTGGCGATACGGAAAAGGCATCATCGATTTCGGTGGTGGCGGCGTCATCAATGCTGTAGGCCGCGATATCCGCCAGCGGTAGATCGTCCGGCGCAGCCGCCACGTCCAGCGCCGCGTGCGACGCGCCGCGCGGAAAGTGCTCGAACAAAAAGCGGTTCAGGTGAAAATCATGGGTTGACGGAATCGCGCCACAGCGGGCGAGCAAATGCGCGGGAGACAAATGCTGGCCCGTGGCGGCCTCATCCAACGCTTTGAATTCAATGGTGTTTTTGTCTGGTGCGTAGAGCAGCTTGTGCAACAGGGGCGTGAATTCCGGCGGCGTTTGGTGCGCGTTAAGTTGTTCGACATAACGCGCCTGCTGCAGCGCCTGCTGCTTCTTGCGTTCGATACCGGCGAGCGCCGCCTTGAGCGACGCTTCGGGCGCGGCCTTGTAGCGGCCACGGCCTTTTTTGTAAAAATACATCGGCGCGCCGTGCAGCCGCAGCAATGCCGCCGCCGATTCCAGCGCGCCAGGTTCGTGCCCGAAATACTCGCGCGCGAGCGCCGCATAATCGAACTCCGCTTCGCCGCAGCATTGCCACAGAAAATCGATGTCGATCTCGTCCGCCGCGCGATGCGCGCCCTCCAGGAAATCGGCGAGCGCGGGCTTGTCAAAACGCAGCAGCACCGCCGAGGCTTTCACCTTCGAACGTTTGCCGTGCGGGGCTTCAACCTGTAGCGACGTGTCGTTGTCGGCGAGTATCGCGCCGACCTTGAAACCGCCGTCTTCTTCGTAAAAAACGTTCATCACACCTGACTTGGTTTATCCATCCGCCCAAAAAAAACGCGGCCCCGGATTGGAGGGCCGCGCTTCGATTATAGCGTGCCCGCTGCTACTTGGCTTCCAGATCAATCACCTCGTGCACGTCCGAATCGATATGCGTGCCTGGCGCGCCGCCGGAGGCCGCATCGCCGCTGACCAGGTGAAATTTGCCGTTGATGATGTCGCCGGCCAAGCCGTGACGCGGGAATTCCATTGGCGGCAACGCGGTCCAACGGTTGTTCGCCGGGTTGTAAGCCTCAACCGCACGGAAGGTGCGCTGAAACTCGCTGGTGCGCTGCTCGCCGCCCGCGACGTAAATCAATCCCTTGTGCACGCCCCATGCCGAGGCGCTGCGCGGTGTTGGCATCGGCGCTTTCAAGTCGCCCCATTGATCCGCGGCCACGTCATACACCTCGACGATATCGGTGTTACTCGCGCGTGTGATGAAGGCCGAGCCAATGCGCCCGCCGATCACATAAATTTTGCCGGCGACAAAGCCTGCTGCCGCGTGATTGCGCGCGGTAGGCATCGCCTGTTTGGTCTCCCACGAGTTACTCGCCGGGTCGTAAACTTCATGCGTCCCAAGCGAGCGATGCGGGCGCGCCGGATGCACGGCGGTTTCTTTTGAGTTCGGATGAAAGCCCGCGCCGCCGATCACATGAATTTTGCCGTTCGCCACCACCGCATTGGGCGAGCCACGTCTGGTGGGCAGCGGCGCGAGCGGCTTCCATGTATCCGCAGCCGGGTCGTACTCAAACACGTTGTCCATCGGCTGCCACGCCGCCGGGCCGCTATCGGGATATTTAAAACCGCCGAATACATAAATCTTGCCATTCATCTCGGCCAGCGCGAGATGGTGCGAGGCAATCGGCATGTTTTTCTTTTTGGTCCATGCATCTTTCGCCGGATCGTATTCGTAGACCAGGCCCTTGGGCTTCCAGCCGGGCGCCAAGCCGCCGAACACATACAGTTTGCCGCCAGAGCCAATGCCGTACAGTTCTTCGGAGGCTTCGGGGAAAGGCGCTGCGCGCGATAGTTTCTGCGCGCCCGCTAATCCGCTGGCGAGCAACAGAATAACGGCAATCAATCGGCAGGTGTTTTGTAAGTATTTGTTTTTATTAAACATTTTTAAAACCTTTCGTCACTGAATAACGGCCTGGCAACAACGCCTGCTGCCTATCCTACGCCATAGCCCGTGCACCTCAAACCGCCGGCAGCACACCACAAAAAGCGAGCGTTTCATCGAGATAGTTTTCGAAGTCATCAAAGCCGTGGTCGCCGCCCGCGATCACGTGCTGCCGCGCACCGCGATATTTTTCCACGCCGTCGCGGTAATCCAGCACTTCGTCGCCGGTGCGCGTAAGCAGCAAGTAACGTTCGGGCGTGATGGCAGTAGTTTCCAGTGCCTCCAGTTCGGTCACATGTTGCACCGTGAGTTCGTATTCGGCGCCGGTGAAAAGATTCTTCTGCGGCCCAAGATAATTGCGCAGCAGCTTATAGGGCTTGACGGCGGGATTCACCAGTACCGCTCGCGCACCGTATCGCTCGGCGAGATAAGTCGCGTAAAAGCCGCCCAATGAACTGCCGATGAGCGCCGCGATCGAATGTTTATCCAGCAAATCACATAAAAGTGCCATCGCTTCGGCGGGACGATGCGGCAACGCCGGCACGAAATATTCCTGTTCACGCCCCAACGCGTGCATGCGCGCGCCGATCAGCCGCGCCTTGAACGACGCCGGCGCGCTGTTGAATCCGTGAATGTAAATCAGCACAAATCAGGCCACTACGCTTTGGCGCAACGCGAAACTATTCCAGCCCGGCCATGTAATCGGCCAGCGCTGTGATGTCGGCCTCGCTCAATGCCTGTGCGGCAGAGGTCATCTGGCCGTCCATGTCAAAACGGGCGCCCGCCTTGAAGCCACGCAACTGAACTTTCAGATACTCGGCCTGCTGCCCCGCCAGACGCGGAATGTGCTGCTGACCTTTTAATGCCGCGCCGTGGCACTGCGTGCAATTGTACTGTTTGGCGAGGCGCGCGCCCGCTTCAGCAACGGCAGGCTCAGTCACGCGCGTGGGAGCCGCCAGCTTTTGTACCGCGAAATACACCGCGATGTTGTTCAAATCCGCATTGGAAAGCCCCGCCGCGAACGCCGACATTTGCGCTTCCTTGCGGCGGCCTTCGCGGAACATCAGCAACTGCGTGGCAATGAACTGCGCGGGCTGGCCGGCGAGCGACGGAACCGCCGGTTGCGCCGAATTGCCCTGCGGCCCGTGACAGGCCACGCACACCTGCGCTTTTTGCTCGCCCGCCGCCGCATCCGCGGCAGTGGCCACGGGGCTCAACAAAAACACGGCGGCGAATACGACCGCCGCCGTGTTGGTTACTGCCGCGAGTCTCACTTCTTGTAGCTGATGCGATAGATGATGCCGTTGAAGTCGTCCGACACCAACAGCGCGCCGTCGCGCACTTGCAGCACGTCGACCGGGCGGCCCCACATCGGCGGATCGCCTTTGTCGTTTTCGAGGAAGCCTTCGAGGAATGGTTTCATGCCGGTGACCTTGCCAGCGCCATCCAGCGTCACGCGCATCACGTTGTAACCGTGCTTGGTGTTGCGATTCCACGAGCCGTGCATGGCGATGAAAATGTTGTTCTGGTATTCCGCCGGGAACATTTTGCCGGTATAAAAACGCATACCGAGCGGCGCGATGTGCGGCCCCAGCTTGGCGGCAGGCGCATCGAACTCCTTGCACGAGCGCCCCTTGCCCAGATCGGGGTCCTGCAAGTCGCCCTGATGGCAGAACGGATAGCCGAAGTGCATGTTTCGCCGCGACAGACGGTGCAGTGTGTCGTTGGGCAAATCGTCGCTGATCCAGTCGCGCGCGTGGTTGGTGAACCACAACTCTTTCGTGCGCGGGTGCCAATCCATGCCCACCGAGTTGCGCACGCCGTGCGCCACGGTCTCCAGCACGCCGCTATTCGGATCGACACGCTGCATGGTGGCCTGATTATAATTCGGGATCACGATATTGCCCGGCGAGCCGACGTTGAAATACAACTTGCCGTCCGGCCCCATCGCCAGATATTTCCAGAAGTGGCCGGCCTGCTGCGACGGGTCAAGGTTGTCGATCACGACCTTGGCCGCCGGCGGATTGTCGAGTGCGTCCTCGATACCATCATAGCGCGTAATGCGATGGCGTTCGGCCACATACAGTGTCCCCTTGTTAAAGGCGACCCCGTTCGGTGACTTCATCCCGCTGAGGATTTTTTTGATTTCTCGCGAGCCGCCGCGATCAACGATGGCGTAAACATCCGTCAGGTTGCGATTGCTGACGAACACCGTGCCCTTGTCACCCAGCGCCAGCGAGCGCGCCTCTGGCACGCCTTCCACCCAAACCTCGGCCTTGAACCCGGGTGGCAGCTTGAGCTTGTCCAGCGGCAAATCCTTGGACGCACGCCCGGTGAAATGCGGTGCAAACGGATGCAGCGTGGAACTGGCCTGATCCGCCGAGCGGCCCTGTTGCCACGAGGGTGGCGCCGCAGGCGCGGCAGGCGCTTGCGCGCAGGCGTTATGCGCCAGCAGTGCGGCAGCGCCTAAGCTGAGGGTTCGCGCCAATCTGGCGGAGAAACGCAATCGAGTTGTCTTGATCATGGTGTCTTCCTGGATTCAATATGATTTCTTGGCCGCTAGCCTGCGGACCACCCGCCCCGTGCCATAGTCGCGCATTGCGGAATCGAGTTTAACATGCCGTCGTCAATAAAATCCGTGCGCCGGCCATGAGTGCCCTGCGAGCGCCCTACGAACGCTCTACAAACGCCAGTTGCGCGACGTTACGTAGTCTTTGTTGATATCAGCCAGGCGTTGCGTGCCGCAGTTGCCCATCACCAGCTTAAGTTCCGCCTGAAGGATTTCCAGCACGCGGGTTACGCCAGCTTCACCGAACGAGCCGAGCCCCCACAGCGTCGGGCGGCCGATGCCCACGCCGGCGGCACCCAACGCCAACGCCTTGAACACATCGGTGCCTCGGCGCACGCCGCCGTCGAGAAACACCGGTATCTTGCCGCCCACCGCGGCAACGACTTCGGGCAATGCTTCAATCGTGCCGCGCCCGGTTTCGGTGGAGCGCCCGCCATGGTTCGACACCAGTATGCCGTCGAGCCCGTGTTCGAGACAGAGCTTCGCGTCTTCGTGCGTGTCGATGCCCTTCAGGATGAATTTGCCCTTCCAGTAGTCGCGCACGCGCGCGACAAATTTCCAGTCCATCGCCGGGTCGGACGAACGCAACTTTGAGTAGTCAATACCGTCGCGCATCGGGCGGTGGCGGCCTACTTCCGGCCCGCCCTTGTGGCACGCCTCGCACTGGTTCATGTCTTTGGGGCGTGTGCGCAAATACGTTTCACTAAAGCGCCCGGTGGTATTGTCGCAGGTGAGCGCGAGCACCGTCACGCCGTTGGCCTGAAAACGCTTCATCAACTGCACACTCGCATCCCACGAATTCGGCGCGTAAAACTGCTGCCACACCGGCCGGCCATGCGCCTTGGTGACGTCCTCGATGGAAATGCCGGTCGAGGTGGAGAGCATTTGCACGTTGTTGCGCGCGCGCGTGGCACGGCCCACCGCCAATTCGCCCTCCGGGTGAAACGAGCCTTGTCCGCCGGTGGGGCAGGTAAAAATCGGGCTGCTGTAAGTGTTGCCCCACCACTCTGCGCGCGTATCGACTTTGGTCGCGTCCCGCAAGCGGCGCGGCCGCAACTGCAACTGCCGAAAACCTTCGCGGTTGGCGAATAGCGTCGTGTCGTCATCCGTGCCGCTCGCCATGTATGACCAGTGGCCCTGATGCACCTTGGTGCGCGCGGTGGCTTCCATGTCGAATACTGTCAGCGCGTCCTTCGGATTTTCCACCACACTCATGCGATCGCGCATGATGCTGGTGAAACTGCTGGAACGAATGTCCTGTGCAAGACTCTCCCGTTGCAACAGTGCGGCAATGCCGCCGGCGGATGTGGCGGTCAAACAGGGGCTTGCCGCCAGAAACTTCAGAAATTCACGGCGGGCATTGGTGCTGGCGTTGTGGTCCATGGCGCTCTCCTCACGGGGATGGGTGACAGATGATGGAAAAACGGAAACAGACAAGGGAGATTTGAAGCAATGCGTCTCGCCGCATTGTGCACCCGGATGCGCCCGTACGCCATACGCATAAAGCGGTTACAGCGAGACCGACCCCGCGCCCAATTCCACCACGCGGCCGCCGATGCGTATATCGCCTTGCGCGTCCACATTCAGCATAAGTTTCGCCGGGCGGCCTATGGGTTCGCCCTGCCACATCACGCGTTGCAGCGGCAGCGGCAGCGGCGGATTTTGCTGCGTGACGAACCAGCCGCACAGATTGGCGGCGGCGCTGCCGGTACCGAAGTCTTCGCGCAGGGTGCCGTGATTGAGTAGAAAAAATCGTGCGAGGATTTCTCCGTTGGGCAGGTTTGCCCACGCCAGAATTTTGCCGGCGTCAGCGGGCTCTTTCAGTTTTGCCATTCTCGCGGCATCGGGGCGGCAACGGCGCACGGCCTCAACGCTGGCGAGAGGCGCGATGAGTTGCTCGTTACCGGTGCTGACCCAAACCGGTGGCCGTGCCAGATCACCAATGTTTAGCCCCATCAGCTCAGCGAACGCTGCGTCATCCATGGCAAGCGGCCGCGCAACCGGCGCGTTGGCCTTGAGCGTCCACTCGTCACCGCGCGCGTTCACCGGAATAACGCCCGCCAGCGTTTCGAGCGTCAGCGCGTCGACCGCGCCGCTCTCACCACGAAGCGCGCGCACCACATGCGCGGCGCCCAATGTCGGATGGCCTGCAAACGGCATCTCGTACGCGGTGGTGTAAATGCGGATGCGCGCCGTGGCTTTGTTCGACGGCAGAATAAAAACACTTTCCGACAGATTGAATTGCTGCGCCAGCGCCTGCTGGGTTTTGTCGTCGATGGCTGCACCGTTTTCAAATACGCACAGCGGGTTGCCGGTGAGCGGATGCTGCGGGGATGCGGCATCGGCAAACACGTTGACAATGCGGTAGGCGTGGCGAGGCATAGCAAATCTATTCCATAAGTATTTGTTTTAATTTATTTTTTTCGCCAACGCTAACAGCATTTCATCGTTGCCGCGCGCCGCTGCAATCGACAAGCCCAGCGGCAGGCCGTTGACATTCGCGAGCGGCAAACTTACCTGCGGCAGCCGCCCGATGCCGGAAATGCACAGCATGCCCATCGCGCGTTCACGAAACGCCGTGGTCTGATCGTGCGGACAATTGAGCAGCGGCGCGACATCCGGCACGCTGGGCAACAACAGCACCGCGTTGTTGGCGAGCAGCTTGTCGATCCGCCCGGCGATTTCCTCGCGCTTGGGTTTCATTTGCGCCACCTCTGCCGCCGTGACTTTCGCCACTGCTTCAAAGCGCTTGCCGATGGCGATGCCGAAATTCGGCCGTTCGCGCATCACCCACTCACGATGCGTGTCCCAGATTTCCGCGAACTGCAGCACGCGAAACACTTCAAACCAGTTGTTCAAGCCTTCCGCGCTAACCGTCACCGGCTCCGCTTTGCCCAACACCTGGGTGACGTGCGCCAGCGCGGGTTGCAGCGCGGCCTGCGCTTCGGGTGTGGCAAGCGCAAACGCGTCCTGCGCCAGAAGAATGCGCCCCGGCGTGGCTGCCTTGCCACCGAGCAGCACATCGCCCACCCGCGCCATCAAATCCGCGTCGCGTGCGAACCAGCCGCAGGTATCAAACCCCGGCGCCAGCGGGCACACGCCTTCGAGCGAAATACGCCCATGTGTGGGCCTTATGCCATAGATGCCGCAAAAACTCGCCGGCCCGCGCACCGAACCGCCGGTGTCGCTGCCGATGGCGAAATCCACCAGCTTGCCCGCCACCGCCGCGGCCGAGCCGCTGGACGACCCGCCCGGCACGCGCCCCGGCGCAGCCACATTGACCGGCGTGCCGTAATGAGCATTCTCGCCAGTGAGGCTAAACGCCATTTCCTCGGTGTGCGTCTTGCCCACGAGATGCGCGCCGGCATCGAGCAGCTTTTTCGCGACCACTGAATGCACTTTGGCAGCCTCATGCGTACGCAGCCAGTCGGGGCAACCGAATGCGGTCTTGTGGCCTGCCACGTCGAAAATGTCTTTCAGCCCAAACGTGAGCCCCGCGAGCGTGCCGCTGGCCGCGCCCTGCATTTCCACATGGGTGTGACGGCAAAAGGCGCCGAGTTTGTCTTGATCGAGAATACTCATAAATTTCCTTATAAAACAATTACTTATATCAACACTGATCTGAATGACCCGAAAGCAACCTGCCTCATCATGGCAATCCGCACAGGGCACAGCGATGAAAACTCCGCACGGTACAGCTATGCGCCCGGGCGCTGAACTGCGACTATACTAAACGAGATTTCCGCTCGTCATGCATCGTGGCTTCAGCCTTGATGGCGTTGGGCCGGGCGGCGCATACATACAGAAAGACCGACAGGGAGAACGCTATGGCAACCGTGATTACGTACGACGACGCGAAAGTGAATCAGGTCACCCGGACCGGCGTCGATGGCTCACAAAACGTAGTGACACCGTTGCTGGGCAAGCGCGGCAACCCGGATTTGCCGCTGGCCTCGCTGGTCACGTTTGCACCCGGGCGGCTATCGACGCCGCATTTCCACGACGTGCCGCAGTACCAGATCATGCTCGGCGGCCGGGGCAGGCTGGGACGGCGCGACATCAAAACCAACACCGTGCATTTCTCGCGTCCGAACACGCCTTACGGGCCGTTCACCGCCGCCGACGACAGCAGTCTGACCTGCCTCATCATCCGCTCTCGGCCGGATACCGGTGCGATACACGAAGCCGAGGCGATTGCCGCGTTGAACCAGATGCCCGACCGCAATCCGTGGCAAGTCACGCATGACGTAACGTTTCCCAGCGACACTGCGGAAAAGGTCCTGCTGCAGGCGGTGCCTGAACTGCAAGACCAACATGGCCTCGCAACCTACACGTTGCGCATGAAGCCAGGCGCAACGGCGCTCACGCCTGACCCGTCAATCGGCGAGGGCCTGTTTGTCGTGGTGCAAAAAGGCAGCCTGATCCACGACAGCAAGGAAGCCCGGGCGATGTCGCTGGTGTACGTCTCCCACAAGGAAGGCGCCTACGAGATGCGCGCTGGGGCCGAGGGCATGGAAGGACTGATCGTAAGATTCCCCAACCCGGTAACACAATCAACCGCGGCTGCCAAAGGCGCAAAGCCAGGCGAGCGATCCTATCAATGCCTGCTGTGTGCGTATGCCTATGAGGAAAAAAAGGGCGCGCCGGAAGATGGCATCGCGCCCGGCACGCATTGGGAAAACGTGCCGGAGGACTGGACTTGTCCGGACTGCGCGGCGGGCAAAGACGGTTTCGAATTGCTCGAAGCCTGATGTCTGTGGCCAACGGGTAGTGGCTATGTTGGCGGCACACTCTTACCCGCGTTTCATGGCGCTGGCCGCTTCAAACATGGCGCGCACCGCCCCAACGAGCGACGCCTGAATATCCGCTTCGGTTGCCCCGTGCGCGAGCAGCCAGGGAATCTCCTGCTGCGAAACGCGCACATAGCAATCCGCGTCTTCCGGCCGTGGTCCGCCCGTGGGCGGGCCGCCGTTGATGGAAAACGCAGCGCGATCATGACTTAACGTCATGTGGCTGGCGTAGCCCGCCTTGATGACGTCCAGCGCCAGTTGCGCGCGCCGTTCGAGCTCGGCCGGCGTACGGTTCGGATTGTAGCGGTCAAGGCCTATGGTCGCGCCGCGCCGGGCGAGCCCGATGACGTAATCCGGATCCAGGGAATCGTTGCAGTGGCCGACAGTCACCGCGCGCAGATCAACGCCTTCCTCCTCAAAAATATCCAGCACGCGATGGCCGGTGCGGTCTTCGCACCGATGGTGTACGAGTATCGGCACGCCAGCCGTCTTCGCGGCCAGCGCCGCCGCGCGCGCGCATTTCTCGAGCTGGGCGCGGGGCGCGTGTGGGCCATCGTCAACACGGTATTCGTAATCCCACGCAATTTTGAGCACGCCCGCGCGGATGTTGGTGCCTTCCATGCCGCTGCTCAGATCGCGCAGCCAATAGTCGGCGAGTACATCGACATTCCAGCCGGCGTAAGACGACGGCACATAACGATACACACCAGTGCAGGCAATGATATTCGACGACGATTCCCGCGCCAGCCGCTGAAACAGCGTCGCCTGCCGCCCGAGATCCAGTGGCGAGCAATCGATCACGGTTTGTATGCCGACGCCGCGCGCGTTGTCGAGCGCGGCCACCGCGCGGCGTGTCACGTCGTCCAGATCGAACATGCCGACGCGCTCCATGCCGGCCATGCCGCTACAGATATGCTCATGCGCCAGTGTGCGCCCCAGCGCAGCGCTTTCGACGGGACCCGCAATCGTTTGAACAACAGCCATGGCACCTCTCCTAGATAGTTTCGCTATACAAGCAATGCTTTCACCCGGCGACTGCATGGCATGCGCCCTTCCGCGATTCCATTTGCATCGCCACGGTGGCAATTTAGCGCCCGTTCGCCACAGCGTCAATGCGTGGTTTGTACGGCGCCACCAGTCCATCGGCGAAATTCAGCTCTTTCTTCCGCTGCTATCGCCGGATGATTTTCAGTCTTAGAATGTCACCGACGCCATCTTGGGGTACATGCCATGTCCAGCACACTGTCGCCCGTACCGAGCCATCCGAATGAGCAGGCCAACGAATATGCGAACGAATACACGCGCATCTCGGTCTCACCGCTGGCCGGCGCACTCGGCGCCGAGATCGGTGGCGTCGATGTCAGCCGCCCGATAGACGACGCGACCTTCGCTGAAATCCGGCGCGCGTGGCGGGAGCATCTGGTGATCTTTTTCCGCGGTCAGGCGCTCGATGACGATGCGCTGACCGCCTTTGGCCGCCGCTTCGCACCCCTGTTCCGCCACCCGAATCTGCTGACCGAAGGGCCGTATCCCGACATCGTCCGTATTCGCCGCACGCCGGGCGATACGCAAATTGTCGGGGAAGACTGGCATGCCGACACCACCTGCATGGCGGAGCCGCCCAGTGGCGCCGTGCTGTATGGCGTGGACGTGCCGCCCTATGGCGGCGACACGCTGTTCGCCAACGGCTATCTCGCGTATGAAAGGCTTTCCGATGGCATGAAGGCACTGTTATCGAACCTGAAGGCCGTGCACAGCGACATCACGGTTGCGGGGCCGCAAGCCGGGCGCAACAAGCATCGCACGAACAAGGTGCGCGAAGACGCACAATGGCGCGAGACGGTGTCTGAGCATCCCGTCGTGCGTACGCACCCCGAAACCGGCCGCAAAACCCTGTTCGTCAATAAATCTTATACGCAGCGCTTTTCCGCAATGACCTCCGAGGAGAGCGCGCCATTGCTTGGGTTTCTGTTGCAGCACGCGGCACGCCCCGAATTCACCTGCCGCTTTCGCTGGGAGAAAGGCTCGGTCGCGGTATGGGACAACCGTTGCACGCTGCATATTGCCGTCAACGATGTATGGAAGTTTCCGCGCGTGATGCACCGCGTGCAAATGTGCGGCGACCGGCCGGTGTAAAAGCAGCCTTTGCGCCCCGCCGCCCCAGCATCAGACAAACCTTTACGCTTTACAAGCGCCCTTCGTCGATCTCCAGCCCGGTGTAGTACTTGCCCGAGATTTCATAGTGCTGGAAACGGCCCTGGCTGTGTTGCGTGATGACGTGCATGTCGTTAAACAGGCGCTGGATAAGGTGGCCGTCAAACACCACCGTCGCGCCGCAAAGCGGATGCAGGCCGTCAACCACCTGCGCGGCAAGCCGGATGGCGTGCGTTGATGCCAACCGCAGATTGATGCGCGACTCAAGGCTCGCCACGGGTTCGCTGGTGGCCACGGCCGAGGCCCAGATTTCCTGCGCCGCCGACAGCAGATACGCGCGCCCGGCGCGCAACGCGGCCTCGGCTTGCCCGGCGGCCAACTGGGTGATCGATTGTTCACGCAACAGGCCCGTCATGTTGCGCGGCGCCTTGGAGCCCGCCACTTCGTAAAACGCCTCCAGACAGTTGCGCGCAAGTCCCAGCGCCACCATGCCATCACCCGCCGCAAAGCCCAACGTTACCGGAATTTTGTAGCGCGGCCCCGGGCTGATGAGCTGCGCCCCCCGTGGAAACACGGTGCGCGCCTCGGGCACGAAAACATCTTTCACGTCGAACGTGTGTGTGCCCGTGCCGCGCATGCCCTTGGTGTGCCAAGCGTCGATAACCTCGACCTCGCGTTTTGGAATCAGGCAATAGCGCGCTTCGGGCTTGCCATTGTGCTGCCGCACTACGCCGTTTTCGATGACTTGCGCGTGGGCCGCGACCCACGACGCATGTTTGATGCCGGTGCTAAACGGCTGCCGGCCGGTGACGCGATATCCACCCGGTACGGCCACCGCCTTCGCCGTTGGCGAGGGGGAGTTTGACACCACGCTGCGCGGTGTGTCGGTCCAGATTTCACGCGCCGCGGCCTGCGGCATGCACGCGGAGTAGGTTCCCCAATTCGCGCCCTGACTGACCGTCCATGCGGTGCTGGCGTCGCCGGTGCCCAGTGCTTCAAGCACTTGCAGATACGTCGGGAAATCCACTTCCAGCCCGCCGACGGCTCGCGCGACGGCCATGCGGTAAAAGCCCGCGTCGGCGAGCGCATGGAACAGCGGCTTCGGCAGCTCGCGATCCGCATCGGTTTGATCGGCGTGTTGTTTGACGAGCGGCACAAGCTCGCGAGCAGCCTCGATCAAGGACAATTCAGACTTGCCGGGGGTGTTAGAAGCATGAAAAGACATGGCACAAAATTCCGCATCAGTTAATAAAAGTGTAAGGTTAACGGCAACGCTTGTTTCGCAGCACCCTGCCTGTCCGTCGTAAAAGAAAGCACGCTCACCCCCGCTCAAACCGCCGATACTGTATCGCCTCGGCAATGTGCGCGCTGGCAACCGTATCAACGTTCGCCAGATCAGCTACCGTGCGCGCCACCTTGAGTATGCGGTGATACGCACGCGCCGACAGGCCCATGCGGCTGATCGCCTGCTTTAGCAACGTTTCGCCTTTTTCGTCGGGCACACAGTGTTTGTCGATGTCACGTGTCGACAAATGCGAGTTGGGTTTTTGCTGGCGCGCGAGAGCGCGTTCGCGTGCGGCGGTGACGCGCGCGCGCACGGTGTCCGACGAATCACCATTCCCTTGCCCTTGCCGCGTCAAGTCCTCCTGCGGCAGTGCGGGCACTTCAATTTGCAGATCAATGCGGTCAAGCAGCGGGCCGGAAATTCGCGAGCGGTAGCGCGCCACCTGATCCGGTGAACACCGGCACTTCCCTGAAAAGTGTCCCAAAAATCCGCACGGGCACGGATTCATCGCACAAACCATCTGGAATACCGCAGGAAAAGTCGCGTGCCGTGCCGCGCGTGAAATGGTGATACGCCCGGATTCCAGTGGCTCGCGCAGCACTTCGAGCACCTTGCGTTCAAACTCCGGCAGCTCATCCAGAAACAGCACACCGTGCATGGCCATGGAGATTTCGCCGGGGCGCGGGTTGCCGCCGCCGCCGACGAGCGCCACGCCCGATGCAGTGTGATGCGGCGCGCGGTAGGGGCGCTGCTTCCATTTCGAGACATCAAAGCCAGCGCTGCCGAGCGATTGCATGGCCGCCGATTCGAGCGCCTCCTGCTGTGTCATCGGCGGCAAAATTCCAGGGAGCCGCTGCGCGAGCATGGTTTTTCCGGTGCCAGGCGGGCCGACCATCAACAGACTGTGCTTTCTGAGACCAATACCGCGAAGCACCCGCGCCGCCGCCAAAAAGAGGAGGAGTATCACTTTGCCCTACGCCGCCATTCCCACGGCGCAACGGGGTTCGCATCGCGCCACAGCCCCAGCTTACGCGCTTGGGCATCTTGCTCCGCTGCCTCGTAACGCACACGGTCTTCCGCTGGCTGTTCTTTCGCGTATTCTCGATACCACCAAGCCATCCCCGCTAATATTTGGGCATGCCCCACGTCTAGCGTCATGCCGCACGTTGGGCAATCAGTGGGCTGCGCAAATACCTTGCATACCTGCCTACCGTAACGGTCTACCTTGTGGCAATCGGCAACTACTTCTTTACCGCTCACCATACGCGCCATGCTCTGCCGTGCTGTGTCACCGAAAGGCTGCTTCCTTTCAGGCGCGTCTATGCCACCGATGCGAATACGGTGCTGCGTGCGGTCAACGTCGAGAACTGTAGTAGTGTCGCCATCGGCCACATTGATAACCTTGCCGCTGATAGTTGCGGCTTGAGCGGGTGCGATGAGGAATAAAAGGGTTGTCAGTGCTGCGCGCATTTGTGTATTTTAACTTGACGCACAGGCTGGCAACAGTCCAGAACCATTACATCCGGGGGCTTTACGAATTCATCCGGGGCACCAGCAGTGGCCCCGGAATGGCCCCGCTGGTGCCCCGCTGTGGCCCTAGCTGTGTTTCTGCCGGGGTGTGCCATCTCTGTAGCACTTGCTCACTATCACGTCCCACGGGCCCACAATGATTTCCGTATCGCGCTCTGTCCATCCCCGCGCAATACTCAGCAGCGGGCGTGGGTGTGCGGCATGTCCGGGCAGTGGTTTAGCGATGTTACGGCAGATGAAAACGTCGTGGCCAAGTAGATACATGAAGTGTCCCCTTTAGTTGTGTTGTTAGTAGTGCGGGCCGGATATTAGTACACTCAGGTCGCTTTGTACAATGCCGTGGCGGGTTGAATGCAGGTGCGCATCCATTGTCTGGCGAAGGGGCGCGTATTGCAGCATAAAGAGAGGTGAGTTAATTCATGGATAAGCAGGCGTTTTATAATCTCTGCATCGCCGCAATGGCTCTATTTGGTCTTTACAGATTGCTATGGGATTGGCCGGGGCGGTCAGTGGCCGATACGCCGCCCAAGTTCATTGTAATCATCGCGTGGTTCTGGGTTGTTGGATTGGTTGTTTTGCTTCTTTACCGCTTAGTTGCCTAGTGGGGACGCGCGCCGATTAGCGAAAACAAAAAAACAGATATGCCCAGCCATTTAACCGGCTACGGCTCTCATCTGGCTATGCAAATGCATAGGCTGGTGAATATGCAAAAACCCCCGTCTAGCTGTGCACCCCCAAGGGGCCGCGCTGGTGCCTTGCGGCTTCCCCTTGGTGGCCCCGGTTAGAAATCGTCTTTTTCCTCTCCCTCAGCAAGCTGCTCCGCGTCTTCATCGAAATCGGCCCAGCGTCTGCGCCAGTGTTCGGCGGCAAAGGCGGGCAGTTTCACGTCGCATATTTCTAGGGCCTCTAAAAGTATCTCTCGGTTCCAGTGCTTGGGGCGTCCTAGCGCCTTCACGAGCTTATCAGCGGTCGCCTTCGCCTGCTCATGCACCCATCTTTCCATATCTTCGTGAGTGCGGCTGTCTTCCCCGTCAAATTTCCTACGCGCTTGTTCCCAAGTGATTCCGCTCAGGTCTGTCTCAGGCTCTCGGCGTGACAATGACTTTGCAACATGACGCATGCGCCCGACGATGCCATCCGACGCTGCCGCACCATCCACAATCTCTTTCTTAGTAAGACCGCCAGCGAGGACAAGCCGCCATGCGGTATTCATCTTCTCTGCCTTGCGCATTGGCAACCTGTCGCGCGTGTTCCCTGCCGCCCGGAGCATGGCTTGGGCTACAGTGCCAACAAACACTTTCACCGGCACGCCCCTTTCCCACTTTACTGCCCGATAGGCGGCAAGGCGGTGGTGCCCATCGACACATACCCATCGCTTCCCATCCCAAAAGATAGCTATTTCAGCGAGAGAGTTGCCGCCCTTCAGCACCCGCGCTAACTCAATGATATGCATCTTCTGGTCAATCTCGCATGGCGTCCGGTGCTGAAATACTTCTGGGAGTTCCCCAATTGCGTCTAGTGGCAACGTGCGGGGCTGTGCTACAGCGGGCGCTGTGCCTGCTTTAATCTGTGCCTCAAGCGCGGCCTTTGCTGTGAGTAATGACATTCTGATGTGCTCCACTTTCTACGGTTAATCTTTTGTGCTCACTGATAATCAGTGCGAGGGCCTCACTGTTGCTTATGCAGTAGCCCAGTTGTGCCTCGTGGGTGCGCTGCTGGTGCTTCAGCCAGTCAAATGCACTGACCGGAATTGCCACTTGCCTGTAAACCATCTTTTCTGCTGTGCCGCTCATGACGTTCTCCCTGTGGTCGCTGCCGTTTCTTCATTCACTGCCGTATTCCCTTTCTTCGGTTGAGTTGCTGCGTGATTCACCCCGCCCCATGTGAGTGCCCCGCCGTGGCCCCACGTGGCCCGCCATAGCGTCCGGACTGTCCCGGCTAGTGCGTTGGTGGGTTCAGTAGCCACAAACGCGTGGGGCGCGCCCTGTCGCGTTCTATCGCTGTGCCCCGGCGGGTTACTTACTGATGCCCTCATGGGGCCCACTGGTGGCACTGCTGGGGCATCGCCGGACGCTTACCAGCGGAGAGGAGAGGGGCAAGAGTGAGGGTTAGGGGCCCACAACGCCCCGCACCCTAATGATAGAAATGGAAAAGGGGCCATTCCGGCCCCCTCTGTGTCCCCGTGGTGGTATCGCAGTGGCTAAGGCGCGCTTGCCGCCCCCCGGATGCTGATAACGGATGCTCTGCTCAGTCCGCTGCGGCGTGCCATCTCACTTACCGTCTCGCCGCTGGCTAGTGCCGCACGGATGACCACGCGCTGGGCCTCGGTAGTCTTCGGCTTGCGTCCCAGTTGTTTGCCCTCTGCTTTAGCGCGTGCCAGTCCCGCCTTCGTGCGTTCCACAATCAGGTCGCGCTCCATCTCCGCAAAGGCGGACAGCATCGCTAGTAGCATCTTCCCGGCTGAACTCGTTAGGTCTGTGGCCCCTAGCTGTGTCACGAACACACGCACCCCGGCACCCTTAAGACTTTTCACGGTCTGCTGAATGTCTATGGCGTCGCGCCCAAGGCGGTCTATCTTGGTAACCACTAGGTTCTCACCGCTGCGTATCTTGCCTAGCATGGCCTTGAATTCGGGGCGCTGCGCCGCAAGCACCGCGCCACTTACACCATCATCCGCAAACCAGTATTCAGGTTTATAGCCCGCACGCTCAATCTCCATACGCTGGTTCTCGGTGCTCTGCTCAGTAGTGCTAACGCGTCCGTATCCAAAGGTGGCCATGTTGTGCGTCTCCATGTTGTGTGGGTGTCAGAAAACGCTGCCAGAATAGTACAGACCGTTAGTAATGTACAGCACTAATTTCTTAACAGGGTGTGCGGGCAGCATAAGGCACTGTTGGAAATCGACCGTCATCTAACAGGGTGGTGCGCTGCTAGACTCGGTGCCGACTGATACCAACAAGGGGCCTGAACATGAACACCGCATCCGATGTGGCGAAGGTGGGCCGCGCTGTCATAGTCGCGGGCTTGGTGCTTTCCGCTGCGCTGGTATTTATTGGTCTAAGCCAGCGATACGAGGTTTCAACTGCTATGCATGAATACTCCCATCGCGTTGTGCGGATTGACCGGCTCACCGGAACAGTTGATTTCTGCTACCCATACGAGGTGGCAGGGCTGGTGGATGGGAAAGAGCTCCGCACCGTGAGCTACGAATGCTCTGCCGTTCGTGCGCCTCGCTGATGCTGGCCCGCTCACGCTGTGTGAACAGCATGTGTAACGCGAAGCAAGTTGCTTTCTTGCTCGTTTGTAATAGGTAAAATTTGAGACGGGGGGAAATTCCAAAAGCGAAGTTTATGGGATGCCCTCAAAGAAATATTTGGCAGAAATTTGGGCACAGCGTCAGCCCTCACGCCCTATGTGTGCATCTAGGTGGCTATCCGTGGCCGTGCGCCCTTCCGTGCAACAGGTTTAAACCAACGATAAGTAAAGCTGCTCTCCCCGCCATGCATCCAATGGAACGTAAGCTCGCCGCTTTCTGGGTCTATCACTACGCTGGTAAGGAGTTGTCGCAGTGCTATATTTACGGCCTGTCTATTGATGGGTGCCGCCGCTAGGGCCTTTCGGGCCTGCTCTAGTTTCTGCTCTAATCCCTTGGATGCCGCTGCTGCGAGTTGTTTTAATAGAGCCTTCTCTGTGCCCTGAAGGTCTTTTATTGTGGCCTCGTGGTCGCTTACGCGCTGCATTACTGTCGCGGGGCTTTTACCCGCGCGCTCAATCGCTTTTAATAATTCTTCAATTGCGTCTTTCGTTGCCTCTATGTTGTCCCCCACATCTCGCAGTTTCGTCTCTATCTCACGTGCTGCGCTGTTTGGTGCGGGGCAATCCGCAACGATGCTGTCAAACTCCGCGATGATGGCACGCTCCACTTCGCCATACGGGATAGTCCGATAACGGCAGTCAGCCGCCCCCGCCTTGGCCTTGGTGCAAATGAAATATCGCCATGTCCCCTTGCTGCCGCCCTTGTTGGTGACAGTCACAGCGCCGCCACAGGTGGGGCAGCGTCCCAGCCCCCCGAGAATATTACTTATGATGCCGGATGCGTGCCGCCCCCGTAGCGGGCTGCGTGCCTCGCCCCGTAGCGACTGCACACGTTCAAACGTGTCCTTCGTGATAACTGGGGGGAAGTAGTTCGGTATGGCCTCAGCGGGCGTTCGTATTGTCTTACCGTCTTGGTGCTCCTCGGTGTGCGGCACAAATGTCCCGATAGTTGCCGGGTTGCTTTGCAGCTTGGCGATGTAACTGCTATGCCATACGGCCCCATTGAATGACGGAATCTTTTCTTCATTGAGAGTGCGCGCAATCGTTTTCCTCCCGGTGCCTTTCAGCGTCATGCGGAAGATGCGCTTTACCACTGCGGCACGCTCTTTCACAATATCAAATTGCGAGCGGTCATCGCGTAGCGTCAGCCAGCCGGGGCACAACTTGGTCAATTTCCGAGTGTCTGCCATCACTCGCTTTTGCTTCCACGCTGCTTTAATCCTCCGGCCCTTTGTTTCGCTTTCTTCGTGGGCCCGCATCATAACCAACAGGGACAGAATCATATCAACGGGGTTTGCGTTTAGACTGTCATGGCTATATACCTTATTGTCCGCGAGGGTGACAATGACTATCCCCGCCATGATGATTCGATTAAACAGTGTCTGCGCCGCGACAATCTTTTCACGCGTTAGGCGGTCGAGACTTTCAATTAATAAATAGCTGCCGCTGGCGATTGTTCCGTTCTCAACGGCTAGGAGAAATTCAGCAAGCTGCCCTACTCGCGCATTCTTGTTGCGGAATGCTGAAACGCCTAAGTCCCGATAGGTGAGGCTTTCATCCAGTTCCAGCTTGTGTTTCTGCGCATACTCCCTCGCCAGCGAGGTTTGTCGCCGCGAGCTATCCCCTTTCTGCTGCTCTGGCGTTGAGAACCGCAAATAGCTGTAAGCCTTTGGCATGCTGTCCCCAGCAACGTGAAGGGGGCCATATTAATTGTTATTGGTCTCCACGTAAACAACTTCAACAGGCTGTGGCCTCCCGCTGCCGCGATTTCGAGCGCGCGCTTGGCATGAGCCTGGCCTTTGACATCCAGCAGATCAGCGTAACTTTGCGCGGTTATCGCCGGTGCGCTTTGATAGACGGCAAATTTGCCTGCCCCAGCAAATGCGCGCACACCGCCAGCAGTGATGGCGCCGCGTAGACCGTGGCGTTTTCAACCAGCGCGGCTTCGGCGGCGTTGTCGGGAGGCAGCACAAACGCGCGGCCATCTTTCAGCGCACCCAGGGTCATGGCGAGCGCGCCGCGTATCGGGCGCAACGCACCGGTCAGCGCGAGCTCGCCGGCGAATTCGTATTCGCTGAGTTTGTCGGCGGGAATCTGCCCTGACGCGGCGAGTATGCCCAATGCAATCGGCAAATCCAGCCGCCCCGATTCCTTGGGCAAATCGGCCGGCGCGAGATTCACCGTGATACGCCGCAGGGGAAATTCGAAACGCGCGTTTTGCAACGCCGCGCGCACGCGGTCTTTCGATTCCTTCACCTCGGCTTCGGGCAAGCCAACGATGGTGAAGCTCGGCAAGCCGTTGGCCAGATGAACCTCGACATCCACCGGCGGCGCCTCAACACCCGCCAGCGCGCGGCTGTGCAAAACGGCCAAGGACATCGGTTCAGTTGGCGCGTTGCGCGCGTTCCAGCTCGGAGATTCGCGCCTCAAGCTGGGTAATTTTTTCGCGGGAGCGCACCAGCACTTCGCGTTGCACGTCAAATTCCTCTCGCGTCACCAGATCCAATCGCGAAAAAGTCGACGATAACAGCGCGCGCAAATTCTTTTCCACGTCGACCGCCGGGGTGTTTTTCAATAAATTATTGATTTTATTGAATAATTCTTCGAATGCAGGTTTATTCATGGCACTTTCTCCAGCGCAATCGTTAGTCTAGCAAACCGCTTGCGCCCGTGCGCCGCGCGAAATTTGCGCCACAAAAAACGCACCACGAAAGTGCGCTAATGACGGGGGCCTGCACCGTTACAGTGCCATTTCACGCAAGCAAATTTTTATGTAAATATATGATTTTATTGATATATTTTCACTGGCACGCTATGTGCTTTTACGTCAATGCAGTTTAATTAACGGGAGGCTCTACCATGTTCAAGAAGGCGATTATTTCGGGATTGATCACAACAGCATTTGCCGCCGGTACCGCGCTGGCGCAAACGCCCGCAGCGCCGGCAGCGCCAGCCGCACCGGCATCAGACCACACTTTTACCGGTAATGTCGGATTGTTTAGCCAGTACATATTCCGCGGCCTGACACAGACCGACCGTCAGCCGGCGATTCAAGGTGGATTCGACTACTCGCATTCGAGCGGCTTTTATCTGGGCACGTGGGCGTCGAACATCAGCTGGCTGAAAGAGAACTTCAGTACGCCGCCGGCCACGATCACCGGGCAATACGCCAGCGGCGGCAGCGTCGAAATTGATATTTATGGCGGTTACAAGTCGACGTTCGGCAAAACGGATTTCACTTACGACGTCGGTCTGTTGTATTACTGGTACCCGGGCGATGTGAAATCGGTCGCACAAGGCTGCCAATACGGCTCGACCATCGCCACTGCCTGTCCGAAGGCCGACACGCTGGAACTCTACGGCGCCATCGGCTGGAAATGGATCACGCTCAAGTACTCCCATGGTCTGATGAACCATACCTTCGGCGTACCCAACTCCAGCGGCACGCATTACCTTGATCTGTCTGCGGACATTCCGTTGGGTGAAACCGGGTTGACGGCCAACCTGCACTACGGCCGCCAGACCTACAAGGGCACGATTGTCACCCATCCTACCGCCGCGACGCCGCGCAGCAACGACAATATTTTCTCGTATTCCGATTGGAAAATCGGCTTGACCTACGCGCTACCCAAGGATTTCAGCATCGGCGCGTTTGCCTCAGGTACCAGCGGTCTGAACAAACTTGGTTACGGCGCCATCAATGAACCCCCCGGCATCGCCGGCATCAACGGGCCGTTCCCCCACAACACCGGCAAAACCACCGGCACCGTTTTCATCAAGAAAACGTTCTAACCGCGCGCCTGGAGAGAACATGAAACTGGTCACAGCCATTATCAAACCTTTCAAGCTCGATGAAGTGCGAGAAGCGCTCTCCGCCATTGGCGTGAGCGGCGTCACCGTTACCGAGGTCAAGGGCTTCGGCCGGCAGAAAGGCCACACGGAGCTTTATCGCGGGGCCGAGTATGTCGTCGATTTCCTGCCCAAGGTGAAGATCGAAGCCGCCATCAAAAGTGACATGCTCGATCAAGTCATCGAGGCCATCGAGAAAGCCGCCAACACCGGAAAAATCGGCGACGGCAAAATTTTCGTATGCGAACTCGAGCAGGCCATCCGTATCCGTACCGGCGAAACCGGCGCGGACGCGTTGTAACAAACCCGCTGGCATCGGGCCCACCGATGCCGGCAAACCTCTCATCTAAAAGCAGTTTTCAATGGTTGAAAATTTTAGGGGAACCGCAATGAACCGTCTGAGCATTTTGTTATCCACGCTGGCCTTCCTGTTCTGCGCAAGCTTCGGCGCGCAGGCTCAGGACAAGCCCGCTGAAAAGGCCGTGGAGCCTGCGGCTGCGGCAGCACCCGCCGCCACCCCTGCGCCAGCGGCCGCGCCTGCCACAGCACCAGCGGCGCCCGCAACGGCTGCGGCCCCCGCCAAGTCAACCACCAACAAAGGCGATATCGCTTGGATGCTGATGTCCACCGCACTGGTACTGATGATGAGCATCCCCGCGCTGGCGCTGTTCTACGGCGGTATGGTGCGCGCGAAGAACATGCTGTCGGTGCTGATGCAGGTGTTCGTCGTCTTTTCACTTATCACCGTACTGTGGTGCGTCTATGGCTACAGTCTCGCCTTCACCGAGGGCAACGCTTTCATCGGCGGCTTTGACCGGCTATTTCTGAAAGGCGCGGTGATCGACGCGGTAAAAGGCGACTTCGCCACTGCGGCCACCTTCAGCAAGGGCACGGTGCTGCCGGAACTGGTGTTCATCGCCTTCCAGTGCACGTTTGCCGCGATCACCTGCTGTCTGATCCTCGGCGCCTTCGCCGAGCGCATCAAGTTCTCGGCAGTGCTCATTTTCGTGGTGATCTGGTTTACTTTCAGCTATCTGCCGATCGCACACATGGTCTGGTTCTGGCCGGGCCCGGATGCCTACACAGACGCCAAGCTGGTCGACAAACTTAACAGCACCGCAGGCTTGCTGTGGCAGTGGGGGGCGCTGGATTTCGCGGGCGGCACCGTGGTACACATCAACGCTGGCGTAGCGGGATTGGTCGGCGCCTACATGGTTGGCAAGCGGGTTGGCTTCGGCCGCGAAGCGATGAAGCCGCACAACCTCACCATGACCATGATTGGCGCGTCGATGCTGTGGGTGGGCTGGTTCGGATTCAATGCCGGGTCCGCGCTGGAAGCGAATAACTCGGCTGCTCTCGCCTTCCTTAACACCTTCCTCGCCACGGCGTGCGCGGTGCTGTCATGGACGTTCGCCGAGTGGATGTTCAAGGGCAAACCCTCAATGCTGGGGGCGGCGTCGGGTGCGGTGGCGGGCCTGGTGGCCATCACCCCAGCGGCCGGCAATGTGGGCGTCGCCGGAGCATTCGTGATCGGCACTGTGGCGGGCATCGTCTGCCTGTGGGGCGTGAACGGCCTGAAACGCATGCTGAAAGTCGACGACTCACTGGATGTCTTCGGCGTCCACGCGGTTGGCGGCATACTCGGCGCACTGCTGACCGGCGTGTTCAATTCGCCGGCGCTGGGCGGCCCCGGCTTTCCCAACAACTGGTTCGAAATGAAGCCCGGCTTTGAGAGCATCGGTGCACAAGTCTGGATACAGGCGCAAGCCGTTGGCGTCACCGTGGTGTGGACAGCCGTGGTCGCAGCGGTAGCTTTCTGGATTGCCGGCCTGGTTGCGGGCGGACTGCGCGTGACGGAAGAAGAGGAACGCGAAGGTCTCGATATCAACTCCCACGGCGAGACGGCGTATCACATGTAGCAACGTGTTGTTGTAGAACGCGGCGCAGCCCCTCCCCTGCGCTGTTGTTCGAGGGCGTCCCTTCTCACGACGGGACGCCCTGTTTTTTTCCGCAATGGGATCGTGGCATTAAAGTGAGTGGCGGACCGAACCCGCGTTGTGGTAAACCAGCGCTTTCAAACTTACCATGGGAGCCGCCCGCCATGAGTCAAAACGTTCGATGGATCGAAGCGCCCGCGCTGAAAGCTGCGCTGCACGACAGCAACGAGATCGCACTGCTGGATGCACGCGAAGAAGTGCCGTATTCGTACCGGCATCTGCTGATGGCGGCGTGCGTGCCACTCTCCCGGCTGGAATTACTGGTTGACGCCAGCGTGCCGCGGCGATCCGCCCGCGTGGTGTGGTGCGACGACGGCGAAGGCCTTGCCGCCCGCGCCGCCGCGCGCATGAACGCGCTGGGCTACACCAACGTTACGGTGTTGCGCGGTGGTATTGCCGCATGGGAAGCGGCAGGCTATCGCATCTACAGCGGCGTTCACGTGCCGAGCAAGGCATTCGCCGAAGTCGTCGAACACGCCATGGGCACGCCGTGGATCACCGTGGAAAAACTTAAGCAATGGATCGACACCAAGGCCGACATCGCACTGTTCGACAGCCGGTCATTCGAGGAATTTCACGGCAACAGCACTCCCACGGCAATCAGCGTGCCCGGCGCTGAACTCGCCTACCGCTTTGCCGACATGGTGTCTTCGCCCGCGACGACCGTGGTGGTGAACTGCGGCGGGCGCACGCGCAGCATCATCGGCGCGCAGTCGCTGATTAACGCTGGCGTGCCGAACAAGGTGGTGTCGCTGAAGAATGGCACGCAGGCTTGGCATTTGTCGGGTTTTGAAATTTTGAAGGGCTCAAACGCCAAGCCGCCGGCGGTATCGCCGCAGGGGCATGAGGCCGCGAAGAAGGCCGCGCAGCAAGTCGCCGCAAAATTTGGCGTTGCCTGCATCGGCGAGGCTACGCTCGCACGCTGGCAAACCGAATCGGACACCCGCACGCTGTACGTGTTCGACGTGCGCGATCCGGCCGAATACACGGCGGGCCACGTGCCCGGAATGAAGAACGTGCCCGGCGGTCAACTGGTTCAGGAAACCGACCGTCACGCCGCTATCTGGGGTGCGCGCGTGGTGCTGGTGGACGATGACGGCGTGCGCGCCATCATGACCGCGCACTGGATGAAGCAGATGGGCTGGGACGTGGCGGCGCTGACGCTGGACATGCGTCAGCACGGTCAGCAAAAAGGGCCGTGGGTGGCGCGCACCTTGGGCATGGATGAAGCGCGCGTACCGGAAGTTAATGCCAACACGCTGCACCAGCGCCTGCAAGCGGGCAACCTAAACGTGGTGGACGTGGGCTGGAGCCGCGATTACCTCGATGGCCACATTCCTGGTGCGTGGTACGGGCTACGCTCGCGGCTCGATGAAATACTGTCAAAGTTGCCAGCGAATGACGCAGTGGCTTTCACGTCGTCTGACGGCGTACTGGCGCGGCTTGCCGCGATGGACGCGCAGGCTGCCGGCAGGCAAACCGTGTTGACGCTGACTGGCGGCACTGCCGCGTGGCGGCAGGCGGGCTATCCGCTGGAACAAGGCGCCACGCGCATGGCAACCGCGCCCGACGACGTTCGCCTCAAAGCGCGCGAGCAAAGCGAAAATGTCGAAGCGGCGATGCAGGAATATCTGTCGTGGGAAATCGAACTCGTCAATCAAATGGCGACGGATGACGATCAGCGATTTACGATTTCCGCGAGGGGACTTTCCACCCACTAACGCGGCGTTTGCCGCGGGAGCCAGCCGTCGACCCACGCGCGATCCACCTTGCCGCTTTTGACTTCAACGCGATGCGCGGCATCGAAGAAATAGCTCTTGGGCAGTTCACCGCGCCACGATTTGTCTACGGCATAACGGACGCGCTCGCTCACCGCATCGGCAAACACCCATTGGCGCACCGGCCCCGGCGGATATTTTTTCAGAAAGGCATCGATCAACGCGCGGTCGGCGGGCGCGTCGGTGGAAATGAGTTCCAGCGCCAGCGCCGGGTGCTTGCGCTTGACCGCGTCCCATTCCGCCATTTCGTCGCGGCACGGCTCGCAATAAACCGACCAGAACGCCAATACGAAAGGTTTACCCGCGTGCGACTTGCGCAGCGCAGCCAAACTGTTGGCATCGAACGGCAACAACTCGCCGGTAACGGCCGTGGCCGCCGCGCAATCGCCCGGCAAAGCCAGTACAAGCGCCGCGCCCATGGTTATATAACTATTTGTTTTTATTAAGAAATTTCTGCGGTTCATGGCATCACCGTTGTCAAGGGCGTTACGGGTGTTACCGGTGTTACTGTAAAGCCCTCCAGTTGTGTATGCCAGAACGCGAAGAGGCGCGCGCCATGCCGCAGCATGCGCGGCTGATCGGAAGCACCGCTGGTGGTGCGCAAATCACGCTCGCGCCAGGTGTTGCCACCATCGGCGGACACCATCGCGCGCAGCCGCGAACGCGTGCCGTCGAACGCCTTCCACGCCACCACCACGGTACTACCGCTAACCGCTACATCGGCGTGCGCTGCCGTGTCGTCGCCGACGGGCCGCAAGCCATCGACACCCGGCTCACCGCTCTGGCCGTTCATACGTAAGCGGCCATAAAACACGCCACTGCGTTTGGCGCCTTGCGTAAACCACACCGCGTGCAATCGGCCGCGCTCATCCGCTGCGAGTGACGGGCCGTGATGCGGGCAGATGTCGACAGCCCATTCATCAAACGTCGCGCGCCACACTGTGCCCGCGCGGCCATCAGCGTACATCACGCCCAGCGCGTGATCGCGCACGTTCGGCTCGAACACATGCCGCCACAGCGCCAGCACGCTGCCATCGTCGCGCGGCAGCAGGCCGATACGGCAACACTCGCAACTGTAATCAGCAAGCTTGTAGTCACCGCGAAAGCTCGCGCCGCGGTCGTCCGACACCGCGAAGTACACCGCTGCGCCCCGATACTTACCCTCCTTACCGGCAGCGTCCATGTCGCGCTTGTCGATCCACGCGACAAACAGCTTGCCGTCGCGCGTCACCGTCAGCGCGTCGAAGCGATGGGTGATTTCCTGCCGGTCGGCGTGCACCGTTATTGGCACACTGAAACTCGCGCCGCCATCCAGCGAACGCGCGAAACGGATCTCACCGGTATACGGTTTCGCCAGAGGCTTCGTCCACGTGACATAGAGTTCACCGCGCGTGCCCGCCGCGATTTTCGGCCGCGCATCGCCCTCGGCGCCTATGCCTTCGGGCGCGGCGTTGACGGGTTTGGGCGCCGACCAGCTTTTTCCGGCATCAGCCGAGCGGCGCAGCATCACATGGCCGCCGATCTTGTGTACCGCCCACAACACACCCTGGGCATCGAAGGTTGCCGACGAGGCCAGCTCCACCCGCGCCGGCCCCGAAGATTGCGCGTGGCCGGTGTGCTGCGCGTGCGCGCAGGCGCACAGCAGCAAACCCAGCACTGACAGCAGCCGCATCACCACTTCGCCTCCATGCCAACGTACAACGTGCGCGGCAAGCCCGGCGAAAGCACCGGCACCCCGCTCGACAACTGCGCGCTGTCCGCGTAACGCCGGTTCGCCACGTTGTTCAGATGGCTGTTGACAGAAATGTCCTTGCCCAGCGGCCAGTTCACCCGCAAATTAAACAAGTCGTGCCCGCCGTATTTCTGCGTATTGGCCGCGTCGAGCCAGTAGCTGCCGAGCTTCACCCACTCGACCTGCGCCCGCGCATTTTTTTGCGGCTGCCAGGACAGGCGCGTGGTGGTCATCACGCGCGGCGCGGCTTCGATTTCCCTGCCGCTGAAGTTGCCGAGGTTGGTCACCCAGTCTTCGTACGTGTGTTTGGCGTACGACAGCGCGGCATCCACGCGCCACGCCCCTGCGATAGGCAGGCCCGCACCCAACTCAACGCCGCGATGGCGCGTCTTTCCGGCGTTGACCGTGGTCGTGAACGTGGTGACCGGATCGCGCTGCGACACAATGTCGTCGCGCTTGGCCAAGTCGTAGAGCACCAGATCGTAGCTGACCGCACCCGCGCTGCCGCGCAATCCAACTTCAAGCTGATCGGCCTTGATCGGCTTTAACGCCACCGAAGTCGCCGCGGAAGCCACCGCCGCTGCTGCTGTCGCGCCTGAGGCGGGCCGGAACAGATTGCCTTCCGACGGCGCGCGAAAGCCATGCGTGTATCCCGCAAACGCGTGCATCTCCTTGGCCAACGCAAAGGTCGCGCCGAGCTTGGGACTTACGTGGCGGAACGTCACGTCGGTGCTGTTGGCCTGACCGTAGAAGCGTGCACCGGGAAACGTCACGCCTGCGGGCACCAGCAGCGGCGCACCGGCGAGCCGGTTGTCGAACGCATACGACAGATGGTCGAAACGCAACCCGCCGGTGACGCGCAAACGTTCGGTGGGCGAAATCTCGCCATGCAAATAGGGCGACACGCCCTTGAACGTGACATCGTAGTCGTACACACGCCGGGCAAACGTGTACGAGTTGAACACGCGCGCAGGCGCAGCCCCCGTCACGCTGACGTTAAGACTGTCTTCGGTTCGCCCGCCGGGACTGACATCCACGTCTGCACCCACGATCAACCGCGCGCGCATGAACGACGGAAAATCGCGCCGCCATTTCGCCAATACGCCGTACGAACGGTTTTCCGACAGCGACACCGTCGGATCAAAGTTCAGCGTGAACGAGGCCAGCAGTTCCATGCGGTTGTCGCGCATATAGGGCGTGACCGACAGCAGCGTATCGCCCCACTGCCGCTCATAACTGGTAGACAACCGGAACGCCTCGACCTTGCGATAAGCTATCGGCAGGTAGTTGCGCGTGGGATTGTTGCTGTAATCGGCGAGCGTTAGCGGCGAATTCGCGCCCGTCTGCTGGTCGATGTTGGAATACGACAGCACAGTTTTCAGCATGGCGTTGTCGCCAATGGCGCGATCCCAGCGCAGCGTGGCGCTTTGCCGGTCGTATTTCGTGGCATCCCGCCAGCCGTCAGTGTGTGTCACACTGACATCCGCGCGCCAGGCATTGTCGCCGATGGTGTTGCCGCCACTCAACAGCATGCGCGCCCAGCCATGGCCGCCGATGTCGCCGCCCACCGTGAACTCACCCTGTTTGGGTGGCGTGCGCGTCAGCACGTTAATCACGCCGCCGATGGCGTCCGAGCCGTACAGGGCCGTGCCCGGTCCGCGTATGACTTCAACGCCGCCCGCCTGCGGCAGATTAATTTCATACAGCGCGTTGTGATTGAAAAATCCGGTGGAGCGCACCGGTATGCCGTCTTCGAGAAAGAGATACACCGGGTTGGTGGTAAAGGGATGGCGTATCGCCGTGGTGTGCCCCTCGCCGTTGGTCACCGCCACCGCTACGCCGGGAATCTGCCCCATGATTTGTGACGGATGGTTTGGGCGATCCTGCGCCACCGACTCGCCGCTGATCGCACCCACCGCCGCCGGCGTTTCGCTGAGCGGCGCGCGCTCGCGCGTACCGGTTACGGTGACCGGCGGCAGCGTCGCCACTTGCGCCGAGGCTGCGCCGCAAACGCAAGCACACGCACCGGCAACCCATAGCCATGACAAGCCCGCGCCCGCGCGGGCGCGCGCGAATTCCATCTCCATGGCAGTCTCCTAGTGCTGACTGGCGCGGCTGCCCGCACTGCCCGCGCTGGTAGTAAGGTCGCGCACCTCCACCTGCAGACTGACCGTTTCGCGCTTCTTGTCGGCGGACTCCAACAGCAAATCCAGCGGCACTTTGTCGCCGGGTTTCATCTGCTGCTTCAAACCGATCAGCATCACGTGATAGCCACCGGGCGCGAGCTTGAGCGTCTTGCCGGCCTGCACGTCTATCCCATCGACCGCGAACATTTTCATCACGCCGTTGGTCAGGGTCATATTGTGAATTTCCACCGTGCCCGCCGCCGGACTCGCCGCACCCACCAGCCGCACCGAACTCTTGCCGGTGATTTCCATGAACGCACCGGTGACTTTTTGTGCTGGCACCGTGCCGCGTATCCACGCGTCTTTCACCTCCACACTCTGCGCATGTGCGGCGCCCAACATCAGCCAGCCTGCGAGCAGGGAACCTCCTGTGATTCTTTTCATAATAATCCTTTAAAAACAAATAGTTACAATACACCGCCGCGTGGCGATGATGCCGCGCAAAAGCGCGGCCCACAAAACGCAAAGGATTAAATGAAGCGCGGAGGCCCGCGCGGAACCAGCGGATGAAGTGCGCTGTTTTCGCGCAGCGGCGCGCTGGCCGCCAGGAGCGGCGGCGGCGCAGCGCCGGCGGCAACCAACACCGTCGACGATGCCGTACCCGGCGCCACCGCGGCGGAACCAGCAAGAACGCACAACGCGCAATGTTCATGCGCTGCCAACGGTACGGAAGGCCCGGACGGCGATGGCGAAGTAGCGTCATGCGTAGTGCAAATCACGCCCATGACCCGCGCGTCATCGGCCAATACCGTGGCACGCGCGAGCGCCGCAGAAGCGGGCAGCAGCGCGGCAAACAACACCGCACACAAGGCAATCAGCGCGGACAGTTTTTGGCGGCGGCGAGGGAACATAAGCGCATTATCAGCCCATTTCGCGCATTGCGGCAAGCTGGCCGCTGGTCCCCTCCAGCGGTTGCAGCCACGGCACGAAACCCCGTCCCGGCACTTTCTCTGTGGTATGTTTGGTGTTTTCCATCAAGCTGTACGCCGCGCCATCATGATCGTAGACACCCACGTACACGTTTTCACCGACGACCGCAAAACCTATCCGCAGATCCGCGACACCGCGCGCGCCGGGTCGATACCGTCGATTACCGAGATCGGCCAGACCGAATGGCCACTGACCACCACCGAGATGCTCGCCACGATGATGGACGACGCGGGCGTGGACATTGCCACGCTCGTGCAGGCGTATTTCGTCTACGAATACGACAACCGCTACTGTATTGATACTTGCTTGAAATATTCAAAGCGTTTCGCCGCAGTGGTCGTGCTCGACCCGATGGATCCGAAGTCGCCTGATATCCTTGAAGAACAGGTCACCAAACAAAACGTCAAGGGCATCCGCTTCATGCGCGGGCGGCTGCCGGAAAGCTCGCTCGGCAGGCCGGAGACCTTTGCACTGTGGGCCAAAATCGAGAAGCTGAAAATGCCGCTGGCGATTAACGAGCGCGTCAATGAGATACACAAAATCGTGCCGATGATGGAGAAGCATCCCGGCGTGCGCGTGGCGTTCGAACACTCATGGGGCCACAAGGTCGGCGCGCCTCCCCATTACGACGCAATCCAGCCGCTATTTGCGCTGGCGAAAAACCCCAATGTCTTCATCAAGACCGCGATCAACAACATTGCCGCCGCGCGCGATGGCGGCGGCACGCCGCAGCAGCTTTACGACAAGCTGCTCGAAGTCTTCGGCGCGAAGCGGATCATGTGGAGTTCCAACTACCCGGCGCACCCGAAATTCGGCGGCATCAAACCGCGGCTGGAAGAATCCAAAAAGGCACTGGCGCATTTATCCGCCGATGATCAGGCGTGGATATTCGGCAAGACGGCGCTTGAGTTTTACCCCGGCTTGCCGCGATAGCGTTTTCCCCTTCTCCTCTATTTACACATCCACGAGGTCCCACCATGTTCTGTGAAACCAAAGACCTGAATCGCGAGAAGCTGAAAGCGCTCGGCCTGTCGTTCAACCCTTTCAAGGCGATAGTCGCCCCGCGCCCCATCGGCTGGGTGACCACGATAAGCAGCAGCGGCGTGGTTAATCTTGCACCCTATTCGTTTTTTAATGCGGTATCGACCGACCCACCCATGGTGTTTTACGGGGCAAACGGCACGCACGACGCCGACGGCGGTGAAAAGGATTCGCTGCGCAACGTGCGCGAGACCGGCGAATTCGTGTGCAATCTGGTGACGTGGGATTTGCGCCACGCGATGAACGACACCTCAGCTCCCGCGCCGCGTGGCGTGAACGAAATGCAGGCGGCCGGCATCGAGCACATCCCCTCAAGGCTGGTGAAACCGCCGCGCGTGGCGGCCTCGCCCGCGCATCTGGAGTGCAAGCTGCACCAGTTTCTGGAACTGCCGGTGGACCCGCGCACCGGCAAGAAAAACGTGATGGTGATCGGCCACGTCGTCGCCATGCACATCGACGATGCGTTTATTGTCAATGGCCGCTTCGACACCGCCCGCGCAAAACCCGTGGCTCGGCTGGGCTACATGGATTACGCGGTGGTCACCGAAGCCTTCGCCATTGACCGGCCGGATTGGCCGCTGGTGAAAAAGGGCGAGAAGGCCGAGGCCTAGCCTCGATGATGCGGGGCAGACCCCCGCATATTGCAGCTACCCCGCCACAGTGCCGGGCAGCCGCACGCGCACGTACGACCCCGGCGCGTCTTCCAGCACTTTGAGTTTTCCTTTGCCGGGCACGCGGGCGGGCACTTTACCGCCGCCGTATCGATGCACCCACTGCTGCCAGTCGCTCCACCATGAGCCCGTGTGTTGCGTCGCGCTGGCGAACCACTCATCGGCAGTAATGTTTGACGCGGCGTCGGACGCTTCATTCGTCCAGTAGCCATACTTGCCCGCCGCGGGCGGATTGACCGTGCCGGCGATGTGCCCCGACCCGCCGAGCACGAAACGCAGCGGACTGGTAAATACCGTGGCGCCCGAATAAACGGTTTTCCAGGGCGCGATGTGGTCCTCAACAGTGGACACGCTGTAGACGGGTGTTTTCACCTTGGACAGATCAATCGGCTTGCCGTTAAACACGAGACCCTCCGGCTCGCGCAGCAGGTTCTTCAAATACATATTGCGCAGATAAAAACTATGCATGGCCGCAGGCATGCGCGTGGAGTCGGCGTTCCAGTAAAGCAGATCGAACGGCATGGGGTCGCGGCCCAACAGATAATTGTTCACCACGAACGACCAGATGAGATCGTTGGCGCGCAGCATGTTGAAGGTGGTGGCCATCTCCGAGCCTTCAAGATAGCCGCGCCGGTTCATGCGCTTTTCGAGTGCGGCAACCTGCTGCTCGTCAATGAACACCTGCAACTCGCCCGCCTGATTGAAATCAATCAGTGTCGCCACGAACGTCGCGCTCGCCACCTGTTTTGAATTCGCGGCCGCCAGATAGCCCAGCGTGGCCGCCGCCAGCGTGCCGCCAAGGCAAAATGCAAACAGATTCAGGTCCTTCGCGCCCACCGCCTGCAAGGCCGCATCGATCGCCGCCAGCGTACCTTCGTTGATATACGCCTCGAAGGTTTTGCCGGCGTGCCGCTCGTCGGGATTGATCCACGAGACTATGAACACGGTGTGTCCTTGCGCCGTAGCCCAGCGCACGAAGGAGTTGTCCTCGCGCATGTCAAAGATGTAGTACTTGTTGATCCACGGCGGAATAATCAGCAGGGGCCGCTGGTACACCGTCTTGGTCAAAGGCGCGTACTGGATCAACTGAATAAGGTCGTTTTGAAACACGACCTTGCCCGGCGTGGTGGCAATATTTTCACCCAGCCGGAAAGCGCTGTCGTCGACCATTTTCACACGCAGCTTTTCACCTTCGCCGCGCGCCAGATCGTCGAGCAGGTTATTGAACCCCTTGAGCAGATTCTTGCCGCCGCTGCGAAACGTTTCTTTGAGCACTTCCGGATTGGTCAGCGCAAAGTTTGACGGCGACAGCGCGTCGATAAATTGCCGCGTGTAGAAATCGACCTTCTTCGCCTGGGTTTCATCAATACCCTTCACGCCGCTCATCGCCTGATAAATGTGCCGCGCGGCGATCAGGTACGACTGCTTCAGGTAGTCAAATACGAAGCGGTTTTGCCAATCTTCATGGCGAAAACGCCGGTCGCCGCGCGGCGCTTCGGCCACGGGCGTTAATTTCACGCCACTGATATCGAAAAGCGAATTTTTCCACAGCGCGGCGTAATCCCGCCACACCTGCATTTGTGTCTGCGCCAGCCGCATCGGGTTGCTCGCCATCAGCAGCCACGCATCGCGAAACGCGCGCTGCACGCCGAATTCGTCGCTGAATGCGCGCGGCGTACCGGCGCCATGCGCCTTGCGCTGCAGTGAGTGCCGCAGCAGTTCTCGGCTTTTGCGCGAAATGCCGGCATACAACCGAATCATTTCGGCGGGATCGAAGGTTTTTGTGTGCTGCGTAGACATACCCATCCTCAGATTCAAATAACGCGTTGAAACCGGTAGTGCCCGCTGCCGTCCAGCTCGCGGCGCAAGGTGCCGCGATGCATCAGGTAATTCAGGTGCGCAATCGCCTCGCCCATGGCGAACACCAGATGATGATCATTGAAATCGTGGTCGAACAGCGCCGGCAATACATCCACCGCGCGTTGCGGCGTGGCGCACCTGGCAGTCACGCTGTCGAGCCGCACCTGATGATGGGCGTGCAACGCGTCGACGCGCGTGTGCAGGCCGTGAAACGGCAGCCCGTGCGACGGCAGCACCAGCGTGTTCGCCGCTGCTGGCGCTAGCGCAGCGTAGCGCTGGAGCGAAGCCAGAAAATCGCCCACCGGATCGGCTTCCGGCTCGGCGGGCCACACGCTGACGTTGGTGGATATGCGCGGCAGCAGCATGTCGCCGGCGATGAAAAGATTCAGGGATTCGCAATACAGGCTGGCATGCTCCGGCGAGTGACCGTGGCCCACCACCACGCGCCAGTCGTTCGCACCGATGCGTATGATTTCGCCTTCGCGTATGCGACGGTGTGCGCGCGGCAGCGAGGGCACGCCGACGGGATACAAATGTTCACGCCCTTCGATCCATTTCATGCGTTCGCTATCAAGCCCATGCCCCATCATCAGCCCGCGCATCAGTTCCGGCTCTATACCGCCCATGCGATTCAACACCAGGTGCGACTGCGAATACTCTGCTTTGGTGATCCACGGCATCACCCCGAATTTCTGGCACAACCAGTCGCACAAGCCGATGTGATCGGGATGAAAATGCGTGACGATGACGCGCGTCACCGGCTTGCCGTTCAGATACCCGGCGAAAATCTTTTCCCAACAGCCGCGCGCCTCGTCAGTAGCGAAGCCACAATCGACTATCGTCCAGCCCGCGCCATCTTCCAGCAGCCAAAGGTTGATGTGGTTCAGCACAAAGGGCAGCGGCATGCGCAGCCAGAACACGCCGGGCGCGACAGCAGTTGCAGTGCCCGGCGCGGGCGGCTCGGCTATCGGGTAGTGCAGCGGGTCGGGCGCACGCGGGCGTGTGTCGGGCTTGGGCTTTGTGGCGGTGGCAGCTGGCATGGCTTTCTGGAGAAATGGGGGATGGGCGGGGAGCAGTTGCGCTCCAGCGGGCGACGCGGTGCTGACGTAATATCCCTGTTGAGGCTGATTTTCGTGGGTAATTTTGAGAATACTGGCTTATATTGCAAAGCACAATAGTTTATGGGTTAGGACTTGCTAACTACGTCACAGTCCTGTCGCGGCGCGTTAGTGGAATCCCCAGCCTTGAAAATACGTAAATATCTGTTTTTATTGTTATTTTTGTGAATACTCTGTTTCCGTTCAGCGAAGAACTGGCGATGCTGCGCGACAGTGTCGCGGCTTTTTCACGCCAACAAATCACCCCACGCGCCGCAGCAATAGACTGCGATAACTCCTTTCCACGCGACCTGTGGCCGAAGCTCGGCGACCTCGGCCTGCTCGGCATCACCGTCGAGGACGCCTACGGTGGCGCAGGCATGGGTTACCTCGCACACGTCATCGCGATGGAAGAAATCAGCCGCGCCTCGGCGTCAGTGGGTCTGTCGTACGGCGCGCATTCGAACCTGTGCGTGAACCAGATCCACCGCAACGGCAACGGCACGCAAAAGAGCCGTTACCTGCCGAAACTCATTTCCGGCGCACACGTCGGCGCGCTGGCGATGAGCGAAGCGGGCGCGGGTTCGGACGTGGTGAGCATGCAGCTGCGCGCCGATCTGAAAGGCGACCGCTACGTACTGAACGGCACAAAAATGTGGATCACCAACGGCCCGGATGCCGACACGCTGGTGGTTTACGCCAAGACCGACATTCACACTGGCTCGCGCGGAATCACCGCCTTCATCATCGAAAAATCGTTCAGAGGTTTCAGCGCTTCCCCGAAGCTCGACAAGCTCGGCATGCGCGGCTCCAACACCAGCGAACTGGTGTTCACGGATTGCGAAGTGCCGGTTGAAAATGTGCTCGGCGGCGTGGGCAAGGGTGTAAACGTGCTGATGAGCGGCCTCGATTACGAGCGCGCGGTGCTCGCCGGCGGGCCGCTCGGCATCATGCAGGCGTGCCTCGACATCACGCTGCCGTACGTGCGCGAGCGCAAACAATTCGGCCAGCCCATCGGCGAGTTTCAGTTGATGCAGGGCAAACTCGCCGACATGCACACCACGGCGAATGCCTGCCGCGCGTATGTGTATGCCGTGGCACAGGCGTGCGACACCGGCAACATCACCCGCCACGACGCGGCGGGCGCGATTCTGTATGCCGCCGAACGCGCAACCGAAATCGCGCTGCAAACCATCCAGTGCCTAGGCGGCATGGGCTATATGAACGATTCGCCAGCGGGGCGGTTGCTGCGGGATGCGAAGTTGTATGAAATTGGCGCGGGGACTTCGGAGATTCGGCGGTGGTTGATCGGGCGGGAATTACTTGCAGGTAGCCAATAGTTGCCAGCGCCAATCGGCGTAGCCTAGCGCGCGTGTAGCGCACGTTAGGCCGCGTAGCGGTGGCCGTAGCCACATTGGGGCAGGCACTTCGGGGATGCGACGGTGGTTGATTGGCCGTGAAATGCGCTCTGCTACGCAGTAAGCCCATTCACCGCGCCACGGCGCGTGCACGCCCCGCGTCTACTCAAACGTAGCGATTCGGCATTTGCGCCGTGGCGTGACCCTTCTGGTGCGCGTAGTTCGCGCGAAAAAATTCGAGGATCAGGTCCGCGTATAGCGCCGGCGCGTATTTCGCCGGATGCCCGGTGTCGATGCAGGACGGCAGCACTTCGATCGTGCGATAAGGGTTGGGGCTGTGGAAGTAGGCGAGCGAATAGCGATCCTTGCGGCCATCGACAATCACGCCGTGCGGCGTGGAGCGAAAACGGTCGTTCGACATGCGGCGCATGACGTTGCCGAGGTTCACCAGAAACGTGCCGGGTATCAGCGGCGGCGCAACCCATTCGCCCGACGGCAACTGCACTCCCAGCCCCGGCACATCCATGCGCGCAAGAATGGTGAGAAAGCTGTTGTCGGTGTGCGGGCCTTGCCCAAACGCGTTGTCCACGCCGGAGGTGGGCGGATAGTGCAGCATGCGCAGTGTGGCGTGCGGGTCATCGGCGAACAGCGGCTCGAAATAATCGGCGGGCATGCCCAGCGCCACGGCGAACGCGGGCAACATGCGCTGACCCAGCGCATTCATCGCAGTGAAGTACGCATTCACGTTTTCACGAAAGCCGGGTAGTTCATGAGGCGGCTGCGGCCACTGATTGCGGCCGCGAAGCGGCTTGCCTGCGAGCACGTCGGGATGATCCGCTGCGCGGTCAACAATCACGAAGAACGATTCATTTTCATTCGGGCGTGTTGCCTGATGCACAGTGGAATGGCGCTGCGTGCTGGCGTTCATCGGCAGATAGCCGACATTATTTTGATCAAGCGAGAGCTTGAGTTTCGCCTCCAGCGGCAGGGCATGAAAGCGCCGCGACTCGGCAAAGGCGCCATCGATCAGCGCGTGAGGCACGCCATGGCCCGCGATGTAGAAAAAGCCCACGCGCTCGCAGGCATCGCGCACGGCTTGTGCCAACGGCGCAAGCGCACCCGCTGCGCCCGCGAAATAGGGGCCAAAATCGATGACGGGAATTTGCGCGACAGCCTCGTCGGCGTCGGCGGGGGCGTGCTGCTGGAAGAGGTGCATGGTCACTCCTGTTCCGTTACACCGGCGCTACAACCTGCCGCGGCAGTGTGGGCGAGCAGTATCGCAGCACTTAGCCGGCCGGGCAACGTTTCCGGCAGCGCGCGTGCAAATTGAGAACCCCGCAGTGAACTATTGCCGCAATCCCAGTTGCTTCGCCAGCTTCTCGTATAACTCGTACTGGTCGCGCACAAACCTTTCCGTTTCAGCGGCAGTACGGACCGCCGGGAGGCCGCCGAGCTTGGCCACGCCCGCAAGCCACGCCGGGTCTTTGGCGAGTTGCGCGAGCACGTTTGCCCAGCGCGTAGCCGCTTCGCGTTGCAAGCCGGCTGGCGCCGCCAGCGCTGACCACGCGGCAAGGCGCTCCATATCCGGCCAGCCGAGACTGCGCGCGGTCGGCACATTCGGCAAATCCTTCAGCGGTTCGCGCGTGGTGGTCATCAACGGGCGCAACGTGCCCGCGCGAAACTGCCCCAGCAACGCACCCAGGTTGCTGCACGCAAACTGGGTTTGCCCGGCGAGCAGCGACGTGGTGATCTCGCCCGAACCTTTGTACGGCACGCCCACCGCCGCGTCTTTTGGCAGTCCAGCGAGACTGAACAGATACTGTGGGCCGAAATTCTGTATCGTGCCTTCGCCCACGGTGGCGAAGTTGAGTTTACCGGGCTGTTTGCCGATCTCCGCGAGCAAATCCTTCATCGACGCGTAAGGTGCATTGCCGCGCACGGCACACACGTAGGGGTTCAATTCGAGCACCGACAAAAACGTAAAGTCGTCCCAGCGATACGGCGTTTTTGTGTCCATTGCCGGCAGAATGACCTGCGACGCAATGCGCGTGAGCAGCAGGTGGTAGCCGTCTGGCGCGGCGTTACGCACAGCCAGCGTGCCCACCGCGCCGGAAGCGCCCGGCTGGTTCATGACCACCAGCGTCTGCCCGTCGAGAAAACGCGGGGCATGCTGCGCGAGATTGCGCGCGGCCAAGTCGGCATCGCTGCCGGCGGAATACGGCACTACCAGCAGAATGGGGCGCGCGGGATATTGTGCGTTGGCGGGTTGTGCGTTCGCGAGCTGCGGGCCAGCCAAAATCGAAACCGCGAGCAAAGCCGCCAGCATCAACGCGCGAACTATTGACCTGCCTGTCACTCCGGAAACGCCCATCACCCGTGGCGTACTGCCAAACATCATGTCCTCGAATGGGGGTTATGAAGGGAATCGTTCAAACATCGGCAACTCGTGCGCTTTTTCCATCCAGCCGATACGATCTGCAATCTGGATATGCACTCGCGCCGGCACCGCATCAGGATTGTCATACGTTGCGCTTTGCACGTCGATGATGCCAGGGAGAATTTTTTCGTTGATGTAGTACAACCCCGTGCCGCAATCGGCGCAAAAGTGACGCCGCCCATGCTCGGACGACGCATAGACCTTCACGCTGCCCTTGGTAAGCTTGAACGCGCCCGCCTTATACATTGTCCACCCGACCATCGGCGCGCCCGCGTGGCGACGGCAATCGGTGCAATGGCACAACGCATGCGTAATAGCGTCACCGTCGATGCGGTAACGCACCGCGCCACAATGGCAGCCACCTTCGATAATCATGAGATTCTCCCGCGAATGTTCTGCTTCACTGTATCACAGGCGTGCTTTGCGGCAGTGAGGATGCTTTGGCGCGAGCCAGCGTAAAAACTGTGACAGCACAGCTTGCAGAGGCCGCCGCAACCGGTGCATTGCATCGATGTGGCCATGGCAAGGGACTTTAGACAATTCGTGGCATGCAAGGGTCAGTGTAAAAGCCGGCATTTCTCGACACGCTGACTTGCAGCCCAGCGCGGTAATCCACCCCAAGCTCCAGCCTCTGTGCAGCCACGCGCGCCCGCGCTACCATCGTGGCGTGCGGTGCGCTTGGCTGGCTTGTCGTGACCGAGCAAACTGGTAACCATCTGTTTTATCTAACTTTTTTATTATGCCCAAACTCAGCAATGCACTCACCCAACTGCTTGGCACCCGTCTACCCATTATTCAGGCGCCGATGGCGGGCGGCATTACCACGCCCGCGCTGGTGGCGGCGGCGGGCAATGCCGGCGCACTCGGTTCGTTCGGTTTTGCCTACACGCAACCCGAAGCCATGGCGCGCGATATTGAAGCCGTGCGCGCGCTCACCAAGGCGCCCGTCAACGCCAATTTTTTCGTCAATGCGCAGCCCGCACCGATAGACGCCGCCACGCAGCGCGACGCCATCAACGCTGTCGCGCCGTACTACGCGGCATTGGGGCTGCCCACGCCGCAGCCGGTGAAAGCGCCTCACGCGCCCGATCTGGACGCTCAGCTGAATCTCATCGAAGACTTGAAGCCCGAAGTACTGACGTTTCACCTGGGCGATTTGCCCGCGGTGCGCCTGCAACGCCTGCGCGAACAGGGCATCAAAACGGGCGGCAGCGCCACCTGCGTCGAAGAAGCCCGGCATCTGGAAGCACTCGGCGTGGATTTCATCATCGCCCAAGGCGCAGAAGCCGGTGGCCATCGCGGCTCGTATCTGCGCAGCGCCTACGAGACCATGACCGGCACGCTGGCGTTAACGCGGCTCATCGTGCGTGCGGTGAACATTCCCGTGGTGGCGGCAGGCGGTATCATGGATGGCGCGGGCATCGCCGCCGTGCTCGCGCTCGGCGCGCAAGGCGCGCAACTCGGCACGGCGTTCATACCGTGCAGCGAAAGCGGCGCGCCGGCAGTGCATAAGCAACACCTGCTAGCCGCACGCGAAGACACCACCATGGTGACTGAGAAATTCTCCGGCAAACCGGCGCGTGGCCTCGCCAACCGCTACATGCGTGAGATGAACGGCGCGATGGATGGCAAAGGCGCGCCACAACTGGCCTTCCCCGCACAAAACACGCTGACCGGCCCGCTGCGCGCGGCATCCGCCAAGGCCGGCAACCCGGATTTTATGTCGATGTGGGCGGGGCAGGCCGCACCGCTGGCGCGTGAAATGCCGACGGCGGAACTGGTGGCTCGGCTGGAGGCCGAAACGCTGGAGGCCATTGCGCGTCTTTCTTCACTCAAGGGTTAAATCGACTGAAAGGATTGAGCGAATCATCATGGCACAAGCTATCGATTTCTATTTTGATTTTTCCTCACCCTACGGCTACCTCGCCGCCGAAAAAATCAACGCGCTTGCCGCAAAACATGGCCGCGCGGTGAACTGGCGGCCCATTCTGCTCGGCGCGGTGTTCAAGGTGAACGGGCAAAAGCCGCTGACCCTGATTCCAATGAAAGACAGTTACGCCGTGCGCGACATCGCGCGGTCGGCGCGCTTCATGGGGCTGCCGCTCACAATGCCGTCGAAGTTCCCGATCAACGGCGTCGCGCCGACGCGGGCTTTTTACTGGTTGAATGAAAAAGATGCCGCTCTGGCACAAGCATTGGCGCTTGCGTGTCTTCGCGCGTTCTTTGTGGAAGATCAGGATATTTCCAAACCAGAAACCGTGGCTGCCGTGGCGAAGACGCTCGGCATTGCTGAAGGCGAAATACTGGATGCCATGAATAGCGATGCGGTGAAGGACACCACTCGCAAAGCGGTCGATGCCGCCATCACGGCTGGCGTGTTTGGCTCGCCTTACGTGGTGGTCGATAACGAACCTTTCTGGGGTGCGGATAGGTTGGACCAGGTGGCGCGATGGCTGGAGAAGGGGCCTTGGTGATATCACGACCAGCCGTCATTCCCGCGAAATCGGGGATCCAACCATACGTGCATGAGGCGCGTGTGTTACGGGATCCCGCTTGCGGGGGAACGACAGATGGGGAATTCAGAGCTTTAGAAAATTCCCATGCCTGCTGAACTGCTCGCCCTGCAAACCAATATCGTCACCCTAAACGTCGACGCCATCGTCAATGCCGCCAACACATCGCTCCTGGGTGGCGGCGGGGTCGACGGCGCGATTCATCGCGCGGCGGGGCCGCAACTGCTGGCCGAATGCCGCACGTTGAACGGCTGCAAAACCGGGCAGGCAAAAATCACGCGCGGCTACCGCTTGCCGGCGAAGTTTGTCATTCACACGCCTGGCCCGGTGTGGCACGGCGGGCATGCAGGCGAAGCGGAATTGCTGGCTTCGTGTTATCGCTCAACGCTCGCGTTGGCTAAAAATAATGTAATCAAAACAATAGCTTATCCTGCAATTAGTTGCGGTGTGTATAGCTATCCGCTGGCCGAGGCGGTAGCCATCGCTGTACGCGAGTGCCGTTCGGCCGCCGACGATTTTGAAAAGATCATTTTTGCGTGCTTCGACGCCAACATGCTCGCCCTGTACGAAGCCGAACTGGCGAAGAACTGACCTACCCTGACGTTTCCCAAGGCTCACCGCCATGCCCGTCATCAAAAGCAAACTCAAGACCGCCGGCGCGGATTTCTCCGCCGCGCGTGACGCCATGCGTGAACGCATTGCGCAGCTGGAACAGATCACTGCCAACACGATGCAAGGCGGCGGTGAAGCCGCGCGCGCGCGACACATATCACGCGGCAAAATGCTGCCGCGCGAGCGTGTTGCGGGCTTGCTCGATGCTGGCACGCCGTTTCTGGAACTGTCGCCGCTCGCCGCGCACGAGGTCTACGGCGAGCCGGTGCCGTCTGCGGGCATTATCACCGGTGTCGGCACCGTCAGCGGCACGGCGTGCGTCATCATCGCCAATGACGCCACGGTGAAGGGCGGCACGTTTTTTCCGCTCACGGTGAAAAAGCAATTGCGTGCGCAGGAAGTGGCGCACGAAAATCATTTACCTTGCATTTATCTGGTCGATTCCGGTGGCGCTCATTTGCCGAGTCAGGACGAGGTGTTTCCGGACCGCGAGCACTTCGGCCGCAGTTTCTACAATCAGGCGCGCATGTCGGCCGCGGGCATTGCACAAATCGCGTGTGTGATGGGCTCGTGCACCGCTGGCGGCGCGTATGTGCCCGCGATGAGTGATGAAGCCATCATCGTCAAAAATCAGGGAACGATTTTTCTTGCCGGCCCGCCGCTGGTAAAAGCGGCCACCGGCGAAGTGGTCACCAGTGAGGCGCTCGGTGGCGCGGACGTGCACACGCGCCTGTCGGGTGTCGCCGATCACATGGCCGACAACGATGCGCACGCCTTGCAGCTTGTGCGAAACGCCATTAAAAACATCAATAAAAACAGATACTTATATATTAGCCGCGAAGCCGCTTGCGAGCCGCTGCTCGATGCCGCCGAGCTCGACGGCGTTGTGCCAGTGAATCCGCGCGCGATGTTCGACATGCGCGAAATCATCGCGCGCGTGGTGGATGGTTCCGAGTTCGACGAATTCAAGGCGCGCTACGGCGCAACGCTGGTCACCGGCTTTGCGCGCATTGACGGCTGGCCGGTGGGCATTGTCGCCAACAACGGCATTCTGTTTTCAGAATCGGCGGTGAAAGGCGCACACTTTGTCGAGCTGTGTTGCCAGCGCGGCATTCCGCTGGTGTTTTTGCAGAACATCACCGGCTTCATGGTCGGCGCAAAGGCCGAAACCGGCGGCATCGCCAAAGACGGCGCAAAAATGGTGACGGCGGTGGCGTGTGCCAATGTGCCGAAATTTACCGTCATCGTCGGCGGCAGTTTTGGCGCGGGCAACTACGGCATGTGCGGCCGCGCCTTCAGCCCGCGCTTTTTATGGAGCTGGCCCAACGCTCGCATTTCAGTGATGGGCGGCGAACAGGCCGCCGGGGTGCTGGCGCAAGTAAAACGCGACGCGCTCGAAAACTCGGGGGCCGGTGTAACTACATGGAGCGCCGAGGAAGAAGCCGTGTTTAAGCAGCCAATCCTCGACCAATACGCACGCCAGTCCAGCGCCTACTACGCCACCGCGCGGCTGTGGGACGACGGCATCATCGCGCCGCAGGACACGCGCCGCATGCTCGCGCTTGGCTTGGCGGCGGCTGCCCACGCGCCCATTGAGCCGACGCGATTTGGCGTGTTTCGCATGTAGCCTAAGCGCGTGGCCTGAAACGTGTGACGTAAGGCATCGGTGCGCGGCTGACGCGTATAATCGCTTGGCGTTTTACTCTTTGATTTCACGGATATTGCATGAGCAAGAAAGCCCCCGCCAGCGTCAGCACAGGCGTGATTACCCGCATCGATGCCGACGGCAACGCCTCGATCACGTTGAACCGGCCCGAGGTGCACAACGCGCTCGATGCGGTGACCACGCGTGAACTGACGGCGGCGCTCGAAAAACTCGATGCCGATGCGAAGGTGCGCGCGGTGGTACTGCTGGGCGCGGGGCCGAGTTTTTGCGCCGGCGCGGATATCAAGCACATGAAAGCCAGTGCGAAATTCTCGCGCGAACAGAATGTCAAAACCGCGCAGGAATCGGCACGCATGTTCAATACACTCTACCGCCTGTCGAAGCCCACCATCGCCTGCATCCACGGCGCAGTGCGCGGCGGCGGCGTAGGGCTGGTGGCTGCGTGCGACATCGCCATTGCCGCGCGCACGGCAACCTTCAAACTGTCTGAAGTCAAAATCGGCGTGATTCCCTCAATGATCAGCCCCTACGTGATCGCCGCCATCGGCGCGCGGCAGTCGCGGCGCTACATGATTAGCGGCGCCGAGTTCGACGCCGCCGAAGCGTGGCGCATCGGCCTCGTTCACGACATCGTCGAAGAAGCGGAATTGAACAGCGCCGTCGGCGGCATGCTGGCGCAACTGTATTCCAGCGGCCCGCGCGCGATGGCGGCGGCAAAGCGGTTGATTGATCTTAATGCCTGCGGCGTCATTGATCAGCGCCTGACGGATGAAACGGCGCGGCGTATCGCGGACATACGCGCGACGCCCGAAGGGCAGGAAGGTTTGAGCGCGTTTCTGGAGAAGCGCAAGCCCAACTGGGTGGAACCGAAAAGGCCCGCGAAAAAGAAATCCCGAAAACCTTAGACGCCGACTTACGCAGATTAGCGCGGATTAACCGCGGCAAGAATCCGCGTAAATCTGCGTAAGTCCGCGTCGAAATTTCTTCTGCATTTCAGGAGCAACCATGCCTCTACCCAAAAAAGTCACCCTAGTCGACGTCGGCCCGCGCGACGGCCTGCAAAACGAAGCGCAGCCGGTGCCCACCACCGCGAAAATTGAATTGATCCATCGTTTGCAGGACGCGGGGCTGCCCGCGGTGCAGGCTACGGCGTTCGTGTCGCCCAAGTGGGTGCCGCAGATGGCCGACAACGCCGAGGTGATGGCAGGCATTCAGCGTAAGCCCGGCGTGTCGTACCCGGTACTGGTGCCCAACCGCAAGGGGCTGGACGCGGCAATGGCCGCGGGCGCGAAGGAGATCGTGGTGTTTGGCGCCGCGACCGAAGCATTCTCGAAAAAGAACACGAATTGCACGATTGCCGAAGGTGTCGCACGTTTTTCCGAAGTGTGCGATGAAGCGCTAAAGCACGGCATCAGGGTGCGCGGCGACATCTCCGTGTGTCTGGGCTGCCCGTACGAAGGCGAAGTCAGCGCACAAGCGGTGGCGAACGTGGCGCAAGCCATGGCTCAGATCGGCTGCGAGCAGATCACCATTTGCGACACCATCGGCACCGGCACCGCGGGCAAGACGCGCGCCGCCATCGAAGCCGTCGCCAAACACATTGCCATCGAGCGGCTGGCGATTCACGTGCACGATACCTACGGCCAGGCGATTGCCAACATCTACGCGGCGCTCGAGTGCGGCATCACGATTTTCGACAGCTCCGTGGCGGGCCTGGGTGGCTGCCCTTATGCCAAGGGCGCTACCGGCAACGTCGCCACCGAGGACGTACTGTATCTGCTTGATGGGCTCGGCATCGAAACTGGCGTCGACATGAAAAAGCTCATCGCTGCTGGTGACTTTATTTGCGGCGTGCTCGGCAAGCCGACTGCCTCGCGCGCGGCGAAGGCGCTGGCCGCGAAAATGGCGGCGTGATTCCAGCTGCCTTTGCACGCGCGATCACCCCGTGACCCCTATGCCCGGCGACCCGTACGATGATTTTGAATCGCCGTGCGTACACACCTGCGTGATCGATCAGGTGAGCGGATTTTGTCTCGGCTGCGCGCGCACGTTGAAGGAAATTTCTTACTGGACGCGTTACAGCGTTGAAGAACGCCAGCGCATATTGCAGGCATTGCCCGCGCGGCGAACTGCTGATTTGAGGAACTGAACATGCCGTTGTCCCCGCCACAACCCCGCACAGCCATCCACAAACGCGCCATCGAATGCATAGGCTACGAGCGCGCCGACGGCTTGTGGGATATCGAAGCGCATCTTGTCGACAGTAAATATCACGCGCACATGCGGCGCGACAACGAGACGATGCGCCAACCCGGCCAGCCGGTGCATAACATGTGGATACGGCTTACCATTGATCTGGACATGCTGATCCATGACGCCGAAGCGATCACTGATGACGGCCCGCATCCGACTTGCGGCGACATCGCGGTAAATTTCAAACGGCTCGTCGGCGTGACCATCGGCCCCGGCTAGCGGCGCGAGATTCGTCTGCGGCTGGGCGGCATTCATGGCTGCACGCATCTCGTAGAACTGCTCGGGCCGCTTGGCACCACGGCGTTTCAGGCGACGGGCCGCGCGCGCCAGGCCCGAGATGCCGGCAAGCCCATGACGCGCAAGCCGTATCAGATCAACTCGTGCCACATCTATGACGAAGCCGGGCCCGAGGTGAAGCGGCGCTGGCCGCAGTATGTCAGTAGCGCCGAAGCAAACGCCACAAACAAGGCGAGTGGCACATAACTATTTGTTTTTATTGGATTTTTTAATATAGTGCTTGAACCATCGGCGCAGCCGCGCCAAACACGCCGATGCTGACGTAAGCCAGTAACCAAGCCAGCGTGCTGCGGTTGCCGCCGGCGATATCGGGCACCGTGCCGAACACCAGCGGCGCCACCATCGCGGCACTGAAACCAATAAAAGAATACACAACCATCATCGCACCGTGTTGATCGGCATGCGCCGAGCCAATGGCGCCGGCGGTCAGTGCAGCGGAGTCACCCAGCATCAAATCGTAGTGCACGCACATGAGGGCGAAGACCACCGCCGACGGCAGTCCGGCGGCGAATCCCCGTAGGCAGGTGGCCACACCCGATGCCGTCGTGAAGACAAAAATAATGCGCTCGCGGCCAATGCGCAGCGGCATATCGAGCACTACGTCGAGTTCGTGCAACAAGGTATTCGTGGCGAGAGCGTGTGGAAAGACCTCAATGGGCAAAGATATCTGAGCAACGACGAATTTATCCATGCAATACGTGAACGTCTGGAGGTGGATGAAAGGTTCACTCATCAGGAGATTCCGCGCGCCCATCGCAGGGCTTTGGCGAAATCGCTCGCTTACTACTGTGAAGAATTCGAAGATGCCCTGTTGTTCGGCGTATGGCCCCCCGCTGGCATGTCTTTTGACATTGTGAACAAGCTTGGGATGGACATCGCGGAGGCATGCGCCTCGCCCAATGTGCGCGAGCAGTTCCACAAGCTTACCGGCGAACCGACGAGCATGGGGTCGGCAGAATTCGCACGCTTGGTGCGCGCTGAATTCGACGCGGTAGCAAAAATTGCCAAAGCGGCCGGTATAAAAATGCAATTGCGCCTGCGAAGTGTAGAAAACAGGCTTGCGCCTGCCCTCCCTTATCAAACCGTGCAGGCAGTTTTTCCGAAAAATCAAGGCGGTCGACGACGAACTAAATCCGTCTTTATCAATCAACCGCGATTTTGGCGCGCCGCGCAACATCCTGAAATTTTTTGATCTCCGCCGCCACAAAGCGCGTGAATTCGGCCGATGACACGGGGCGCAGCTCCAAGCCGAGATCGGTAAGCCGCTTGTTGATGGCGGGCTGACTCAGAATGTCATTGAGCTGCCGGTTGAGTGTCGCGACAATGGCCGGCGGCGTGCCGCGCGGCGCGGACAGACCGTACCAGCTGTAGGTCACGAACCCGGGTACCCCGGCCTCGATAAATGTTGGCGTGTCGGGAAACTGAGGCGAGCGTTTGTCGCCGGTAACGGCCAGCAGTTTGATACTGCCCGCGCGGATGTGCGCCACCGCTTCGGGACCATTCTGAAACATCGCTTGCACGCGATTGGCGATCAAATCAATGTTGGCGGGCGCGGTACCTTTGTAGGGCACGTGACGCATGTCGATCCCGGCACTCACTTTCATCAATTCGCCGGCGAAGTGTCCCATCGAGCCGATGCCCGCGGTTCCGAAATTCAGCTTGCCGGGCGCGCGTTTCGCCTCTGCGACAAAGCCTTCGAGCGTATTGGCCGGGAAATCGCGCGGCACCACAAATGTCTGGGGCATCACGCAAACCACACCGATGTGCGCAAAGTCGCGTTCCGGATCGTACGGCATGTACTTGTTGATTGCCGTGGCGCTGGCGTGTGAAGCCGCGTTGGACAGCACCAGCGTGTAGCCATCCGGCGCAGCTTTCGCCGCCAAATCGGAGCCCAGTACACCACCCGCGCCTGCCTTGTTGTCGACAACGACAGTTTGCCCGGTACGCTGCGCCAGCTCCTGTCCCAGCGTACGACCGAGCAAATCGGCGGTTCCGCCGGGCGTAAATGTGACGATCAGGCGTATAGGTTTGACGGGGTAGGCAACTTGCGCGCCGGCATTGGCAGCGGCTGCCGCGAAGAGAACCAGGAGGAATATACGCATGGGGAAGAAGTTTGGAAATTGTTTAGCGCTGTGCGAAACGCACCAGCGATGCCGGTGGGTTGCATGCAACGGGTCGCGTGCAATTGCGTGCCTTAACGATGGATGCGCGGGAGTATAGTATCTTTCAAAATACGTAACTAATTGTTTTCATTGATTTTTCGTTTGGTGATTTTGTGCAGCACTCGGGCCACTGGCGCGAACACGCCAAAGATGCCGATGCTGACATAAGCCAGCACCCACGCCTGGGTACTGCGGTTGCCGCCGGCAAGATCCAGCACCACGCCGAACACCAGCGTCCCCACCAGCGCGGCGCTAAAGCCAATGAACGAATACACCGCCAACATCGCACCGCGCTGATCCGCGTGCGCTGAGCCGATGGCGCCGGCGGTAAGTGCCGCCGAATCGCCGAGCATCAGGCCGTAGTGCACGCACATCACCACGAACACCGCTGCGGAAGGCAGCCCGGCGGCAAACCCGAGGCCGCAAGTGAAGAGCCCGGACGCCGTCATGAACACAAAAATAATGCGCTCGCGGCCAAAGCGCAGCGCAAGTTCGTTGCCGGTGACACTCATCAGCGGGCCGCGCAAATTGACGATTGCTGCCAGTGTCGCCGCGCTCAGCGCAGCGGCAGCGGTTCCCGCCGGTTGCAACGTTGCTGAAAAAGCAATGAACGCCACCATCCACGCGCGCTGCGTGAAGAGTTCATAGCTGTGCACCGCGTAGCCGAGAATGTAATAGCGCGTGACGCGGTTGGCGAGCACCGGGCGGAAATCCAGCAGCGCGGTAGCAGCCTTCTCCTTGCGTGTGTGGCCGGGCGGCATCAGCAGCATCACCAGTGACGCCGCGATCAGCGGCCCGACGGTGCCGAACACAAACGCCGCCTGCCAACTGTGGTTCGCGGCGAGCCAGCCCGACGCGAAAATCGACAGACTCGACCCCACGCCGAAACACGCCGCGTAAAACGCCGTGGCCCGCGCCTGAGCGCTGCCTTGCAGCGGATCGGTCAGCGTTTTCATGCCCGGCATATACGTGCCGCCCAGCCCCGCGCCGATGACAAACTGAAACAAAAGCGCCGTCCACAAGCCCTGCGCAAATAGCGCAAAGCCTGCCGCACCCAGCGCCGACAAACAACACGCACCAAAATAAATGCGCCGTGAGTCAACGCGATCTGTCAGCGCGGAAAGCACCGGCACCGCCGTCATGTAGCCGGCGAAGGCAATGCCGCCAATCAACCCCGCCTCGGTATTGGAAAGCCCCCACGCTTTCTGGAACAACGGCAACAACGTCGCATACGCCGCGAACGAAGCCATGCTGAAAGCCTCGGCCACGCACATGACGAAAGTCATGGCGACGGCTGAGCGGGGGCGATTCACAATCCGTTCGTCCTGAGCGGGGCGGCTAAGCCGCGAACTCGAAGGACATTCAATTTAAACAGCCCCTGCCTTCTTCAACAGCGCCGCCAGCGCCTCGGCGATACGCCGGTAGCCCTTGGCATTCGGGTGTATCGGGTCGGATTTCTGGTCACGCTGATACAGCACGTCGGTAACGATTTTGCCTTCGTAAGGGATGCCAAACTCCCTGGCGATTTCATCGTAGAACGGCGCTGCGCCAGTGACCAGCGCGGGCTTGGGCACGCCCATCAGCACCACGGCTATGCCTTGCCCCTGGATAGTTTGAACGATCGTGCGCAAATTCGATTTGGTTTGCGCTTCATTCACCTTGCGCAGCATGTCGTTGCCGCCCAGGCACACGATCATGAGTTTGGGCTTGTGCTCGTCGATCACCGATTGCAGGCGCGCGAGTCCGCCTTCCGTCTGCTCGCCCGGCACGCCCGCGCGTACCACATTGCGCCCGATGAGTTGCCCGAGCACGATGGGATAACTTTCCGCCTCAGACGCGCCCGTGCCAAAAGTGAGGCTGTCGCCAAACGCAACTATGACATCCGGGGCGGCAAGTTTGCCGAGCTTGGGAACATTGTTGCCGCAGCCGGCGAGCAACGTCAGGCACAATAGACACAAAACATAAGTATTTGTTTTTATTAATGTTTTCAAGATTTCCTCGTCACCCGCCCACGCTTGAAATCGGTGATGATTTCGCGCGCCGCGTTGTGTCCCGGCGCGCCCGTCACGCCGCCGCCGGGATGCGCACCTGATCCGCACATGTAGAGCCCCGCCAGCGGCCCGCGATAGGCGCCATGGCCAAGCAGCGGGCGAGCACTCCACAGTTGATCGAGCGTGAGCGTGCCGTGAAAAATGTCGCCGCCGGTAAGCCCAAACCGGCTTTCCAGATCCAGGGGTGACAACACCGTACGGCCGAGAACGCTGGCCTTGAAGTTAGGCGCGTACTGCGTAACGGCGTCGATAATCAGATCGGCTGCCGGTTCCCGAATGTCATTCCAATTCAATCCGTTGGGCAGCACAGGATTAAAGTGCTGGCAGAAAAGGCTTGCCACATGCCGGCCCGGCGGTGCAAGGCTGCCGTCAACTGTGGAAGGAATCAGAATTTCGATTATCGGCTTGCGCGAGCAGCCCAGCGTGCGTGCGTCGAAATACGCCTGCTCCATGTAATGCAAGGAGGGCGCGAGAATGATCCCAGATTTGTGGTGATCCTGCGCGTGTTTGCCGGGTGCGCAGGTGAAATCCGGCAATTCCGAAAGCGCGACGTTCATGCGGAACGTGCCCGACGCGCATTTGTAATTGCGCATGCGGCGCAGAGATTCCTCGTCGAGCGCGTGTTGCGGCACCAGTTTGGTGTAAAGCAGTTTCGGATTCACGCCAGACACCACGCAGCGCGCATCGATCACGCGCCCGTCGGCAAGCTGCACGCCCTGCACGCCGCGCATGTCGGCCACCACCTGCGCGACCTCACTGCCGGTGGTGATTTCCACGCCGCGCCGTTCGGCCTCTCTGCGCATGGCTTGCGTGATCGCGCCCATGCCGCCGATGGCGTGGCCCCACACGCCGCGATGGCCGTTCACTTCGCCGATCACGTGGTGCAGCAGCACATAAGCCGAGCCAGGCGTATAAGGGCTGGCGAAGTGGCCGACAATGGCGTCAAAGCCGAACACCGCCTTGATCGGATCGGACTCGAACCACGCATCGAGCACGTCGCCCGCGCTCTTGGTAAAAAAATCCAGCACGTCGCGGCGGGTCGGCATGTCGAGGTTTTTCGCCCGCCGCGAAACTTTGAGCATGCGCTGCGTGATGCTCAACGTATCCATGAAATCCAGCGAATCGCCGACGTTGGGCGGCGTCTCCAGCAACATATCGCGCACCACGCCGGCCGCCCGCTCCAATGTGTCGAAATACTGCGGCAGGCGTTCGGCATCGCGCCGGGAAAAACGTGCCACTTCGGCCTGGGTTGCCGCCAGCGTTGGCCCTACGCGCAACGCGCCGCCGCCGGGCAACGGCAAAAAATTCGACAGCGGGCGCTCGACAACACGCAAGCCGTGTTCGGCCAGATTCAGATCGGTAATGACCTTCGGATTGAGCAGGCTTACCGTGTAGGCTGCTGCGGAATTGCGAAAGCCGGGGTGAAATTCCTCGGTAATCGCGGCGCCGCCGACTTCGGTATACCGCTCGACAATGCGCACTTTCAGTCCCGCGGCGGCGAGGTAACAGGCGCAGGTGAGGCCGTTGTGGCCGCCGCCGATGATTACGGCATCGTAACGGGATTCGAGGGAACTCAATTGAATTCAGTAGCTGTGATTGCAGCGGTTGCGGCAGTTTTAGTGGTTGCAGTGGTTACTGCTAGACACACGCTTTACGGCGAGCCGCTATTATCGCCGCTCACCGCGCGTGAATCCACCACCGGGCGCCGCCCCGCCTGACTTCCCTTACGTGCCAGAGCTAAGAATCGGGAATTCTCAAGCCCCGCGCCATCAATCCGAAATCAGCTTGCCGCTGTTCAGCAAACTTTGGATTACGCCCGCGCTATCTGTGGCACTGCTGCCGCCTAGCTGCTGCATGGTTACGTTCTGTAGCACGATGACCTGATCAGCGGCGCCCGCACCCGACGACTTGATCGACAGCGTGACATCGCTGCCAGTCTGCTCGAACGACAAATACGAACTCAGATTTCCCGAATTGCCCGCACCGTGGGTCTCGCCGATCAGCAGGTCGCGCAGGTCGAGTACGTCTTTGTCGGCAGCGGCGGTCGAGGGATTGAAATCCTTGAGAGTATCGACGGCAGGCGCGCCGGGGCTGCCTTGATCGCCGCTGTTCCACTTGAAGGTATCCGCGCCGCTGCCGCCGTCGCCACCACCACTGCCAACCACAGGAACAATGTTTTCAGCCACGCCGGTAACTTTTTATAACTATTTGTTTTAATGCATTATTTTTTATAATTGCGCCTTGCCGCAACGGCAATCTCCACCCTCAAACAAACGCCAAACTATAGCATCCGCCGTTGCGGCCATACCGCGAATTTGCGGGAGATTCCCAACCTTCAACACAACTTCCCGCAGGCGTCGGCCAGCGAGCTTTACCGCGCCTACTGCGGCTTACCCACAAAATACCCCTGCGCGCCGTCGACCATCAGCCCCTTGACGGCATTGAACTCGGCCTCGGTCTCAATGTACTCCGTCACCACCTGTATGCCCAGCCCGTGCGCGATGCCCACCAGCGCCTGCACGAAAAACTGCCGGTCGCTCGATTCGATAATGCCGCGCGTGTAACTGCCGTCGATTTTGATGTAATCGACCTCGATGCTGCGCAAAAAGCCTACCGACGCCGTGCTCTGCCCGAACCGGTCGATGGAGCAGTGCGCGCCGCATTCGCGCAGCCGGTGCAGCGCGGTTTTCACCGACTCGATCTTGTTGATGATCGAGCTTTCAGAAACTTCAAAAATGATGTGGCGCGCGGCGTTAGGTTGCTGCCGCAGCTGCGCGCACAGCCAGTCGATAAAGCCCGCTTCATTGATCGATTCCGGCGACAGGTTCACTGCCGCCGCGCCGCCATTCACCGGCCCGTTTGCCGCGATATGCTTCATCACTTGCGCCACCACCAGCCGGTCGAGCGCGCCGAGCAGGCCGAGGCGCTTCGCCACCGGGATGAACAGCCCCGCCGGAATGATCGCACCATCGGTTCCCGCCACGCGCACCAGCGCTTCGGCGCGATAACCCCAGCCGATGTCATTCTGGCAGCCGCGCACCGGCTGATATTGCACGGACACAAACTGCTCAGCGATGCCGGCATTCCCGCCCTTGAACACGGCATTCACCTGGGCTGAAACAGCCGCCGCCGCGGCATCCGCGCCAGCCACGGCTTGCGGCGCGTGCCAGCCAGGCTGGCCGCGCCCGTGCGCCACCGCCAGCGCCTGATTCGCCGCCTGCATCAGCTTGCCGAACGACGCGCCGTCGCTATGCTCATAGTGCGCAAGACCCGCGTGCGCCATCACGCTCGTTTCGGTGTGCGGAAATTCCTCGATCTCCGCCAGCGCCTTGATGATGGCTTCGCCCAGCGGTGCGAGTCCAGGCGCTTCCACGTCCGGCGCCATTAACGCGAATTCCGGGCCGTCCATGCGCGCGAGCAGTGCGCGCTCATGATCGTCGGCGATTTTGCCCAGCAGTTGCGCAGTTTTCTGCAGCAGCGCATCGCCCGCCGCGCGGCCGTTTTTCTCGTTGTATTTCGCAAAGCCATTGATACGCACCAGCGCCAGCGCGCCAGCGCCGAAGATTTCCGGCGTGGCGATCAGATGATTGAGCTTCTCGCTGAAATCGTTGCGGTTCATCAAACCGGTGACACCATCGACGTAGGCCTTTTGCCGCATTTTTTCGGTGAGCGCGGTTTGTTCGCCCAGCATGCGCTCCACCGCGCGGCACATATCGTTCAACGCCTGCGAAATGCGGTGCAGCTCGCGCGCCCACGGCAACTTGTCGAGCAACGTGAATTTGCGGCGCGAAATATCCAGCGCCTGCCGTTCCATGTCCCCCAGAGGCCGCAGTGCCCGGCGCAACACGAACGCCACCACCGCCAGCGAAATCACCGCAACGATCAGCAGCAACCAAAACGAACTCTTGGCGATTTCCCACAACTCCTTGTAGGCATGGCCCGGATGGCTTTCGACTTCGACTATCGCCGCCTTGCGCCAGCCGTCCATCACGGTGGCGTCCATGCGCGGCGTGGGCAGGCTAAACGCGTTCATGAACCAGCCCGGCACGCCTTCGACAGACTTTTCGACGCGTTTCTTGAAAATCGGCTCACCACTGAATTTTTTGACCAGAATTTCGCTGTAGTACCCGCGGTCAAAAATGGCACTGGTCATCAGCTCAATGGTCACCGCGTCGTTGTAGCTTTTGCCTTGCGTGATGGACAGCCCCAGCGAGGTAGCAGTGTCCTGCGCGTGCGATTCCATCGAGCGGTGCAGGTAGTTGCGCGTGTTGTTCACCACCACCAGCAGCGTGGCAAAAAACACCACCACCCACAGCAACGCAATCAATCCAACCAGCAAACGTGACAGTTTCATGGCGTCATCCGCTGTAGCAATTATTATTTAAAAACAGATAGTTACGATACAACATCACGTCGCACCCTTCATCCGGTTCTGCAAATCCTTCCAGTGCCCGATGCGATCCGAGCTGCCCGCCGACTGGCCGCGCCCCTGCTGCTGCTTGGCGAGCCACAGGCCCGACCCGTTAAAGCTATACACCGGCACCAGATCGCCGCGATTGGACGCCGGCTGAATCGTCTTGTTGATGTTGTCGAGAATCACCGGTTCCGCGTCGGGTGTGGCGAAATACGCGAGCACCATGTGCGCCTCGTTAAACACCTTGATTTCCTTGACGTAAGTGATCTGCAATTTATCGTCGGGCACGCCAAGCGCGCGCAAGGTGAAATACTTGGCAATGGAAAAATCCTCGCAATCGCCGCCGTTGGTGGACAAAAACTCAATCGGCGTCGCCCAGTAATCTTCCTTGCCCCAATGCTCCTTGTCGCTCTTGAACGGCGTTTGATTCATGAAATCATTCACCAGCTCGAGCTTCTGCCGATCACTCAACGCCTTGTTTTTCGGGTTGTTCATCAGCGTGCGCCAGTTGGTGAGACGCTCCTTCGCCACCGGGCCGAACGAAGTGGCAAGTTTGGCGATTTGCGCATCGGTGATGGTTACCGCTTCCTGCGCGAACGCCACGGCTATCACCAAAGCCAGCAGCCAGGCGATTACCCGTGCCGGGGGCCTTGCTCGGGACGTAGGTGTGGATTTGGCGGAAGTCACGTCGGGATATGGCACTAAGGAGACCACCGGTGGTGCGCCCATCAACCGCGGCAACGTGAAAATCTGGCGCGCCCGAGACGATTCGAACGTCCGACCCCTGCCTTCGGAGGGCAGTACTCTATCCAGCTGAGCTACGGGCGCGTGCTTGCACAAGAGCGCCGATTTTAGCACGCGCGCGCCGTGCGGCCTTTTACCACGACGGTGGTGCGCGTTATAATGCTTAACTTGAGTGCATAAACCCTGCCCGGCGCCTGCGCGGCGAGCGGGACTACAGAAACCATCGAGATCCACCGGGACCCCCCATGAGCGACGCCCATTCCAGCCATTCCGACGCCGGCAGCGACACCGGCTTTATCAAGACGCCGACGCAATTGATCGTCGTCGTCGTGCTGGCATTCGTGATCCCCATCGCCGCGATATTCACCATTATTCATTTCGTTGTGGGCGGCGAAAAGCCGCGCTCGACGCCGACCATGTCCGACAAGGCTACTGCTGAACGCATCAAGCCCGTCGGCAGCACGCCGGATATTGAAAAAGGTCCGTCGCCACTGGTACCCGCCCCCGCGCCGGTGGCCGCTGCTCCCGCCGCTACGGAAGGCGGCGCCAAGCCCGCAGGCGGCAACGGCAAATCCGTTTACGATGCAAGCTGCCAGGCGTGTCACGCCGCCGGTGTTGCGGGCGCACCCAAGGTCGGTGACAAAGCCGCGTGGGCGCCGCGCCTGGGTGCGGGTGTCGCCGCGCTGCAAGCGAGCGCGCTCAAGGGCAAGAACGCGATGCCGCCCAAGGGCGGTAATGCCAGTCTGGCGGATGACGACGTGAAAGCCGCTGTCGAATACATGGTGTCGCAATCGAAGTAGCCATCATGCCGGCCATGCAAAAAGGCGCGGCGCTCCGCGCCTTTTTTGTTGGGTAATTTTTGTATGGCCACTTACGCCATTGGCGATCTGCAAGGCTGCTGCGATCCGTTAAAGCGCCTGCTCGATCAGGTCAAATTCGATCCGCCACGTGATAAGGTCTGGCTGGTCGGCGACCTGGTAAATCGCGGGCCGCAGTCAGCGGAAACACTGCGCTTTATCATCAAACTCGGTGACGCCGCCATACCGATCCTCGGTAATCACGATCTGCATTTGCTGGTCGCCGCCAGCGGCTACACCAAGCAATATCCGGGCGACACGTTAAAAGACGTGCTCGACGCGCCTGATCGCGACGAACTTCTGCATTGGCTGCGCCAGCAGAAAATGATGCACGTCGATCGCACGTTGGGTTACGCCATGGTTCACGCAGGCCTGCTGCCGCAATGGTCCATCGACAAGGCAGCCGCCCTTGCGCGCGAGGTCGAAACCGTACTGCGCGGCGATGACCCCGATGCCTTCCTGCGGCCCCTCTATGGCAATAAACCCAGTGCGTGGCGCGAAGACCTTACCGGTGACGACCGGCTGCGCGTGATCGTCAACGCCATGACGCGCATGCGCCTGTGCACCGCAGAAGGCAACATGGAATTCACCCATAAGCTCGCGCCGGCGAACATGCCCGCGGGCTACATGCCATGGTATGACGTGCCGGGACGCGCCAGCGCCGACATGCCGGTGCTGTTCGGCCACTGGGCTTCGCTCGGCGTGCTGCTACGGCCCGACGTGATCGGGCTGGATTCCGGCTGCGTTTGGGGGCGAAAACTCACCGCCATGCGGCTGGAAGACCGACGGGTCTTTGAGTGTGCTTGTGAGCAGGCGGACAGCGACTAAGCCTTTTCCGGATACAGCGTCCGCACAATCACCTCGCGCGTTTGCCGCGCCAGCACTTTGCGATGCACGCCCTGCCCGTCCACTGGCGGCAGAAAATGCACAGCCGTGTGAATTTCATGCTGCGTGAGCATGAGGCGGATGGTGTCGAGCAGGGTTTTGTCGCCGTCAAAGGCGGCTTCGACACAGATTGAGCCGTCGCTGCGGCGATACTGGATCGCTACCGGCACAATATTTGCCGCCGCCTGTTGCGCCGGACGCAGCAGCGAGCTGTGAAACGGCAGCACCTCGTGGCCGTCGGTGGTGGTACCTTCGAGAAACACCCCCATACCAGCGCCAGCGTTAAGCGCCGTGGCAATGACATCATCCAGCCTAGCGAGATCTCGCCGGCGGTCGCGTTCGATAAAAAGCGTTTCAGCTTTCACGCACAACCAACCGATCAGCGGCCAGCCGCGAATCTCCGACTTGGCGACAAAGCGGGTGGGCGCTGCTGCGTTAATAACGAAAATGTCCAGCCACGACACGTGATTCGCCGCGAGGAGATAGGTGTCGCCCTCGCGGGGCGGCGTGCCATGCACGGTAAGATTTGCCGCCAGCAGCCGCAGCAGCTTCGCTGACCAGCGTTGCAGCGCGAGGCGGCGGCGCGCCGGCGTCATCAGTGGATAACCCAAGCCCGCCACCACCGCCGCCTGGGCGAGGTGCGTAAGCACACGCGTAATGCGCCAGACGCGAACCACGCGCGGCGTGTGTGGAGGCGCGGCAGGCGGGCGGCGAGGCGTGGGCGCGGTCAACGGCAGGTAATGAAAAGCCGGTGTTAAAAAATCTAATAAAAACAAATAGTTACATGCACTGAACGAAGCCTCTCACCACGGCGCCGCGCCGAAGTTTTCGCGGTACAGGGCGGCTATCGAATCGCGCGTAAAACTGTGATTTTGCGGCCCGCGCTGGGCAATTTTGAGCGACCCGATGAGCGACGCCAGCCGTCCGGTGACTGCCCAATCCAGACCATGAGTGATGCCGTAGAGCAGGCCCGCACGGAATGCGTCGCCGCAACCGGTGGGGTCGAGCACGGCAGCGGGTTTTACACACGGGATGTCGAATTTTTTGCCGCCGGCGTAAATCTCCGAGCCTTTGGCGCCCAGCGTGACGATCAACGCCTTTACTTGACCGGCGATTTGCGCCAGCGTTTTGCCGGTGCGCTCCTGCAACAACTGCGCTTCGTAGTCGTTGACGGTGACATAGCTGGCGATGTTGATGAAATTCATCAAATCCTCGCCATTGAACATCGGCAGGCCCTGGCCCGGATCAAAAATAAACGGAATGCCCGCCGCGTGAAACTCGCGCGCGTGCTGGATCATGCCATCGCGGCCATCGGGCGCAACGATGCCGAGCTTTACGCCCTTCGCATCGCCAACGTGATTTTGATGCGAGAAATTCATCGCGCCCGGGTGGAACGCGGTGATCTGGTTGTCGTCAAGATCGGTGGTAATGAACGCCTGCGCGGTGAAAGTATCCGCGACTTCGCGCACGTGCGTGCGGGCAAGGCCGAGTTTATCGAGCCGTGTGGTATACGGCGCGTGGTCGCCACCGACCGTGGCCATGATCAGCGGGTCGCCGCCCAGCATTTTCAGGCTGTAGGCAATATTGCCGGCGCAGCCGCCGAACTCGCGGCGCAGATCTGGCACCAGAAACGCCACGTTCAGAATGTGCAGCTTGTCGGGCAGGATGTGATTTTTGAATTGGTCCTTGAACACCATAATGGTGTCATAGGCGATGGAGCCGCAGATGAGCGTGGACATGACTTTGGGCGTTTCCTGAATTGGGAGCGCGGGATTATAGCAACGCCCATGGCCGCACCCAGTATCCGGTAACACTTCGCCCACAATTTTATTAGGGTGGTTCTACCGGCAAGCCAAAGCGCGCATAATAGATTCCCGTCGGCCATGCCGATGTGCTGGCGTAAGCCGGTGATTTTCAACTTTTTTCTTCACGAGGGGGAAGACCATGATTCAGGAATTCAAAGAGTTCATCATGAAGGGCAACGTGCTCGACATGGCGGTCGGCGTCATTATTGGCGCCGCGTTCGGCAAGATTGTCGATTCGCTGGTGAAGGATGTGATCATGCCGCCCATCGGCCTCCTTATGGGCGGCGTCGATTTCGCCAACAAGTTCGCGGTGCTCAAAGACGGCGCAACGCCGGGGCCGTACGCCACCGTGGAAATCGCGCAAAAGGCCGGCGCGGTTACGTGGAACTACGGCGTGTTTGTCAACACTGTGCTCGCCTTCCTGATCGTCGCCTTTGCGATATTCATTCTGGTCAAGGCCTACAACAAAACCAAAAAGGCCGAGCCGCCACCCGCCCCGCCCGCGACGCCGGAAGACGTGCTGCTGCTGCGCGAGATTCGAGATTCGTTGAAGAAGTGATCGGCCGGGCAGGTTGCCAAACTACGGTAGCGCGGCCTGGGTTACCCATGATCCGCCGCGCTATTCTCATTTTTAACCCAGCAACACGAGCGCCCAAACCAGCACCAGGTTAAGCAGCGCGACAAAGACCGCCGCGCTGCCAGCATCCTTTGCGCGCTTGGCGAGTTCGTGTTTTTCGGGCGAAATGCGGTCGACCACCGCTTCAATTGCCGAGTTAAGCAACTCAATGATAAGCACCAGCAGTACGCTGGCGATCATCAGCGCCTTGCCGGTGCCGCTGGCGGGCAGCCACAGCGCCAGCGGGATCAGCAGCGCCGCCAGCCACACTTCCTGACGAAACGCCGCTTCGTGGCGGTACGCGGCTTTCAGACCATCGAGGGAATACGTTAGCGCGTTGCGGATGCGCTTGAGCCCGGTAGCACTTTTGGGTGGGCTGTCGGGCATGCGCGCCTGCGATAGACTAAATATAACTATCTGTTTTTATTGACTATTTTAACCAAGCGCTTTTTCATAGGCTGCCGCATCCATCAGCGCCGCCAGCTCCGCCGCGTCGCTCAAGGTGATGCGAAACAGCCACGCGCCGTAGGGATCGCTGTTGACCGTTTCCGGCGCATCCGCAAGCGCCGCGTTCACCGCTACCACCACGCCGGAGGCCGGCGCGTGCACATCGGCGGCGGTTTTAACCGACTCGATCACGCCGCACGGCTCACCCTGCTTGATGGTTGCGCCAATGTCCGGTTGCTGCACATAAACCACGTCGCCCAATTGCTCTTGCGCGTGACCGGTAATGCCCACGAGGTACGTGCCGCCGGGCTCCGCTTTAATCCAGGTGTGTTCAGCGTGATATTTCAGATCGTCGGGATTGGGCATGGTGATTTCGCAGTAGCAGTCTTCAGGATTGTGGCGCCGGGATCAGCAGCAGGCCAAAGCCACCAGCGTTTAATTCGCTGACGTCAAGGTTGATGCGTATGGTAGCCGTAACGCTGGCAGCAATGACGTTTTTTTGCGTGTCTTCGCCGCGCAGGTACTCGGCGGGCAGAAACACGCGCCGCGCCAGCGCGTGATCGAAGCGGTCATTCAGCACCAGATCGATGGCGGGGTAACCGACATCCAGCGCCGACTGGTTTTGCAGCGTGACAATCAGCTGCACCAGATGCGGCTTGGCCTTGTCGAGAATCAGCATGTCGGACGCCTGAATGGTCAGCGCGGACGGCCGTTGCAATGGCGGCACCGTGCAGCGCACCTGTGGTGGCAATGCCTCGCACGCCTGCGTGAGTGCGGGCTTCACCGCTGGAATATGTGCGGCAAGTTCGCTGCGAAACGTGTAAGCCGCCTGCCCGCATAACGCGAGGGCCGCCAGCCCCGCCGCCAGCGCCCACGGCCAGCGTGCGCGGCGCGCGGGTTGATCCTCGTCATCGTTGTAACGGATTTCCTCGGACACCGGCGGTTCGCGTAGCGGCTTTTGGACAAAGGGCGCTGCTGGTGCAGCGACCGCCAGCGCGGCAATTCTTGCGTCGCGGGCTTCGTGGCTCTCGTTGGCTTCCGCGGGCGCTGACGGTTCCCCGCTTCCCGCAGTCTCGCGTGCTTCAACCGCCTCGGCGCCCAGCTGCAACCCAGCGCCTTCCTGCCGCAAAACCGAGGCGGAATGTTCGGTGTCCTGCGTGGTCTCCACCGGCATTGCGGATGCGGTTTCTGCCGCATGGGTGGCAGGCTCGTCGGGCGCGCTGCGCGAGGCGCGCGCCTCGGCAGGCGGCTGCTTGTCCGCCACGACCTCCAACGGCAACGGCGGCACCGGCACGTCGGGCACGTCGGGCAGCATCGGCCAGTTCCTCGGTGAAAAGCCGTGCGATGGCATAACCGGCGCGCGCGCGGCGCGCGCTTCGTTTTGCAACGAAGCAGCGCCAGCGGATTCAGCGAGCGGCGGCGGCACGCCGTTCTGCAACGCTTCGAGCGAAGTCAGATTCACCAGCCCGTCAAACACTTTGCGGCACTGGCCGCAACGCACCTGACCATCGCGCGCGAATAACTGCTCTGGCGTGACGTTAAACGCCGTGGCGCAGTGCGGACATTGGGTCACCATCGACATGCGCAGCTCACCTTTCCTACAACCGCCGCCCGCTGAGCGCCACCCAATCACCATCCGGATCGGTGGCGTGCATGTCGAACCATGGCGCGTACGCCACACGCACTTCATCGGCCTGCGGCGCGAGGATGCCCGACAGGACGACGTAACCGCCGCGCCGTGTCAGCCGCGCAAGCAGGGGCGCCAACACCGTCAGCGGGTTCGCGAGGATGTTTGCCACGACCACATCAGCGGGCGCCGTCAAGTCAGTCAATTTCTCTTCCGCCGCGTAAAAAGTCACCTGCGTCTGATTTTGCAGGGCATTACGGCGCGCGGCAAGCAACGCCTGCTCGTCGATATCCACGCCGGCGGCGCTGGCCGCACCCAACTTCATCGCGGCGATCGCGAGAATGCCCGAACCGCAGCCGTAATCGATCACCGATTCGCCGCGATTCAGATGCGCATCGAGCCAGCGCAGACACAGCCGTGTCGTTGGATGCGTGCCAGTGCCGAACGCGAGGCCCGGATCGAGGCGAATGTTGATCGCCGCCGCGTCGACGACTTCGTGCCAGGTAGGCACGATCCACAGGCGCGACGAAATTTTCACGGGCGTGAATTGCGATTGCGTCAAGCGCACCCAATCCTGATCGTTGACGCGGTCGATGCCATACGGCGTGGTCGCCGGCAATCGCGCCGCCTGCAGGGCGGCGGGTATCAGCTCGGCAATATCGGCTCCTTCGTTAAACAGCGCGACTACCCGGTTCACGGGCCAGTTTGACACCGGCGCACTACCCGGCTCCGCAAACAACGGCCGCTCAGTTGGCGTGCCCGCCGCCGCGTCGGAAACATCCACCGACAACGCGCCCGCCTCCAACAGCAGATCAGAGAGGGTTTCGACGCAGCGGGCGTCTACGATGAGGGTGGTGGCTTGCCAGGGCATGTATCGATCAATCCGGTTGCTGTACGCAGTGGCACTCGCGGTAGTCTACACTGCCCTACCCGTGCGCGGCAGACTGCTGGCTATTTGCTGGTGCAGGGCATGACAGGATACCTGTGGGCTGATGCGCGTTGCTCCGCAACCCGCGAGTAGTACGGCCATTGCGAAATTTTTTGGCACTTCCGTATAGTTGAGCCGGCGTAGAATGCGGCGGCGCGGCACTCCAGTGTTGCCGGTGTTCAACGAGGACTGACGCAGATGAACATCAACCAAAAGTGGTGTCGGTTGCCGGTAGGTTTATCTCAAGTGGTGCAGATGATTTTGGCTTGGCCGTTGTCGACGACAGGTTACTAGGCACTATAGGCAATTCTGAAGAAAGGGCTTTCAACCGCCTATTGCCAGCCGAATCCCTGTCGGCCCGAGCCCCGACCATGTAACCCGTCTGAACGGGCAAGGTCTGTAACGGTATCGCAGGTTATTTATATCGTAAGTGTTTGTTTTTATTCGATATAATATTTTCGTCAGTCGGGATGTCTATTTGCGGATGGCCCATCAGTTTGGCAGACTAAATAGTCACTCGTCGTGGCTTACCACCGGAAGCGGTTACCCCGGTAGGATACCGTTACACATCACCAACATCGGGTTGGCGCAACGCAAAAATTAAACTAGGAGTCGACATGTCTACCACCTCTGCAACAGATGCCGAAGTACTGCTCAAACGCCAAACCGCCGACGGCGTGTTGATACTCACGCTCAACGACCCCGCCACGCGCAACGCGCTCGGCCCCGCGCTGACGGACGATCTGATTCAAACCATTCACGATTTTTCCGATAACCCGGATCTGCGCTGTCTGGTGCTCACCGGCGCGGGCACGGCATTTTGTTCCGGCGCCAATGTGCGTGGGTTCAAAAAGCGGATTGAAGAGGCGGAAAAATCCGGTAAGGAAAAGGCCGCGGCCGCCAAGGGCGAGCCGGCGCCGGGGCCTTGGGAAGCGCTCGACCCGGTTTACGGCGCACGCGAACGCGGCAACCAGCGCATGGGGCCGGAAATCGTGCGCGTGTTGCACAACCTGCAAAAGCCGTCGATCGCAGCCGTCAACGGCGCGGCGTATGGTCTCGGTTGTGGTATTGCGCTGGCGTGTGATTTGCGCGTTGCCGGGCGCGCGGCGCGTTTTTCAGAAGCGTTTATTCGCAACGGCCTTATCCCGGCGGACGGCAGCACGTGGCAATTGCCCAAGCTTATCGGCATGGCGAACACGCTGTGGATGCAATACACCGGTGATGCGGTCGACGGCGAACAGGCGGCACGCATCGGGCTGGTTAACGAAGTGGTGGATGACGCAAAGGTGCTCGACCGTGCCATTGAAATCGCCACGCGGCTCGCCAAGGGGCCGATCTATGCGATGGGCCTCATCAAACAACTGGTGCATCAGGCCACGCAACAGGATCTGGCCGAACATATGGCGCTCGCGAGCCGCGCGCAGGATCTCGCGAGAAAGACGCAGGATCACAAAGAGGGCGTAGCGGCGTTCCTTGAAAAGCGTTCGCCTAAATTTACCGGCCGTTGACGGGGCAACGCACCGCAGCACCATTACCCGCGAACAAGGCGGCGACGCCATCACGAGGAGACCCGCATGACGAAAGGCCTGAATTCCTTGGCGGCTCTGACCACTGCTGTGCTCGCCGTCGCGATATGTACAAACGCGCGGGGTCAAAACTATCCCACACGCTCAATAGAAGTGGTGGTGCCGACCTCGCCCGGCAGCGGCACCGATATTTATGCGCGCGCACTCGCCGATATCGTACGCCGCGAAAAGCTGCTGCCACGGCAACTGCTGGTGCAAAACCGCACGGGCGGCAGCAGCCTCATTGCAATCAACTATTTTCAGACCAAACGTGGTGATCCGTACACCATGATCGCGGCCACCGGAACCGTGGCCATCATGGCCGCGCGAGAGGATGTGAAGATCGGACTTGAAAACTACACGCCGCTCGCGCTGCTGGCCGTCGACCCGCAGGCCGTCATGGTGAGCGCGGATTCACCCTACAAGACCTTGCGCGATCTCGCTGAAGCTGCCCGCAAGACGCCCGACACCATTGTCGGCGCCATTACCAACCCGCTCGGCTCGGGGCGTCAGGTCATTCATTATCTGGAGAAATTGGCGCCAGGCGCCAAGTTCAAATTTGTCACTTTCAAGGGCGGCGGCGAAGCCGTGCTCTCGGTCGCCGGAGGGCATACGCATTTCACCACCGAAAATCTGAGCGAAGGCCTTGCCATGCTTGAATCCAAAAAGCTGCGCGCTCTGGCCATTACCTCACTCACGCGCCTGCCACAAATGCCCGATCTGCCCACCGCGGCGGAAGCCGGCTACAAGATCGACGCCGGCACGCTGCGAGGCTTTTCCTTCCCCGCCGGGGTATCCAAAGACATCGCGGCGCAGATGGAAAAAGTGCTTGAGCGCGCGCACAAAACTCCCGCATGGCAGGATCAAGTGAAGCGCTATTACTACGAAGACCGCTACCTCGGCAGCGCGGAATATGCGAAGCTGCTCGTCCAGCGGGTGGAGGAATACCGGGCGTTTTTCAGGGATATCGGCGCTTATACGAAACCTGCGACGTGATGTGCTGACGGCCTACCCCGAAAACGTCGTATGCCGATCGATAAAATCCCAATCGATGGTCACCCCGAGCCCCGGCCCCGGCGGCGCATGCACGTTGCCTTCGGCATCGATATGCAGTGCCGAGTAGTCCTTTAGACCGAATTCATAGCGCGGTTCGGGCACCAGCAGTTCAAGGAACTCACAGTTTTTGATGGCGCAGGCGCAATGCAGCGTGGCGATGTCCATCAGCGGGGATGCGCCATGGTGCAGCTCCGTTTTGATACCGTTGGCCTCGCACAGGTGCGCGGTTTTCATCAGTGCGGTAATGCCGCCACGCCAGTAGACATCGGCGCGCAGGATGTCCCCCGCGTTTTGTAGAATATATTGAGCGGTGCTGCGAATCGAACCGGGCACCATTTCGGCGGCAACCACCGGGATTTCCAGCGCGCGGCTCAATTCAGTGTAGCCGCGCAGGTCATAGGCGTTAATAGGTTCTTCGTACCAGTGGAAATTGAGTTTCTCTATTTCCCGCCCCACGCGAAGCGCTGCCTCGTGGTCATATTCGCAACTGGCATCGAGCATGAGCTTCATGTCCGGGCCGACGGCCTCGCGCACAGCACGGCACACGGCAACGTCTTTCGCCGGGTCGGCAAACGGATGCAGCTTGTACGCGGTGTAGCCACGGGCGCGGCATTGCAACGCCTCGGCGACGTAATCATCAACGCTGGCCAGCCGCGCCGAACTCGCATAGGCCGGCAGCTTGTTTCGATAGCCGCCGAGCAGTTGCCACACCGGCGCGTTGAGCGCTTTGCCCGCAAGATCCCACAATGCCACGTCGATCACGCTGGTGGCGAAAATCTGCAAATGATTGCCGCGATCCAGCGCCCACAGTTTCTGCCAGATGCGCTCGCGCTGAAAAGCATCCTCGCCCACCACGCGCGGCTTGGCGGTGTTGAGCACGCCATCCGCGACGATGCGCCCGCTGGAGCCGCCCACCGCGCGCGCAACACCGTAACCTTCCAGCCCGTTGTCAGCGATGACGCGCACGAGGGTGGCTTCTTCCTGCGTGCCAAATTGCGTGCCGCGCAGCGGCGGGGCCGGGTAGCGATAGCACTGCACTATGACGTCGACGATTTTCACGGCATTACTCCACGCCAATTCGGCTAGTCAAACTTCAACCCCGCCTCGCGCACGAACTTGCCGAAGGTATCGATTTCCCTGCGGATGAACGCCGCGAATACCGCCGGCGGTTCGGCCACCACTTCGGCGCCCAGATCGAGCAATCGCGCGCGCGTCTCCGGCGTTTGCACTGCCTTGCTGATTTCCTGTGACAGGCGCGAGACCACCGGCGCGGGAATGCCGGCGGGGCCGACGATGCCGAGCCAACTGCCCACTTCAAAACCCGGCATGCCGGATTCCACGGCCGTCGGCATGTCGGGCAGATTGCTCAGACGCCGCGGGCTGGTCACCGCCAACCCGCGCAGCCGGCCGCTGCGCACGTGGCCCACGGAGGCGAGAACGGTGTCGAACATCATGTGCACCTGCCCGCCCAGCAAATCAGGATGCGCCTGACCGCTGCCCTTGTACGGCACGTGCTGGTAGTCGATGCCAGTGGCGTGACGGAACATTTCACCAGCAACATGCGGCGTGCTGCCGAGGCCAAACGAGGCATACGACAATTTGCCCGGACGCGCCTTGATGTAATCGGCGAGCTCGCGCAGGCTCTTCGACGGAATGCTGGGATGCACCACCAACATGAGCGGCACCAGCGCCACGCGCGTCACCGGCGTGAAATCGCGCACGGGGTTGTACGGCAGCTTGGCGCCGAACACGTGCACCGCGTAGGTAAACGACGTAGTGGATTGCGTGCCGATGGTGTAACCATCGGGCAGCGACTTGGCGACGATTTCAGTGGCGATCATGCCGCTTGCGCCGGGCCGGTTATCGATCACCATCGACTGGCCCAGCGCCGCCGCCAGCTTCTCGCCAAGGATGCGCGCAAAAATATCGGCGGCACCACCGGGCCCGAATGGCACCACGATGCGTATAGGCCTGGAAGGCCAAGTCTGGGCCACCGCAGGCGCGATGCACACCCACCCCAACAGCAGCACCAGCGCAGGCAACGCGATCACGTTTCGCTTCATGTAGGCCTCGACTGAGGTAACAACCGCCATGGCATTTACAATGCTGTTCAATCGTAACTATTTGTTTTAATGGATATTTTTAGACGCACTGCTGCTAGTCAAATTTCACGCCTTTCTTCTTCAGCATAGCGATAGTCTCAATGTTCCATGCAAGGCTTGCCTTCAGCGTGTCGGCGTATTCCACCGGCGTGCTGGGGTTCGGTTCCAGACCCAACGTCGTCAGCGTATCGCGAAATTCCGGCTGCGTTACATAGCGGGTGATCTCGGCGGCGAGCTTGCCGATGATCGGCTTGGGCACGCCGGCAGGTGCGACGACACCATAGCCTGCGCGCTTTTGCGTATAGAAATTCTGCAGACCCGACTCTTCAAAAGTAGGCACATTGGGCAGCAATGCCAGACGTTTCTTGCCCGTGGCAGCGATGGCCTTTAACTTGCCTGCCTTGACGTAGGGTGCGCCGGTGGCCGTGGTGGCGAAATACATGCCCACCTCGCCCGCGACCAGCGCCACCAACGCCGGCCCTGCACCCTTGTAGGGAATATGCTGCGTTTGAATACCGGCCGCGACGTTGAACATTTCCGTCGCCAGATGCTGCGACCCACCAATGGCTGGCGACGCGTACAGCAGCTTCCCCGGTCGGCCTTTGGCGTAGGCGATCAGTTCAGCGAGATTGTTGGAAGGCACCGAAGGATGCAGCGACAACACCAGTTCGGTATATGCTACCGTAGCCACCGGTGCGAAATCACGGATCGGATCAAACGGCGCTTTCAACAGCACGGGCGCCAGCACATGCACGCTGTCCACCAACATCAGCGTATACCCGTCGGGCGGCGCTTTGGCGACGATTTCTCCACCGATCAGCGTACCGCCGCCGGGGCGATTGTCGAGCACGAATTGATGGCCCCAGCTTTCGGTGAGCTTTTGACCGATCAGCCGGCCGACCAGACTGGTGGTGCCACCCGCGGCGTAGCCGCTCACCAGACGCACCGGGCGGTTTGGGTAATCCTGTTGCGCGGCTGACGGTGCGGTCTGCACAACGCACCCCAACACCGCGGCAACGAAGGCAAATTTAATTTGCATCCGCAAGCACCAGGTCGGAAGCCTTTTCGCCGATCATGATTGAGGGCGCGTTGGTATTCGACGCCACCATGGTCGGCATGATCGACGCATCACCCACCCGCAGACCCTCAATGCCGTGCACCTTGAGTTTGTGATCGACCACGGCCTTGGCATCGCTGCCCATGCGGCAGGTGCCGATGGGGTGATAGGACGTCATACCGGTGGCACGCGCGTGGTCGAGCAGGGCTTCGTCAGTGTTGGCCTGCGGGCCGGGGCGTGTTTCGCGCAACGCCAGGTTCGACAACGGTGGCAGCGATGCTATTTTGCGAATCATTTTCAGCGCATCAATCATGTTGCGCCGGTCGGCTTCGGCGGCAAGATAGTTGGCGCGGATTTCCGGCGGGTCGCCCACATTCGCCGTCTTGATGTGAATGGAGCCCAGCGACTCCGGCCGCAGCACATAACAACCGATGGAAAAGCCCGGATATTTGTCGAGGCCCATGCGGTCAGCAAAGTTGGTGGCTTCGCCCGTACCGCCATAATGGCTGCTCGCCATCGACAGGTGATACAACTGTAACTTCACATTTGGTCGGTCAAGGGCGGGATCGGTGCGCGCGATGGCCATCGACGTCGCGGACGAAGTCGTCATCAACCCGCGCCCGAGGAACAGCCAGCGCGCGCCCATCCATGCCTGCTTCAATGGATTACGCAGAATCACGTTGAGATTGGTGCGCAGGTGCGTCTCGAACGCCACACGTACATGCAAATGGTCGCGCAGGCTTTCGCCGACGCCGTTCAGTTCGTGCAACGGTGTCACGCCGGCGCGCTTCAACACATCAGGATTGCCGATGCCGGAAAGCTCCAGCAACTGCGGCGACTGCACCGCGCCCGCACACAAAATGACTTCGCGCTTGGCGTTGGCCGTAATAAGCTCGTTACCCTTTTTGTAAACTACGCCGGTGGCGCGCTTGCCGTTGAGCACAACGCGTTGCGTCAACGCGCCAGTTTCGACCTTTAGGTTGGCGCGGCCCATCGCCGGTAGCAGGTAATTGTCACCTGTATGGCGGCGCCGTCCAAAGCGCGTGTTGTATTGCAGATAGCTCACGCCCTCGAAACGCGCGGCGTTGTAATCCTCCACCACCGGCACGCCAGCCTTGCCTGCGCCTTCGATAAACGCGTTGGATAGCGGGTCGCGATCCACGTAGCGGGTGATATACATGGGGCCATCCTTGCCGCGATAGTCCGGGTCACCCAGTGCGTACGACTCCATTCGCTTCAAGAGCGGCAGCACATCCTTGTAAGCCCAACCCGTGTTGCCGAGTGAAGCCCAGTGATCCAGCTCCAGCGGATCGCCACGTACCCAGATCATGCCGTTGACCGCACTGGAGCCGCCGAGTGCGCGCCCGCGCGGCCAGAAAATCGAGCGGCCATCCACTTTTTCATCGGGCTCAGTCTTGAAGCGCCACAACGCGCGCTCGCCCAGCAGCACGTGTGCAATGCCGGCGGGAATGCGTATCCAGTGCCAGTTTTCTTCCTTGCCCGCTTCCAGCAGCAGCACACGGTGTTTGCCCGACGCGGAAAGCCGGTTGGAGAGCACGCAGCCAGCCGAACCCGCGCCGACAATGATGTAATCGTAATCAGGTGTAGTCATTTTTGCGCCAGATTTTTGTGCCAAGATGATTGATTGCCTAGCTTACCAGCAGGCTGCCGGTGCGGGAACCCGGCGATGAAAATGGGTCGTCACGCGCCGGGCTTGATACCAGCGATTTTCACCACGCTCTGCCAGCGCGCCACGTCACGTTTGAGCACTTCGAGAAAGTGTGATGGCGGCCCGCCCACCATTTCCATGCCGTCAGCAGCAAGGCGCGCCTTGAAGTCCGGCATTTGCAGTATGCGGTCGACTTCGCTGTTCCAGCGTGCCGTGATATCACGCGGCAAGGCGCGCGGCCCCAGTATTGCCTGCCAGCTCACCGTGTCGTAGCCGGGCACGGTTTCGGCCACTGTGGGAATATCCGGCATCGCCGCGGTACGCTTCGCGCTGCTCACCGCTAGTGCGCGTAGCCGGTTGGCCTTGACGTGCGGCTGGGTGATGATCGGGCTGCCGATAAAAAGCTGAATTTGCCCGCCGAGCAAATCATTGAGCACCGGCCCCTGCCCTTTGTACGGTACATGCGCGAGCCGCGTGCCCGCCATCTGGTTAAAGAGTTCCGTCGCCAGATGCACGCTGCCGCCGGTGCCGGACGAACCATAATTGATTTTGCCGGGATTCGCCTTGTCGTAGACAATCAATTCCTTGATGCTCGCCACCGGCAGCGACGCATGTACCGTCACTAGATGCGGCGTGTGGCCGAGCATGGAAATTGGCGTAACGTCATTGATTGGGTGATAGGAAAGCTGATTCACCGCGGCACTGGAAGCATAGCTGCCGGAGACGATCATCAGCGTGTAACCATCGGGCGCGGCGCGCACACAGGCCTCAATGCCGATCATGCCGACAGCGCCGGGGCGGTTATCGACCACCACGGTTTGTTTGAACACGTCACTTAAGCGCGGCGCCATCAAACGTGCCACGGCGTCCACCGGACCGCCTGCGGGAAACGGTGAGATGAAGCGAATGGGCTTGTTGGGATAGCCCGTGTATGTCGATTGCGCCGACGCGCACACGGCCACCAGCGCGACGCCCGCCCCCAAACAACGCAGCAGGCTCGCGCGGATCACGACGCCTGTTTCAGCAGCGTGCGAATATCAGCCAAAAGCGAAGCGGCGGGCGCGCCGTGGTTCACGAACAGGCGCAGCCGGCCTTGCCCGTCGAGGATGAACGTCCCCGCCGAGTGATCCACGCTGTAGCTGCCGCCAGGTGTTTTGGGCTGCTGCTTTTGCACGTAAACCTTGAATTCCTTGGCCGCGCGCACGGTGGCTTCCATGTCGCCGGCCAGGCCGAGGAAGCCGGGATGAAATGCCGTAACATATTGTTTTAAAAGGTCTTTCGTATCGCGTTCTGGATCGATGGTAACGAACAGCACCTGAACTTTGTCGCCGTCGGGACCGAGTTCCTTGATGACCTTGGCCATTTCAGCGAGTGTGGTCGGACACACGTCGGGGCATTGCGTATAGCCGAAAAACATCACCACCAGCTTACCCTTGAAATCCGCCAGCGTGCGCGGCTTGCCGGTGTGATCGGTCAGCGCGAAACCCTTGCCGAAATCGGCGCCGGTGACATCGGTGTTCTGGAATTTCACGCCGCCCGATGGTTGCGGGCCGCAAGCTGAGAGCAATAAGACCGCCACCCACGCCGCCACAAAATATTTCATGGCGCGCATACCGTTACAGCGTGATGCGAAAGTAGTGATCGATCAACAGCGCCGCGAACAGCACGGTGAGATACACGATCGAGTAACGGAAGGTCTTGCGCGCGAGTTGATCACTGTATTCGCGATAAATCCGAATCGCGTACACCAGAAAGCCCACGCCCAGCACCAGCGCCGACGCGAGATAAATCAGCCCCGACAACTTGGCCGTGAAAGGCAACAGCGAACACGCCACCAGAATGATGGTGTAGAGCAACAGATTGAGCCGCGTGAATTTTTCGCCGTGCGTCACCGGCAACATGGGGATGCCGGCCTTGGCGTACTCGTCACGTCTGTAGAGCGCCAGCGCCCAGAAGTGCGGCGGTGTCCAAGCGAAGATAATCAGAAACAGCGTCAGCGCCTCGGCGGTGACTTCACCCGTCATCGCCGCCCAGCCGAGCACCGGCGGCATGGCGCCGGACGCCCCGCCTATCACGATATTCTGCGGCGTCATTGGTTTGAGTATCACGGTATAAATCACGGCGTAACCAACAAACGTGGCCAGGGTCAGCCACATGGTCAGCGGGTTGACCCACACGTATAGCAGCACAAGGCCGACGCCGCCGACCACGCAGGCAAACACCAGCGTTTGCAGCGACGTCAGCGTGCCGCGCGGCAAAGGGCGGGCACGCGTGCGTGCCATCACCGCGTCAATTTTTTGTTCAACCAGGCAATTCGCCGCCGCCGCCGCGCCGGCCACCAGCGCGATTCCCACGGTGCCCGCGAGAAACGGCTGCAACGCCACCATGCCGGGCACGGCCAGCAGCATGCCGATGATCGCGGTAAATACGATCAGGGACACTACGCGCGGCTTGGTCAGCTGGTAGAACTGATAGGCGCGCGAGCCAGTGGAAGCGTTGGCGGTGGCAGAAGACATTTCTAACGGAAGATTTTAGGCTGAGGATCGGCGACTGAGGACTGGGCGAGTTGAGGCCAGGCACGGGGTCGTGCCCATTCCTCAATCCTGCGTCTTTGATCCCCTGAAAAGGACGAAGTTTAGCACCACCATCGCCGCCAGTAATAACGCGGCGCCCGCGTTGTGCGCGACCGCCACGGCAAGGTTCAGCCCGGTGAGAATATTGCTTACACCCAGCGTCACCTGCGCCGCCAAGAGCACGCCCACGGCAACGGCCATGCCGCGCAGCCCGGCTACCTTGGCAGCCCGCCACGCGAGCCAGGCGAGATACAGCGTCACCACCACCGCGCCCACGCGATGTGTCCAGTGGATCGCCGTGAGTGCATCGTAACTTAACTTGTCACCTGCGGCGGTCTGACCCAGTTCGCGGAATATCTGAAAGCCATGCTGAAAATCCATTTTCGGCAGCCACTGCCCATGACACTGCGGCAAATCAATGCAGGCCAGTGCCGCGTAATTGGTGCTAACCCAGCCGCCGAGCGTAATCTGCGCCACGAGCAACGCAAGGCCCAGCGCGGCCCATGGCTGGAGTGCAATGTCTGCCGGTGGCTTAAACGACAAGTGTCGCGCCGCGAGCCACGTCATCAGGGCCAGTGTCGCCATGCCGCCCATCAAATGCAGCGTGACAATCACCGGCTTTAGCAGCAAAGTCACCGTCCACATGCCCAATGCAGCCTGAAAAATCACCAGCGCCAGCAGTACGGTCGGCAAACAGGGCGATTGTTGTTTGCGCTTGACCCACGCCGTTATCGCAATGCCGAGTATCAACAGACCCAACGTCCCGGCAAGATAGCGATGCACCATTTCGTGCCACGCCTTTTGCGCGGAAACCGGACCGTGCGTGCCACCCTGTTCCGCCACCGCGCGGGCGATGTCCTGTGCGGCGTGCGCGGGCGTCAGCTGGCCATAGCAGCCCGGCCAGTCGGGGCATCCAAGGCCGGCATTGGTCAGGCGCACGAATGCACCCACCACGACAACAACGAACGTGAAGGCTACCGTGATATAAATTGTCTTGGAAAACAAATACTTACCTATTTTCTTATCCAATACGGGAAACCCGAAGCAGGCGTTCCAGATCTTTCTTCATACGGCTGGGGTCGGCGTCTTTCGGAAATCGCAACACGACGTTGCCGAGGGGATCCATCAGGTAAATATGATCGCTAACCTGCGCCTTGAATGGCAATGCCTTGAGCTGCGCCGTGCCTTCGGCGGCTGCGAACCAGGTGCCTTCGTACTCCTTGGCCACGACGGCAGCGATCGGCTGCGCGTCGTTCGCGAGAAACGCGCGCTCTATACGCTCAAGATATTTACCTTGCGTCAGGCGCACCTGACGCATTTTCCACAAGCGGTTTTGACAGGCTTCTGCACAGCCGCCTGAATCTACGGTGATGAACACCCAGCGCCCACGCAGTTGTGCGAAATCGAACGGCTTACCGCTGCCCGCCGGCGGCATGGGGCCGGTAGGCATTACAGCGCCCTCAAGCAGCTCGCCGTAATTGATGCGCCCCGTGGGCTGCCAGAAGTAGTAGAGCGCCCACGATCCGATGAACGGCGCGATGCACACGGCCGCCACCAGCAGCAGCGTGCGGCGGCTTTTGCGCTGCTCAGCAGGTGTGTTATCGGTGTTCGGCAATTGTTCTGCGGACATTGAGGGCCACGTAACCAATTAATATCGCAGCGGCCAGTGCAAACCACTGCACGGCATACGCCAGATGGGTGTTGCGCTTCAGATCGAGGGGCGGCCAGTCGCGCACCAAACCATCATCGGCGGCGCTGGTTTGCTGCAGGATGACCGGCAGTACATCGAGTTTTGTTGCCTGACGATAGCGCTCCAGCACCATATTTTGCCAGATGTTGCCTTCGGCAACCTTGCTCGACAGCTCCATAAATCGTTCGCTATAGGGTGTGGCGTTGCCGCTAACCGCTACTTCGCCTTCGGGTGTTTTGACCTCGGGCGTGCGGCCCCGTTCACCGCCAGCGGCGATCCAGCCGCGGTTTACCAGAACATATTTCGCCGTCGCTCCGTCAACCGTCAGCCGCAGCGGCGTCAACACGTGGTAGCCGGGCTGGTGCTTGTACACGTGGTTATCGAGGAACACGCCGTGACTCGGCTCGAAACGTCCACGCACCTGCACGCGCCGCAGCAATACGTCCTCGGCCTGGATCTTCGCGACGCCGAGCGTGATCGGCGGTTGCCGCGCAAAGTCGTCCAATCGGGCCTGCAGCGCCGCCTTGGTGTCGGCACGGCCCAGTTGCCAGAAGCCCAGCGCAATGGTGGACGCAAACCCGGCCAGCGCCAGCAGCGTTGCCCACCAGGCTGGCGCAAATTCGCGTCCGGCGATTTTCAATGGCGCGCCTCTGGCGTCTGCATTACACTGCGCACATGAAATACGTGGTCATCCTCTTTCTGGTATTCATCCTTTACAGCCTGGGTTCGGCGGCTTATTACATGCTGAAAGACAACGGAACCAGCCAACGCATGGTGCGAGCATTGACCGTGCGCGTAGCGCTGTCGGTCACACTTTTTCTGCTGCTGATGGCGGGCATTCATTTCGGGTTCATCACCGGCAAGCTGTAGCCTGATGCGTCGGCGGGAAAAAAAACCGCGCCCGAGAGCGCGGTTTTTTATTGCACGGGAGCGTGTGGTTAAAGCATATACACCAGCACGAAGAGCAGCACCCAAACCACGTCCACAAAGTGCCAGTACCAGGCCACGCCCTCGAAACCGAAGTGATTTTCCGGCGTGAAATGTCCGGCGACGCTGCGGAACAGAATCACCCACAGCATGATGGTACCCACCGTCACATGAAAGCCGTGAAAACCGGTCAGCATGAAGAAGGTCGAGCCATAGGCGCCGCTGGTGAGTTTAAGATTCAGTTCGGAGTAGGCGTGCGCATATTCGTAAATCTGGAATCCCAGGAAGATCATGCCCAGTGCGATGGTCGCCACCAGACCCCAAATAAGTTGCGCACGGTTGTTCTTGAGCAGGCCCCAATGCGCGATCGTAATGGTGACGCCGGAAGTCAACAGCAGCGCAGTGTTGATCGCCGGGATGCCCCATGCGCCCATCGGCGTGAAATCACCGGGCTTGAAATGCGGTCCCGCCACTGGCCAGCCGCCCTTGAACCCGGGCCACAGCAGCGCCTGGTGCTCCAGACTGCCCAGATCAGGAACCGAGTACAACCGCATGTAGCCGAGCGCACCAAAGAACGCGGCAAAGAACATGACTTCCGAGAAGATAAACCAGCTCATGCCCCAGCGGAACGACATGCCGACCTGTTTGTTATAGAGGCCGCCTTCGGATTCGTGCGCCACGGTATTGAACCAGCCAGCGAACATGACGAACAGCACGATAAAGCCCAGCAGCAGGATGAAATTGCCGCCCGCCATGTGATTGACCGTCATCGCCGCGCCGAAACCCAGCAACCCGACGGCAGCTGACGCGGTAACCGGCCAATGTGACAGCCCCGGCAGATAGTAGTTGTCGGCGTTGTGCTGCGTGCTCATGACTCTCTCCTAAAATATTCCGTTCGTGTTACCAACTGCCTTTTCCACCGCTCAACTGCGCTAACGCTATTTACCCAAGACCAACCGCACCACCGTGATCACCGTAAACACAAACAACACTGCGCAAATGATGCCGGTAATCACTACTTGCACCGGCGTGACGTTCAACTCCTGCTGCTGGCCCTGTTTGCGTATACCAATAAACGCCGACAACACCATCTTTACTGCCTGAAACAACGACGTTTTCTTTGCTAGCCGATTGTCACCCTGCGTGTCGTCAGCCATCAACCCGCTTTTTCCAACGGTACTGCCGCTGCATTTTTCTTGTCGGCGGCGGGCACTTCAAAAAACGTATACGACATGGTCAGCGTGGTCACACTTGCCGGCAATGCCGCATCAATCACAAATTGCACCGGCATCTGGCGCGATTCTCCCGCCGCCAGCACCTGCTGCTTAAAACAGAAACACTCGAGCTTTTTCACGAATGCGGCACCGTGTTTAGGGCCGTAACTCGGGATCGCCTGTCCGACCAATGTGTTTGCACCGTTATTTTTGATCTCGAACTCGACTTGCGTCATCTCCCCCGGGTGCACGCGCACACTGCGTTGCACCGGCGCGAACGACCACGGCATGCCGTGCGTGTTGGCGTCGAACTCCAGCGTGACCCAGCGCGATTTATCGACCTGTGTATTCACTGCCGCGCGATCCGGCTGCAACAGATTGTTGATGCCGGTAGCCTCGCAGAATTTTTTGTAATACGGCACCATGGCATAACCAAAGCCAAACATCACCAGCGCAAAAAAGCTCAACCGAACCAGCATCTGGCGGTTTATGCGCTTGATAAGGCTTGTGTTCGCCCCGCCCTGGTTCATCGACTCATCCAGTAATATTTGGCTATCATGTAGAAAAAGATCACCGCAACCACCAGCCACAAACCCGCCGCCGTGCGACGTGCATTGCGTCTGGCCTGTTGCAGGCGCTCCGTTTCATCAATGTCCGGCATGCGCGCCTTTGGCGTCAAGCGCAGGCGGCGTCACGAAGCTATGATACGGCGGGGGTGACGGCAGGTGCGTCCACTCAAGACTGTCAGCGCCTTCCCATTGCCTATCCTGCGCCTTTTCACCGCTGGTAATGCACTTGATCACGATGTAGAGGAACAGCAACTGGCTCAGGCCGAAGCCGAACGCGCCCACCGACGAAATCGCATTGAACTCGGCGAACTGCAGCGCGTAATCGGGCACGCGGCGCGGCATACCCGCGAGGCCGAGGAAGTGCTGCACGAAGAAGGTCACGTTGAAGAATATCAGCGATAGCCAGAAGTGCCACTTGCCGAGTGTTTCGTCGTACATGCGGCCCGTCCACTTCGGCAGCCAGAAGTAAATTCCGCCGAAGGCCGAGAACAGCGCACCCGCCACCATCACGTAGTGAAAGTGGGCCACCACGTAATAGGTATCGTGTATTTGCACGTCCACCGGCGTGATCGACAGCACCAGCCCGGTGAAGCCACCCAGTGAGAACAGGAACAGGAAGCCCAGCGCGAATAGCATCGGCGTTTCGAACGTAAGCGAACCCTTCCACATGGTCGCCACCCAGTTGAACACTTTCACACCGGTGGGGATCGCAATCAACGTCGTGGCATACATGAAGTAGAGCTGCGTTTCGACCGGCATGCCGACGGTGTACATGTGGTGCGCCCAAACGAGGAACGACAGAATCGCGATCGATGCGGTGGCATACACCATCGACGCATACCCGAACAAGGGCTTGCGTGAGAACGCCGGAATGATTTGCGAAATCACACCGAACGCCGGAATCGCGATGATATACACCTCGGGGTGGCCAAAGAACCAGAAAATGTGCTGATACAGGACCGGGTCACCACCGCCCGCGGCGTTAAAGAAATTGGTGCCGAAGTGACGGTCAGTCAGGGTCATGGTAACCGCGCCCGCGAGCACGGGCATGGAGGCCACGAGCAGGTAGGCGGTGATCAACCACGTCCAGCAGAAGAGCGGCATTTTCATCAGTGTCATGCCAGGCGCGCGCATGTTAAGGATCGTGGTAATAATGTTGATCGAACCCATGATCGACGACATACCCAGCACGTGCACCGCGAAAATGGTGAGATCCATCGCGGGGCCGGCTTGCGTGGTCAGCGGCGCATACATCGTCCAGCCCACGCCCGCGCCGCCGCCGGGTGCAAATTGCGCGGCGACCAACAGCATTGCCGCTGGCGGCAAGAGCCAGAACGACAGGTTGTTCATGCGCGGGAACGCCATGTCAGGCGCACCAATTTGCATCGGGATCAGCCAGTTGGCGAAGCCCACGAAGGCCGGCATGATGGCGCCGAACACCATGATAAGGCCGTGGTAAGTCGTCATGGAGTTGAAAAACTCCGGCTTGACGATTTGCAAGCCCGGCTGGAACAGTTCCGCGCGGATGATCAGCGCCATCACGCCACCCACCAGGAACATGGTGAAGCTGAACCACAAGTACATGGTGCCGATGTCTTTGTGGTTGGTCGACCCTATCCAGCGCATTGCGCCGGTGGGTTTGTGATCGTGAGCATGATCGTGGTCGTGCCCATGTGCGTCGCCGTGGCCATGGCCGTGTGTAGCGTCGTGGGTAGCGGTGCTCATCGTGACTCCGGTTCTAATAAAATATTGTTTAAAAACAAATACCTATGATATTTCTGTGCTGGCACTCAACCCGGCGGCGATTAACCCGCCGCCTTGATGTCAACACGGCGCGCCTGTTTGGCGTCACCGCCCGCTTCAACCGTCGCCGGCGGCTTCAGGTTGATGCGATCCTTGGACACACCGCCCGCCATCAGCGCATCGCGCACGCCAACCGCACGCTGCTTAGCCAATTCCATGTTCTGATTGAGGTTGCCGGTTTTATCGGTAAAGCCGGTGACTTCCACCTTCGCGCTGCTATTGGCTTTGAGGTGCGCGATAACCTCTTCCAACGCTTTCTTGCTCTCTGCACTGGCCGCAGCTTTGCCGGAATCAAAAAATACGACCGCCGGAAGCGCTGCGGCAGCAGCGGGCGCCGCTTCGGATTTGGCAGGCTCGGCAGCAGCAGTCGGCGCGGGCGATGCCGCAGCGGCGGGCGCCGGTGCGCCACCTTTGGCAGCGTTAACTTCGGCCGGGGTCACCATGCCCCCAGCTTTGTTACCCCAATTGTTGCGTTCGTACGTCACGACTGCGGCGATGTCTTCATCAGACAGATGCTTGAATGCAGCCATCGCGGTGTTGGGCTTGCCATTGAGCACGATTGCGAGGTGTGCGTCCTTCGGACCAGTGGCAATCTTCGAGCCATCAATCGCCGGGAACGCAGGCGGGGTGCCCTTGCCATTTGCCTGATGGCAGGCAACGCAGTTGGCGGCGTAAACTTTTTCACCCTTGGCCTTCAATTCATCCAGCGTCCAGGTTTTGGTGAGCGCGGCGGCGGCAGCAGCCTTGCCAGCGTTCATCTTGGTCTTTTGCTCGTTGACCCAGGCCGTGTAATCGGCGGCGGATTTCACTTCAACCACAATCGGCATGAAGCCGTGATCCTTGCCGCAAAGCTCTGCGCACTGGCCGCGATAGATGCCGGGCTTTTCAGCCTTGAACCAGGTGTCGCGGATAAAGCCAGGAATGGCATCCTGCTTGATGGTCAGCGCTGGCACCCACCAAGCGTGGATCACGTCTGCCGCCGTCAACAGCACGCGCACTTTTTTACCCACCGGCACCACCACATTGGTATCGGTTTCCAGCAGATAGTTGGGGCCTTTGGGTTCGCTGCCCGTAATCTGCGCTTGCGGCGTGGACAGGCTGCTGAAGAAACTGATCCCTTCGCCTTCGCCCTTGATGTAATCGTAGCCCCACTTCCATTGATAGCCAGTGACCTTGATGGTCAGATCGGGATCAGAAGTATCACGTAACTGGATCAGCGCGC
>OMIN01000097.1 GCA_900299145.1 Betaproteobacteria bacterium | reverse complement strand
GGTGGGGGCGTGTCGACTTTTGGCGGCGGCGCCACCGGCGGTTTCACGGCAGGTTTGGGCACCAGATCCGGATCACATTCGACAATGGCGCGCGCCGGCGTCCAGTCGCTTGTGCGCACGCAAGTGTCGTAACCGAGTGAACGCACCACGGCGTTGTTGCCGGCGGTATCAAGCAGATAACCCTGATTGCGGAAATTGCCGGTCGTGGGCGACGGCGCGTTGGAACATGCGGCCACGGCGGCGGCCAGTGAACATGCTGTAAGTATTTGTTTTAATTGCATTTTTCCTCCCGGCGTAGGGTAGGCTGAACGTTTAGGCGAGACACGCAGTGCGTTGGGCTAGCGCCTTGGGGCGCAATGGACGCAAAGATGGAGTGCTGGTAATGCGGAGGGAACCACGAGAAACGATGCAAAAAGTATAGCATAGCCCGCAGTGTCGGCTACGGGCGCACCAGTTGCGTGCGTGCGGTATGTGCTTGCCGATAGCGTGGCTGTTTGCGCCGGAATGGTGCGCGACGATTCGATCTCACAAGCACCTCACCAATGGTGTTTAGCCGCATTGCGTCAATTGCGGCGTGCCACTGTCGGCGCCATGGTAAAATCCCACGATTTAGCCGCCTGCCCAAGCCTTGTTCACTACATCTTGGGGCTAGCGCCGGTGCAATTTGAATGCCTTCGAGAGTTTAAAGTCCCATAAATGGATCAATTCGCCAAAGAACCCCTGCCGATAAGCCTCGAAGAAGAGATGCGGCGCTCCTACCTCGATTACGCCATGAGTGTGATCGTCGGTCGCGCGTTGCCCGATGCACGCGACGGCCTGAAGCCCGTGCACCGGCGCATCCTTTTTGCGATGCACGAATCGAATACCACGTGGAACCGCGCCTATGTCAAGTGCGCGCGTGTGGTGGGTGATGTGCTCGGTAAGTATCACCCGCACGGCGACTCGGCGACGTATGAAGCGCTGGTGCGTATGGCGCAGGATTTTTCGATGCGCTACCCGCTCATCGACGGGCAGGGCAACTTCGGTTCCGTGGACGGTGATTCGGCGGCCGCTTACCGTTACACCGAATGCCGGCTGGAGCGCATTGCGTCGGAACTGCTCGCCGACATCGACATGGAAACCGTCGATTTCGACGACAATTACGACGGCAAGGAGAAAGAACCGCGCACGCTGCCTTCGCGCGTGCCGAATCTGCTGGTGAACGGCTCGTCGGGCATTGCGGTGGGCATGGCCACGAATATTCCGCCGCACAATTTGAGCGACGTCATCGACGCCTGCCAGTTGCTGCTGAAAACGCCGGACACCGATATTGAAACGCTGATCGATATCGTCAAGGCGCCGGACTTTCCGACCAAGGGCATCATCTACGGCGTAGAGGGCGTGAAGGAAGGTTATCGCACCGGCCGCGGCCGCGTGATCATGCGCGCGCGTACGCATTTCGAGGAAAGCGACAAGGGCGGCCGCGTTGCCATCATCATTGACGAGCTGCCGTATCAGGTGAACAAGGCCAACCTGCTCGCCAAAATCGGCGAACTGGTGCGCGAGAAAAAAATCGAAGGCATCTCGGATATCCGCGACGAATCCGATAAATCGGGCATGCGCGCGGTGATCGAGCTTAAGCGCGGCGAAGTGCCCGAAATTATCCTGAATAATCTGTGGAAAGAAACACAGATGCAGGACAGCTTCGGCATGAACATGGTGGCCCTGCTGGATGGGCAGCCTAAGCTTTTGAATTTAAAGCAGATTTTAGATGCCTTCCTGCGGCACCGGCGCGAGGTCGTGACCCGCCGCACCGTGTTCGAGCTGCGCAAGGCGCGTGAACGCGGGCACATTCTGGAAGGCCTGGCGGTGGCGTTGTCGAACGTCGATGACGTGATCGCGCTGATCAAGGCCGCAGCCACGCCCGCCGAAGCCAAAGTGGAATTGATGAGCCGCTTCTGGCGTTCGAAGCTGGTGGAAGAAATGCTGGCGCGCGGCGACGGCGCGATTTCCAAACCTGATGGTTTGTCGCCGGAATTCGGCTTGCACAAGCAGGGCTATAAGCTCTCTGACGTGCAGGCGCAGCGCATCCTCGAAATGCGTCTGCAAAACCTGACCGCGCTCGAATCCGACAAGATCGTCGCCGAATACAAGGAGACGATGGACAAGATCGTCGATCTGCTCGATATCCTCGCCAAGCCGGCGCGCGTGACGCGCATTATTGCGAGTGAGTTGACCGAGATCAAAAAGCAGTACGGCGGCGAGCGCTACAGTGAAATCGTCACCCAGACCAGCGATATCTCGAACGAAGACCTGATCGCGCGCGAAGACGTGGTGGTGACGTTGTCGCACGGCGGCTACATGAAATCACAGCCCGTCGCGGACTATCGCGCGCAAAAGCGCGGCGGCCGCGGCAAACAGGCGACGACGACGAAGGAAGAAGATTTCATCGACAAGCTGTTCATCGCCAACACGCATGATTACATTCTGTGTTTCTCCAATCGCGGACGCGTGTACTGGCTCAAGGTGTACGAAGTGCCGCAGGGCACGCGCGCCTCGCGCGGCAAGCCGATTGTGAACCTCGTGCCGTTGATGGAGCACGAGAAAATCACCGCCGTGCTGCCGGTAACGGCGTTCGACGACGACCATTTTGTGTTCATGGCGACCTCCAACGGCACCGTGAAGAAAACCGCGTTGTCGGCGTTCTCGCGGCCGATGAACAAGGGCATCATCGCGGTGACGCTGGAAGACGGCGATTTCCTGATTGGCGTGGCGTTGACCGACGGCAAGCAGGACATCATGCTGTTCTCGGATGCCGGCAAGGCGATGCGTTTTGCCGAGGACGAAGTGCGCCCGATGGGCCGCAATGCCGCCGGCGTGCGCGGCATGAAGTTGCAGAAGAATCAGAAAGTGATTTCGCTACTGGCGGTGGGCGAGGAAAAAATCTCGGTGTTGACCGCCACCGAAAACGGCTATGGCAAGCGTACGCCGATTGCGGAATACACGCGCCACGGCCGCGGCACGCAGGGCATGATCGCCATTCAGTGCAGTGAGCGCAACGGGAAACTTCTCGCCGCGCAGCTGGTTACAAAGGAAGACGAAATCATGCTCATCACCACCGGCGGTGTGCTGATTCGCACGCGGGTTTCGGAGGTGCGCGAGCAGGGCCGCTCGACGCAAGGCGTTCGGCTCATTAATCTGGATGAAAGCGAAAAACTCGCCGGTCTGGAGAAAATTGTCGAAACCGAAGATGACGACCCGCAAGGCGAGTTGCTGTAAAATCATTTAAAATCAAATAGTTAAATTAATTATACGCAGGCGATCATGGCACGAGTATTTAATTTCAGCGCAGGGCCCGCGGCATTGCCCGAAGCGGTGTTGAAGCAGGCGGCGGACGAAATGCTGGATTTTGGCGGCACTGGCACGTCGGTGATGGAAATGAGCCACCGCGGCAAGGCGTTTATCGATATCCACGCTCGCGCCGAGGCGGATTTGCGCGAGCTGCTGGCTATTCCGAAAAACTACAAGGTGTTGTTCTTGCAGGGTGGCGCTGCGGCACAGTTTGCACTGATTCCGATGAACATCCTCGGCGACAAAAAAAGCGCAGATTACATCTATACCGGCCAGTGGTCGAAAAAGGCGATTTCTGAAGCAAAAAAGCTGTGCAAGGTGAATGTCGCCGCTTCGAGTGAAGACCAGAACTTCAGCTACGCGCCCGCGCAATCCTCGTGGAAGCTCGACCCCAATGCGGCCTACGTGCATTACACCTCGAACGAAACCATCGGCGGCGTGGAGTTCAACTGGATTCCGGAAACCGGCAATGTGCCGCTGGTGGCGGATGCTTCGTCGCACATTTTGTCGCGGCCGCTGGATGTATCGAAGTTCGGGCTGATTTACGCCGGTGCGCAAAAGAACATCGGACCAGCTGGGTTGACCATCGTCATCGTGCGGGATGATTTGCTCGGCAAAGCCATGCCGAGCACGCCGGAAGTCTTTAATTACAAGGTGCAGGCCGAAGCCGATTCCATGATTAACACGCCACCGACCTACGCGGTGTATATCGCCGGGCTGGTGTTCGCATGGCTCAAAAAGCAGGGCGGACTTGCGGCGATGGAAAAGCTCAATGTCGCCAAAGCCAAGCTGCTGTACGACTATCTCGATCAGTCGGAGTTTTACCAGTCGCCGGTGGCCAAGAATGACCGTTCACGCATGAACGTTCCGTTTCGTTTGAAGAGCGAAGCGCTTGACGGCGATTTCCTGAAAGGCGCGCAAGCAGCCGGCATGGTGGAATTGAAGGGTCACCGTTCGGTGGGCGGTATGCGTGCATCGATTTACAACGCCATGGCTATCGAAGGCGTTCAGGCGTTGGTGAAATACATGCAGGAATTTGAAAAGAAGCACGCGTAGAACAAGAAAAGTACCCGTAGAGAAACAAGGATCGACAGTGCCAAACATTTTGACCATCAACGCCATCGCCAAGGTTGGCCTTGAGCGTTTTCCCGCCGTGCAGTATCAGGTGGGGCCGAAAATCACCGAGCCCGATGCCATACTCGTGCGTTCGCAAAACCTGCACGACATGGATATTCCCGCCAGCGTCAAGGCCATCGGCCGTGCGGGCGCGGGGGTGAACAACATTCCCGTCGACAAAATGAGCTTGCGCGGCATGCCGGTGTTCAACGCGCCGGGCGCCAATGCCAACGCGGTGAAGGAGCTGGTGGTCGCCGCGCTACTGATTGCCTCGCGCAATATTGCGCCAGCGCTTACGTTTGTATCGGGTCTCACCGGTGACGACAAAACATTGCACAAGCTGGTGGAAGACGGCAAAAAGGCCTTTTCCGGCACTGAATTGCCGGGGCGTACGTTGGGCGTGATCGGTCTGGGCAAGATTGGCAGTCTGGTGGCAGACGCCGCGATCAAGCTCGGCATGGATGTCATCGGTTACGATCCGCATATCACCATTGAAGCGGCCTGGGGGCTGTCGTCGCTGGTGAAAAAAGCCAACAGCATTGAAGAGGTGTTGAAGGCCAGCGACTACGTAACCATCCACGTGCCACTGCTCGACGCCACCAAAAACCTTATCAACGCACAGCGCATCGGTTTGATGAAAAAGGGCGCGATTCTGCTCAATTTCGCGCGCGACGGCATCGTCGACGACAAGGCGGTGGTCGCGGCGCTAAGCAGCAAACATCTGCGCGGCTATATATGCGATTTTCCGGCGCAAGTGCTGCAGGGCGTGCCCAACGTGATTGCCACGCCGCATCTGGGCGCCTCCACCGAGGAGGCCGAGGACAACTGCGCCATCATGGTTGCCGATCAAGTGCGCGATTACCTTGAGCACGGCAACATCCGTAACGCGGTCAATCTGCCCGACGTGGTGATGCAGCGCGAATCACTTTATCGCGTATGTATCGTCAATGCCAACGTACCGAACATGGTGGGGCAGATCTCCACCGTCATGGCAGGCGCGGGTTTGAACATCCACGACATGCTCAACAAATCACGCGGCGACATGGCCTACACGTTGGTGGACGTCGATAGCCCGGTGCCGCCGGAATTGCTCGGCAAACTGGCGGCGATTGAAGGGGTGCGGTCGGTTAGGTATTTGCCGCTTGCTTCTTGAGGTGTGAGGCGTGAGGCGTAACACCGGTTTTGTGGTAGTTTAAAAAATTCAATTAAATCAAATGTTTAGTATCTAATATGCTTGCTGCGATGACCATGCGCCTCACGCCTCACGCCTCATGCCTCACCTTCAGCGCTTCACGCCTCACGTCCAAAGCTACATGGAATCGCTAGCCAACATCCGCCGCAAGATCGACGCGCTCGACGCGCGCATGGTCAAGCTGTTGGCGGAGCGGGCGAAAATTGCGCAGGCGGTGGGGCGCATCAAGGGCGGCAAGGGCATTTACCGGCCGGAGCGTGAGGCACAGGTGCTGCGGCGCGTGTCGGAACTGAACGCACGGAATCGGGGGCCGATGCCTGCCGCGGGTGTGCGCCGCATTTACACCGAAATCATGTCGGCGTGCCGCGCGCTGGAAGATCTGCTCGCGGTGGCGTATCTGGGGCCGCAGGGCACGTACAGTCAGGAAGCGGCGATACGTCACTTCGGCGGCAGTATCGACACGCGCTCGTGCACCAACATTGACGAGGTGTTCAAGGCAGTCGAGACAGGCGCCACCGGCTACGGTGTGGTGCCAGTGGAAAACTCCACTGAAGGCGCAATTGGCCGCACGCTGGATCTGCTGCTGACCACGCCGGCGCGGGTGTGCGGCGAAATCATGCTGCCGGTGCGGCAGAATCTGATGAGCAAGGCGAAAAACCGCGCGGCGATCAAGAAGGTCTATTCGCACACGCAAAGCCTGGCGCAGTGCCAGCATTGGCTGACGCGTAATCTGCCCAATGCGGAGCGCATTGCGGTGGTGAGCAATGCCGAAGCTGCGCTGCTGGCCTCGCGTGATGCAAAGGCCGGCGCCATCGCCAGCAAGACCGCGGCGGAGCTTTACAAACTCAATCTGCTGGCGCGCAATATTCAGGACGAAGCGCGCAACACCACGCGGTTTCTCGTGCTGTCACGCGAGGACGTCGCGCCTTCCGGCCGTGACAAAACTTCGCTGATTTTGTCCACGCGCAATGTCCCCGGCGCGATTCACGATTTGCTTGCGCCGCTGGCGAAAAACGGCGTCTCGATGACGCGCCTCGAATCACGCCCCGCAAAGACCGGTTTGTGGGAATACGTGTTCTACATTGACATTGAAGGCCACGCGCAGGACGCCACCGTGGCGCGTGCGCTGGCGGCGATTGAACGCAAGGCGTCGTTTGTGAAGAACCTCGGCTCCTACCCGTCCGCGAAGCTGTAACCCGAAACGTATTTCAATTTTCCATGTCGATTTGCGACCTTGCACCGCAGTACATCCGCTCGATAGCGCCGTACCAACCCGGTAAGCCGATCTCCGAACTCGCGCGTGAATTTGGTTTGCAGGAATCGAGCATTATCAAGCTCGCCTCGAACGAAAATCCGCTTGGAGTCAGCCCGAAGGCGCAGGCGGCGATACGCGCGGTGCTCGACGGGCTGGCGTTGTATCCCGATGGCAACGGGTTTGAATTGAAGCAGGCGCTCTCATGGCACCTGGATGTCGGCATGGATCAGCTGGTGCTCGGCAATGGATCAAATGACGTGCTGGAGCTTGCCGCGCGTGCCTTTCTCGCACCGGAGAATTCCGCCGTCTACGCGCAGCATGCCTTCGCGGTGTATCCGCTGGTAGTGCAGGCGATGGGCTGCAAGGGCATCGAAGTGCCGGCCAAAAATTTCGGGCACGATCTGGAGGCCATGGCGCGCGCCGTTCGTGCGGACACGCGCGTGGTGTTCGTGGCGAATCCGAACAACCCGACCGGCACGCTGGCGCCCGCCGCCGAGATGGAGCGTTTTATTGCTGTCATGCCCGCGCATGTGCTGGTGGTGCTGGACGAGGCCTATAACGAATACCTGCGGCCGGAACATCGCGCAGACACTTTGTCGTGGCTGAAGAAGTATCCCAACCTGTTGATTACCAGGACTTTTTCAAAAGTATATGGTTTGGCGGGGTTGCGCGTGGGTTACGCGGTGGGCAGTGCGGGTGTTGCCGATTTGATGAACCGCGTGCGCCAGCCGTTTAACGTCAACAGCATTTCGCTCGCTGCTGCTGCCGCCGCGCTGGACGACCATGATTTCGTGCGCAAGAGTTACGAGCTGAATCTCGCGGGCGTTGAGCAATTGACCGCGGGCTTGAAAGCGCTGGGGCTGGCGATCATGTCTTCCCACGGCAACTTCGTGACTTTCAAAGTGGGCGACGCGAAGGCGGTGAACCTTGCGCTGCTAAGGGCCGGTGTGATCGTGCGGCCCATTGCGGGTTATGGGCTGCCGGATTGGTTGCGTGTGACGGTTGGGCTGGAATCCGAGAATGCACGGTTTCTGGCCAGTCTCAAATCGGCGATTGGTGCATGAAATCGCCATTAAAATCTGCCGAAAAGCCGATCGGCAAACTGGTCATCATCGGCGTCGGGCTGATTGGCGGCTCATTCGCGCTGGCGTTGAAAAAGGCCAAGGCGGTGCAGCACGTGGTCGGCGTGGGCCGCACGAGCAAGAATCTGAACACCGCGCTGAAATTCGGCGTGATCGACGCGATATCACTCGACGCGCGCGATGCGGTGCGCGATGCTGACATGGTACTGATCGGCACGCCGGTTGGGCAAATGCCCGGCGTGATGAAGCTGATCGCCCCGCACTTGGGGGCCAAGACCATCGTCACTGATGGAGGCAGCACCAAGCAGGATGTCATCGCCTGCGCGCGCAAACACCTTGGCGCGCATTTCAAAATGTTCGTGCCGGCGCACCCGATGGCGGGCACCGAAAACAGCGGTGCGGCGGCGGCGTTCGCCGAGTTGTATCGCGGGCGCAAGGTGATTGTGGTGCCACAAAAGGAAACTTCACCCAAAGCCGTGAGCGCGGTGCGCGCCGCGTGGCAGGCATGCGGCGCGAATGTCGTGCGCTTGCAGGCGCGCGAGCACGACGAAATTCTCGCGGCGGTGAGCCACCTGCCGCATGTGGTGGCGTTTGCGCTGATGGACCTGCTCGCGCAACGCAAGGATGCCAAACGGTTGCTTGGTTTTTCCGCTGGCGGCCTGCGTGACACGGTACGCATTTCCGGCAGCTCGCCGGAAATGTGGCGAGACATTTTTCTTGCCAATCGTGTGGCGCTGCTCGCCGATATTGATAAATATATCAATGAAATCAAATATTTGCGTTCTCGCCTTAAAGCCGGCGATGGTGATGCGATGCAGGCGCTGTTCGAGCGTGCGCGGCATGCGCGTGAGCGCTGGTTGGTGAAGGCGAAGCGTTGATAGAGCGAATGACGCGCTCGCGATGATCACATGAGCGGCATCGACTACCTTGATCTGGCGCCTATCAAGGCCGCGCGCGGCACTGTGGCGTTACCCGGCTCCAAGAGCATTTCCAATCGCACGTTATTACTGGCGGGCTTGGCTGAGGGCGAAACGCTGATTCGCGATGTGCTGGAGTCGGACGACACGCAGCGCATGATCGAGGCTTTGCGCACGCTGGGTGTAACGGTGGAAAGCCTTGCGCCGCGCACATTGAAAGTTCGCGGTGCGGGCGGCGTATTCCCGGTGAAAAAAGCCGAACTGTTTTTGGGCAACGCGGGTACCGCTTTTCGTCCGTTGACGGCGGTTCTAGCGTTGTGTGCCGGTGAATACAAGCTCTCCGGGGTGCCGCGCATGCACGAGCGGCCGATCGGTGATCTGGTGGATGCATTGCGGCAACTCGGTGCGCGTATTGAATATCTCGGTAACGCCGGCTATCCGCCGCTGCAGATTCATCCGATGACGCTTAACGACGCGGGCGAGGTCAGCATCCGTGGCAATGTGTCGAGCCAGTTCTTGACGGGCCTCCTGCTGGCGTTGCCATTGCTGCGCCGGCGCACGGTGGTGCGCGTCGTGGGCGAGTTGATTTCCAAGCCATACATCGACATCACCCTTAACACGCTCAAACAGTTTGGCGTGACGGTGGCGCGCGACGGTTGGTCGTCGTTTAAGATTCCCTCCGATGCGCGCTATCAAAGCCCCGGTGAAATTTACGTTGAGGGCGATGCGTCGTCGGCGTCGTATTTTCTGGCAGCGGGCGCGATTAGCGGCCTCACGGGCGGCGGGCCGGTGCGTGTCACTGGCGTTGGGCGCAACAGCGTGCAGGGCGACGTGCGCTTCACGGAATTCCTTGAGCGCATGGGCGCGCGGGTGACGCTGGGCGACAACGAGATTGCCGCCACCGCAGATGAATCCTCGGTACGCCGAGGCCAATTAAAAGCGCTGGATGCCGACTGCAATCTGATTCCCGACGCGGCGATGACGCTGGCGGTGCTGGCGCTGTTCGCTGATGGCGCCAGTACGCTGCGCAGCATCGGTAGTTGGCGGGTGAAGGAAACCGACCGCATTACCGCCATGGCCGCTGAATTGCGTAAACTCGGCGCGACCGTGGAAGAAGGATCGGATTACCTGAAAATTACACCGCCCGCTGCTACGCCTCACGCCTCACGCCTCACACCTCACGCCGTCATCGACACCTACGACGATCACCGTATGGCAATGTGTTTTTCGCTGGCAGCCTTAGGCGGCGTGCCGGTGCGCATCAACGATCCGCGCTGCGTGGCTAAAACATTTCCGGAATACTTTGATGTGCTTGCGTCCATCAGTTCACATTAGGTTGTACATTAGAGAAATTTCATAAGTATATGATTTTATTTAATTTTTATTTTGACACTTCAAGTGAAATCTACGCCCGTCATCGCCATTGACGGCCCATCCGCATCCGGCAAGGGCACGGTGGCGCAGGCGGTGGCGGCTGAACTGGGATTTCATTATCTCGACAGCGGTGCGTTGTATCGTATCGTTGGCTTGGCGGTGGTGCGCGCTGGCGGCAATCTCGAAAATGAATCGGAAGTGTTGTCCATCCTGCTGAAAATACACATTAAATTCGAGCAGGCGCAGGTGCTGCTTAACGGTGCAGATGTCAGCGATGCGATACGCGCGGAACCCATCAGCGCAGCAGCATCCAAGGTGGGCGCGCATGCACGCGTTCGGCATGCACTATTACAGTGCCAACGTGACTTTCGCCAACAGCCTGGTTTGGTGGCCGACGGGCGCGATATGGCGTCGGTGGTTTTCCCGGATGCCATACTGAAAATTTACCTTACGGCCAGCGCCGAGGCGCGCGCCGAAAGGCGCTATAAGCAGTTGATTGGTAAGGGTTTCAATGCTAGTATTGCGGCCCTCTTACAGGAAATTCGCCTGCGCGATCAACGAGATAGCGAACGCGCTGCGGCTCCCCTGCAAAAGTGCGCCGATGCGGTTGAAGTGGATACCACTCACCTGTCGGTGGCGCAGTCCATCGCGCGGGTAATGGCGCTTTACCGGGCTTTGCCGCGGTAATATTTGAAATACTGTCGTCAGGTGTCCGGTAGCAAAAAAGCAACACAACAAGGCAATTACCCCTCGGCGCCGTAGTCTTCCAAGGATTACGGTTTTATTAACCAACCCCGCTGGTTACTATTACAACAGCACAAAAGCTGCAAACTCCAGTTAATAGTAGCTCTCGGTTTCTCCCGGTAATTTTTAATCCATGACAACCCAACCCCAAGCCGCCGCCAGTACGGGTGCGGAAAGTTTTGCCGCGTTATTTGAAGAAAGCCTGTCGCGCAAGGAAATGCGCATCGGCGAAGTGATCACCGCCGAAGTAGTACGCATCGATGACAATTTTGTGGTCGTCAATGCCGGACTCAAGTCCGAAAGCTATATCCCCAAGGAAGAATTCATGACCGACGATGGCGTGTTCGATGCCAAGGTCGGTGATTTCATCAGCGTCGCCATCGAGTCGCTGGAAAACGGTTTCGGTGAAACGCGTCTGTCGCGCGACAAGGCGAAGCGCCTTGCGTCGTGGCTCGATCTCGAAGACGCGCTGGAAAAAGGCCGTGTCGTGCAGGGCATGGTCAACGGCAAGGTTAAAGGCGGACTCACCGTGATGGTGAACGGCATTCGCGCGTTCCTGCCTGGTTCGCTGGTGGACATCCGTCCGGTGAAGGACACCACCCCGTACGAAAATAAATCGATGGACTTCAAGGTCATCAAGCTCGACCGCAAGCGCAATAACGTGGTCGTATCGCGCCGCGCCGTGCTCGAAGTGACGCAAGGTGAAGAGCGTCAAAAGCTTCTTGCCAACCTGCAGGAAGGCGCAGTGGTCAAGGGCATCGTCAAGAACATCACAGACTACGGTGCGTTTGTCGATCTCGGCGGCATCGATGGCCTGCTGCACATCACCGATCTCGCATGGCGCCGTGTCAAGCATCCGAGCGAAGTGCTCGCGGTGGGCGACGAAGTGCAGGCGAAGATCCTCAAATTCGATCAGGAAAAAAACCGCGTTTCGCTGGGCATGAAGCAACTGGGCGAAGACCCGTGGGTGGGCCTCGGCCGCCGCTATCCGGCCGGCACGCGGCTCTTCGGCAAGGTGTCGAACCTCACCGATTATGGTTCATTTGTCGAAATTGAAACCGGCATCGAAGGCTTGGTACACGTCTCCGAAATGGACTGGACCAACAAGAACGTGCATCCGTCCAAGGTCGTGCAATTGGGCGACGAAGTGGAAGTGATGGTGCTCGAAATCGACGAGGACCGCCGCCGCATTTCGCTCGGCATGAAGCAGTGCATGCCGAATCCGTGGGAAGAGTTCTCGATGAACCACAAGAAAGGCGAGAAGGTCAAAGGTCAGATCAAATCGATCACCGACTTTGGCATTTTCGTCGGCCTTAACGGCAACATCGACGGGCTGGTGCATCTGTCCGATTTGTCGTGGTCGTTGCCCGGCGAGGAAGCCGTGCGCAACTACAAGAAAGGCGACGAAGTCGAGGCCGTGGTGCTGGCGATTGATGTCGAGCGCGAGCGCATTTCGCTCGGTGTCAAGCAGATGGACGGTGACCCGTTCACCAATTTCGTGTCCACCAACGACAAGAACTCAATAGTCCAAGGTACGGTAAAATCCATTGACGCCAAGGGGGCTGTCATACAATTGATGGGCGATGTCGAAGGGTATCTGCGGGCATCGGAAGTGGCGCGTGACCGGGTGGAGGACATCCGCACTCACCTGAAGGAAGGCGATTCGGTAACGGCGATGATTATCAACATTGATCGCAAGAACCGTTCGATCAATCTCTCGATCAAGGCGAAAGACCTTGCGGAGGAGTCGGCGGCGATGCAGAAAGTCGCGGCGGATAGCAAGTCGGCAAGCACCGGGACCACCAATCTTGGCGCGTTGCTCAAGGCAAAGTTGGATACGGCGAATAGTCAATAATAAGGGAGCATCATGACCAAGTCGGAGCTGATCGCAAAACTTGCGGCGCGCTTTCCCCAGTTGGTGGCAAAGGACGCTGAATTGGCGGTAAAGATGATTTTGGATGCCATGGGTAAGAGTCTCGCCGCGGGGCAGCGCATCGAGATTCGCGGCTTTGGCAGTTTTGGTCTGAATTATCGTCCGCCTCGCATCGGACGCAATCCCAAATCCGGCGACCGGGTGCAGGTGCCCGCGAAACATGTGCCGCATTTCAAGGCGGGCAAGGAATTGCGTGACCGCGTGGATGTGGCGCGAAAGTAATTGCGCCATCCCAGTTTGTTCGTTTTGCCATAGCGCATCATCGCGCTTCGCGGCAACTCCGCTGAAACGGCATGGTCGAAAGATCATGCCGTTTTTTGCTGATACTGACGTGTGTTACATGCCCCGGAATATGTTCAATCTGCGATGAAAGTGCTGATGCTTGCAGTCAAGGTGCTGTTGTTTCTGGCAGCCTTGACATTTGCCGTAAAAAACACTGATGTGGTGACCGTGCGTTATTACCTTGGATTGCAATGGCAGGCGCCACTAATTTTCGTGATCCTGGTGGTGTTTTGCCTGGGAGCGGTGGGTGGCGTGCTCGCCAGTCTCGGGCATATTGTGCGTTTGCGCCGCGAGCTCGCGCGTGCGCGTCTCGAACTGGGCAATGTGCGCAAGAGCGTGCCATCCGATACCGTTGCGGCTGCCGCTATGCAATCCACGGTTTCGTCCACCGTTCCCCCGGTAACGGGCGCGTTGTAACGCGGATACGCGCACATGGAAATCGAATATTGGTGGCTGCTCGCGCTCCCGTTTTTTTTCGGACTGGGTTGGGTCGCGGCGCGTATCGACATTCGCCACTTGTTGACGGAATCGCGTGCGCTGCCCACTTCGTATTTCAAGGGTTTGAATTTTCTGCTCAACGAGCAGCCTGACAAGGCTATCGAAGCCTTCATCGAAGTCGTCAAGGTTGACCCGCAAACCATCGAACTGCACTTTGCACTGGGCAGCCTGTTCCGGCGCCGAGGCGAGGTGGAGCGCGCGATACGCATGCACCAGAATCTGGTGGCACGTCCCGATCTGGCAAAGGAGCAAAAGACGCAGGCGTTGTACGAGTTGGCGCAGGACTATCTCAAGGCCGGGCTGTTGGACCGCGCCGAGGAGTTGTTTCTCAAGCTCGAACACTCGCCTCATGCCGAGGCTGTCCTCAAATTTTTGCTGGAAATCTACGAGCAGGAAAAGGACTGGCAAAAAGCCATCGTAATCGCTGGCAATCTGGAGAAGGTCACCGGCCATTCTCGGCAAAAAGACATCGCCAATTTTTATTGCGAAATGGCCAGTAGCGAGCTTATGCACACGCGTGCCGAAGCCGCACGCCCGCATCTCGCGCATGCGTTATCGCATCACAGACTATGTGTGCGCGCCAATCTGCTGCTGGGCGACGTGGAGCAATCACAGGGCAAGCTCGACGCGGCGGTGGGGGCGTGGAAGCGCATCGAATCGCAGAACCCCATTTACCTGTCACTGGTCGCCGAGCGCCTGTATCGGGTGTTCAAACAGCAGGACAAGGCCGCCGAGGGCATCACGCTGCTGCGCGGGTATCTCGCCAAATACCCGTCGCTTGATTTGCTCAACACCGTTTTTGACGGCTTGCTTGAAGGCGAGGGCGCCGAGGCGGCCTACGCGCTGGTGCGCGACGAGGTGCGGCGCACGCCGACTTTGCTGGGGCTGGATAAGCTGCTGGAAGCGCAACTGCTGGATGCCCCCGCCGAGCGTCGGCAGGATCTGGAAATCACCAAAATGCTGGTGCACCAGCACACGCGCGGGCTGGCGATGTATAAATGCGATCATTGCGGTTTTCGCGCGCGCCAGTTTTACTGGCATTGTCCCGCGTGCGCGTCGTGGGAAACCTACTCGCCGCGCCGCACCGAAGAAAAAGGCCTGCCTGCATGAGTGTCTCACCCGCCGCACCAATCGATCCCAAAATCATCGTCGCACTGGATTACGCCAGTGCGCAGCCCGCCCTCGACATTGCCGCCCGGCTTGACCCCGCGCTGTGCCGCGTGAAAGTCGGTAAAGAGCTGTTCACAGCGGCGGGGCCGGCGCTGGGGGAAACGCTGGTGGCGCGGGGCTTCGGCGTGTTTCTCGATCTGAAATTTCACGATATTCCCAATACCGTGGCGAGTGCTTGCAAGGCTGCTGCGAAACTTGGCGTATGGATGATGAACGTACATGCCTCGGGCGGCGGCGGCATGCTGCGTGCGGCGCGCGAAGCTGTCGCCTTAGAATCGCGCCGGCCCAAACTGATAGCAGTGACGGTGCTCACCAGTCTCGCGCAAAGCGATCTTGCTGACATCGGCATGCAGGGTGACCCTGCTGCTGCGGTGTTGCGTTTGGCGCGTCTGGCTCAAGGGGCGGGACTGGATGGCGTGGTGTGCTCGGCGCAGGAGGCGCGCACGTTGCGTGACGCCTGCGGTCCGGCATTTAATCTGGTGACGCCGGGCATACGGCTTGCCGATGCATCTGCCATGCCAGCGGGCGATGATCAAAAGCGCGTAATGACGCCACGCGCGGCGCTGGAAGCTGGCGCGGATTATCTGGTGATTGGCCGACCGATCACACAATCAGCAGACCCGATTGCGACGCTGCAGCGCATTCAACGCGAGATCGGTGCATGAGCCTCGCAGCATTCAAAAAAGCCCGTGTGCTGGTAGTGGGCGATGTGATGCTGGATCGTTACTGGTTCGGCGACGTTGCACGCATTTCGCCGGAGGCGCCGGTGCCCGTGGTGCATGTCAAGCGCAGCGAAGCACGCCTGGGCGGTGCAGCCAACGTGGCGCGTAACGCGGCGGCGCTGGGTGCGCATGTTACGTTGCTGTCGGTGGTCGGGCGCGATGAAGCCGGTGCTCAGCTTGCCGCACTGCTCAGACAAGAAAAAGTGCGCGCGCAGCTGCATCGCGACAAGTCCATCGATACCACGGTGAAGCTGCGCGTCATCGGCCGCCAGCAGCAACTGCTGCGCATCGATTTCGAGACCACGCCGGGCCACGAAGTGCTGGCAGCGAAGCTGCGCGAATATCGTGCGCTGGTGCGTGCGCACGATGCGGTCATCCTGTCGGACTACGGCAAGGGCGGCCTTGCGCATATCGACGCCATGATCGCAGCTGCCAGCAAGGCGGGCAAGCCGGTACTGGTGGATCCGAAAGGCGACGATTTCAGCCGATATCGCGGTGCTACATTGCTAACGCCCAATCTCAGTGAATTCAATCAGGTGGCGGGCCGCGCACGCAGCGAAGCCGATCTCACCAATCGTGCGCAAAAGTTACGCAGGTCACTGCGCCTCGCGGCACTTCTGGTGACTCGCAGCGAGGAAGGCATGACGCTATATCGGGATAGTAGAGAAGGGCAGCGCCTGCACGTGCCCGCTCAGGCGCGCGAGGTATACGATGTCACAGGCGCGGGCGACACGGTGATTGCGACCCTGGGCGTGGCGCTGGGTGCCGGCATGGTGATGGATGATGCGGTGCGCATTGCCAACCTTGCGGCGGGGATTGTTGTCGGCAAGTTCGGCACTGCGGTGGTCACGCCGCAGGAACTTTTCTAAAAAATATAATAAAAACAATGACTTATATTGTAACCGGCGCGGCGGGCTTTATCGGCGCAAATCTCGTCAAGGCGCTTAACGTGCGCGGTATCACACGAATTATCGCCGTAGACGATCTCACGCAGGGCGACCGTTTCACCAATCTGGTGGATTGTCAGATTGATGATTATCTGGACAAGGACGAGTTCATTGCCGCGCTCGAAAAGGGGCTGTTCAATAACAGCGTGACTGCGTTGCTGCATCACGGTGCGTGTTCGGATACCACCGAATCCAACGGCCGCTACATGATGCAGAACAACTATCGCTATTCGCGGCGGCTGCTCGATTTTTGCGTGGCGCAGAAAACGCCTTTGATTTACGCTTCGTCAGCGGCGACCTATGGCGATCTCACCGGCTTTCGCGAAGTGCCGGATTGCGAAAAGCCGCTCAATGTTTATGGCTATTCCAAGCTGCTCTTCGACCAGTTTGTACGGCGCATGCTGCCGCATATCCATTCGCAGGTGGTCGGGCTGCGTTATTTCAATGTCTACGGCCCGCGCGAACAACACAAGGGGCGCATGGCTTCGGTGGCGTTTCATTTTTTTAACCAGTATCGCGCGCAAGGCAAGGTGAGGCTGTTTGAAGGCAGCGGCGGCTTCGGTAACGGCGAACAGCAACGCGATTTCGTGTCCGTAGAAGATGTCGTCAAGGTGAATACGTACTTTCTGGATAACCCCTTAAAATCAGGTATTTACAACTGCGGCACTGGGGCAGCGCAGAGCTTTAACGATGTTGCCGTGGCGGCCATCAACGCCTGCCGCAAGGCGAGGGGCGAGGGCGAGTTGGCACTGGCGGCAATGCAGGCGCAGGGGCTTATCGAATACATCGCGTTCCCGGCAGACCTCAAGGGTAAATACCAAAGCTATACCCAGGCTGATCTGGCCAACCTGCGCGCAGCGGGCTACACAGGGGCATTTCTTTCGGTAGAACAGGGCGTTACGCAATATTGCGAGGAACTTGCCGGCTTGACTCGGTAAGATGTGGCAACACCAGCTTACCTTACGCGAAGCTGTCAACTCAAACGCTGGTGGGGCGTTTTAGGGGCATGTCCGCAGGCCCGCGCAATTCGCACGGTCTCGATGCTGACAGTCAATTTTCAATCGGGAGATGGCATGAAGAAATTTTTGCTGATATTGGGGATGTGGCTGGCGATGGTGGGCGCGGCGCTGGCGCAGGTGAACATCAACACCGCTACCAAGGAGCAGTTGGATGGCCTTAAAGGCATAGGTCCGGCCAAGGCACAGGCGATTATCGATTACCGCACCAAGAACGGCCCGTTCAAAACCGTCGATGATCTGGAGAAGGTCAACGGCATAGGCCCGGCCACGATGAAGGATCTCCGCGGCAGCATTACCGTTACGGGCGGCTCGGCCCCGGCGAAAGACGCGAAAGCGGACAAGGCCGCCGACAAAGCGCCTGCCAAGAAAGCAGAGACGAAAGAGCCCGCCAAGGTGGACGCGAAGAAGGAAGAAAAGAAAGCCGACGCCAAGAAGGATGACAAGGCTGACGCCAAGAAAGACGACAAAGCGCCCAAGGCCGATGCGAAGAAAGACGACAAAGCCAAGGCCGCTGACAAAGCCGACGCCAAGAAAGAAGACAAGGCCGCCAAGAAGGAAGAAAAGTCCGATAAGGGTGCCAAGGCCGAAGCCAAAAAAGAAGATAAAGCAGCCAAGAAAGACGCGAAAGCCGATGCCAAGGCCGACGACAAGAAAGACGCCAAAAAAGACGACGCGAAGGCAGACAAGAAGTAAATCGGCGTATTCAGCAAACTTAAAACCCCGCTGCGGCGGGGTTTTTTGTTGGGGCAGGCGCCGCGTGGTTTGCGCTATGATTACGCATCATCCCTAATCACTCAATAATCCCCATACCGTGAACCAGACACTCGAACAATTCGTCGGCAATACGCCTTTGGTGCGCCTGCAGCGCGTACCCGGCGCGACCAGTAACGTAATACTCGCCAAGCTCGAAGGCAACAACCCAGCCGGCTCCGTTAAGGATCGCCCGGCCTTGTCGATGATCAAGCGTGCGCAGGCGCGTGGGCAAATCAAGCCTGGCGACACACTGATCGAGCCGACCAGCGGCAACACGGGCATTGCGCTTGCGATGTGCGCGGCGATGATGGGCTACAAGATGATTCTGGTGATGCCGGAAAATCAATCGGTCGAGCGCCGTCAAAGCATGGCAGCCTATGGTGCGCAACTGGTGCTGACGGCGAAGGAGGGTGGCATGGAAGCCGCACGTGACGTCGCCGAGCGTCTGGTGAAGGAAGGCAAGGGCATCATGCTCGACCAGTTTTCCAACCCTGACAATCCGCTGGCGCACTATGAAACCACCGGGCCGGAGATCTGGCGCGACACCGGCGGCAAAGTCACGCATTTCGTGTCAAGCATGGGTACCACCGGCACCATCATGGGGGTGTCGCGCTATCTCAAGGAAAAGAATCCCGCGATCAAAATCGTTGGCTGCCAGCCGAGCGATGGCTCGCAGATTCCCGGCATCCGCAAATGGCCGGCGGCGTATCTGCCGAGCATTTGCGATTGGAGCCGCGTCGATCAGGTGGTCGAAATCGCGCAGCGCGACGCTGAAGACATGGCGCGCCGTCTCGCGGCCGAAGAGGGTATTTTCGGTGGCATTTCGTCGGGTGGTGCGCTTTGGGCAGCCCTACAGGTGTCGCGAGAAGTGCAAAACGCGGTAATCGTCGCCATCATCTGCGATCGTGGCGATCGTTATCTTTCGACGGGTGTGTTTCCCGCCTGACCTTCGTGGTGTGCGCGTGACTGGCGCGGCACGCGTGGCGCGCATTGCAATGGCGATGCTCGCCGCAGCAACGCTGTGGTGGCTGCCCGTATCGCCCGGCAATACGCAGCAGATTTCACTGACGCTTGACGACATCACGGGTGCGGGTTGGGGCGCACGGGGCATACGCGCGAGTTTCATCAACGGCTCGGTAAGCATCCAGATCACCGATGTTCAGGCCGGCGGGCAATCATGGAAGGATGTGCGGCTGGATTGCGCCGCACTGCGGCTCGAACGTGCGCGTATCGCCTGCGACGACGGCTTGCTCGCTGCTCCCGCGCTGGGCGAGAAAATTCCGCTGGCGTTCATCTATGTCACGGACAAACGTGTACTGGAGCTTTCCCTTAAACCGGCCAGGGACGAAACCTGGCATGTGAACATGGCGCCCGGCAAGCGCGGCAACGATTTGGGTTTGCGCATCGACGGCGGCCGCTTGCAGCGCGCCGCGCCGTGGTTGCCGCCGGAGTGGCCGAAGCTGAACGCGGGCGTGGTTAACGGCACGCTCGGCTACACGGGGGACGGGCGCATCAGTGCAAAGCTCATTGTGAGCAATGCCGGGTTTGCCGACACGACTGGCTTGCACGCCGGCGAAAAAATCGGCTTCACACTGGATATTGCCACCGAACCGGTGGCCGACGCCTTGCGCTGGAACGCAACGTTGCAATGGCAGGCCGGTGAATCCTTCTGGCAGCCGATTTATCTGAAGGCCGCCAACCAGCACCTGTCCGCCGAAGGCCGCTTGGATGCGAAGTCATTGGCCGTCGAGCGCGGTGTTCTGGCGTATCCCGGATTGGGTGAGGTAGCTTTCGCCGGCGTCTACGATCTGGCCGACAGGAAAATCCTGCAGGCCACTGTCGATGCCCCCGCGATACCGTTGGCAGCGCTGCACGAGATGGTATTGAAGCCGTTTCTGGCAGGCACAGCGTTAGCGGAAATTCGCGCTGATGGGCGCGTATCAGCCGCACTTCGCCTGACCGGCGCGGGTCTACATAGCGTCGATGTGAAGCTCCACAATGTGTCGTTCGACGACAAGGCACAACAACGGTTTGCGCTGTTTGAAGTCAATGGCAGCGTGCCGTGGCGCGCCGACGCGGCGACGCAGGCGTCGGTCACCGTCAAGGGGGGCGAAATCCTCAAAATGCCGCTGGGCGCGTTTGCCGTGCTGCTAAACATGCATGGGCCGCGCTTCGAGCTGAAGCAGCTGCGTGTGCCGTTGCTGGACGGCTTTATCGACATGCGGGATTTCGTGGCGCGGGCGGGTGGAGCTGACGGCTACTGGCAATTTACCGGTGAAGTTGGCGGCATTTCCATGGATAAGTTCACTACCGCGCTGGGACTGCCGGTGATGCATGGCACGCTGGCGGCCACGTTGCCGATGGTACGGCAGGTGAAGTCAACGCTGCGCGTGGATGGGGCGTTGTCGCTGAAAGTGTTTGACGGCGCGGTGGATGTCAGGAATCTGGTGCTGCTGGATATGTTCGGCAAGGCGCCGCGCGTGCAGGCGGACGTGGCGATGCGCAACCTTGATCTGGGGCTGGTAACGCGTACGTATTCTTTCGGCAACATCACCGGCCGCATCGACGCCAGCATCGCCGGGTTGGAACTGGTGAATTGGCAGCCGGTCAAATTCGATGCAAGGCTGGCGAGTAGCGCGGGCGAGTATCCGCGCAAGATCAGCCAGGCGGCGGTGCAGAATATTTCGGCGCTGGGCGGCGCGGGCGCAGCGGCGGCGATACAACGCAGCTTTCTGCGGTTTTTCGAGCAGTTCGGTTATGACAGGCTGGGGTGGCGTTGCAAGCTGCAAAACAGCGTGTGCGAAATGAGCGGTGTCGAGGGCGAGGATAAGCCGCAAGGCTATGTGCTGGTGAAGGGCGGAGGCATACCGGCGATCACGGTGATGGGCTACAATCGCCAGGTGAGTTGGCAGGAGTTGCTGGATCGCATCAAGCGCGTGACGCAGGGCAACGTGAAACCGATAGTGGAGTAATCATGATGGTATTCAGGAGCGGCGGACGAACTGCGATGGGCGTGCTTGCAGGGGCGGCGCTGGTGAGCGCGCTTTGCGCGGGCTGTGTCACCATCAACATTTATTTTCCGGCAGCGGCGGCGGAAAAAGCTGCTGATCGCATCATTGATGAAGTGTGGCAACTCAAGGGCGGCGTGCCGGCATCACCATCAGCCCCCAAGCCCGAGACCAAATAAGGAGCATGCCATGAAGCAGCGTATTGCAAATATCCTGATGCTGATTGTGGCGCTTGCGGGCGCAAGCCACGTGTTTGCCCAGGTCAATCTTGAGATCAACACGCCGGGCATTACCGCCATACAGGGCAGCATGCAAAAGCGTCACGCCGAACTCGCCCCACTGTATGCCAGTGGCGCGGTGGGTTTGACGCGTGACGGTAACGTCGCCTTGCGCGACCCGGCGGCGGTGCCGCTGCCGCAGCGTGCGGCAGTCAATTCGTTGATTGCAGCGGAAAATCAGGATCGTGCCGCGCTGTATCGCGAAATCGCGCGTGCCAACAATCACCCGGAGTGGGAAGGCGATATTCGCGGCACCTTCGGTCAGCGCTGGATTGATCGCGCGCGGTCCGGCTGGTTTGTTCAAAATGCCAGTGGTGCGTGGGTCAAGAAATAATTAATAAGTATTTGTTTTAAAAGGAATTTTTGTGACGCCAGTCTTGGTGTTCGACATCGAGACGGTGCCGGATATTGCGGGCCTGCGCCAGCTCCACGAGCTGGGCGCCGATCTGCCCGACGCCGACGTTGCCGCCATGGCATTTCAGTTGCGGCGGCAGGCCACGGGTGGTGATTTTCTGCAATTGCATCTGCACCGCGTGCTGGTGATTTCGTGCGCGCTGCGCGACCGCGACAGCTTCAAGGTGTGGTCGCTGGGCGCGAATAACGAATCGGAAGGCGAAGTTATCCAGCGCTTCTTCGATGGCATCGAAAAATACACGCCGCAACTGGTGTCCTGGAATGGCGGCGGATTTGATCTGCCGGTACTGCATTATCGCGGCCTCGTGCATGGCGTGCGTGCACCGCGGTACTGGGACATGGGCGAGGGTGACCATCGCGATAGCCGCGATTTCAAGTGGAATAACTACATCAGCCGCTACCATTCGCGCCATCTGGATTTAATGGATCTGCTGGCGATGTATCAGCCGCGCGCGAATGCTCCGCTGGACGATCTGGCGCAACTGATGGGCCTGCCCGGCAAGCTCGGCATGTCGGGCGCGCAGGTGTGGGATGCGTTTCAGGCTGGCAAGCTCGCCGACATCAGCAACTATTGCCAGACCGACGTGGTGAACACGTATCTGGTTTACCTGCGCTTTCAGATGATGCGCGGCACGCTCACACCGGATCAGCATCGTGAGCAATGCGAACTGGTGCGTTCGACGCTGGGGAAATCCGCCGAGCCGCATTGGCGGGAATTTTTGGCGCGGTGGAGAAATTGAAACACGACAACGTCAAAAAACCTTCGACGCAGATTTCGCAGAATTGCGCAGATTGAAACCCGATCCGGTGGTGCAGATAATCTGCGTAAATCCGCGTAAATCTGTGGCAAATGTTTTGATCTTCTGATGCAAATCTACGACATAGAATCCCTCGACCAGGAGGGCCGCGGCATCGCGCGCCGCGACGGCAAAGCCATTTTCATCGAGGGCGCGCTGACTGGCGAAGTGGTCACCGCGAATGTGTTTCGCAAGAAACCCAGTTTTGAGAACGCCAATGTTGCCACCATTTTGCGTGCGAGTTCGCAGCGGGTGACGCCGCGCTGTGTCAATTTCGGCAACTGTGGCGGCTGCAGCCTGCAACATCTTGAGCCGCGAGCGCAGGTGGCGGCAAAGCAGCGCGTGCTTGAAGACAACCTGTGGCACATCGGCAAGGTCAGGGCGGGGCACCTGTTGCCGCCGATACATGGCCCGTCGTGGGGTTACCGCCGCCGTGCTCGCATGACTGCGCGTTACGTCGTCAAGAAAGGCGGCTCGTTGATCGGCTTTCATGAAAAGAAATCCAGCTTTGTTGCTGACATGCAAAGCTGCGAGGTGCTGCCGCTGTCTATTTCAAAGTTGTTGCCGCCGCTGCGCGAGCTGGTGGGCAAGCTTGCCATTCGGGAACGCATGCCGCAAATCGAAATTGCCTGTGGCGACGCCGCTGACGTACTGGTGTTTCGCGTGCTTGAGCCTCCCACGGAAGCGGACAAGGTGCTGCTCAAATCCTTCGCCGAGGCCCATGGCGTACACGTATATTTGCAACCGAAGGGGCCGGAAACCGCGCATCCGTTTTGGCCCGCAGCGCCCGCCGATTTGTACTATACGTTGCCGGAATTCGGCATCAAAATGCCGTTTTTCCCGACGGAATTCACGCAGGTCAACCACGAGGTCAACCGCGTGCTGGTGCATCGCGCGCTGGCGCTGCTCGCGCCGCAGCCGGGCGAACGTATCGCCGACATGTTTTGCGGCATCGGCAATTTTTCGCTGCCGATTGCGCGCAGTGGCGCGCAGGTGCTCGGCATCGAAGGTAGTGCGTCGCTGGTGAAGCGTGCCGCAGAAAATGCGGCGTTCAATGGTTTGCAAGCCAATACGCGCTATCAGGGGATGAACTTGTTTGAAATCACCAGCGAATCCTATGCTGCCCTGTGTGAAACAGGTGAACGGGGGTCGTTCAGCCGCATGTTGATCGACCCGCCGCGCGACGGAGCGATGGCTCTGGTGAAAGCACTAGCTGCCGCACCACCCGAACGCATCGTCTACGTCTCGTGCAATCCGGCGACTCTCGCGCGGGATGCCGAGGTGCTGGTGCACGGGCAAGGCTACACGTTGACGGCGGCGGGCGTAGTCAACATGTTTCCGCATACGGCCCATGTAGAGTCGATTGCGGTGTTTGACCGGTGATGGCGAGGACATCATGCGCATAGGCCAGGGGTTTGACATTCATGTGCTCGCCGAAGGGCGCCAACTCATTATTGGCGGCGTGACCATTCCGTATGAGCGTGGCTTGCTCGGGTACTCCGACGCCGACGTGCTGCTGCACGCGATTTGTGATGCGTTGATTGGCGCGGCGGCATTGGGCGATATTGGTAAACATTTTCCCGACACGGACGCGCGCTACGCCGGTATCGACAGCCGCCGCTTGCTGCGCGAAGTGGTGGCACTGCTGCACGCGCGGCACTATCGCGTGGTGAATGTGGATTCGACAGTAATCGCACAGGCGCCGAAGCTCGCGCCGTACATTGCGGCCATGCGCGAAAACATCGCGGCGGATCTCGGCGTGCCGGTGAGTGATGTGAACGTCAAGGCGAAGACGGCGGAACGGCTGGGCGCTGTGGGGCGCGGCGAGGGGATTGTTGCCGAGGCGGTGGTGTTGATTGACCGCGTTGAGGCGTCGGCGTCTGGCGATTGATACCGCCGTGTTGTCCTCAAAACTGTTTTTAAGTATTTGTTTTTAAACAATATTTTTCAGGGGCACCGGCAGTTCCACGCGCGCGCGCAAGCCCTTCAATCCATCTTCGCGTGGCAGCAGCCGCACATTGCCACCGTGCATTTTGGCGATGCGGTCCACGATCGCCAGGCCCAGCCCGGTGCCGCTGGTGCTGCGCGCGATGTCCATGCGTGTAAACGGTTGCAGCATGCGCTCGGCTTCCGCGGGGGGGATGCCGGGGCCGCGATCCAGCACTTCCACAAAGGCCGCGTGCGCATTGCCGCCCGTGATCACCGTGACTTCGCTGCCGCCATGCCGAAATGCATTGTCGATCAGGTTGCCGATGAGCCGTTGCATCGCCACTTTGCGCAGCGGTAGCGGCGGCACATAACCGGTTTTTACGGTGAGCGCCTTGCCTGCGCGTGCGTATTTGGGTGCGAGTGCGTCGATGATATCGTTAAGACTGGCGCCGGACGTTACGCTTTCCGATGACGCCGCCCGCGCGAAATCCAGAAACTGGTTAATGGCGGAGTCAATGTCTTCGATGTCCTGCGCGATGCCCTCGCGCAGCGATGCATCGCCCTCCAGCATTTCCACGCCGAGGCGTATGCGCGCGAGCGGCGTGCGCAGATCGTGCGACACCCCCGCCAGCAGCAGCGCGCGTTCATCGTCGAGCGCCTTGCGGTCGGCGGCCATCTGATTAAAAGCGCGCGACAGCGTGCGAATTTCCGTGGGGCCGCTTTCGTCCACCGGAGCGGGGGTTGCGCCGCGGCCCATCTGTGCAGCGGCGGCGGTCAGTGCGCGCAGCGGCCGGTTGATGCGCGCCACGATCAGCACTGCGCCAGCCACAGCGAGCAGCAGCACCAGCGCGCCCCAGCCGATCCAGCGCAGCGATTCATCAGCGACCAGTCGTGCTTCGGGCATCAGCATCCAGTAGCCATCGCCATCAATATCGAAACTGACCCAGATGCCGATGACGCCATTGCGCGAGAGTGTAAACCGTGTAGCCGGCCCCAATTGCGCACGCAAATCGGCTTCGACGACCTCATGGAATCCGGTTCGCGGCAGCACGCCGAGCTTCTCGCCGGGTTGCGCGAGATGCACCTCGACCCCTTCGCGTTGGGCGATTTCGCCAAGCAGGCTGTAGCGCTTGGAGGGCTCCGCGGTGACCAGCGCGGCGCGCGTCAGATTGACCGTGCTGATAATCTGTTGCGACACCTGCCGCGCGCGCGGCTCACGCGTCGAGACGCGGAAAATCTGCAGCCACGCCAGATGCGCCAGCATCAGCAACAGCGCGATCAGGAGGGCGCTGCGCCAAAGGAGCGTGCTGGGCCAAAGAGTCATGGGCTTGGCGAACAGGTGCGGTCGATAGTGAACAGTTAACAGTAAACGGTGAACAGTGCTACGTGGTCAGGTCAGAATTGCGGTTCACGGTTCACCGTCTACCGTTCACTGCTCTTGCCATCCGGAATAAACACATACCCAAACCCCCACACGGTCTGGATGAACGCCGGCTTGGCGGGGTCGGCTTCAATCAGCTTGCGCACGCGTGAAACCTGCACGTCGATACTGCGGTCGAAAGCGCCCGCTTCGCGGCCGCGTGCCATTTCCATCAGTTTGTCGCGTGACAGCGGCGTGCGAGGGTGTTGCACCAGCACTTTCAACAGCGCGAATTCACCGCTGGTCAGCGTGATGTCTTCGCCATTGCGGGTCAGCGAGCGCGTGCCGAGACTAAGGTTGAAATCACCAAACGTGACGACTTCGGTATCGGTGCTGGGCGCCCCGGGTGGGGCGGCGGCGGGGCGGCGGCGCAGCACGGCCTGAATGCGCGCCACCAGCTCGCGCGGATTAAATGGCTTGGGCAAATAGTCATCCGCGCCGACTTCAAGACCGACGATGCGGTCCACTTCGTCACCCTTGGCGGTCAACATGATGATGGGAATGTTGTCGCTGGCCCCGCGCAGCCGCCGGCAGATGGCGAGGCCGTCTTCGCCGGGCATCATCAAGTCCAGGATCAAAAGGTCGTAGCGCTCGCGCGCAAGGTAGCGGTCCATATCGGCCGCCCCGGCGACCGCGCGCACGGTGTAGCCCTGCTCGGTAAGGTATTTGTGCAGCAGATCGCGCAGACGCACATCGTCGTCCACCACCATGATGCGGGTTTTGGCTTCACTCATAAGGCAATCCTAGTGGTTTTTGGGCCGTTTCCAGTGATTTTTTGCTATGCCCGCCGGCATCGTAACAAATTGTTACAAATGAAGATTTTGCCGGCAGCTTGCTCTGGTTTAAACGCGCTACGATATATGGCGCGTACAGTCGAAAACAGTGAACATAAATCAGTGAACGATGAACGGCGAACGGCGGGCAAGGGGCGGTGGTAACAGTTGCTTACAAGATCTTCCCCGCCAGCAACATTCTACTTACAACCTCGTGCGAGCATGGGTCAACTTTGCGGATGCCGTAACGTTTTTGTCCGCAAGGGAACGCGATTTGTGTGGCACGCGAACCTGAAACCGCAAGTCATGAACGTTAGGCTGAACGAGAGTCAGGATACAACGAAAGCGCCCATGAAAACCTTGATGGCAATCTTGATGCTGGGTGGAGTGTTGTCGGTGGCGCCGGCCGGTGTGGCATGGGCAGGCCCGTTCGACGGCGCGGTATTCAGTGTTCAGTATCAGGGTGGACACCGGGGGCCGGGCGGGCCTGGCGGGCCCGGCGGTTTTGACAAGCGTCAGTTTCGCGAAGCCAACAACTTGCAGCCGCCGCAGCAACCCGGCCACCCGCCGCGCGGTCAACTGACGCCAGACGAACGGCGCCAATTGCATCGCGATCTGGACAAGGCCAACCGGGAGCTGTACAGCGGCAACCGTCGCAAAACCGTACCCGCTGATTAGGAGTTCATTATGAAGAAATTGTTTAAAAACAAAGTATTAGCTGTTATTGCCTTGTTGATACCGATGGGCGCCACCGGTGCTCTGGCTGCCGATGGGCCCCCCGGCTTTGCGGGCAAGGGCTTTTCGCCCGAAGAGCGTCAGGCGCGCATGGAGCAATGCCGGGCCGATCCCGCCAAGTGCCGCGCCGAGTTTCAGGCTCGCCGGGAACAGTGGTGCAAGGACAACGCCGAGCGTTGCAAGGAAATGATGGCCAAACGCGACGCGATGATGGCCGAATGCAAGGCCAACCCGGAAAAGTGCCGCAGCGAACGCATGGCGCACATGGGCGAAATGTGCAAGGCCAATCCGGAGCGCTGCAAGGAAATGAAGGCGAATTTCGAAAAGCGACGCGCCGAGTGTCAGGCCAATCCCGAAAAATGCCGCGCTGAGCGCACGGCGCGCTTCGAGCAGCGCTTCAAGGGCGCGGATGCCGACGGCAACGGCACGATCAGTCGCGCCGAGGCTGAAAAAGCCATGCCGCGCCTGGCGCGCCACTTTGATCGCGTAGACGCCAACAAGGACGGTCAGGTCACGCGCGACGAAATCATGGCTGCGCGCAAGGCGCACATGGAACGGCGCAAGCCGCGTCCGGAGCCCAGCAAGATTTAACGGGCGCGCGTTATGCAGCGGCTCGTTGCAGCAACAGCCACGCTGCTGGCTCTGCTGATTGGCAGCGCGTCCTGTCTCGCACAGGCCGCGCCGCGGTCTTTGGAACCACTGGGGTTCGATGACGCGCGGCATCTGCTCGCGCGCACCGGCTTCGCCGCGGCACCCGCCGATATCGAATTCTTTGCGCGATTGACACGCGAACAGGCTGTGGATCGCCTGCTGCCGCGCACCGCTTCACCGCGCGTGACGCCGCCGCCGGCGTGGGTGCATGAACCTGTAACGCCGTTTTCCCGCGTGCGTGCGATGAGCACCGAGGAACGTCAGGCGTGGCAAAGAAACAACGTTGCGCGCGGGCTGGATCTGCGCGGCTGGTGGTTGCAGGAAATGGTCGCCACGCCCAGCCCGCTCACCGAAAAAATGGTGCTGTTCTGGCACAACCATTTTGTGTCGAGCCAGCAGAAGGTGCGCCAGCCGCAATATTTGTATCGCCAAAATGTGTTGTTGCGCGAGCACGCGCTGGGCAACTTCGGTGCGTTCCTGCACGCGATTGCGCGAGACCCGGCGATGGTGATTTATCTGGACAGCGCGTCCAACCGCAAGGGGCAGCCCAACGAGAACTTTGCGCGTGAGGTGATGGAGCTGTTCACCCTGGGCGAGGGCCACTACACGGAGCGCGACATCAAGGAAGCCGCGCGCGCCTTCACCGGCTGGAGCATCGACGGCGAGACCGGAGAATTTCTGTTCCGGGCTGGCGCGCACGACGACGGCGTGAAATCCGTGCTGGGCCGCATCGGCAATCTGGATGGCGATGACGTGCTCGACATTTTGCTGGCGCAGCCGCAAACAGCGCAGTTCATTGTGCGCAAGCTGTGGCGCGAGTTTGTTTCGACGGGAGAGTCAGCAGATACCGCCGACGCTGGCGAGGTGGCGCGCATCGCGGGCGTGTTTCGTGACAGCCAGTACGACATTCGCGCGGCGTTGCATGCGCTGTTCATATCGGACGCTTTTTACGCGCCACGCCATCGCGCCACGCTGGTGAAATCGCCGGTTGATCTGGTGGTGGGCACGCTGCGGCAATTTCAGTTTGCGCCCGGCGACGTGCGACCGCTTTCGCTGGTGGTGGCACAGCTTGGCCAAAACCTGTTCGCGCCGCCCAACGTGAAGGGTTGGCCGGGCGGCGAAGCATGGATCAATTCGACCACGCTCCTCGCGCGCAAGCAGTTTCTGGAACGGCTGTTTAACGCCGCCGACCTGAAAGGCCAACGCCCGGCGATGATGGCCGCAGGCCCCATGCAGGTATCGGCGCCGCTGCTGAACGAGGCGGTGCAGGGAGCGCCGGTGAACGCCATGCGCCAGCGCCTGGCGCGCGCCATGGCGGACATGCCTTTCGACAGCCAAAGCTGGCTGCGGCAGGCGGGTGCAGGTGGCGATCCCGTCCAGGTGCAGCGTGTGGTGCTGGCGATGGCGCCGCAGCATCCGCTGCCAGCGGGTGTGGGTGGCATGGAATTGTTGCGGCGGCTGACACAGGACCCGGTCTATCAGCTGAAATAGAGGATAACGCTCTGAATCGGAGAGACTTTTTGCAGACTGCGGCTGCGGTGTCGTGGACCACGCTGGCTGCGCCTGCGCTGGCGGCATTGCCCGTGCCAGCCGCACCGGATTACCGTAAGCTATTGATTTTAATAGAATTAAAAGGCGGTAACGACGGTCTCAACACGGTCATTCCGTATGCCGATGCGCAGTACGCCGTGCTGCGCCCGCGGCTCGCGATAGCACGTGATCAGGTGCTGCAACTCGATGAATTTTCAGGCTTTAACCCGGCGCTGTCGGCGTTGATGCCGCTGTGGAAGGCGGGCGAATTGGCGGTAGTGCAGGGCGTGGGGTATCCGTCGGCCAATCTGTCGCATTTTCGCTCCATCGAAATCTGGGATACCGCCTCGAAAAGCGACGAATTCCTGCAAAATGGCTGGCTGGCGCGGGCATTTGCCGCCGCCCCCGTGCCTCGCGGCTTTGCCGCCGACGCAGTGGTGGTGGGCAGCGCGGAAATGGGGCCGTTCATGAACGTAGGTGGCGGCACCGGAAGCGCACGCACTATTGCTCTCACCAGCACCGAGCAGTTTCTGGCACAGGCGCGGCTGGCGGCTGCGGCGGGGCTGTCCCAAAATGCGGCGCTGGGCCATATTTTGCGGGTGGAGCAGGACATCGTGCAGGCAGCGGCCGGTTTAAATGGGAATCACTTGTTTCGCACCGAATTTCCGCAGACTGGCTTTGGCAACGCGGTGCGTACGGCAGCACAAGTGATCGCCAGCAAGGCGGGTGTAGCGGCGATCAAGCTGTCACTTAACGGCTTTGACACCCACAGCGGCCAGATGGGCGCGCACAATGCGCTGTTGCGGCTACTGGCTGACGGGCTGGTGGCACTAAAGGGGGCATTAAGTGAGTTGCGGCGCTGGGACGACTCTCTGATACTCACGTATTCGGAGTTTGGCCGCCGCCCACGCGAGAATGGCAGCGCCGGCACCGATCACGGCACCGCGAGTGTGCATGTTGCACTGGGCGGGCGCGTCAAGGGCGGGCTCTATGTTCAGCGGCCCGCGCTCGACCGGCTGGATGGCAACGGTAATCTGCCGTTTTCCGTGGACTTTCGCGACATTTACGCCACAGTACTCCAGCGTTGGTGGGGTACAGATTCCAGTGCAGCTTTGCGCGGCCGGTTCCAGCCGCTGCCGTTCCTTACTGCTTAAAATTCAATAAAAACAAATAGTTGTGTTGTATTGCCGCGCGGCTTGGCGGCTGTGGCGAAGGTGCGGACAGCTACACGAGATTTGCAGTGGAGCCTGTCCATTAACTGGCCGCTATCAACAACTTGCTCGCAAAAGCTCTCGTGGAACGTTAGAATAACGTTTCCGTCTTGCTGTACGTTTTTTAGGCGGAAATCGAGCACGCATTCAGGGCTGGTAAGCCGAGCCCGCATATCATCAGGGACGAGAGACAGCACTATGTTAGCCACCCGGATACGCCAAAAGGACGGACTTTTTTACTTTGCCAGCTACCCGGCAAAGGCCGTGCTCGATAAGGCGCGCTTCATCAGCCGCTTTTACGGCGAAGGCGAGGAGATATCCGCGCAGTCCGTGCCGCAAAATGACGAAATCGCGCAATTCATCGCCCGTGTTGAGCGCAATGACGAGGCTTTTCAGCGCTCCCTGTCGCGCGCCAAGGTGAAATCGCTGCGCAATTTTTATGAAATGGCGCAAAGCCAGCCGCCGATACCTGGCACGGTGCTGCTGTTTACGTCCGAAACGCTCAAATTTACGCCGTTGCCCGGCCAGGAAACCGTGGGCAACATGCAAGAGCCTGATTCCAAATACTTAATTATCGACGGCCAGCACCGGCTGGCGGCGCTGCGCTTCTATCTGAAAGAACATCCACAGGAAGCCAGTTCGATCAATGTGCCCTGCGTGATTTTCGACGGCCGCAGCGAGGATTTTGCCGCCGAGATGTTCGTGATTATCAATTCCACAACCACGCGCATCAGCAAGAGCCATCTCATTGATTTGTATGAAAGAGTTTCCTGGGCGGACCCTGACAAGCGCTTTGCGGCACGGTTGGTCGAAGACCTGTATCGCGAAGGTGACAGCCCGTTGCGTTACCGCATTAACCGGCTAGGCGGTCGCAGCCAGCTTGATAAGTGGATATTGCAGGCGGAACTATTCAACGAACTGCACCGCTGGATCAGCTCGGACTGGAAGAAAATTCGTTTGGTTACAAACAGTTATCGCGAAGGCGAGCGCTACTACGAAATCATTCGCGACTTTTTCAAAGCAGCCGAAAAAGTGTGGGGCGATTCTTGGGATCATGACGGCTATATGGTGACCAAGCCGGTCACGATCAAGGCGATGATCCGAGTGTGCGCCGATCTGGCGCGCGCCGATGCCGAGCCGCTGGAAAACCGCGCCAAGCGCTGGGAAACCCGCCTGCAGCCGTGGCGCGAGCAAATGCGCGCCTTCCGTTCCGAAGGCTTTTACGAGCGCTTCCCGGCCAAAGGGCAGATCGAGCGCGTGGCGCGCATTCACCGTGATCTTGCGCGCTGGGCGGATATTGAAGTTAAGGCGGGGGCCAAGACTACGGTGTAGGCAACCGTTCAACCGGCGATGTAATCATGCGCCGTCGAGTTTTGCCAAAGAGCGCGCGAGATTCTCGCGCGCTTTTTTTTCGAGCTTTTCCTGGAAATAGCGGGTCGAGTAAATGGTCGGACGATCAAGAAACCCTCGCAGGATTTTCTTGCGCGTGCGCCGAAACAGGAAATCCGGTACGAAGGCGTACTCCGCGCGCACCTCGCTTTCGTATGCATCAAAGCGCACGGCGTCCGCACCGAGGATCGCCAGATCAATATCCACCAGCACTTGTGCATCCGGCGTGTCTGGCAGTGCGTCGTGGCAAGTCGCCATGATGAGGCCATGCACGCGGGCGCGTGATTCGGCGGGGACGTTACTGCCCATGTTGGCGGGAACCGCTGCATCCTGCATCACCCTTACGGCCCAGGCCGCGCTTTGGGCTTCGTTGTCTTTCGCGCGTGGGTTATAAATGGCATCGTGAAACCACAGCGCGAGTTCGACTTCGCCGGCGTGTTCACACAGCCTGCCAGCGCTGTCTAAATGCGCGAGACATTCGCCGACGTGATGCGCGGTGTGATAGTGACGGTGCTTTTCGGCCAAGCGTTCCATCAGCCCGGCGTAAGCATCGGCGAGCACGCCGTCAGCCTGCCTTGTTGCGCCCAGCCTTATCCAAAGCTCCAGCCAGCGCCTTGCTGTAAGCATTTGTTTTTATTGAGTATTTTTCTAGGGCTATTTTGCCGCCGTCACCATGATTTCGACCAGCACATTGGCGCCCAGCCGCGCTTCGACCGTGGCGCGCGCCGGCGGGCGAGACTGATCCACCCATGCCATCCACACTTCGTCCATCTCGGGCTTTAACGCCATGTCGGTGACATAAACCGTGGCGGACAAAATGCGCGATTTATTGCTGCCGCATTTGGCAAGCAATGCATCGATCTGCCGCAATACGTCGGCGGTCTGTGCTTTCATGCCGGCTTTCAAATCCTCGGCGACTTGTCCGGCCGTGTAGACGACGCCGTTGTATTCGGTGGCGTCCGACAGCTTTTTCATCGGGGTGTGGTAGGTGATATCGGTCATAAATTGTCCAAAATCAAAGGCTTTTTCGACACAGATTTACGCAGATTAGCGCAGATAGATTCGGGGTTAATCCGCGTTCATCTGCCAAATCTGTGTCAAAGGTTTTCGAGGGTTACTTCGCCGCCGTCACCATAATCTCAACCCGCGTATCCGACGATCCGAGCTTGGCTTCGACGCAGGCGCGCACGGGCTTGTTGTTCGGGTCGACCCAAGCAGTCCATGCGGTGTCCATTAGCGGTTTTTCGTTCATGTCGGCAACCCAAACGTTGGCGGAAAGGATTTTCGATTTGTCGGTGCCGCATTCCTTCAGAAAGCCATCGATTTTTTTCAGAATTTCGGCGGTTTGCCCCTTGGCGTCTGCGGCCTTGTTGTCGGCCGTGGTGCCGGCGACAAAAACCAGATTGCCGTATTCGACGGCGCGGCACAGTGTTGGGCCAGGGTGATGGCGTTTAATGGTGCTCATGCAATTCTCCTTGGTAGTGGGTGTGTGAACCGCGCTACCCTACGCCAAGGTGCGCGTGCGCGCAATACGGCGGGCGGCGGACGGCGGGGCTGATTGACCTGCGCGGGCATCAACCGTATTCTGACCGCGTTCGCTTTCCGCATTTCCCCACGAGGAGTTACACCATGAACCCGCAACTCTGTCATGTCGGCATTTTTGCCCATGATGTCGAAAAAATGATCGCGTTTTATCAGGACGTGGTTGGCCTGACGGTTACCGACCGCGGTTTGAGCAGCAGCACCAAATCGCCAATTATTTTCATGAGTTCCAATCCGTTGCAGCATCACCAGTTCGTGATCGTGCAGGGCCGTGCAAAAGAGACGCCGAGCACCGTCAACCAGTTGTCGTTCAAGGTCGATACGCTGGCGGAGTTGCGCGAGGTGGCTGCGAAGGCGAGGTCGCACGGTTCCGCGCTGCGGCAAACCAGTCACGGCAACGCCTGGTCGGTGTATTTCCCCGACCCCGAAGGTAATCAGATTGAAATTTATCTCGACACGCCATGGCATGTGGCGCAGCCGCATGGCGACCCGATTGATTTCGCATTGAGTGATGCGGAAATCTTCGCGCAGACAGAGGCCAAAGTGCGCGCTGATCCGACCTTTAAATTGAAGGAAGCGCGCGAAGCGGAGCTCACGAAAATATTGGCAGGCTAAGGCTTGCTGTAGGGTGGGGTTTGTATAAGCATCTGTTTTTATTGAATAAATTTAGAATAGGAAACGCAATGGCGCAAGCGCTGCCGCTGGAAGGCATCCGGGTGATCGAGTTTTGCCACGTGGTGATGGGGCCGACTTGCGGCCTGATACTCGGCGACATGGGTGCGGAGGTGATAAAGGTTGAGCCGGTGGACGGAGACCACACGCGCAAGCTTACCGCTTCCGGCGCGGGGTTTTTCCCGACGTATAACCGCAACAAAAAAAGTTTCGCGGTGGACATGAAATCGCCGCGCGGTCACGAAGCGGTGTTAAAGCTGATCGGCAGCGCTGACGTGGTGATCGAGAATTTTCGTGCAGGTGCGATGGACAAACTCGGTTTTGGTCAGGCCGCGATGCGAAAGTTAAAACCCAGCCTGATTTACTGTTCGCTGAAGGGCTTTCTGCCGGGGCCCTATGAACATCGCACGGGCCTGGACGAAGTAGTACAGATGATGGGTGGCTTGGCCTACATGACCGGCGGGCGTTTTGGGCCGCTGCGTGCGGGTGCTTCGGTAAACGACGTAATGGGCGGCATGTTCGGCGTCATCGCCATACTCGGCGCGCTGCACCAGCTGAAATCCACCGGGCAGGGTCAGTATGTGCAAAGCGGTCTCTTCGAAAACAATGCGTTCCTGATGGGCCAGCACATGCTTGAGGGGTTTGCCACCGGCAAGCCGGTGAAGCCCATGCCCGACCGCACGCGCGCGTGGGCGCTTTACGACAATTTCAAAACCTTGGATGGCGAGTTGGTGTTCGTCGGCGTGGTGAGCGACGGCCAGTGGAAAACGTTTTGTGATGCCTTTGGCTTGCAGGATTTGCTGGCTGATCCCGCGCTAAAGACCAATCCGCAACGGGTAGAAGCCCGGCCACGCATCCTGTCTTTGGTAACCGAAATTTTCAGCAAGATGACCAAACAGGCCTTGATGAAAAAGTGCGATGAACTGGGCCTGCCGTTCGCGCCTATCGCCAAGCCGGAGGATTTATTTGACGACCCGCATTTGAATGCCAGCGGCGGGCTTGCGCCGGTGACCATGCCACTGAATGGTGTCAAAGCCAAAGTGCCTGCGCTGCCGATGGAAATGAATGGTGCGCGGCTGACAACGCGCCTGGATATTCCGAAAATTGGCGAGCACACGGGCGCTCTATTGGCAAACCTGGGCTATGATGCGGCAGCCATTGAAGCGCTGTTGGCCGATAAGGTGATATCGCTTTAACGCCAGACGATTGAAAAGACCTGGTGAATTAAAGCGACCGGGTGCGGATTAGATCTCGCCCTTCAGCACATACTGCGCGATGAAGTAGGTTCCGGCTGCCATCAGCACATAGACAATCAGATCGAACACCCGGCCACCACGGCTGGCGGCGGCGTTACGGATTGAGCGGAAACTGAAAAACATGGCTACGGTCAGCCCCAGCGCGACCACCGGGAAATTGATGAAGGTATCGGCAATCTTGCCGAACCCCTGAGATAACCAGCCATTTTCGCGGAATGTCTGAAAACACAGGCCCGCAAGGCCGGTCAGCACCAAGATGATGGTGACGAAGGATTCCAGTCCGGCCAGTAACTGTTTCACGAAGTGTCGACTCCGGTTTGCGGTGACGTGTTACACAGCGCCGGGGAGAGCCCCCGGCGACCTCGCAGTGGGGTGCGTTGATGGGGTTGGTTGGATCGGCAGTACTTTGGAGTTAATCATTGGTATGAGTATGCATCCATTGTATCAGCGCGCCACCAACCTGTGTATAGGCTGCGCACCATTACAGCGCATCACAAACCGCTTCCGTTACGATGGCTGTGGTCGCCTCGCCACCCAAGTCCGGAGTCAAGAGTTTACGCGCGGTGACAGCTTCCACGGCTTTCATCAACCTTACCGACGCCTCCTTTTCACCCAGATGCTCCAGCATGATGGATGCTGTCCAGAAGGTCGCTACAGGGTTGGCGATGCCCTTGCCGGTGATGTCGAAGGCCGAGCCGTGAATTGGCTCGAACATCGAGGGAAAGCGCCGCTCGGGGTTGAGATTCGCCGTGGGCGCGATGCCGAGGCTGCCGGTCAATGCCGCCGCCAGATCGGACAGAATGTCTGCGTGCAGATTGGTCGCCACCACGGTGTCGAGCGACCACGGCTTTAACACCATGTTGGTGGTGACCGCATCGACGAGGATGCGCTGGGTTTCGATATCGGGGTAGTTCTTCGCCACTTCGTAAAAAATTTCGTCCCACAGTACCATGCCATGGCGCTGCGCGTTGGATTTGGTCACCAGCGTCAGATGCTTGCGCTTGCGGGTGCGCGCGAGTTCAAAGGCGAACTTGTGGATGCGCGTAACACCCGTGCGCGTGAACACCGAGGTTTCGGTCGCCACTTCCTCGGGCAGGCCGCGATGCGCCCGCCCGCCATTGCCAGAGTATTCTCCCTCGGTGTTTTCGCGGATCACCACCCAGTCAATATCCTGCCCTTCGCGCAGCGGGCTGGTAATGCCCGGCAGCACGCGCGCCGGGCGCACGTTGGCGTATTGGTCAAAGCCCTGGCAAATCGGCAGCCGCAAGCCCCATAGCGACAGATGATCCGGCACATCCGGCGCGCCGACCGCGCCGAAGAAAATCGCGTCGCATTGTTTGAGTTTGTCGAGCCCGCCCTCGGGGATGTAATAGCCGTGCTGTTTGTAATAAGCGCTGCTCCACGGGAAATGTTCAATGTTAAGTTTGAAGCCGCGATCACGCCCGGCCAACACTTCCAGAACCTTGAGGCCTGCCGCGATGACTTCGGTGCCGATGCCATCGCCGGGGATGGCGGCTATTGTGTATTCACGCATGATGGGTTTACCGGAAAATGAATTCAGAAACGAAGTGAGAACCAGATTAAGGAAAGGGCTGGATGGTAGCCGAAAGGGCGTAGGGCTGCTGCCGACTTTGCTAGAATCCGTGGCGATATTCGGGAAAACGCAACGTTGAACACCGCTTTAAAAATTCTGGCTTTGGAAACCTCCGGCGATTTCTGTTCTGTGGCGTTGTGGCGCGATGGCACGGTTGATGATCGCGAGGTTTCGGCCGGGCAGCGGCAATCGGGCTTGCTGCTGGATATGGTTCATGAGCTTTTACGTGACTGTGGCGAAAATCTTCAGGCCATCGACGGCATTGCTTTTGGCGCGGGGCCGGGTTCGTTCACTGGCCTGCGCGTGGCGTGCGGCGTGACGCAGGGCCTCGCGGCGGGCCTTGGAAAACCGGTGATCGGCATCGGTACCTTGCAGGCGTTGTCGGAAGCCAGCGGCGCCGCGCGCGTGGTGTGTTGCGTGGATGCGCGCATGAGCGAGGTCTATCACGCAGCCTATGAAAAAGCCGGCGGCGCGTGGCGCGCGGTGAGCGAACCGGGCGTTTACGCGCCGGGAGACGTTCCCGCGGTGGCGGGTGACGGCTGGTGCGCCTGTGGTAACGGCTTTGCGGCGTATCGCGAAGCACTTATTCAACGCCATGCACAGTTGGGCGTGCAATTCACCCGCATCGATGACGCAGCGCACCCGCGCGCCCGCGAAGTCGCGATACTCGCCGTGCCGGTTTTTGCCAGCGGCGGCGGTCTGCCCGCCGAGTCTGCTGCGCCGCATTACGTGCGCGACAAAGTGGCGCTGATGACGCATGAACGTTGAAGCGTTACGTAACCCATGAGCGCTCAATTGAACCCTGTTGTGAGTTTTCGCCCGATGGCCGGAGCCGATCTCGACGCTGTGATGGCCATCGAAAATGTGATTTACACCCACCCTTGGACGCGCGGCAATTTTGCCGATTCGCTGAGTGCGGGGAGTGCTTGCTGGGTCATGGAGTTGCAAGGCGTGATGGTGGGCTACGCCGTGCTGTCGTGTGCGGCGGGCGAGGCGCATTTGCTGAATCTGAGTGTGGCAGCGGCGTGGCAGCGGCGCGGGCTGGGCAGAGCGCTATTGATGTATGTATTTGATTTAATTAAGAAAAATAATATTATCGTGCTGTTCCTTGAAGTGCGTGTGTCGAACACGGCTGCGCGCACGCTCTACGCCAACGCGGGGTTTCGAGAAATCGGCGTGCGGCGCGGTTATTACCCGGCGTATGTGGGCCGCGAGGACGCCATCGTGCTCGAATACTTGCCGGGCCGCGCGTGCGAGTGACATGAGTATGAATGCCGCCGAACGCCGTGCGCTGATGCTGCGCGAAATGGGCCTCGCCCCGCAATGGCGATTGCGCGAGGCGCCGGTTGATGCCTCTGTGCCGGCGGCAACATCCATGATTGCGGTACCGGTCGTAGTACCTGACGCGCCTGACACCACGGCAACGGAAGCGGCGCCCGCAGCCACTGATCGCCGCGGTGACATCATGCGCATGGATTGGCCAGCACTCAAAGCGTGTGTCGCCGATTGCTCGCAGTGCGGCCTGCACGCGCGGCGCAATAAAACCGTGTTTGGCGTTGGCGACGAAAACGCCGACTGGTTGTTCGTCGGCGAAGGCCCCGGCGCGGATGAAGATGCACAGGGTGAACCGTTCGTCGGACAGGCGGGAAAACTGCTGGATGCCATGCTGGCGGCGATTCAACTGAAGCGTGGCGTTAACGTATACATCGCCAACGTGGTGAAATGCCGCCCGCCGGGCAACCGCAACCCGGAACCCGCCGAGGCGCTGGCGTGCGAACCGTTTCTGCACCGGCAGATTGATCTCATCAAACCCAAATTGATCATAGCGCTGGGCAAGGTGGCGGCCACCAATTTGCTGGCGCGCGAGGCCAGCGTCACCAGCCTGCGAAACAGGATTCACCAGTATCGCGGCATTCCACTGATCGTGACGTATCACCCGGCGTATCTGCTGCGCAGCCTGCAGGAAAAGGCGCGGGCGTGGGAAGACTTGTGTTTTGCAGTGGACACCATGCAGGGCTTGATAAACAGCGGTAGCGAAACCATATAGAATGGGCATCCGAATTTCCCAACCGGAGAGGACGCCATGCTGAAACGAATGATGACGCGACTGACAACGCTGGTTCTGCTGGCCGCCGCAACACTGCTCGGCGGCTGCGGTTACAACACTCTGCAAACCACCGATGAGCAGGTCAACGCCGCGTGGGCAGAGGTGCTGAATCAGTACAAGCGCCGCGCCGATCTGATCCCCAATCTGGTCAAGGTGGTTGAAGGCTTTGCCGCGCAGGAAAAGGAAGTGCTGCTGGGCGTGACCAAGGCGCGTGCTTCGGTCGGTTCGATACAGGCCACGCCGGAGCTGGTGAACGACCCGGCGGCGTTCGCCAAGTTTCAGGCCGCGCAGCGTGAGCTGTCGTCTTCGCTGGGCCGCCTGATGCTGGTGGCGGAAAACTATCCGCAGTTGAAATCTGATCAGAACTTCCGCGATTTGCAGGCGCAACTGGAAGGCACGGAAAACCGCATCACCGTGGCGCGCAACCGCTACATCAAGGCCGTGCAGGAATTCAATGTTACCGTGCGCCAGTTTCCGAGCAACCTGACGGCCATGCTGTTCGGCTTCAAGACCAAACCGCAGTTCACGGTGGACAACGAAAAAGCCATCGCCGAACCGCCCAAGGTGGATTTTGGCGCCAAGCCCGCGCCGGCCAAGTAACGTTCCATGCACCCGCTGTCGAAACTGCCGCGAGTTCTGCTTGCGGCAGTTTTGTTTTGTGCGGCGGTATTTTCGTGCACGGCAATCGCTGATGTTGCGGTGCCGCCATTAAAATCACGAGTCAACGATCTCACCGGTACTCTTACCGGCGAACAAACCGCCGCGCTCGAAGCCAAACTCGCCGCGTTCGAGCAGCGCAAAGGCAGTCAGGTCGCGGTGCTGCTGGTGCCCGCCACGGCGCCCGAAACCATCGAGCAATTCGGCATCCGTGTTGCGGAGAAATGGAAGCTGGGCCGCAAGGGCGTTGACGACGGCGCGATCCTGATTGTCGCCAAGGAAGAACGCAAGCTGCGCATTGAAGTCGGGCGTGGTCTCGAAGGTGTGCTGCCCGATGCCGTGGCCAAACGCATCATCGCCGATGACATTGTGCCGCGCTTCAAACAGGGCGATTTTAATGCGGGCGTTAATGCCGGCGTGGATCGCATGATCAAGGTGATCGACGGCGAACCGCTGCCGGCGCCCAAGGCCAGCGGCTGGGAGAGCGCCGCCAGCGATGACGCGCTGGGCTGGGGAGCGCTGCTGGTGGTGTTTTTTGGCGGCCTGTTGCGCAGTATTTTTGGCGCATTTTTTGGGTCGCTGATCGCCGGCGGCATAGCGGCTGGCGTGGCGATTTTTCTGGGGCTGGAAATGGCC
>OMIN01000096.1 GCA_900299145.1 Betaproteobacteria bacterium | reverse complement strand
GTCGGTGACGAAGTATTTTGCGTGGCGTTGATCGTCAGGTCCTGCGTATTGGCAATAATTGCCTTACCCGTAAACCCGATCGCGCCACCCGTGGCGTTGTTGCTGGTCAAGGAAACCACCGAACCCGCCAGGTCAAGCGGGTTGGCAAACGCACCATCTCCGATGAACTTGCCGGAAACGGCAATACTGCCACCTGCTGTCACTTCCAAAGCCGCGGAATCCGTCTGCGCCTTTACGGCGCCCAGTGTAGACGACGCGGAAAGTGAGACGCTACCGGTGCCGCTGGTAGTATCTATGCGGCCCACGGTCACGTCACCGCCGGAAGCGTTCACCGATACGCTGCCGGGTGCGGTCAGGTTGTTGACCACCACATTCGACCCCACGCCCGAGGTGTTGATCGAAATGGAACTGCCGGTCGAATTAATCGTATTGACGTTGATGCCACCGCCCGAGTTGTTGAGGGAAACCGATCCGGCGGCATTGATGTTGTTCACGGCTATCGCGCCGGCCGCGCCGGAGGAACTGACGCTCACGGAGTCTTTGCCTGCATCAATGGCGCCCAACGTAACCACGCCGGAACTCGACGAAAAAGTCGTCGTATTGGCAAAACTGGCTGCGGTATTCTGGCGTGTATACGAATTAATGGTAAGCGCACCGTTGGCACTAACACTAACGGGCAAGCTAGCCGTGCTGTAGAACGGCACGGTAAACGGCGGATCGTTTGGCCGCGTGTCGCCTTCCGGCACAGTCATGGCGGTAACGGTCAACGCGCCATTCGGTGCGGCAAGGGTGATGGACGGATTCTGGCCATAGAGCCGTTGCGTGAAACCGGTGGCTGTAAAGTTACCGACGGTAACCGTCGTGTCGGTGGCTGTCGCATTCAGCGTCAATCCGCCGCCGCTGCGCGTGAGCGAGCCAGTATAGGTCTTGCCTGTAGCGGCCACGCCCAGTTGCGCGTTAAGCCGCGTGGGCCCTGCGCCTGTCGCCACGATGTTGAAATCGCCATTGGGCGAGAACGATAACAGACGTTCGGTATTTACATTTACCGGCGCCGCCGCTGTACCGATGCCGCCGCCGCTACCTTGCTGTGTGTTCAGCGTGACATCGGTGGCGTTGAGCAACGATGTGGGGCTTTGCGAGAAGATGCTGCCGCCATTGGAGGTTAGCATCACGCTACGCGAAATGTTGTTGTTGAACACCGTCGCGTTGTTGGTCGTCGCGGGTGCATTGGCAGTAATGGTGCCGATACTGATGCTGCCCGTGGCTGTCAGGCTGATGTTGGCGCCTGGGCATGACGTTGTGAACGAACAATTGACGGCGGTCGCGGTGATGGAATTCGCGTTCAGCGCTGTTGCCGAATTGATGTTGATGCTGCTGCTGCTGAAGGAATTGTTCGATGTCGCCGTCACTCCGCTGGAATTATTTACCGTCGCGCTGATACTGCCCGCAGTGGCACTCAGAGCCACCGTGCCGGTGGTATCTATAGTGCCGCCGCTAACGCTGGTGCCGGTCATCGCCACTGCGCCGCCACCTGCGGTAAGCGTACCGAAATTGTTGACCGAAGACGCGGTGCTCGTCATGGTAAACGCGCCACCGCCGGTCGAGCCGCCCGATGTGCTGATCGAACTGCCGGTGGACGATATCGCCACCGGCCCGCCGGTAGTGGTAATCAAGCCGCCGATATTGATCGAGCTTCCCGACGACGACGTAAAGCTGCCGCCGGTGACCGCGCTTAACTGCTGGAAGCCCGTGGACGTGGCGGAAACCGCACCCGTGCCCGCATCCAGCGACAATTGCGATGCCTGTATCGCGCCGCTCGAATTCAGCGTAATGGCACCGCCACCGGTGGCGATCTTCGACGTGGTCAGCCCCTGAATCAGTGGCGCGTCAAGTGATACCGCGCCGCCGGCTGTGGTGATGTTCACGCCCTTTCCGTTGGCAATGTCTGTGCCTATATCCATCCGGTTCGGCGTTACGGTATCTTGTGCCACAGGATCGGGTGCGGCCGGCGCAGTGTAGGTGCCCACGGTCGCCGTCAAGCTTTGTCCCGGCCGTGTCAAACTAATATCGTTGCCGATGCGCATGTAGCGCGAGGCGTACAGGGTTACATTGCCTGCAATGCCTGCAAGCGTGTTGGGCGATACCGTAACCGCATTCGCCGGGAAATCGGTGGTTTCATCGATGATGGCGCTGGTTCGAGCGCCGGTGCTGCTGTCCACGCCGCCGCTATTCAGCACATAAAGATCGAGCGGATCTAGTAGCAGGCTGCCCAGCGCGCCCTTGCTCGCGTTGAGATTCGCTGTGCCTTCGAAAATCAGATTCTGCGCGCCGGATACCTCCGCAAAGCCGCCGTTGCCGCCCTGTGGCCCGCCTTGCGCGCTTAACGTGCCAAAGAAGCGCGTGTTCTCGTTGCCCCATACGATGATGCGGCCGCCGTCGCCGTTGTCCGTGGCGTCCGCGCGCAGCGTCGCGTTGGAGCCGACGAAAGTGGTGGTCGCATTGCGCACCGCCGGATTTGCACCCTGATAATCACCACCGAGCAAGATTTGCCCGCCGCCGCTTGCACCCGACGCGTCGATCAATGCGCCGTCGGTCGCTGTAACGCGCTCACCCGTGATGGTGATGCCGCCGCCCTTGCCCTGCGAGCCGGTGGCAAGCACTTGCCCCGCGACGCGGCTGTGGCCCGCGCCGGATTCCACGTTGATCGTGCCGCCCGTCTTGCCGCTAGCGCTGACGTTGCTGCCAGCTGCGATCTGAATATCGTTCGATGCGCGCAGCACCACGCGCCCGCCTTCATCGCGCACCAGCGCATTGGCGCGGATGTCACCACTGTGCTTGATGCTGCCGGCGAACACACCCACCGCACCGCCAGAGGCCAGCAATTGGCCGACGTTCACGACAGAATCCGTCGGCGCCTGCACCTCAAACTGCACCCCTTCATGCTCCAGACTCGCCACCGTGAGCTTCTGTCCCGCTGCGAGTATCAGTTCACCACCCGGCGTCTGGATGAGACCGCTGTTTTCTATTCTCGGCGCCACCAGCAGTACGTTGCCGCCGTAGGCCGTACGTATCCACCCCTGATTGACAATTGACCCTTCGCCGCCTTCGCCCACAAAGCGCAGCTTGCCCGCGAGAAAATCCGCGTCCGTCATTTTCAGCGTCGAGCCGACAAAGCCCGCCGTGTCGATCATCGCATTGGGACCGATGACAATGCCCGCCGGGTTGATCAAAAACACGCGGCCGTTGGATAGCAGCTGGCCCTGAATGCTGGAAATGTTCGGGCCGACCACGCGATTGAGCACGGCACTGGAAGCGGACTGCTGGATAAAGCGTGTGGTCTCGCCTGCGCCGATAGAAAAGCCCTGCCAGTTGATGATGGCGCCCGGCGTGTTGGTGATGTTGAGCGTGGAACCGTTCCGCACCATGCTCGCCGTGCCGTTGACGACCTGCGCACCCGTGGGCTGTTGCGCCTGCGCTTGTGGCATCCAGTGCGGCTGGAACAACAGTGACACCGATAACGCTATCGCGCCTTGCGTCAAGCGCTTATTCCCTGGAATTTTCATGAAAACTCCTTCTCGTACTGGGCATGGCGCGTGCGGCTCGAAACGGGTTCACCAGTGTTCACCAGTGCGGAAAATGTTAGCAGATTGTCGCCATCAGATGCCACGATGAACGCACACGGGTGAACTTGCACGGCATTTTCCTAAGGATTTGATTTAAAACCGCAATTTCGTCTACCTATTTACCTCCTACCGGTATGCAATTTTCACGGTCTTCCGCTATCCAGCCACGTTGGCCCGATGCAGGCGGGCCAACGCCTGCTCCAGACTTTTACGATAGTGCTTTTGCGCCGCGTCGTTATCGCCCAGCTGTTCGTAAAGCTGCGCGCTGGCAAGATAGGCGTTGTGGGTTGGCTCCACCGACAGACTCGCATCCAGATAATTGCGCGCCTTGCCCCACAATTTTTCGCGCGCGCAGAGGCGGCCCAGCGTGAGTAGAAGTGTGGCGTCGTTGGGGTGTGCCGCGAGCCAGCGCTCTGCGCGCTCGATCTGCGACGTGCCCGTGTTGCACGCAGCGTACAAACCGGCCAGATCGCTGTCCCATGACGCCGCAAGCGCCTGCTCGATAACTTCGGCGGCGCGCACCTGAGCGTTGTCTTCTGCATTCGACGCGAGATAACCTTCGGCTGCGGCGGCGGCCACGCGCGCATCGCGTTGCAACGTGGCAGGTATTTTGCGCCAGGCGTCATCGAGCGTGGCATGGCCGGTGGCGCACCGCTTGAGGTGCTGCGTGATGGCGGCGCGGCGCAGTTCGCCCGCCTGCGTAGCATCGTAGACCTTGCGTTTTTCAAGTTGATCGATCACCGCCACTGACGCTTCCCACGATTTCTCCAGTTGCAGCGCGCGCAATTCCAGGCGCAGCGCGGCGGTGTGTTTTTGCGGCAACGCCTGCAACACATTTAACGCCTCGGCGGCGCGCTGCTGCTTCACCAGAAGATCGGCTTCGGTGATCGCCTTTAACAAGCCATCTGCGGCTGAGGCTTCGCCATCCGCAACCATGCGGGTGAGATAACCGTCACGCCGTTCCGGTGCGCGCAGTTCGTGTGCGGCGCGCGCGGCCAGCGTGGCGGCAAGCGCGGGTTGTTCTCCCAAATCCATGGCGCTGGCGGCGGCTTTTTCTGCGCGGGCGTAACGGCCGGAAAAAAAGGCGCGAAGGGCTTCCATCAGCGTGTCCCGTGCTTTTTGTTGCCGCCGCGCTTCGCGGTACTCGCGCACCTGGCGCGGCATGGCCACCATCGCGCTGACTAGCCGCATGCCGAAATAAGCTGCCGCAAACACCGCCACCAGCAGCACCAGCACCAGCACCAGTGACAGCTCGACGCGATACGGCGGCAGCACTATCTGCACATAACCCGCGCTCGACCGCACGGCCGCCGCCACCAGCCCGACAGCCATCGCAATCGCGGCGATCGCCCACAGCAGCGTCTTCACGAGTTGCGACCTGCCGCAAGAAAAAATGAATTAAAACAGATGCTTACGTTGATCATGATTTGCCGCGTGCCGCCGCCAGCGCACGCAACGCGTTCAACGTGGCGTTCAAATCCGGCAACTCGATACTGACATCCGAAGTTTGCAGACCAGCCAGCGCGCCCGCCGCCGAGGTGACCGCGTTGTCGCGCGCGTCAAAATAACGCGTGAGCCATTCGCGCGCGGTTTTGAGGTCGCTGCGAAACGCACTCTGATCGCGGGTGAGCAGCGCCATTCGCGCGGTCAAGAGCCGCAGCTTCAGGTTCTCGCGCAGAAAATACGCCTGCGTGGGCGCTATCAATGGCACGTCGGCGCCGTCGACGCGCTGTACGCGCACCAGCTGTTTGAGGTCATTCCACACTTCGCTGGAGAAACGCGACCACGCCGAGCTTTGCGCGGGCGCCGGGTTGGCGCCAGCTGCTGTTGACGCTGCCGTAGGCGCCGCGCGGGTTTCCGCCGCCAGCGGCAGTTTGTCCACGGCGGCGATCAATGTATCGAGGCGTACGCTCAATCCCACGGTGTCGACAAACGGCGCAGCCTTTAATCGCGCGATATCTTCGCTGATTGCCTTGCGCAGCGGCAGCAACTGCGGCCGGTTCATGTGCTGCAAGCGCGCGTCGGCGGCCTGCAACGCGATCAACGCCGCGCGCACATTGCCCGCCAGTTGTAATTGCTGGCTGGCGACCAGCAATGTCTGTTCGATTTCGGCGAACGCCCACTCGTCGCGATTGCGTGACAGCTCCTGATACAGCGCTTCGAGCGCGATCTGCTGGCTTTGCGATTCGGCGAGCTTGCCTTCCAGCACGCCAAGTTTCACCGACGCTTCGCGCGTGGCCTCGCGCAACTGGTCACCCGCCGCGCGGCTTGCCTTGCTTTGTGCTTCCACCTCGGCCAGCCGCTTGGCCAGTTCCAGCCGCAGGCCGTCGATATCCTGCTTGTTGCTATAGGCGTTCCAGCCGGCGAGCGCCAGTGCGAGCATAGCCAGCAGCGCGGCCAATGCCAGCGAGGCTATCAGCGCGCGTGAGACCGCAGCTCTGGCAGGTGCGGCAGGGGCGGCGGGCGTGGCCGGAACGTCAGGGGCGGCGGGTTCAGTCATGTTGGCAGTATGCTACGACGCTAGCAGGGCATTCAACCGGACGAAACAAAAACCTGCCGCGCCACGGTTTGCGCCAGCGCCTCGTCGCCAGCGCCCGAGACCAGCACCTGTTGCATGCCCAGCGTGCGTGCGCTTTGCGCAATACGCGGGTGCGGCGCAATGATGGGAGTCTCGCACAGGTGCGCGACACCCGTGGCGCCTGTCATCGCGCACAGGTTGCGCAGGCCCTCGCTGCTGGTGATGATCACGGCCGCCACCGTACCGCGCGCCCACGCCTCCAGCAGCGGTGCGGGGTCGAGCACGGGCACGGCTCGGCGGTAACAAGTGACGGTGTGTACTTCCGCGCCGCGCGCGGCGAGCGTGTCTCGTAGCAGCTCGCGCCCGCCGTCGCCGCGGAAAATCACGATGCGTTTGCCGTGCACATTCTGCAAATGTGCCGTGGCGAGCAGCGATTCGCTGTCGTTGGCGGGATGCTGCTGCGTGGGTTCGGGCACGATCACGTCGCGAATGCCAAAGCGCGCCAGCGCCCGCGCGCCGCCCGGCCCAATGGCTGCGCAGCGCAGTGCCGCCGGCATGGCACGCCGCGTAGTGATGCGCGTCATGGCCTTACCGGCGGCACTGGGACTGATAAAAATCGCGAGGTCAAAGTCGTCGAGCCGTGCAATGGTTTCGTCGAGTGGTGCGGGGTCGGCCGCATCCTGAATGGCTATCACCGGAAACAGCAGTGGCTCACCGCCGGCATCGCGAATCAGCGCCGCGAGGCGTTGCGATTCACCCTCAGGGCGTGTGATGACGACGCAACGGCCCGCAGGTGCGGTGTTCATGCAGACTCAGCGGCCAGCGCAGCGAGTATGCTTTCTGCGCCCAGTTCTTTCAGTCGTTGCGCGAGTGCATGCCCCAGTGTTTCGGCGTCATTCGCGAGTCCGCCGATTTCTGCGCTTACGTGCCTGGCGCCATCCGGCGCGCCAACGTAGCCGCGCAATCGCAGATGCGTGCCCGTGACTTGTGCAAAACCGCCGAGCGGCACATTACAACTTCCGGCCAGCGCGCGCGACAGCGCCCGTTCCGCCAGCACGCAATGCGCAGTGGTGTCGTCGTGCAGCGGCTTTAGCAGCGCCAGCACATCGGCACGATCAGCGCGGCATTCCACCGCCAGCGCGCCCTGTCCCACGGCGGGGAGCATGTCCTCCGGCGCGAGCACGGCCCTGATGCGCGCTTCAAGCCCCAGCCGCTGCAAGCCGGCGGCGGCGAGAATGATCGCGTCGAACTCGCCGTCATCGAGCTTGCGCAGCCGCGTTTGCACATTGCCGCGCAGCGCGCCGATGGCAAGATGCGGAAATTTCACGCGCAACTGGCTTTCGCGGCGCAGGCTGGACGTGCCCACGCGCGCGTCTTGCGGCAGCGTCTGCAGCGACTCAAACCGGTTGGAAACAAAGGCATCGCGCGGATCGGCACGATCCAGTATCGCGGCAACTGTAAAACCCGCCGGCAACTGCATCGGCACGTCTTTTAACGAATGCACGGCAATGTCGGCGCGCCCGTCGGCAAGCGCTTCTTCGAGTTCCTTGACGAACAAGCCCTTGCCACCGATTTTGGCGAGCGACGATCCGAGCTTGCGGTCGCCCTCGGTGGTCATGCCGAGAATTTCGACCGAAGTGCGCGGATATAATGCAGCGAGCCGCGCCTGCACGTGCCGCGCCTGCCACAGCGCCAGCGCGGATTCCCGCGTGGCGATGGTCAGGCGTGTCAGGTGCGCCGGTGTGGCAAGGGTATCAGGAACAGCCATTAGAAATCAATCGTAAGTATTTGATTTATATGAATTATTTTATCGCATCGCGAGCGCGCTTCACACTGCTGATTCTAGCATGCACGATCTACGCAACCGGCGCTGCGGCGGAGTCATTGCCTCTGGTCAGTGATCTCGAAGCTGCCGCGAAAATCGCGCGTGAGCAGCGCGCGCCGCTGTTGGTGGCGTTTACGCTAAAGCGCTGCCCGTATTGCAACACCGCACGGCGCGAGTATTGGGCGCCCTTGAACGGTAGCGCGCAATGGCGCGGCAAGGTGGTGATGGTTGAGCTGATGGTGGATGGTGCGCCGGATTTGCGCGACTTCGAGGGCAAGCCCATCACCGCGCGCGATTTCGCGCGGCGGCACGCAGTGCGTAGCGTGCCGACCGTCATCGTGTTTGATGGCGACGGCATCCCGGCCGCCCGGCCACTGGTGGGGCTGGTATCGGCAGATTTTTACGGCGCCTACCTTGAACAGGCCATCGAAGCGGGTCTTGCCAAAACTCGTGCGGCAGAGAACGCGGTGGACGTAAAATAAAACCTCACCAACTTGGAGACAATGACATGAAGCGGCTATTCCAGATTTGCGCGGCGCTATGGTGTGCCGTGGTGTTTGCCGCGCAGGCGCAAGTCGGCGGCATCAAGCCCGGCAACGGCCATCCGCAGCAGGGATATTTTTTCGTCGGCGGCAAATACGTCGAAGGCAAGACCGGCCCCATCATGGAAAGGCAGATGTATGTCGAGTACCGGTTCCCGGCGAAGGTGACCCAGAAGTACCCGATCGTGATGATTCACGGCGCGGCACAAACCGGGACCAACTTTACCGGCACGCCAGACGGGCGCAAGGGCTGGGCGGAATATTTTGTCGAAAAGGGCTACGCGGTTTACGTGGTCGACCAGCCCACGCGCGGGCGTTCGGCGTGGAATGAATCGGTGGGGCCGCTGATACGCTTTTCCGCCTCGCAACTGGAGCAGCGGTTTACCAATGCCGCGCAACACAAGCTGTGGCCGCAGGCGGCGTTACACACGCAGTGGCCGGGCGAGGGGCCGAAGAAAGGACAGCGTGGTGACCCGGTGTTCGACCAGTTCTATGCCTCGCAAGTGCAATACATCGGTGTCAATGCCACGGTCGAAACATTGAATCGCGAGGCGGGCGCCGCGCTGTTGGACAAAATCGGCCCGGCCATCGTGATGACGCATTCGCAAACCGGCGCCATCGGCTGGGTGATCGCCGACGAGCGGCCCAAGCTGGTGCGCGCGGTGATTGCCAACGAACCCACGGGCCCGCCGTTTTCAGGCGCGGTGTTCGACAACAATCGCGTGCGCCCCTGGGGGTTGACGGAAACGCCGCTCGCCTATGACCCGCCGGTGAAGAATCCGGCCGAGCTCGCCCCCGTGCAGCAGGAAAAAGCCGACGGCCCCAACCTGGAACGGTGCTATGTGCAGCCGTCGCCCGCGCGCAAGCTCGCCAATCTGCAGAACATTCCCATCGTGGTGATTGCCACCGAGTCGTCGTATCACGCGGTGTATGACCACTGTACCGCGAAGTATCTGCAGCAGGCCGGCGTACCAGCGTCTTTTGTGCAACTGGCGGATGTCGGCATCAAAGGGAATGGGCACATGCTGATGATTGAAAAGAACAATCTTGAGATTGCCGATTTCATCATGAGCTGGATTGCCAGGACAGTGAAATAGACCATGAATTAACCAGGGAGCCACAATGAAAAAATTGCTGATTGCACTACTCGTTTCCGGCGGGGCCTGCGCCCTGCCCGCGCAGGCACAAACCGCGCAGGAATTGCTGAATGACGGCAAGAACGCCGATAACGTGACAACCTACGGCATGGGCTATCACCAGCGCCGGCATAGTCCGTTGAATCAGATCAACACCAACACCGTCAAGCGGCTGGTGCCGGTGTGGAGCACTTCACTCAACAACCTGCTGGGCGAGCAGGCGCAACCGCTGGTTTACGACGGCGTGATGTATGTGACCAATGCGGCGTGGACGTTCGCCATCGATATCGCCACCGGCAGGCAAATCTGGCGTACCGCCGTGGACTACGATCCTGATACGCCACGCGTGGTGTGTTGCGGCGTCTCCAGCAAGGGGTCGGCAATACTGAACGGCAAGCTCTTTCGCACCACGCTCGATGCGCACGTGGTGGCGCTCGACATGAAAACCGGCAAGCAGATCTGGAAGGAAAAATTCGCGGAGTGGAAGGAAGGGTACTCTTCCATCGTCGCGCCGTTGATTGCCAATGGCGTGCTGATCACCGGCATGTCTGGCGCGGAATTCGGCGTGCGCGGCTTTCTGGACGGATGGGACCCGGACACTGGCAAAAAACTGTGGCGGCGCTACACCACGCCCGCGCCCGGCGAAAAGGGTTCGGAAACCTGGCGTGCCGATAACGAGGCGTACAAACGGGGCGGCGCCACCACTTGGGTGACGGGTTCATACGACCCGGATCTGGACCTGACCTATTGGGGCACTGGTAACGCCGGGCCCTACACGCCCAAGTATCGCGGCGGCGACAGCCTGTATTCAGCCAGCGTGATCGCCGTGCGGCCGAAGACTGGCGAAATCGTCTGGCATTACCAGTGGACGCCGAATGACATTTACGATTACGACGGTGTGAATGAAAACGTAATTGCTGATCTCAACGTCGACGGCCAAATGCGCAAGGTCATCATGCATGCGGACCGTAACGGATTCTTTTACGTCATTGACCGCGCCAACGGCCAGTTGCTGAAGGCCTATCCTTTCGGCAAGGTGAACTGGGCCACGCACATCGACATGAAGACCGGCCGTCCGGTGGAAACTGATATCCGCAAACGCATGGAGTCGGGTGAGGAAGTGGAGCTGTGGCCCTTCTCCGGCACCAAGAACTGGGCGCCGATGTCATTCAACCCCAAGACCAATACGGTGTATCTGAACACGATCAATCTCGCGCAGAACATCAAGCTGAGCGACATTGAATACAAGCCGGGTCAGCGCTACACCGGAGCGGTAACGCGGCGCGTGCGTCCGTCTGGCGCGGACACCGAAGGATTTCATCAGGCCATGGATCCGCTCACCGGCAAGCTTAAGTGGCAAATCAAACTGGATGATCACGTCACGCAAGCTGGCATGCTCAGCACCGACGGCGGCCTGGTGTTCACCGGCCGCATGACGGGCGAGTTTGTTGCCATCGAGGAGAGTAGCGGCAAGGTGTTGTGGCAGTTCAAAACCAGTTCCGGCATCAACTCGCCGGCCATCACCTATACTTTCAAGGGCAAGCAGTACGTCACCGTGCTGTCGGGCGTGGCGGGTGACGCGCGCGGCAATCGTGCACGTCCCGAAGTGCCCGCGGGTGGCTCGGTGTGGACGTTTGCGCTGATGGATTAGCCGGTTTCGCACGCCCCGGCTGGGTTGTATTCAGCCGGGGCGCGGCTGTGAAACCCATGAATTGTTGGCAGCTTGCTGCCGGGCTGGCCCCATCTGTGCTTCAGGCGGCGCGTTGGCACGCCCCGGCGCAACCACGTTACGCCTTTGTCTTGACCGGGACCCGCCGATTCCTACGGTGTTGCCCCGGCAGGCCAGCCCGGCCTGCTTTAAACGCTGACTTATTTGTTGCAGACCACCACGGTTTGACCGGTGGATGAAGCTGACACCGTGTGGATCACCGTGTCACCGACCTTGATGCGGTCGCCGTTGTCGAGGTTGTGCGAGGAGCTCGTGCGTTGCGACAGCGAAGTGTTGAGCGTGCTGCCCTTGCGCTCGATCTTGAACGATACCGGCTTGTCGCATTTGTTTTGCGTGGAAATCGGCACCGCTTGAGACAGCGACGAAGCACCGGCCCACACCAGCAACAGCAGCGCGGTCATGACCATTTTGAACATTTGCGTATCCCCCCTCAGGATTTGCCTTGCGGCATTGATTGCGTGAGAGAAGTTTGCCCAATCGCAGGCATTAACCGCTATGAAAAATTTCACACTGCCGCGATACAACAACGACATTCTGATGACAAGCGTGAGATTTTTCACGCGGCGCCGCGCAGGCCGGGCCGCGCAAGTGTGACAAAGTTGGCAGAGCGTACCCGGCGGCACGCAATGCATTCGGGCCCATCGTTAAATCGAACGCTACATCGACTTCACGTTGACGTTCGCGTCCTTCACCATCTTGCGCCACAGTTGCAGCTCGCTGGCAATGAGATCGCGCATGCCCTCGGGCGTGGAGGCCGTGGGCTCCAAACCGTTGTTGATGAAGTGCTGGATCATCGCCGGCGTCTGCATGCCCTTGTTGGCGACTGCGTTGAGCCTGTCGATGATGGGCCGCGGCGTGCCTTGCGGCGCCACCAGCCCCCACCAGCCGGTATTGCTGAATCCTGGCACGGTCTCCGCGATGGTCGGGATATCGGGGGCGCTTTTCAGCCGCCGCGCATAGCCCACGCCCAGCACCTTGAGCCGGCCGCTGGGCACGTGCGGCATCACCGAGGTGAGCGAAATAAAACACACGTGCATTTGTCCGGCGATCAAATCCGTCAGCACCGGCCCACCGCCCTTGTATGGCACGTGCAGCATGTCGATGCCGGTCATTTTCATCAGGAACACTCCGCCCATGTGGTTGGGCGTGCCGGTGCCCGACGATCCGAAGTTGATCTTGCCCGGACGTTCTTTCGCATACGCGATGAAGTCACGCATGTTGTTCGGCGGGAATCCGCCGTGTGCGACCAGCGAATACGGCACAAAGGTCGTAAGGCCGATGGGCACGAAATCCTTCAGCGGATCATAGATGATGGGCAGGCCGAGCGCGGGCGCGGACACCATGCCGCCAGTGGTGGCGAGCAGCAGCGTGTAACCGTCGGGCGGTGATTTCGCCACCAGTCCGTGGCCGAGCGTTGCGGCGGCGCCGGGACGGCTATCGACGACCACTTGCTGACCCAGCGCTTCAGTAATGCGTTCGCCCAGCGCTCGGGCGGTGAAATCGGTGCCTGCTCCCGGCGGATAAGGCACGATCAGGCGAATCGGCTTGGTGGGGTATTGCGCGAAAACCGGGGTGCTTATCTCCCACAGCAGCAATGCCGCGAGCGTGGTTGTGAGCGACAAAAACCGCTGGGGGCGCCTCATAAAATATTCAATAAAAACAGATAGTTACGAACAATTCTCAGGCTTTGGCGCCGGATGAATGTTATCCACCCAATGCACGGTCTCCGGCTTTTCCACCATCGGGATGTCGAGATTCACCACCACCGGATCCTGACCGCTGCGCACCAGCACGCACGATAGCGGCTCGTCGTCGTTGGCGTTGATTTCCTGATGCGGCACGTACGGCGGCACGTAAATAAAATCCCCGGGGCCGGCTTCTGCGGTGTATTCGAGGTTGTCGCCCCAGCGCATGCGCGCCTTGCCGCTGACCACGTAGATCACGCTTTCGACCGGGCCGTGATGATGCGCGCCGGTTTTGGCTTTGGGGTGGATCACCACGGTGCCGGCCCACAGTTTTTCCGCGCCCATTTTCGCGTAAGTGATCGCCGCCGCGCGATTCATCCCCGGCGTTTGCGCCGTGTTGGTATCGAGCTCGTTGCCGTGCACCACGCGCACGCCGTGAAATTTCCATTTGGCTTCGGTCATGACAGTCTCCCGCTGATTGAAGTATGGGCAAAGTATACCCCGCGTGGTGCGGGCGCGCGAACACGCTGTGTCCGCGTGTCATAATGGCATCGCACGCCCGCAATCCCTACGGAAACAAGCCAGGAGACATCATGTCAGGTCTCACACCCATCCGCCGCGTCGTCACCGGCCACGACGCACATGGCCGCAGCACAGTGCAATGGGACGGTCCCGCGCCGAATCAACACGAAGCCTCGCTGGGTTCCGGCCGCGGCCACACCGACATCTGGGTGTGGCATGAAACGCCGCTGCCGATCCATGGAACGAGCGACGACGGCAACCTGAAATACATGTTCTCAGGCCCGCCCGGCGGTGGCCATTTTCGCGTGGTGCAGGCGCGCGCCAAGCCCGCCGACTACGATCGTGCGAAAGATCCCGACGTGATCGCACCGCATCCACCCAAGCCGCGCGCCGGCGGCCACGGTTTGTGGGATCGTGGCGGCAACTCGCTGTTTGAATCGGCGATGCACAAGACCCAAACCCTCGACTACGGCATTGTTATCAATAATGGCCGCGATCTGGTGCTAGACGATTGCCGCCTGCCGATGAGAGTCGGCGACACCGTGTGCCAGGTCGGTGCATGGCACCAGTGGTGCTTTCCCGAGGGCGCGCAAATGGCCTTTGACATGATTTGGGCCGATTACGGCCCCGACGGCAAGGGCCTGGCGGTGGGCAGCGACAAGCCGCTGCCCGCGCCTGATCTGCCCGCCGGCGTGAAGCCCGCGCGGCGCATCGTCAGCATCGACCGCGTTGAGGGCCGCGGCGAGCTGGTAAGCGACACTGCCGCACCCGATGTGCGTGTCGACCCCGCGCGCCCCGGCTTTGCAGTGCACCGACTGTGGGTGGCCGACAGCCACCCGGCGAAAATGGTTTACGAAACGCTGCATCTGCCGCACACGCTGGAGCCGCCCGCGAACGGTAGCGTGTGCCGCGTGTTCGACTATCCGCCCGACACCGCGTGGCAGGCCAAAGTAGGCGAAGCTGAAGTCAAAGCGTATTTCAGGATGATGGGTTCCCCCGGCGCATCGACTTATGCCGCAAACGCGCCACACCCGTACATGCAAAAAACGCGCACGGTGGATTTTGTCTGCATCCTCGAAGGCGAGATCACCCTGGTGCTCGAAACGCAGGCCGTGCCGATGAAGCAGGGCGAGATCGCCGTGTTGCGCGGCGCGAATCACGCGTGGAGCAATCGGTCTGCACGACCGGCACGCATTTCGGTGTGTTCGCACGACGGAAAATATTGAAATAAATTATATGGTTACGGTATGTTGACGCTTCCGGAAAATCATAGGCACCCAGTTGGCCAGGTGCGCAGCACGATGCGCGATCAACGTCCTGCGGCGTCCCGCACGAGCGCGGCGGCAGCCGCCTTCGGCGCAGCGGTATTGGCGTTGGGCGCAGTGCACGCCACCAGCACGTTCGCTCAAAGCTATCCGGTAAAGCCCGTTCGCATGATCGTTCCCTATGCGCCCGGCGGCGGCGTCGACATCATCGCGCGCGCCACGGCGCAGGAGCTGGCGAAACGCGTCAACCAGCCCGTCGTTGTCGAAAATCGCACAGGCGCCGGCGGTAATGTCGGGTCGGATGCGGTGGCGAAAGCAGCCCCCGATGGTTACACGCTGTTGATGGCTTCACCCGCCAACACCATCAACTCCAGCCTCTACGCGAAGATGCCGTATGACCCGCTGCGCGATCTCGCGGCCATCGCGCTGATCGCGCAGGTGCCCGCCGTGCTGCTCGCCAACCGCTCACTGCCGGTGCAGAACGTAAAACAGCTCGTGGCGCTGGCGAAGGCGCGTCCCGGCGCGCTGACTTTTGGCTCCGGCGGCAGCGGCACCACGGAACATCTCGCCGGTGAGATGTTCAAGGCTGCCGCGGGCGTCGACATGCTGCACGTGCCGTACAAAGGCGGTGCACAGGTGATCACCGATGTCATCGGCGGGCAGATCGCGCTGATGTTCGTCAACATGGTCGGCGCGCTGCCGCATGTGCAGGGTGGCCGCGTGAAGGCGCTGGCGGTGGCGGGCGCCGTGCGTTCGCCGTCGCTGCCCGATGTGCCGACGGTGGTGGAGCAGGGTTACCGGGATTTCGTGGTCTCGGTATGGTGGGGCGTGATGGGGCCGTCATTGACACCGCGCGACATCATCGCCACGCTCAATCGTGAAATCGTCGCGAGTCTCGCTACGCAGGAAATGAAAGACCGTTTACAGACCATGAGTGCGCAACCGATTGGTGGTTCGGCCGAGCAGTTCGCAGCGTTCTTTGCGAGCGAGACAAAACGCTGGGCGCCGATTGTGAAGGCATCAGGCGCGCGCGCGGACTGAGCGGCCAGCCAACAGTAATGTCACGTAACCATCTGTTTTGTATATAGTTTTCTCGGTGCGCTGGTGATTTTCGCCTGCGCGAAGTCGCCGCTTGAAGCTGGCGCAAGCATCGGCTAACCGCCAGCCGGCGCGTTCAGCAAGTCGATCAGTTCTTGCGCTTCCGTTTTCAGCGCGTCATCGCCGTCACGCAACACGTCCTGCAATTCCTCCAGCGCGGCTTCCTTGTCGCCCATTTCGCGGAAGGCGCGCGCGAGGTCAATTTTGTGCAGCAACGCTTCCAGCAATTCGGGATCGATGCGCGACTTTGCTGGCGCGAGCGCAGGTGCCTCCTTAGCCGCTGGCGCTGCGATCGCAGCGGGCGGTTTGATGGTGGGCAGGTCCATGCTGAAATCTAAACCGGCCGTCTCTGTTTCGGCCTTTGCGTCCGGTGTAATTCTGGTTGCCGTAGTGGGCGTTTCCGCCGGTGGCAAATCGAACTGTATGTCCAGCGGCGTGGCCGTTGCACTCTCGGCGGGCATCAGGCCGGTGCGTTGCAGCACCAACGTTTTGTCGATGTCTTTGCGCGCGCTGCCGTCATCCAGCAGGATGTCCGTGGATTCATTGCCGCCGGGTGCAGGCGTTTCCAGATTGATATCCGTGGCGGTGCCAGCCTGATCTGTGGCGGATAGCCCCAGATCGAAATCGATACCTCCCGCGTTCGAAGGCGCCGGCGCTTCCGCCACCGCATCGGCCGCTGGCGAATACAGCGCATGGGCCGGATCAAGCGCGTAACCCATCGCCATCACGCGTTTCCAGTGTTCGCCCGCGCCGCCGGTTTGCTTGTGCAGACGGCCGGCGAGCTGATTAAAGCCGTCCTTGTCGCCGCGCTTGCCGAGAATTTCCAGCAGCAGCAGTTGAACATCTTCACGCCCGGGCTGCTGGTTCAACGCCTCGCGCAGCAGCTTTTCAGCGGGCTCATCTTGACCGTGCTCCAGATAAACCTTCGCTTCATCGACAGGATCAACCATATCGGTGACGCTGGATACCGTAGGCTCCATTGCTGCGGCCGCCTTTGTGGCGTCGCGTTGTGGCGCAACTTCGCCGGCGTCAGGCGAAGCGAGTGCCAACGCTGCTGCGGTGGGTTCTATTGACGACGTCGCGTTACTGGTTACATCCCTCCGGCGGCGCGACGCCAGCAGCCACCAGATGCCACAGCTGCCCAGCAGTGCCAGCACAATGCTGACAATCAGCGCGGTGTAGTTGCCGGAATCCCCACCGGCGGCTTTCTGGGGCGGCTTTTGGGGCGGCGGTACCGGGGCTTTCCTTG
>OMIN01000095.1 GCA_900299145.1 Betaproteobacteria bacterium | reverse complement strand
TTGGATAGCGAAACGAGCACACATACTAGCATCGTGCAATACTCTCGCCATGTACCTCTCCCTGAAGATCGACGTCGACACCTATCACGGCACACTGAATGGCGTGCCCAGGCTCATGGACCTGCTTGATAGCCACAATGTTCGGGCGACCTTTCTGTTCAGCCTTGGCCCCGATCACACCGGCCGCGCGCTGCGGCGCGTATTCCGGCCCGGATTTTTGCAAAAAGTGTCGCGCACTTCGGTGGTATCCAACTATGGAATCAAGACACTGCTTTATGGAACACTGTTGCCTGGCCCGGACATCGGCAAGCGATGCGCTCCATTGATGCGCGCCGTGCGCGATGCGGGCCACGAGGTCGGCATCCACACCAATGACCACGTCGAATGGCAGGATCGCGTGGTGACAGCCAACGACGATTGGACTGAACGCGAAATGCGCGGCGCCAATGAGCGCTTTCAGGCGGTGTTCGGCGCGCCAGCCCAAACCCACGGCGCTGCAGGCTGGCAAATGAACGCACGCGCGTTCCATCTCACCGCCAAAATGGGCTTTCGGTACTGTTCCGATACACGCGGCACGCATCCCTTCCTGCCGGTTTTCGAGGGTCACACGGTAGACTGCCCGCAGCTACCCACCACTCTGCCGACACTTGACGAACTTATCGGTCGGGACGGCATCGACGAACAAAACGTCGCGCGCCATCTGCTGCGGCTCACCGAAACACCTGCCGCGCACGTCTATACGCTGCACGCAGAACTCGAAGGCAATCGTCTGAGCACCGTGTTTGATAGCTTGCTGGCGGGCTGGCGCACGCAAGGCTATACGCTCGGAAGCATGCATCACTATTCACAGTCCCTCAATTTTTCCGCGTTACCCAGACATACGGTCGTCAATGGTGAAATCGCCGGCCGCAGCGGCACGCTGGCACTCCAAGGGCCGAAGGTAACATAGCATCGGTTGCACAATGGCAGTATTTGTTCCACTATTAAGCGCGCATGCTCGCGATGTCGCCAAGGGAGGTAATCGAAATCATGCTCAATACACCCGTTCCTGAATTTGAAATTCCATCCACGTCAGGGCAGCCGTTTAACAGCAGGACTGCCACGGGGAAAGCGTGGGTCATCTACTTTTACCCGAAGGACAACACACCTGGCTGCACTGCCGAAGGCCAGCAGTTTCGCGACTTGCACGCGCAGTTCAAAAAAGCCGGCTGCGCGATTTATGGCGTGTCTCGCGACAGTCTGAAGTCGCACGAAAACTTCAGAACCAAAATGAGTTTTCCGTTTGACCTGCTGTCAGACATCGAAGAAGTCGCTTGCAAAACGTTCGATGTCATTAAAATGAAAAACATGTACGGTAAAAAAGTGCGTGGCATCGAGCGTAGTACGTTTGCAATTGACGCCAAGGGCATAGTACGTCGAGAGTGGCGCGGCGTGAAAGTCCCGGGGCACGCACAGGAAGTGCTGGAATTCATAAAAACACTTTAAAAATAAAAACTTATACAATCCGTTCCGGCAAACTTTTATCAGCAGTTCCACAAGGACTTTCATGTTCCAGCGCAAGCCCGCCGCCTCCTCGCATTCTGCTTCGCCCACGGCTTCAGCCTCGTCTACCTCCGGTTCCACCAGCACCAGCATTACCCGCCTGCACGCCACCAAGCTCTTCGTGCTCGACACCAACGTGTTGATGCATGACCCGACGAGTCTGTTCCGATTCGAGGAGCACGATTTGTTCATTCCCATGGCAACCCTCGAGGAACTCGACGATCACAAGAAAGGCATGTCCGAGGTCTCGCGCAATGCGCGCCAGGCGAGCCGTTATCTCGATGAACTCATCGGTCACGCGTCTGCCGATATCATGCAGGGTATCGCACTTGCCACGCATGGCGACAAAAATGCCAACGGTCGCCTTTTCTTTCAGACCGAAGCCATCAGCGCCGAATTGCCCGCCAAGCTGCCCGGCGGCAAAGCGGACAATCAAATCATTGCTGTGGTCAAGCACTTGCAGGAACGGCACGCGAAACGGCAGGTGATACTCGTGTCGAAAGACATCAACATGCGCATCAAGGCGCGTGCTTTGGGATTTGCTGCGGAAGATTATTTCAACGACAAGGTGCTGGAAGATACTGATCTTCTGTACACCGGCACGCGCGCGCTACCAAAAGGATTTTGGGAGTCCCACGGCAAAAACATGGAATCGTGGCAGCAGGCGGGACACACTTATTACCGCGTTCACGGTCCACTGTGCGCGAGCCTTGTGGTGAATGAAATGGTGTACATCGACGGCCATGCTGACGACAAACCATTTCAGGCCAAGGTGGCCGAAGTCAGTGGAAAAACGGCGATCCTGCAAACTCTGAAGGATTTCAGCCATGCGCGCAACAACGTGTGGGGCATCTCGGCACGCAACCGCGAGCAGAATTTCGCACTGAATCTCCTGATGAATCCGGAAATCGATTTCGTCACGCTGCTTGGGCAGGCCGGTACCGGCAAAACGCTGCTGACGCTTGCCGCGGGCTTGCATCAGACGCTGGAAAACAAGCACTACACCGAAATCATCATGACACGTGTCACCGTACCGGTGGGCGAAGACATCGGGTTTTTGCCCGGCACCGAAGAAGAAAAAATGAATCCGTGGATGGGAGCGCTCGAGGACAATCTCGATGTGCTCAACAAAACCGATGACGCAGCCGGCGAATGGGGCCGTGCAGCCACGCGCGATCTCATCCGCTCTCGCATCAAGGTGAAGTCGCTCAACTTCATGCGGGGGCGCACGTTCTTGAACAAATTCCTGGTAATCGACGAGGCGCAGAACCTCACGCCCAAACAGATGAAAACCCTCATCACCCGGGCCGGCCCCGGCACCAAGGTGGTATGCCTGGGTAACATCTCGCAAATCGACACACCCTATCTCACCGAGGGCAGCTCAGGCATCACCTACGTGGTCGACCGCATGAAGGGTTGGGCGCACAGCGGCCATGTTACGCTCACGCGCGGTGAGCGGTCGCGGCTGGCGGATCACGCGGGCGAGGTGCTTTGAACGGCGACAACCTTTGACTCAGATTTGCGCGGATGAACGCGGGGTTTCACGCGTTTGATCTGCGCTTATCTGCGTACATCAGCCTTACAAGCTTTCGACCTAGTACTGATCGCCGCCCGCGTAGTTCTCAAATCGGGTGTGTCTACCCAGGAACGTCAGCGTCACCGGACCAGTCGGGCCGTTACGCTGCTTGGCGACAATGATTTCGGCCTTGCCTTTGCTCGCTTCGTTGGTCGGGTTGTAAACCTCGTCGCGGTAGATAAACAGGATCAAGTCGGCGTCCTGCTCGATGGCGCCGGATTCGCGCAAGTCGGACATCATCGGCCGCTTGTCCGTGCGTGATTCGACACTGCGGTTTAGCTGCGAGAGCGCGATCACTGGCACTTTGAGTTCCTTCGCCAGACTCTTGAGCCCACGTGAAATTTCTGCAACCTCGGTCGCACGATTTTCCTCTCGGCCCCCTGCCGTACCGCTCATCAGTTGCAGGTAATCCACCACGATGAGACTCAAGCCGCCACATTGCCGGTGCAAACGCCGCGCGCGCGAACGCACTTCAAGTGAGTTAAGCCCCGCCGTGTCGTCAATGTGAATCTGCGAGTCGTTGAGCTTGCCCACGGCATCCACCAGTTTGGGCCATTCGGTTTCCTCGAACGTGCCGGTGCGCAGCTTGTGCTGATCCACGCGTCCCACCGAGCCAATCATGCGTAGCGCCAGTTGCGAGCCTGACATCTCCATGCTGAATACCGCTGCCGCCTTTTTGAGATTGAGCGCGACATGTTCGACGATGTTCATCGCCAAAGCGGTCTTGCCCATCGAAGGGCGGGCAGCGATCACGATAAGCTCGCCCGCCTGCAGGCCGGATGTCATGCGATCCAGATCGACATAGCCCGTGGCAAGACCAATTACGTCGTCCTTGTTTTCGCGGCTGTAGAGCATGTCGATACGCTCGACGGTTTCCGTCAGCAGCGGATCGATTTTGACGAAACCCTGATTCGCCTTGATGCCCGCCTCGGCAATCTGGAACACCTTGGCTTCGGCCTCGTCAATGAGATCTTTGGCCTCGCGCCCTTCCGGGTTATAGGCGGCATCGGCGATTTCGGTGCCGGCCTGCGCCAACTGGCGCATGATCGCCCGCTCGCGCACGATCTCGGCATAGCGCCGGATATTCGCCGCACTCGGTGTGTTCATTGACAACGAACCAAGATACGCCTGCCCGCCGGCTTCCTCCAGCTTGGCACTGCGCTCCAGGCTTTCAGCCACAGTCAGCACGTCAGCCGGCCGGTTGGCTTCAATCAGCAGCATGATGTGCTGAAAAATCAGCCGGTGATCGGCACGATAAAAATCCGTCTCACTGACAATGTCAGAAATGCGGTCCCACGCCGTGTTATCGAGCAGCAGCCCGCCCAACACCGACTGTTCGGCCTCGACCGACTGCGGCGGCACACGCAGCGCCTGTACCTGCGGGTCAGGCGCAATGGTCGGAAAATTGCTCACGGCTTGCATGGCGCACATCAAATCAGTCGCTCGGGTAAGTTATTGAAGATTTTACGTAACTATTTGTTTTTATTGAATAATTTTTAAATAACTGTCTTGCGCTACGCAGCCGGAGCCATTGAATCTACATAAAAAAAAGGGCTGTCACCAGCCCTTTTTTCCTGTGCGAAAAAACCGTTTCAAATTAGAGCATTACAAATGACCGCATGAAACGTCTTGCATGGTATTGCCGCATATTTCCAAACTTACGCAGCCTCGCCCAGCACCGAAACGGTAATCCCAACCACCACGTCCGCGTGCAGTGCGATTTTCAGCGGCGTGTCACCGACCGATTTGATCGGCCCGGCAGGCATGCGAATCGCCGCCTTGGCGACATCGAAGCCCTGCTTCTTGAGCGCTTCCGAAATATCGCTGTTGGTGACGGAACCGAAGAGCTTGCCGTCGACGCCAGCCTTTTGCGTGATTTGTACCATCAACCCATCGAGCTTGGCGCCTGAGGCTTGCGCCGCGGCCAGCGCGTCGTTCTGCGCCTTTTCCAGTTCGGCGCGGCGCGTTTCAAACTCGGCGAGGTTCGCCGTGGTGGCGCGCTTCGCCTTGCCGTGCGGGATCAGAAAATTGCGCGCGTAGCCGTCTTTCACTTTGACGACATCGCCGAGCGCGCCGAGATTGACCACTTTTTCGAGCAGTATGATTTGCATGTCGGTTCCTTAATGCAGGTCGGTGTAATGCAGCAGGCCGAGAAAGCGCGCGCGCTTCACCGCCACGCTCAATTGGCGCTGATATTTGGCCTTGGTACCGGTAATGCGCGCCGGAATCAGCTTGCCGTTTTCGTTGATGAAATCCTTGAGGAGTGCGATGTCCTTGTAATCGATTTCCTTGATTTTCTCCGCGGTAAAGCGGCAGAATTTTCTGCGGCGGAACAGCGCGTTACCGCGGCGCTTGTTCTTGTCGTTGGGCTTGCCCTTGCCTTTGCCGAACCTGCCTTTGCCTCCCATCGCCATGATGAGTTTCCTTTATCCGAAATTTCGTTAGTCTGAAAGTTAATCTGAATGCTGAATGGGTTTGATATGCGTCACGTGCAGTACGAGTTGCGCGCCCTGTTGCGTGCCCATGCGGCGCCGGCCTGCGAGAAAGCCTTTTACCGCTGCCTTGCCACCGGCCACAAACGCTGAGGCCGCAACGGCAATGTCACCAATGGCAACCGCGCTCACCTCCGCTTCAGTCTGCCGCTGGATCCCGGCTTCAAGCTGCATCGAACGATGCAATAGCCTGAAATTCACTAGCGGCAACCCGGCAGGCGTGTGGCGCAATGGCTCTATGGCGGTGATTTCTCCGGTAAGCGTAACCGAATTGGTCAATGGGGCGTCAGGCGCTCAACCTTACGCAGCAGCGGCGGGGGCGGGCGCCACGGCAGGCCGCTCGTCCGGTGCCGTGCGCGGCCGTTCCTCGCGCATCATCGGCGAAGCCGCGGTAACCGCCTCGCTCATCGAAACGATCAGGTGACGCAGCACCGCATCGTTAAACTTGAACGCGTGTTCGAGTTCCTGCAGCGTCTCGTTGTCGCACTCGATATTGAGCAGAACGTAGTGCGCCTTGTGCATTTTCTGAATCGGGAATGTCATCTGGCGACGCCCCCAATCCTCATGCCGGTGAATCTTGCCGCCGCGCCCGGTAATCATCTGGCGATAGCGATCGACCATGCCGGGCACCTGCTCACTCTGGTCCGGATGGACAATAAAAACAATTTCGTAATGCCGCATGTAATAGGCTCCTTTTGGGCTTATAAACTGAGGCCTCCCGTTATGCGAGACGGTGAGGCAAGGAAATAAGTATTTAAAATCAAATACTTATAGTGAACTCGGCCGCCCGAAGGCGTGCCGAGGCGCGGATTCTACAGTAAACCGCTGAATTTTCAAGCAAAAATTGCCGGTCAGCGGTAACTGCTACAACTCTGGCCGCAAGAAAACCGGGCGAATACGCTTTCATTCGATGCGAATATTCGCCGACTTGATCACCTTGAGATAAAGCGCGATTTCGGATTTGATCATCGCGCTGAATTGCTCAGGCGTGGAAATCATTGTGGTGGTCCCAAGCGCGTCGAGCTTTTCCTTGATGGCGGGCAGCACCAGCATCGCGGCGATCTCGGCGGACAGCTTGTCGACGATGGGCTTGGGCGTTGCGGCTGGCGCGACTACACCGTTCCAGGTTTTGACATCAAACCCCGGCAGGCCGGCTTCTGCAAATGTCGGCATGTTAGGCAAAGCTGGCACGCGGTTGGCCCCCGTTACGGCGATGGCCTTGAGCTTGCCGCCCTTGACGTGATTGACGATATTCACCGGCACGGAAAAAAACATTTGCACATGCCCGCCGATGAGATCGACCATTACCTGCCCCGCGCCCTTGTACGGCACGTGCTGTGTTTTGACGCCGGCGACAATATTGAACACCTCGCCCGAGAGATGCGTGGGTCCGCCCGCGCCCGACGAGCCATAGTTGAGCTGCCCCGGCTTGGCCTTGGCCAGCGCAATGACTTCCTGCAGGGTGTTGGCCGGCACGGCGGTATTCAGCACCAGCACCTGCGGACTGACGCCGATGGTCGCCACCGGCGCGAAATCCTTCACCGGATCGTACGGCGTTTTGGTCAGGCTCGACAATATCGACAGTGTGCTGGTCACCAGCAGTATCGTGTAGCCGTCGGGGGCGGATCGCGCCACGGTTTCCGTGCCGATAATGGTGTTGCCGCCGGGCCGGTTGTCGATAATCACGTTCTGCCCCCAGCATTCGGTCAGATGCTGGCCGATCATGCGCGCCATCACCGACGTGCTGCCACCCGGCGCATAGGGCGTTATAAAGCGTATGGGCTTGTTGGGATAGTTCTGCGCGGCAGCTGATGATGCTCCGGCCAGCATGCAGCCTGCCATCACGAAAGCGTAAACATTCCGCATACACCCTCCCGGTTTCACAACCCATTCACCGACAAAAAAGGCCGCAAACGCGGCCTTTTTATGATTCAACAATACGGCTACCCTACGTCAGGCCACAACCACCATATCAAAATCCGCCTTGCTCGCAGCGCAATCAGGGCAGGTCCAGGTGTCGGGCACATCTTCCCAGCGAGTGCCGGCGGGGATGCCTTCTTCCGGCATGCCCTTGGCTTCATCGTAGGCAAACGCGCACAGCAGGCATTGCCACACGCGATACGCCTTGGGCTGTGTGACTTCCGGAACGAACGCCTTGGCGGTCTCAAGGCGCGGGAAATTCAGCACCAGCGCTTCAAGGCCCTCCGGCCCGGCGATGATCGGGAAGCTGCCTTCATCCGGCTTGGTAAAGGCAATGGAAATCGCCTTGTATTCCTTGCCCTGATAATTCACGCTGCCCTTGGTGACAATCAGATACTGGCCATTGCCCTTGGACGCATCCGGCCCGGCAATTTGCACGTTTGGCGCGAGCTTTAGCGAATACGCCGCGAGGCCACGATCGTCCTTGATCTGCTCAAAAGCGTGAATGTTGACATCGGCGTTACCCTCGAACTTCGGCGCTTCGGTCACCTGCCACGGCTTGCGGTTGGGCACCGACACCAGCTTTTCCTTGGCCGCAGGAATGTACTGCGCCCCCGGATCCCACTCGGCGCGCAGCGTCAAAAAGCCCACGCCTTCCTCGGCGCCGGTCAACGGGCCATAAGGCGTATGCGCACGCGAAAAATGCACCGCATTCAGCGACAACGGATGCTTGCCGATAACACCGCCACCGCTGACGATCACCTGAAATTGGTCGACTTCATGAAAATGCGGCTTAATCACGCGATGCGGCGTACCTTCCGCCAGAAACGCCATCGGCTCTTTCTCGCCCTGTGCCGGACGCATGAAATCCGTACGCCACGCCGTGCCACCGCCTGGCGGATTGCGCGTGAGCTTCTTGTGTTTGACGTTTTCGTAGGCTTCGATGCGCGGCATGGCAGGTTCCTTATACGAGGATAAACACGAGGATAGACGAGAAATGCACGAATGGGCGATACGGCATTCTACTCGTGCAAGTGTGTAACTGTGAAGAGGCTCAGCTGCCCCCCATCAGTCCACATTATAAAAAAACCATTTTAAATCAAATACTTATCGAATCAACAGCAACGCAGCATCTTCACAGACTGAACGCATTGCCATTCACCTCAATCGTGCTGTTCAACGGCACTTTCTGCTCGATTAACCCCTCGGCAAAACAACCCGCCTTCGCATTTTTGATCAGGTGACGCAGCTTTTCTTCCGGCGCGTCGCTTTCCACCATCAGATGCGTATCCACGCCGTCCCAGCGGTTATATACCGTGCCTTTCAGCACCGAGCCGCCAAGGAATTTTCGAAAACGCACTTTCACCTTGGCGTCCTTGATCGTCAGCTTCATCATGTGCGCGTACCGCGCAACCTGAGTCAGCAGTCAGAACCCCACGCCCATCGCCAGATAAGTCATCGGCGATGGATACAAATCGTCACCACCGATGCGCTGTGCTTCGTCGCAGAACACTTCAAAATGGCGAAAGGTGCCACGCTTTAATTGCCCTTTGCCCAGCACAACCTCGGTGAACACTTCATTGTCGGTGGTGACGCCCTGCGGCGGCAGCTCCGGTTTATCAATGATGCGTTGGCCCACTTCGGCGGGCAGATTGTTGCCGTCTACGGGTTTGTCCATGTCACGCTCCTCAATATTTTTTGGCAGCTCATGCAACCTTAGCGCCAAACCGCTTGCGCGTCCATCGCATAGGACGGTATAAGATCAATACTCTCCGCCATTCGCGAATCCGGAACGCCATGAAGTTGCTCCCCGCCCTGTTGCTGCTGGCCATCACATCTGCCGTGCGCGCGCAGGACTACCCCACGCGCCCCGTTCGCCTGGTCGTAGGCCTCGGCCCGGGCGGCGGCTCGGATACCATCGCACGGCTGTTGACGACCCGGCTCACCGACATGCTGGGCCAATCGTTTGTGGTGGATAACCGCCCCAGCGCGGGCGGCATTATCGCCATTGAAATCGTCGCCAAGTCCGCGCCCGATGGTTACACGCTGCTGGCGATGTCGCCCACGCATGTGGTCACGCCCAGCCTGCGCCCGAATATCGGCTACGATCCGCTGCGGGATTTTGCGCCGATCATTCTCACCGTGTTCACGCCGTATGTGCTCTCCGTGCGCACGTCGGTGCAGGCCGTGAATGTGAAAGAACTCATCGCGCTGGCAAAAACGCAACGGCTCACCTATGCCTCCAGCGGCATCGGTGGCTCAAATCATCTGACGGGAGAATTGTTCAAGCACATGGCCGGCGTCGACATGATTCACGTGCCATACAAAAGCGGCTCACAGGCCAATAGCGCGCTGATCGCAGGCGAAGTGCATGTCAGCTTTACCGCCATCGGCGGGCTGGTGCCGCACATCAAATCGGGCCGCGTGCGTGCGCTCGGTGTTACTTCATCAAGACGCGCGTCGGCCACGCCGGATATTCCCACCATCGCCGAATCCGGCGTGCCAGGCTTTGAAGTCATCGGCTGGTATGGCCTCGGGGCACCCGCCAGGACGCCGCGCGCGCTGGTCGACAGACTCAACGCCGTCACCAACAGGGCGTTGCCGGAACTGAAAGAACGCTACGCCGCCATCGGCGCGGAAATCGCGGGTGGCAGTGCCATGGAATTCGCGGCCTACATCAAGACCGAACACGAAAAATGGGCACGCGTCATTAAAATTTCCGGCGCCAAGGCGGAATAGACGGAACAAAATATCTCAAATAAAACAAAGACTTATGAAATTCCTATTAACCACTATACTGCGCTGCGGCTTGGGCTTGTCAGCACTATTGGCACTGACGGTCTGGGCTGCGGCGCCAGAAGCCACCATTCTCATCGGCGGTCAAAACAAAACCACCATCGGCACCGTCGTCGGCGCGACTCAGGGTGATATCGCCTGTTACCTCACGCTCAAGGATGATGCGGGAAAGGAATTTCAGGAGCCTGCCGCCTTCGATTTGTGCGACGACAAATGGAAGGGGCAGCGCGTGCAACTGGAATACCGCATGGCAAACGTGCTGGCGACTTCGTGTCAGGGCAATCCGGACTGCAAGAAAACTGACCGCATCGCGCTGGTAACCCGATTGACGTCCTTGGGGAAAGCTGCGTCTGCCACTGGCACTTCGCCCAGCCAAAAATCGTTCTGCACGCCGCAAGAGAGCGTGATATTCACCTGCGCAACGGGCAGCAAGCTGGTTTCGGTGTGTGCCTCACGCACGATCACAGCCAAATCCGGCTACCTGCAGTATCGCTTCGGCACTCCTGGCCAGCCACTGGAGATCACCTTGCCCGAAGGCGAGGTCCATCCGCTCAAGGCGGCGCATGGCCAGTATGAGCCTTACGCCGGCGGCGGCATGAGCTGGCTGCGCTTCAAGCGCGGCGGCTACAGCTACACGGTTTACGGCGGCGCAGGGCGTTGGGGCGCAAAAGGGGAAACGGTGGTCAAGCAAGGCTTGGCCGTTGCAAACAACGGCAAGACCATAGCCAACCTCAAGTGCAATGGACGCAACGAAGGCGAACTGGGACCGCAATGGTTTGAGCAGACCGGCTACCGGCGCAATGACAAGGAAGAATTCTATGCTCCGGATTGACGGCCAGCTTCGCGGTATCTGAGTAGCATTGTCAGGGAAGACTTCGGTTCACCGCCGCTCTACCCGGCGTGATACGATGGGCTTCCGCAGTTCACCCCATTTTCATACTTGCTGGAGGAGCAAACATGAAATTCCATCGCATTCTGACCGGTGTTGCGTTCGCTACCGCTACTGCATTTACGATCACCGCCGCACGGGCCGAAGACATCAAATTGCGTATCGCGTCCGGGCACCCCGCCGCGAACACTTACGTCAACTTGATGCAAAACTTTTTCGTGCCCGAAGTCACCAAACGCGTGGCTGCGAAGACACAACACAAAGTCGAATTTATCGAGGGCTACGGCGGCGCAATGGTCAAGGTGGCCGACACACTGGAAGGCGTGCAGTCGGGCATAATCGACATCGGTGGTTATTGCTTCTGCTTTGAGCCGTCGAACCTGCCGCTGCATGCGTTTCAGGTGATGCTGCCTTTTGGCACCATGGATCCGGATACCAGCGTGAAAATGGCGCGCGCGGTGTACGACAAAGTGCCGTACATGAGCAAAGTATTCGAAGACAAATACCGCCAAAAGCTGCTGGCGCTGATCGCCGATAACGGCTACAACCTGGGCACCACCTTCGACTGGAACACCGTCGCCGATCTCAAAGGCCGCAAGCTCGCCGGCGCGGGGCTCAATCTCAAATGGCTTGAATTTGCGGGTGCAACCCCAGTGCAATCGTCGCTGCCGGAAGCGTATACCTCGATGCAGACTGGCGTTTACAACGGCTGGATCATGTTCCCGTCGGGCTGGGTGAACTTCAAACTGCACGAAGTCGGCAAGTACTACACGGAGGTTGGCTTCGGTGCGATTACCTGGCACGGCCTTACCATCAACAGCGCGCGCTTTAACAAGTTACCAAAAGACGTGCAGCAGATCATTGTTGAAGTCGCGCGCGAGTTCGAAGCCCGCACCGGCACCGTTAACAAGGAAAACTATCCCAAGCAGCTTGAACAGCTCAAAGGGTTGGGCACCAATATCAAATCCGTACCGCCATCGGTGAAACAGGACTGGGCCAATTCGCTGAAAGACTGGCCACAGCAAAAAGCGGCTGAGCTCGACAAGCAGGGTCTGCCCGCGAGTCAGGTGTTGAAACTCGCGCTGGAGGAAGCAGAAAAGCTTGGACACAAGTGGCCTGTGCGGTATGCGGTGAAGTAGCCGCCACTTATGGTGGTCACACTTACCACCCATTCATTCCAGCGCGCATACCATCCCCTCTCTTGCAGGGCGTGAGAGGGGATATTACGCGCCCCCCCTTTTTCAAATGATCTCCAAACTCACTGAATGGCTGGCCCGTGCACTGCTTGCGGTCGCGGCCACCCTCGCCTTCCTCATCTGCTTTCTGGTGTGCGCCGATGTAATCGGCCGAGTGGTATTTAACAGCCCGGTCAAGGGCACGCCGGAAATCGTGTCGTTTTCCATCGTGGTGATCTGTTTTTTGCAGGCGCCATTCGCCATCCGCTCTGGCGGCATGATTTACGTCGACGCAGTTACCACGCGTCTGCCATTGTGGGCGCAACGCGTACTGGAACTGGCCGGTTATCTGCTGGGCGCCGCGTTTTTCGCCATCGTATGCTGGGGCAGTCTCGATCCGGCCCTGCACGCGTGGAACTCCAACGAATTTGAGGGGGAAGGCGCGCTGCGCGTCCCGGTGTGGCCGGCGCGCTTTGTGATTATTCTGGGCACGTTTCTAGCGGCGTTTAACTATCTGCTGCTGTGTCTTGAACGCGTGCGTGCGCCGTTGAATGAGCCCGCGCGCGGCCCTTCCAGTCCGAACGAAACACTCAATTGAGCATCGCCTCATAACTATCTGTTTTTAAAAGAGAAAATGTTCGGAACAACCGAAGTCGCGATACTTCTCACTGCGCTGCTGGTGATGGTGTTTGCCGGCGTGCATATCGCCGTTGCGCTGGGCATGGCCAGCGTGCTGGGCATCTATCTGATGCAGGGCAATATGGAAGTGGTGCAGTCATTCATCGGCACTACCGCTTACGAAGCGCTGCGCGATTATGTGTTCGCGGTGATACCGCTGTTCATGCTCATGGGCGAGTTTCTTGCCAAGTGCGGTGCGGCGCGTGATCTGTTTGCGCTCACCAATCGTTTGACGCAAAAAATTCCGGGGCGGCTGGGCATTGCCACGGTGCTGGCCAATGCGGTGTTCGCGTTCGTCACCGGTGTTTCCATTGCGGCGGCGGCAGCGTTTTCCCGCATTGCGTATCCGGAAATGAAACGCTATGGCTACGACCGCAAGTTCGCACTGGGCTGTATCGCAGGTAGCGCATGCCTGGGCATGCTGATTCCACCCAGTGTATTGATGATCGTGTGGGGCGTGCTGACTGAACAGGCCATCGGCAAGATTTTTATCGCTGGCATCATTCCAGGCTTCATCCTGGTGTTTTTCTACTGCGCTTACATTATCGGCGCTTCGTATCTCAAGCCGGAACTGGTCGGTGCGGGCACGAAGCTCGCGCAAGTGCAGAGCGAAGTCGAAATCAGCGACGCCGAATTCCGCGAACTGCTGATCAGCACCGGCCTCGTATTCCTGCTGGTGGGCATCACGCTGGGCGGCATCTGGCTGGGCTTTTTCACGCCGACGGAAGGCGCGGGCGTGGGGGCCGCGCTCGCCCTGCTGCTGGCGATGTGGAAGCGCATGAAGCCCAAGGAATTGTTCGAGGTCATTCTCTCCGTCGGCCGCACCTCCGCACCACTGCTGATCCTCCTGTTCTGCGCGCAACTATATTCGCGGGTGCTGTCGATGACCGGCATCACCGGCATGGCGAAAGAGTTTTTCCTCACCTCCGGCCTCGGCATCTGGGGCGTGCTGGCGGTGATGGTGCTGATCTGGTTCATCCTCGGCATGCTGATCGATTCGATCTCGATCATTCTGCTGACGGTGCCGGTGTTCGCGCCGGTGGCGGCAGCGCTGGGCATGGACCCGCTCGCGTTCGCCATCCTCGGCATCCTTGCCATCGAAACCGGCCTGCTTACGCCGCCCTTTGGCATACTGGTGTTCACGGTCAAAGCCGCCCTGCCGCAAGAGGCCTCGCTCGGCGATATTTTCAAGGGCTGTGTGCCCTACTGGATTTGCCTGCTGTGCGTGATCGTGGTCATCGCCGCGTTCCCGCAATTCGCGACATGGTTGCCGAATCTGGGCAACGTAGTTGCAAAATGAGCGGCAAGAGTCTGTAAGTCTGGAGAAAATACACATGGCTGCGTATTGGATATCCCGCTGCAAAGTCGACGATCCCGTTGAATACAAGAAGTACACAGACCTCGTGCCCGGCATCATCGCCAAATATGGGGGGCGTGTGCTGGCGCGCGGCGGGCGCTTTCAGATCATGGAAGGCACGGACAGATTTCATCGCTTCGTGGTGATCGAATTTGATACCTTTGAGCAGGCGGTGAAATGCAATCAGTCGCCAGAATATCAGGCTGCCGCCGCGTTTCGCCGTGCACCCGGTGCAGGCGAAGTCGATCAGATCATTGTCGATGGCGGGGATGCCACGAAGTAATGGACAAGACGAATTGACGGAAACACGCACGGCGCAGGAGCGCTAATCATGCCACTACATCATCTCGAACACTTTCTGATTCAAACCACTGACCTCGAAGGCACGCGCGACTGGTACGTCAATGCACTGGGGCTGCGCGTCGGCCCCAACCCGGATTTCAAGTTTCCGGTGATCTGGCTTTACATCGGCGGCACTGACGTGCTGCATCTCACGGCCGGTGGCGCGAACGTCAGTGCAAACCGCAAAGCGTATCTCGGCCAGCAAAGCGAGGCGACACACGGCTCGGGCGTGGTCGATCACATCGCATTTCGCGCTACAGGCCTGCGCGAGACCATGGAGCGGCTGCAAAAGCTCGGCGTAAAATTTCACAAGCGCATGGTCGACGACCAGGGCCTGTTTCAGTTGTTCATGCTGGATCCGAACGGCGTCAAAATTGAACTCAATTTCGCCAACGCCGAGGCGCAAGGCATCGCGCCGGAATTGATGGCGGCTGCGCTGCCGGCGTAGTGCAATTGATGGATGAACGGCATTAAATAACCTATATAAAACAAATACTTACAAAACACACTCATGGCTATCTATCCCGAACTCAAAGGCCGCGTCGCTGTCGTCACCGGCGCTGCGCAAGGCATCGGCGCATCCACCGCGCGCGAATTCGCGCAGCAGGGCACGGCGGTGGCATTGCTCGATATTGATGAAGCCGGCGCAAAAAAAGTAGCGGCAGACATTAGCGGCGCGCGCCTGATGTGCGTGCGCACCGATGTCACCGACGATCAATCCGTCACCGATGCACTGGCGCGTGTGGCGGGCGAATTCGGCGGCATCGATATTCTGGTCAACAGCGCCGGCGGTTACGGCAAACTCACCGGCGTAGAGGAATTGCCGGTGGACGACTGGGATCGCACCGTCACGCTCAATCTGCGCGGCACGTTTCTGATGTGCAAGCGCGCGATCCCTTATCTGAAAAAATCCAAGGCCGGGCGCATTATCAACGTGTCGTCGATTTCCGGCCGCACACTGTTTGGCTCAACCTCGCCCGCCTACGCAGCATCCAAGGCCGGCGTAATTCAGCTCACGCGCTTTTTGGCGATTGAACTGGGGCCTTCGGGCATTACATCCAACTCTATCGCCCCGATCACCACGCTCACGCCCCGTGTAAAAGCACTGCGCACGGAAGCCAACATCCAGCAGATCGCCTCGCAAATTCCGCTGCGCCGGCTGCCCGACCCGGAAGATCACGCCAACGCCATGGTGTTTCTCGCGTCGGATGCTGCCGCGTATCTCAACGGCGTGTCGCTGGACATCAACGGTGGACGGATATTGATGTAAGCGCCGAGCGCTTTATTTGACGGCCGCCGCGCCTATCCACGGCTCATCAGCAATGTCGAACAGGCATTGCTCAAAACCCTTGAATTTATCTGATCGTTTCGATCGGTAGTTCTTCGCCTTTTCGCCGGGGTCTTCCGGCAACTCCGAATACGCCACGGCGCCATTGGCCAGACATTTGTTGGCAGTACCTTCGAGGTCTTCGACGTACACGCCAAAATGATGCGGCCCGGTGAAATCCATGCCGCGGTCGATTTGATCCTGCTTGAAATAAAGCACCGAAATATTGATCGCGCCGTCGGTCAATACCACGCCGCGCGCGCGCGGATTATCGAGGCGGCGGATTTCCTTCCAGCCGAAAACGTTTTTGAAAAAATCCGCCTGTTTTTCCGGATCCTGACTGGAAATGGCGAGGTGCTGAATGCGGGCCATGATATCGCTCCTTGAATATCAATACTGCAATGTCGGAACCACACTTTACATATCCGAATGTACGCGAGAAACGCGTGGATGAAAACCCGCATGTAATTTCGAGCCGTCCGCGCAGCGCCAGAAAAAGGGAGAACGTAGTGGTCTTATGCGTCTCCATCACCAACGCGAGGCTCCGGTTCGGGATGCGAGGCGTATCCACACTACCGGACAACACCAATTGCCGTAACATTTTCCGATTCGTAATATCGCCCCAGCATCATGCGCTCGTTCAAAGCACCTTCAAGCATCGCTTGAACACCAAACGTCCGACCGGGCTTTATTATCAAAAAGGAGACATCCATGGGAAACTGGTTTTTGCGGCTGGCAGCTATTTACGCGATAGCCGGTGTATCGTTAGGCATCGTTATGGCAGCCAGTCACGACTTCACGTTCAGGCCGGTACACGTTCACGTGAACCTTTTGGGGTGGGTCAGCATGGCATTGTTTGGCCTGTGGTACCGCAGCACTCCGGCGGCAAGCGAGCCTTGGCTCGCCAAGGCGCACTTCTGGCTGCACAACATTGCGTTTCCGATACAGATGGTTACTCTGACGATGTTTGTCAACGGCAACAAAGCCGTGGAACCGGTACTGGGCCTGGCATCCATTGTGATCGGCGTCGCATTCCTGTGCTTTGCCATCAATTTATGGAAGCACACGGCGCATTGATCGCCGCTTTGTAGCATCCGTCTTCACTGCGATTTTGTATTTGTTCCCGCGCCTTTTCGCAGAGGCGTGACTGAGGCGGAAATCTTGCTGAAATTCCAGCGGCAAGTTTCAACCTGATCAGGCTTATACTTGACTCTGCTCAATCACAAGGACTCTGATCATGGCCGTCCGCATCGTTGCCCACACCCAAAAACGCAAATCCGTGCGCGAGCAGTGTAGCGCTGCCGAATGGCAGGCACGCGTCGAACTCGCGGCCGGACACCGCATCCTGGCCCACTACGGCGTGGATGACATGACCTACAACCATTTCGGCCTGCGCGTGCCCGGTGAGCCGCAGCACATGCTGGTCAAGCGCTCTGAATGGATGTTTGGCGAAGTCACTGCTTCCTCGCTGCTGAAAGTGGATTTTGACGGCAACGTGGTAATGGACACAGATGTGCACACCATCCGCGGCGGCGCGCTCATCATCCACGCCGGCCTGATGCGCGGCCGCCCTGATCTTATGGCGACGCTGCACACGCACACCGTCAACGGCATGGGGGTCGCCGCACATAAATTCGGACTGCTGCCGATCAACCAGCACGCCATGGGCTTTTACGGCGAGGTGAAGTATCACGAATTCGAGGGTCTCGAATTCGATCACGACATGACTCCGAAACTGCTGCGCGATCTGGAGGGCGGCTCGGTGATGATCCTGCGCAACCACGGCCTGCTGGTGTGCGGCGAAAGTGTGGCCGAGTGCGTGGTCACCCATCACTTTCTCGAAATGGCCTGCGCGGGCCAAATTGCCGCACTCGCCGCGGGTCAGGGCAACTACACCACGCCCAGCCCCGAAGCGTGCGCCTACGCGCATAGCCAGATCAAGCGGGGCGGCAAACGCGGCAGCCGTGACTGGGCGGCGTGTTTACGGTTGGCGGAGCGGCTCGACCCGGGATACAAGACTTGACCGCAAATTCGCAGCATTGCAGCACAACTGGGCATTTTCCCTAGGCACGAAATGCTGCCGATGCACAGGGAACGACGTCGATGGCGTAGTTTCCTTTACTCTACCTTCGCCCCGGATTCTTTAACCACCTTCGCCCACTTCGGCAGCTCAACGCGCATCACTGCCGAGAGTTGTTCCGGCGTGCTGCCGACGATGTCCATGCCCATGTCGGTGAGTTTGGCGCGCACGTCCGGTTGCGCCAGCGCCTTCACGGTTTCGGCGTGAATTTTGCGCACGATGGGTTGCGGCGTGCCTGCCGGTGCGAGCAGCGCGAACCATGACGTCGCTTCAAAACCGGTGACGCCGGATTCGTGCATGGTGGGCAAATCCGGCGCGGCGTTGCTACGCGTTAACGACGTCACTGCGAGCGCGCGGATCTTTTCGGTGCGCGTCAGCGGCAGCGCTGACGATAAAATGGAAAACACTGCGGTCAGGCGGCCGCCAACCAGGTCCAGCAGTGACGGCGGCGGGCCTTTGTACGGCACGTGCAGGATGCGGATGCCCGCCATGGTGTTGAAGAGCTCGCCCGCCATATGCTGCGGCGTGCCAGCGCCGCCCGTACCGTAGGTAAGCTTGCCCGGCTGCGCCTTGGCCAGCGCGACCAGTTCCTGCACATTTTTCGCGGCCACGGCATTCTGCACCGCCAGCAGACTCGCCGATAACACCACCTGGGAAATTGGCGCGAAGTCCTTCAGAGGATGAAACGGCAAATTGGGATATAGGCTGGGGTTGATCGCCAGCGGCGCGTTGCCTGGCAGCACCAGTGAATATCCATCCGGGTTGGCCTTGGCCACGCGTTCGGTGCCAATGTTGCCGCTGGCGCCGGCGACGTTTTCGATCACCACGGCCTTTCCCCAGGCCTCAGAAAATTTCTGCCCCAGCATGCGCGCGGTAAGGTCAGACGGCGTGCCAGGAAAATACGGCACGACAATACGCACGGGCTTGTTGGGATAGTCGGATTGCGCGTGGGCGCTGAGTGGCACGAGGGGCACGACCGCCCCGATAGACATGACAGGCGCCATAGCCAGTACCATCCAATACTGAACATCGGACAGGCGAATCATCAGTGTCTCCTCTATAGCGGGCAATATGACAATGTGCGCCAGCCACTCGCCTCCGTCAAGAGCCCCGCCGGGCGCTTAATCTGTGTTACCGCTGCGACCCTTCGCGTCCTTACGTTGCGACTTATGCGACTTGCCAATGACGGGCTTCTCCACCCAGGCCAGCAGCCTTTTAACTTCCGCCGGTTCCAGCGCCTCGATCTGTCCGCGCTTTAATCGCGGTGGCAGTTGCAGCGGGCCAAAGCGCACGCGAATCAGGCGGCTGACGGTAAAACCCACCGCTTCGAACAGCCGGCGCACGATGCGATTGCGGCCTTCAGTCATTACCAGTCGATACCAGTGATTCGAGCCTTCTCCACCCTCGTCGATGAGCGACGCACAGCGCGCCGGACCGTCTTCGAGCGCCACGCCGGTTAACAGCAGTTTGCCCTGTTCGTCGGTGAGCTTGCCGAAAATACGTGCGGCGTATTCGCGCTCGACCGCAAAGCGTGGGTGCATCATGGCGTTGGCGAGCGCACCTGAGGTGGTAAAAATCAGCAGCCCGCTGGTGCTGACGTCAAGCCGCCCGATCGACAGCCAGCGCGCGCCACGCAGCCGCGGCAGGCGCGTGAACACGGTTTCGCGGCCCTGCGGATCTTCGCGCGTGACGATTTCGCCTTCAGGCTTGTGATAGAGCAACACGCGCACGGGTTCCGCCGCATTGGCCACGCGCACGTCGCGCCCATCCGCCTGTATGCGGTCGGCGGGCATCACGCGCGTGCCGATGCTGGCCACTTTTCCGTTGACGGTGACGCGGCCCGCTTCGATCCACGTTTCCATCAATCGGCGCGAACCCAAACCTGCCTGCGCCAGTATTTTCTGGAGCTTCTGGCTGTCCGCAGGGGGCTCGGCGTCGGAACGGTGGCCGCGCGAGCCGCGCGGGTCATGCTCGGCGGGCGCTACTGCGCCCTCACGGCGCGGACGTAACGGCCCCGGCGGCTGTGTTGAATCACGGCGTGACACTTGGCGAGTCGCCCGGCGCGGCTGGCGTGGTGTATCAGACGGCACGGCGTTCAATCACGGCTTGCGCCAGTGTACCGATATCGACGTGATCGAGTTCCCCGCCCACTGGCAACCCGCGTGCGATGCGCGTGACCTTGATGCCACGCGCGGCGAGCAGCTCGGCCACGTAGTGCGCGGTGGCTTCGCCCTCGGCGGTGAAGTTGGTGGCGAGCACCACTTCACCGACTACGCCGTCGGTGGCGCGTCTAAGTAATCGATCCAGGTGAATTTCCTTCGGCCCCACGCCATCAAGCGGCGACAACACACCAGCCAGCACGAAATACAAGCCCTTGAAACTCTGTGTCTGTTCAATCATCAAAAGATCGGCGGGCGACTCCACCACGCACAGCAAACTTGCGTCACGCCGCGTGGATGAACACAGTTCGCACAACACGTCTTCCGAAAACGAATTGCATTTCTCGCAGTGGCGGATGCGATCCAGCGCCGCGCGCAACGCGCCCGACAGGCGAGCCGCGCCCGGCTGATCGCGTTGCAGCAGGAAATACGCCATGCGCTGCGCCGATTTAGGACCGACGCCGGGCAGGCAACGCAGGGCCGTCATCAGTTCGTCGAGGGTGGAAGGTGGTTTCACGTGTTCGTTTAGCGCCGCAGATTATCCGTAGCCCATCTCATGCAACATCCCAAAGTCGTCATTCCAGCGAAGGCTGGAATCCAGCACGTAAATTTATCCGCAGGATCATGAATTCAGACGCTTCGCGTAAATCAACACTCTGGATTCCAGCTTTCGCTGGAATGACGGCGCGCGTATTGCAAGTCATAGAGTAAACGCTTGCCGCGTCGCACAGTCTTTTAGAACGGCAACTTAAACCCCGGCGGCATCGGCATGCCTGCCGTCAGGCTGCCCATTTTTTCCTGCTTGGTGGCCTCGGCCTTGCGCACCGCGTCGTTGATTGCTGCGGCGATCAGGTCTTCCAGCATTTCCTTATCGTTTGCCACGTCTTTCATCACAGAATCATCGATGGCAACACGCTTCACGCCAAAGTGGCAATTCATCGTCACCTTCACCATGCCCGCGCCCGCCTGTCCTTCAACCTCGATGGTGCCTAGCTGCGCCTGCATTTTCTGCATATTTTCCTGCATCTGCTGCGCCTGCTTCATCAGGCCGGCCAATTGGCCTTTCATGGGATTCATATCGTTTTCCTTTTAAATCAAATAGTTATTCGCTTTCACACAATTACGCTAGCGCCTTGTCCCACGCCAGATCGCGCAGCAACCCATGCAAAAAGCGCAGCCGCAACGGCAGCGTGGAAACCACGATGTGTTCGTGCAACGTGTGCGCGCCATCACCCTCCGCGCCCAAGCCATCGAGCGTGGGCACATCAAACGCAGCCGTAAAATTACCATCGCTGCCGCCACCGGTGAGCGGCACTTCGCCCAAATCGAATCCGGTCACACGCGCCACGCGTTGCGCGCGCTCGAACAGCGCCTGTACTTGTTTGGAGCGCTCGAATGGCGGGCGATTAAAGTCCGCTTCGATCTCGAGCCGCACACCATCGGTCACGGGCGTCAACGCCCTGACTGCCGCCATCAAACGTTCACCGTGCGCCTTGGTCACCACGCGAAAATCCGTGATAAGGCTGGCGCGCTCCGGTACCACGTTGCGGTTGGTGCCGCCTTCGATGCGCCCCACGCTCAGCGTCGTGCCCTCGGTGTAATTGGTCATCGCCTCCAGCGCCAGCACCTGATGCGCGAGTTCACGGATGGCGCTGCGGCCCTTGGCGTGATCGGTGCCTGCGTGCGAGGGTACGCCAATCGCCGTCATGCTGATATAGCCCGTGCCCTTGCGGCTGGTCACGCATTCACCGCCCGCTCGCGCGGGCTCAGCCACCAACGCGAATGCCGCGTTCCTCGCCAGCGCTTCGATATTCTCACGCGACAGCCGGCTGCCGCTTTCCTCGTCCGGAACGAGCAACAATTCCACCGGGCGCGCGGGCTGATGCTCTTTGAAAAGCGCGGCCATTGCCTGCAGCGCCAGATACCCACCGGCCTTCATGTCATAGGTGCCAGGGCCGTACATTTTGTCGGACTCAATGCGCAGCTTGTTGCGCTCGACCGTGCCCACGGGATGCACCGTGTCGTAGTGCGCCAGCACCAGCACGGATTTTTCATTGTTGTCGCTCGGCGCGCGAATACGCACCAGCGGCTGTTTGCTGTCACCGACAGGAATCGTATCAACCGTCAGCCCGGCCTGCTTCGCCTGATGCGTGGCAAGCTCGGAAAATTCCGTGAGCCACTTAACGTCGTGCGGCGGCGTTTCCAGCGCAACCCACTCGCGGATACCCGCGACGATCTGATCGGCTTTGATGTCGTTGATTGCACTTGCGCTGCTCATTCCTGTCCTCCCTGGTTCAACCGTTCGGCCTGACATCACGCACGCGCGCGCCGAAGTCCTTTTTCAGTTCCTGCACGAACGGGTCGGCGTCGATGTCACTCCGGGCCCGCGCTTTTTGCGCTTCCTGTTCGCGGCTGGCAATTGTCGCAGGCGAATTGACTTCACTGGCCGCCACGTTGGCCACGACGATGTTGACCTTGAACGCCGCGCCGTAGCGCTGCTGCAGCGCAGCCTTCAGCCTGCCCTGATTGGCGCCGGCCAGCAGATGCTCCTGCGCCTTGGGAATGCTCAAATCGATTTGCGTGGCGTCGAGCCGCGTCATCTCGCAGTGCTGCGCCAGTTGCCTGGCGAAACCGGATATGCCCAGGTGCTGCACCAGTTCTTCCCAAGTGACATTGACACTGGCGGGCACCGAGACCACCGGTACGGTTACCGGTGCAGATTCAGATGCAGACATAGGAGCGGCAGCAGCTGTCGCGGGTTGCGGTGCACGCGCGCTTCGCGGCGCGGCACTGGCTGGCGATGCGGCCACGCCCGGTTCAGCGCCGGGCGCGAACGCCAGCATGCGCAGCAGTGTCATGGTGAAACCCGCATATTCATCGGGCGCAAGGCCGATGTCACCGCGGCCCTGCACTACGATTTGATAATAAAGCTGAAGATCGTCCGCCGCGAACTGTTTGCACAGAGTCAGCATGGTGTCGCGATCCGGATCGTCATCCGCCACTGTCGCCGGGATGCGTTGCGCCAGCGCAAGACGATGCAGCAACGTGCCCAAATCGAGCAGCGCCGCCTCGAATGACAGGCTGCGCGCGGCCATCTCGTCAGCCTTGGCGATCATCGCTGCGCCGTCGCCTTTGGCCAGAGCATCGAGGATTGCAAACAAATGCTGCTGATCCACCGCACCCAGCATGGCGCGGGTGGAGGCTTCTTCAACTCTGCCGCCACCGTGGGCGATCGCCTGATCGAGCAGCGATAGTGAATCGCGCAGGCTGCCCTGTGCCGCGCGCGCAATCAGCGCCAGTGCGGGTGCTTCGAACGGCACTTTTTCCTCGCCCAGCACGTACGCGAGCCGCCCGGCGATCTGCTGCTGCGGAATCTGTTTCAGGTTGAACTGTAAACAGCGCGACAGCACCGTCACCGGAATTTTCTGCGGATCGGTAGTAGCGAGGATGAACTTCACGTGCGCCGGCGGCTCTTCCAGCGTTTTCAGCATGGCGTTGAACGCATTGCGCGACAGCATGTGCACTTCGTCGATGATGTACACCTTGAAGCGGCCGCTGGAGGGCGCGTACATCGCGGTTTCCAGCAACTCACGCATGTTGTCGACCTGCGTATTCGACGCGGCATCCAGCTCCACCAGATCGACAAAACGGCCACTGTCGATTTCAGTGCAGGCGGTACACTTGCCGCATGGCGCATCAGTAACGCCGGTTTCGCAATTCAGCGCCTTGGCGATGATGCGCGCAATCGTGGTCTTGCCCACGCCGCGCGTCCCAGTGAAAAGATACGCATGATGCAGCCGCTGCTGCTGCAGCGCGTTGCCGAGCGCGCGGACGACATGCTCCTGTCCAACGAGTTCGGTAAACGATCGGGGGCGCCACTTGCGGGCGAGTACCTGGGTCACGGCGGCGCGGCTGCCTCAGAAAATAAAGGAACCTACAGAAACCTAAAGGAACCCGTATTGTAAGCCGGTACGCACGGGCGCGGCGCGCGGCTCACAGTGGGCGAACGCCCCGCGCCGGGAGGCAACTAAAGGGACTAAAAGTGATACGCCAGCCGCAATTGCGCGAAGTTGATGCCGCCATTGGGCCGCTTGATCGCCGCGTTTGACAGATGCTGCACACGCGCGCTCAGCTCGTAGGATTGCCGGCCGCCGAAGCGGTAACCCACGCCCAGATGGCTGCCGAACTGGAATGCGGTACTGAAGGAGCGCGTGGTAATCGAGGTGTGAGACAACAGATGCGCACCGACGCCAGTATCCAGAAAAAACCCCGGACCATCGCCGCGGCTCAATCGCAGCGATGGCGTGAGGCCAATATCAACCAGGCTGGAATTGCGCCCCGCCGGTGCATTGTCCGCACGCCAGTAACCCGCGGTGGCATCCACGTAGCTGCTGATCTGCCAATCGTTGTCGAGCTTGAACAAGGGCTTCGCCAACTTCCATTGCGCGCCGATGCGCACCATGTCAACGCTGTTGTTGCCGCGGCCGCCTTCCATGGAAACGCCATCCACTGCACACGCCGCCGCCGGCGCCAACGCACTCAGGCACACCGCCACCGCCTTACGCCAATTCATGATTCTCCCCAATTCCGTCTGATCACGTTTTACCGGTTTGCAATCGCCCCGCCAGCGGTCAGCCGGCTGGGCGATTGGCCTTCAAAGGGTGGCGAGCCTGACCCCCGGCACTTGCAGAGAATAGCTTTGGCTGCTTCCTTCCGGACCTGACCAGGTTCACTACCATGCAATGCGGGGAGGCCCGCCGTTGAGCTTTACGCGGGATAAGCTTTGCACTCCTGCAGCTTATGCTCCATAACTATTTGTTTTATATGATATTTTTGTCAGCCAGTTTTACCGATGTTACACGCTTTCGCGCCCCGCCGCACGGCTTTCGATTGGGCTTGCTACGTTCCCGGCAGCAGCTTTGCCGGATCAACCGGCTTGCCCTGACGGCGGATTTCGAAATGCAGCTTAACCTGATCCGCGTCGGAGCTGCCCATGTCAGCAATGCGCTGCCCCTTGCGCACTGTCTGGCCTTCCTTCACCAGCAGATTGTCGTTATGCGCGTAAACGCTCAGGTAATTGGCGTTGTGCCGTATCACCACCAGCTTGCCGAGCCCGCGTATGCCCGTGCCACTGAATATCACACGCCCGCCCGCGCTCGCGTTCACTGCCTGCCCGCGCTTGCCGGAAATCACAATGCCCTTGTTGGTGCTGTCATTGAAATTGCCTATAACCTTGCCCTCGGTGGGCCACGACCAGTCGACTTCCCCATCGGCACGGGGCGCTTCGGGCTTGGCGTCAGGCTTTGCGTCCGGCTTGGTCTCCGGTTTGATGTCGGGCTTGCCGTCCGGCGCCGCCGCCACGACAGTGGCTGCCCCCGGCTTTGACATGCGCGCATAGGCTTCATCGCTGTACGGCACGCGTTGTGCCAGCGGAGCAGTGCGGGTATTGGCATCTGCGGCAGGCGGTGCATCCACCGGACGTGATTCGGGCGATGTCACCGGTGCGGGCGTTGCGACCACGCCGCCCGGCGGCGTCAGCCGAAGTTGCTGGCCGACCCTGATACTGGATGGGTCTTCAAGATTGTTCCACGCAGCGACGTCGCGGACGCTGACACCATTGGCCTTGGCAATACTGAACAACGTATCGCCCGGCTTGACGGTATAGAGCGAGGCCTCCGCGCCACCAGCGCCAAGCGGCGTCACCACCACACCAGCATCCGGCTTGGGCGCGGGCTGCTGCACGGGCTGCTGTACCACCACCTTTGGCGGGACACGGCCAGCCGGTGCGTCGCGCTCCACCACCGGCGCCGGGCGTGTCGCCGCGCACCCCGCCATCACTGCCATAGCAATAGCAGCCAGCAATGCCAGCAGCGTTGTGATGCGGCGAGTCGAATGCCCGCTATGCTTATGTCTATCCAAAATTCGCTTCCGCGTCTAACCCGTGCCGGGCAACAGCGGCACGAATTTCACCGCGTCCATGCGCTTCTCGATGAAACCGCGCGTGGTGCGGTCGATCACCAACAGATACTGCTCGTCACCCCGGATACCCTTGGCCATCGGCAAAATCATTCTACCCCCCGCCGCAAGCTGCTCCCGCAGTGCATTGGGTACGTGCGTCGCCGCCGCCGTCAGCAAAATCACATCAAACGGCGCTTCGGTCGGCATGCCCGCGTGTCCGTCGCCGTGGCGCAACCGGGCGTTGGTCACCCGCGCATTGCGCAAATTCTTGCGCGCCTGCGCCGTCAACTGCACCAGCCGCTCCACCGAATGCACCACTTTCGCCACTTTCGCCAGCACCGCGCACTGGTAACCGCAGCCGGTGCCGATCTCCAGAACCTTGTTCAATTCGCCTTGGGCAGCGCTGGCACGCGCAAGTTCCGTCATGCGCGCCACGGTTAGCGGATTGGATATCGTCTGGCCGAAGCCAATGGGCAACGACACATCATCATAGGCGCGGCCCGCCAGCGCTTCCTCCACAAACAAATGGCGTGGCACCTCGCCCATCACCGACAGCACGATTTCGTCCTTGATGCCCTGCTGGCGCAGGCGCTCGACCATGCGCATGCGCGTGCGCTGCGAGGTCATGCCGATGCCGGTATAGCTGGTATTCATTGCCAACGAAATTGCGCAATCACGCCGCGAGCCACGAACTCACGCGCTCCATTTGCGAAAATCGCGTGAGATCAACCTGCAGCGGCGTGATCGACACCTTGCGATTCGCCACCGCGAAAAAATCCGTGCCCTCACCGGCGTCCTGAGCGCTGCCCGCCGCGCCCACCCAGTAAATCGGCGCACCGCGCGGATCGCTGGTTTTGATTACCGGCTCGGCCTTGTGCCGCTTGCCCAGCCGCGTGACCTCGATTCCCTGCAACGCGTGCGGTGCGAGATCGGGCACATTGACGTTGAGCAGCACCGGTTCGTTCAGCGGGTGCTTCATGTAACGCTCAACGAGATCACGCGCAATACCCGCCGCTGTATCGTAATTGTCAATGCCCTGCGCCGCCAGCGACACCGCCAACGACGGGATGCCCAGCAGAAAACCCTCAGTCGCCGCCGCCACCGTGCCGGAGTAAATCGTATCGTCGCCCATGTTCGCGCCGTGGTTAACACCCGACACCACCACGTCCGGCAACTCCGCCAGAAAACCCGTGACAGCCAGATGCACGCAATCGGTGGGCGTGCCATTGACGTAATAAAACCCGCTGGCGGCCTTCTTGATCGACAATGGCCGATCCAGCGTGAGCGAGTTGCTGGCGCCGCTGCGATCGCGTTCCGGCGCAACCACCGTCACCGTACCCAGTGCCGACAAGGCTCGCGCCAAGGCGGCGATGCCGGGCGCAAAATAGCCGTCGTCGTTACTCAAAAGTATGCGCATGCGCGGCCCGGCGGCGAGAATTTAATGGGTGAAACCGTTATCTTGTACACGCGTCGATTATAACATCGCACTCTTACCCGCCTGAACCGATATTCCTTTGATGATACGATTCCCGCACCCTTTCGGCGCATGCCGAATCGCCCGTGAATCACCTGTAAATTAACTGTCTGATGGAGACGATAGACCCATGAGCGGCCCCTTATGAGTGGTCCATTACACGGCGTACGCATTATTGATTTGACTTCGGTCATTCTCGGCCCGTACGCCACGCAAATTCTCGCCGATTATGGCGCCGACGTGATCAAGGTCGAGCCGCCCGAAGGCGACAACACGCGCTACATCAACGCCCACCGCACCCCCGGCATGGGCGCGAACTTTCTGCATCTGAACCGCAACAAGCGCGGCATTGTGTTGAATCTCAAAAAGTCCGAAGGCCGCGAAGCGCTGTTGCGTCTCATCAAAACCGCCGACGTGCTGGTCTACAACGTGCGCCCTGCGGCAATGGCCCGGTTGAAGCTCTCGTATGAGGACGTCGCCGCAGTCAATCCGAAAATCATATACGCCGGCGCGACGGGCTTCAAGCAAAGCGGCCCCTACGCCGCCAAGGCCGCCTACGACGACATTATTCAGGGCATGGTGGCGCTGCCCTCGCTGCTGGTGCAGGCAGGCGCCGACCGGCCGCGCTTTGCGCCCTCCACGCTGACCGACCGTATTACCGGGCTGAACACCGTGCACGCGGTACTCGCAGCACTTTTCCATCGCGAGCGCACTGGCGAGGGCCAGGCGGTGGAAATTCCCATGTTCGAGGGCGTCACCCAGTTCATTTTGAGCGACCACATGGGCGGACGCACTTTCGAGCCGCCGATTGCACCCATGGGTTATCCGCGCCTGCTGACCCAGCACCGCAACCCCTACAAAACGCGCGACGGCTACCTGTGCCTGCTGATCTATAACGACAAACAGTGGCGCGCATTTTTCAAACTCATCGGCAAGAGCGACGCGGATTTTGAGCAGGACGAACGCGTCAACACACACAGCGACCGCGCCAAGCATTTTGACGCGCTTTACGCGTGGGTGGCGGAAGTCATAGAGACACGCCCATCGGCGGAGTGGCTGAAAGATTTGACCGCCGCCGACATCCCGGTGATGCCCCTCAATTCACTGGATGAACTGCTCGATGATCCGCACCATGCGGCAACCGGGTTCTTCAGACTGATGGAGCACCCCAGCGAAGGCACGATCCGCGAAATGGAAATTCCGACCACGTGGTCAAAATCGCAGCCGGATATTCGGATGCACGCGCCACGGCTGGGCGAACACAGCGCGGAAGTGTTGCGCGAGGCGGGGTATAGTAATGCGGAGATTGCGGCGTTGGGTGCGGCTGGCGTGACCAATACCAATGCCAAGTGATATCTACACACACATTCCCAAAGCCAAGATGCGCCGCCTTACCACACACCCGTCGTTCCAGCGAAGAGGGGCAAGCAGGCAAGCCGCGTAGCGGCTGCTCGCAAAGCTGGAACCCAGGTTGTAACGCGGCCCGAAGGGCCTGAAATTAGACGCTACGCGCCGGATTACGCACTAGATTCCAACTTTCGCTGGAATGACGAGGTAGTATGCGACGAACGCCCGTGCAGTCCCAATAACGATCCATAACATAACTATTTGTTTTATATGAACTTTTCCCTAACAGACGACCAGCGCGCCATCCGCGCCGCCATCGAAAAGATCTGCGTCCCTTTCGACGACGCCTACTGGCTGAAAAAAGACCGCGAAGGCGGCTATCCGCAGGACTTCCACGCGGCGTTCGCACGCGACGGATGGCTGGGCATCGCCATGCCGCAGGATTGTGGCGGTGCGGGCCTTGGCATCACCGAAGCCGCGCTGATGATGCAGGCCGTGGCCGAATCCGGTGCGGGTTTTTCCGGCGCGTCTGCCCTGCACATGAACATTTTCGGCCTGCACTCGGTGGTGGTCTATGGTACGCCTGAACAGAAAAAACGATTTCTGCCGCCGCTGATTGAAGGCCGCGACAAAGCCTGCTTTGGCGTTACCGAACCCAACACCGGGCTTAACACAGCAATGCTCAAAACCCGTGCGGAACGCAAAGGCGATCACTACATCGTCCACGGCCAGAAAATCTGGACCACCACCGCGCAGGTCACCAACAAAATATTATTGCTCGCGCGCACCACGCCTGTTGAATCGGGCGTAAGACCCATCGACGGCCTCACGCTGTTCTACACCGACATGGATCGCACCCACGTCGAGGTGCGCGAGATCGAAAAAATGGGCCGCAAGGCTGTCGATTCCAACCAGGTGTTCATCGATGGCTTGCGTGTTCCTGTTGAAGACCGCATCGGCGAAGAAGGCAAGGGCTTTCGCTACCTGCTCGACAGCCTCAACCCCGAACGCATTCTCGTCGCTGCCGAGGCCATCGGCCTGGGCAAAGCCGCACTCAAAAAAGCCGCGAACTACGCCCGCGAGCGCGTGGTGTTCGACCGCCCCATCGGCCAGAACCAGTCGATCCAGCACCCGCTGGCTGAACGCTGGATGGAACTGGAAGCCGCCGAATTGATGACGTACAAAGCGGCATGGCTCTATGACACCAAACAAACCTGCGGCGCCGAGGCCAACGCCGCCAAATATTTAGGTGGCGAAGCCGGCTTCAAAGCCTGCGAAACGGCCGTGCTCACCCACGGCGGCATGGGCTACGCCAAGGAGTTTCATATCGAGCGCTATTTCAGGGAGGCTATGATCCCGCGAATCGCGCCTGTAAGCATGCAAATGATTCTGTGCTATATCGCTGAGCGTGTGCTGGGGCTGCCGAAGTCTTATTGAAACTTCGTTTTAAGAGCAAAACGCCATCCACCGGAGGAACCATGAATCGAGTCATCACCATCACCCGCTCTCTGCTTGCCCTGTTGCTGTGGTTGTCAGCAACCACACTAGCCCAAACCTTCCCCGACCGCCCGATCAACCTCGTGGTGGCGTATACCGCGGGCGGCAGCACCGATGTCGTGATGCGCGTGCTGGCCGACATCGCCGGTAAACATCTGGGCCAGCGCGTCATCGTCGAAAACCGCGCGGGCGCGGGCGGAACGCTGGGGCCGTTATGGACCTCCAACCAGAAGCCCGACGGTTACACCATCGCGCAAATGCCGATCACCGTTTTCCGTTACCCGCACATGACGCAAACCCAGTTTAACCCGCTGACCGATTTCACCTGGATTATTCACCTCACCGGCTACACCTTCGGCGTGGTGGTGCGCGCCGATGCGCCATGGAAAACGTGGAAGGAATTCCTCGCCTTCGCCAAGGCCAACCCCGGCAAAGTCACCTACTCCACGCCGGGTAACGGCACGAGCCTCCACATCACCATGGAAGAAATCGCGCGCCGCGAAGGCATCACCTGGACACAAGTGCCCTACAAGGGCTATGCCGAGGCCGGACAGGCGCTGCTCGGCGGCCACGTCATGGCTACGGCCGATTCAACCGGCTGGGCCGAAATGGTCGACGCCGGCCGCATGCGCCTGCTGGTGACGTGGGGCGCACAACGCACCAAACGCTGGCCCAGCGTGCCCACGCTGAAAGACCTCGGCTACGACATCGTGCAAAACTCCCCCTTCGGTATCGCCGGCCCGAAAAACATGGACCCGCGCACCGTGCGCATCCTGCACGACGCCTTCAAGAAAGCGCTGGATGATCCGGAATTTCACAAAATTCTGGATCGGTATGATCAAGACGTGGCGTATTTGAACAGCGAGGACTACGCCAAGTTTGTGCGAAAGATTTATGAGGAGGAAGGAGCGGTGATCAAGCGGATGGGGTTGAAGTTGTGAGTTTTAACCTCACAGACCCGACACGCCTCACTACAGACTCTTAATCCCCGCCTTCTTGATCACCGTCGTCCACCGATCCACTTCCTTGCTGACGAAATCCGTATAAATTTTCGGCCCCAGCGGCGGCACCACGAAACCGTTCGCCTCCAAACGCTGGCGGATGTTGGTGCTGCCCATCGCCTGCAGCAGCGAGGCTTCGATCTTTTCGGCAATCGGCGCGGGCGTGCCACGCACGATGGACATGCCCGACCATGACAGCGCCTCGAATCCCGGAAAGCCGCTCTCGGCAATGGTCGGCGTTTCGGCGTACAGCGGATTGCGTTTGCTGGAGGTCACGGCCAGCGAGCGCAGTTTGCCGGAGCGCACGTGTTGCAGCGCTACATCCTGATTGATGAACATCAGCGGTATCTGCCCGCCGATGATGTCAATCATCATCGGGCCGCCGCCGCGATATGGGATGCCGGTGAGAGCAATGTTCGCCGTTTGCTTGAATAACTCCATCGCCATGTGGCCAGACGCGGCGGGCGTGTAGCCGTAATCCACCTTGCCCGGGTTGGCACGGGCGTAGTCGATCAGATCACGCAGCGTCTTGAAGCGCGTGAGTGAATTCACCACCAGCACGTTGGGACCATGATGCACTTGCGTGAGGTGCTGAAAATCCTTTTTCGAATCGTATTTGGGAAAAGGCTCCAGCCCGTGCGCCACGGCGTTTTGCCCGACGCCAGTTTGAATCAGCGTATAGCCGTCGGCGGGCATTTTCAGCGCGCGCTCGGTGCCGATCACCCCGCCCGCCCCACCAATGTTTTCGACGATTACCGTTTGCTTCAAGATGCGCGTCAGTTCGTCCGCCAGCATGCGCCCCATCACGTCCGACGTACCACCCGCCGGGAACGGCACAATCAACCGGACCGGTTTGTTGGGATAATCAGTTTGCGCATGGGACAGAGCCACGTTGCCCAACAACAGCACTGCAACAACCCACGCTTGAATATTCATATTTTTCAATAAAATCATATACTTAGATATCATCGGCCTTTCGCCTTCCGCCATACTGCAAAATCATCCTTGCTCTTCGGGTCGGTCGGCGGGTATAGCCCGAACGTAGAACGCCCCTCCAGCACTTTTTCAGTCACAAAATCCTCGTAGGCCGTCATCTGGAAACCCTCTTCGGCCACCTCGTCGACAATGTGCGCGGGTATTACCACCACGCCTTCTCCATCGCCCACGATGATGTCGCCCGGCCACACCGGCGCGTCGCCGCAGCCGATGGGCACGTTGATATCCACCGCCTGAAACAGCGTGATGTTGGTCGGCGCAGCGGGGCGCTGGTGGTAGCTGGGCATGTCGAGTTGACCGATCTCGACGGAATCACGATAGCCCCCGTCCGTGACGATTCCCGCAACGCCGCGCTTCATCAACCGCGTAACCAGGATTGAACCAGCGCTGGCCGCGCGTGCGTCTTTCAGACAATCGATCACCATCACGGCGCCCGCCGGACATTCCTCAACGGCCTTGCGTTGTGGGTGCGAGCGGTTTTCAAACACCGAGAGCGGATTCAAATCCTCGCGCGCGGGAATGTAGCGCAGCGTGTACGCCGGCCCCACCATATTACCCAGGCGCGCATGCTGTGCTGCGCCGCCGACCGGATGCACATTCTGAATAAACTGCCGCGACAGCCCGCGCTTGTAGAGCGCTGTACACAGCGTGGCGACTGAGACGCCTTTGAGTTTCTTGAGGGTTTCGGAATTCACTCTGCGTCCTGTTGAAGATTATTGAAAAGCGCGGTCATGCGTCAGTGAAGGAATCATCCCCCGCACCTTGCCCACGCGCGCAACATCAATCTCGGCATACACAATCCCCGGCGCATCGCCGCCATCGGCCACCACTTCGCCCCACGGATTCACGACAAGCGAGTGCCCAAACGTTTGCCGGTTACCCGCATGCTCGCCGCACATCGCGGGCGCGATAATCCAGCAGCCGTTTTCAATTGCGCGCGCCTGCAACAACGCGTGCCAATGCGCCTTGCCGGTCTGGCGCTGGAACGATGACGGCACGGTGATGATTTGCGCGCCGGCTTGCGCCAGCGTGCGAAAAAGTTGCGGGAAGCGCAGGTCGTAACAAACCGTCAGGCCCACTTTGCCCAACGCTGTATCTACCACCACGGATTTGTCACCAGGCCGGTAAGCGGACGATTCGCGAATCACCTTGCCGTCGGGCAGCGTGACATCGAACATGTGTATCTTGTCGTAACTGGCGACGACTACACCTGCATCGCTCACCAGAAACGAACGGTTGACGATGCGAGTATCGGCGCCCTCGCCTTCTTCGCCCGTTAGAAGCGTGAGCGAGCCAATCAGCAGCCATACTTTCAAATCCCGCGCCAATTCTCTCAGACGCACGAGAGAGGCACCGCCGTCAGCCGGCAATGCGTTGTCGCGCATCACGCGCCCGCTGCCGTCCATCATCAACGTGTATTCAGGCGTGAGTATCCACTGCGCGCCGTTAGCCGCAGCCTCGCGAATCATCGCGGTGACAGTGGCAAGATTGGCGGCAAGGTCGTTCGTGGTATTGGCTTGTAAACAAGCAATATTGTATTTTTCCATGACGCCATTTTGCATCAGTCAAGCATTGCGCGAAAGTGCGTGAAGTGGAATCATCGCGGTTCCCTGAATTGGAAGGAGATCGCAGTGCTGAAAATTGGCATATTGCCCGGCGACGACATCGGCCTTGAAGTCGTCCCCGAGGCCGTGAAATGCATGAAAGCCGCGGCCGCAAAAACCGGCTTGCAAATCGAGTGGCACGATCTGCCCATCGGCAAGCGCGGCCACGAAACCCACGGCCACACCATGCCGCAAATCACGGTGGATACGCTTGCTACCGTCGATGGCTGGGTGCAAGGCCCGATCGGGCACAACGTCTATCCTCGCCAAGATCCGACGTGGATTAATCCGCCGCTGCGCAAGAAATTCGAGCTCTTCGCCAACGTCAAACCCGTGCGTTCGTATCCCAATTTGCCGTCGCTGCACAAGGACGTGGACATCGTGTTCCTGCGCGAAACCACCGAAGGCATGCAGTCCTCCAGCGTGGTGCATGCGGGGTCGGGCGAGTTCCGGCCCAACGACGAAATCTCCGTGGGCATGCGCGTGGTGACACGCAAGGGCGCATCACGTGTCGCGCGCGAAGCCTTCGAAATCGCGCGCACGCGCAAAAAGAAAATCGTCACCTGCGTGCACAAGGAGCCAGTGTATCGGCTGGTCTGCGGCATGTTCGCCGAAGAGCACCGCAAGATGGCCAAGGAATACCCGGACGTGACGCTGAACGAAGTGCTGGTCGACGGCTTCGCCATGAAACTGGTGATGAAGCCGCAGCAGTTCGACGTGGTCGTCACCACCAATCAGTTCGGCGACATTCTTACTGACGAAGGCGCGGGTTTGGTCGGTGGACTTGGTCTCGCGCCCGGCTTGGTCTGTGGTGAAAAGCAGGCAATGGCACAGGCCACGCACGGCTCCGCACCCGACATCGCGGGGCAAAACATCGCCAACCCGTACGCGATGATCATGTCCGGGCAGATGTTGCTGGCGTGGCTGGGCCGCAAGCGCAGCGATGCCGCAGCTACTGCGGCCGCCAAAGTGCTGGACGACGCCGTGGATCGCGTCATCGCCGAAGCCAAATATCTGACGGGCGATCTCGGCGGCAAGGCCAAAACCAACGAGTTTGGCGATGCAGTAGTCGCGGCGATGAAATAGCCGCAGAAAAATATTCAATAAAAACAAATACTTAAAATAACTTCTCTTAGACCACGCCGCGGCGTGGTCTTTTCGTTTTGCGCCCCACCGGTGCATCCACCACCACTTCAGTTCACGCCCTATTACCTATTCATGAATTCCGCACAAGAAAAAATCACGCAAACCCTGGCAAAAGAACTCAACGCCCACTCGAACCAGATTTCCGCTGCCGTCGCACTGCTCGACGAAGGCGCCACTGTCCCCTTCATCGCACGCTACCGCAAGGAAGTCACCGGCAACCTCGACGACACGCAATTGCGCACGCTGGAAGAGCGGCTCGTCTACCTGCGCGAGCTCGAAGAGCGCCGTGCCGCCATCCTCACCAGCATCGGCGAGCAAGGCAAACTCACGGATGCGCTAAAGCTCGCCATCGGCAACGCCGCCACCAAGCAGGCGCTGGAAGACATTTACCTGCCCTACAAGCCCAAGCGCCGCACAAAAGCGCAAATCGCGCGGGAAGCCGGGCTCGAGCCGCTGGCAGATGCGCTGCTCGCCGACCCCACGTTGAATCCGCAGGCAGAAGCGGCGACATATATCGTTAGCAAACCGGCGACTGCTACGACCGAAGCCATTAGCGTGCCCGATGCTAAGGCGGCGCTCGAAGGCGCACGCGACATACTGTCCGAGCGCTTTGCGGAAACGGCGGACCTGCTGGCCAAGCTGCGCACGCGCTTGCAGAACGAAGGCTATCTCAACGCCGTGGTGGTGCCCGGCAAAGAAACGGCCGAAGAAGAAAAATTCCGCGACTACTATGCATATAGTGAAACGCTGCGCACCGTGCCCTCGCACCGCGCGCTGGCGCTCCTGCGCGGGCGCACGCTGGGTGTGCTCACGCTTACGATCGCGCTCGGCACGGAACTCGAACAACAGACGCCGCATCCGTGCGAAAGCATGATCGCGGCGCACTTCGGCATCGCCAACAAGGGCCGTGCCGCCGATGCCTGGCTTGCGGAGGTGTGCCGTTGGACCTGGCGCGTGAAAGTGCAACTCTCCATCACGGGCGAATTGATGTTGGCGCTGCGCGAAGCCGCCGAAGCCGAGGCCATACGCATCTTTGGCCGCAACCTGCGCGAACTGCTGCTGGCCGCACCCGCCGGCCCCAAGGTGGTGATGGGCATCGACCCGGGTATCCGCACGGGTTGCAAAGTGGCGGTCGTGGATGCCACCGGCAAGCTGCTGGAAACCGGCACGATCTACCCGCACGAGCCCCGTCGTGACTGGCAGGGCGCACTTGCCACGCTGGCACGCATGGTGGTGCAGCACGGTGTGTCCCTGATGGCCATCGGCAACGGCACCGCCAGCCGCGAAACCGACAAACTTGCCGGCGAGCTGATGAAACTCGTGCATGACAAAAAGCCCGATCAGCGGTTAAGCAAAATTGTCGTCAGCGAAGCCGGCGCCTCGGTGTATTCGGCATCGGCATTTGCGGCGGCGGAATTTCCCGACCTGGATGTCAGCCTGCGCGGCGCGGTGTCCATCGCACGGCGGCTGCAAGACCCGCTGGCGGAGCTGGTGAAAATCGAGCCCAAGGCCATCGGCGTCGGCCAGTATCAGCATGACGTGAATCAACGCGCACTGGCACGCGCACTGGATGCGACGGTGGAAGATTGCGTGAATGCCGTGGGCGTGGATTTGAACACGGCATCCGCGCCACTGCTGGCACGCGTGTCCGGACTCAACACGACACTCGCCAAAAACATTGTCGAATACCGCGACACCAACGGCCCATTTGCGAGCCGCAACGCCGTCAAAAAGGTGCCGCGCCTTGGCGACAAAACGTTCGAGCAGGCGGCAGGATTCCTGCGAATTGTCAACGACAAACATCCGTTGGACCGCTCGGCGGTGCATCCGGAGGCCTACCCCGTGGTCGAGCGCATTCTGGCGCGCATCAACAAGAACATCACGGAGGTCATGGGCAACCGCGAGGTGCTGAAGACCTTGAAACCCGGCGAATTCACCGACGAAAAATTCGGCGAACCGACGGTGCGCGATATCCTGGCTGAACTGGAAAAGCCGGGCCGCGATCCGCGCCCCGAGTTTAAGACCGCCGCATTTCAGGAAGGCGTGGAGTCCCTCAATGATCTGCAGCCTGGCATGCTGCTGGAGGGTGTCGTCACCAACGTCGCCGCATTCGGCGCGTTTGTGGATATCGGCGTGCATCAGGACGGCCTCGTGCACGTCTCCGCCCTCGCCAACCGCTTTGTGAAAGACCCGCACGAGGTGGTCAAGGCCGGGCAGATCGTCAAGGTGAAAGTGCTGGAAGTCGATGTGAAGCGGCAACGCATCGCGCTCACCATGCGCCTCACCGACACGACGGAATCCCGGCCGCAGCCGCGCGGCGCAAATCCTGCATCGGACAACCGGCCAGCTCGTGGCAATTCAAACCCACCAAATCAAGGCCGCGCCGATACCCGCCACAACGCGCGTCAGAGCGCGGAACAACCCAGCGCCATGGCGCTGGCATTCGCCAAGCTAAAACAAAAATAATTCAATAAAAACAGATGCTTATAAATTAGGCCCCTTGACCGCAGACACCACCGCTTCAAACGCGGCGATGGTGGCAATCATCTCGTCTCCGGTCACCGGGTACGCTGACCGCCCCGCCACGGCGTCGGCAAACACCTCGAACTCTGCAGCGAGCGTATCCACCGGCTCATAGGTAAAGCGCTGCGGCGCCTGACCGTTCAGGCGCACCACCAGTTCGTTTTCGCCCACGGCCTCGGCGGAACCCTGATCGCCGAACACGTGTATGCGCCAGACGAAAGCGGTGGAACGTATCGATGCCAGCGTGCCGCTCATGCCCTTTTCAAATTCGAACAATACCGTGATGGTGTCGCGCGGATTGGGCTGCGGCTGCAGCGAAAGCACCTGCGCGTGTATTTTGCGCGCGGGGCCGGCGTAGCTCACCAGCGCATCCAGCACATGAATGCCCGCGCCGGTGAGCCCCGCGGCAGGCGCTTCCGCGGGATCCGTGCGCCACGATGAAAAATGCTTGCCGGTGTTCTCGTTACTGTAGTGCCCCTCAATGTGCATCAGCCGGCCCAGCACGCCGCTATCCACCACGCGGCGCAGCTCGCGCATGCACGGCCAGAAGCGCTTGTTGGTGCCGATGCCAAGCAGCACGCCAGCGGCTTGGCACGCCTCTACGGATCGCTTTGCATCGGCGGCTTTCAACGCCAGCGGCTTTTCGCAAAACACCGCCTTGCCGGCTTGCGCGCAAGCAATGATTTGCTCCGTGTGCAGCGAGTGCGGTGTCGCCAGCACCACGGCCCGCACGTCCGGATCCCGCAACACGTCGTTCAGCTCTGTCGACAGCCGGATGCCGTGGCGCGTGGTGAAATCGCGCACCTCGTCCGGCTCCTTGCTGACACCACGAATAAAACACAGCCGTTCACTCTTGCCCTGCACGGCAGTGACGATTTTCTGGCCCCACCAGCCGATGCCTACGATGGCGGCGTTGATCATGATTGTGCTTTCAAGTCACTTTCCTTTTCCAAAATTAGGCACCTACCACAGCCGTCGTTCCAGCGAAAGCTGGAACCCAAGTCGTAAACTCTGGCGGCGCCTCGCGCCGCGACTACACGCACTGGATTCCAGCGTACGCTGGAATGACTGCTAGGGGCCACCCAGCATCTCAAACAACCGCGCATCCAGCGTCCCACGATACTTTGCCAACACCGGAGCCATCGCCGCCACGAATGCCGCCCGTTCCGCATCGTTTAATGTCACGATCTCATTTTCACGCGGATCGATTTTTTTGAGTATCACCTCGTCTTCAGCCGCCGCCAGTTGATGCTGGTACGCGGTGGCCTCAACAGCACACGCGTCGATGGCAGTCTGCACGTCCGGCGGCTGGCGCGCAAACCACGCGGCGTTGACGATCATCGCGCTGGCCCCGAAAAAATGGCCAGACAAGGTGATGTAGCGGTGAAACTGACACACGCCAAAGTTGTACGTGTTGGTCAGCGGATTGTCCTGCGCCTCGAATCGGTCGCCGCCGATCTGCTCCGTAAATTCCTTCACGTCCGCCGGAATCGGCACAAAACCCAGCGCGGCCAGCGCTTCACCGTGCGAGGCGCTCATCTGCGTGCGCATTTTGAGGCCCACGCAATCGGCGGGCGTGCGTATCGGCCGTACGCGGTTGGTAAGATGCCGGAAGCCATTGTCCCAAAGGCCCAGCAAACGAAACGGCGAGCTCTCTGCGAAACGCCTTTTCATGAACGCCCCGAACGCGTGGTTCAACGCATGCTGCACGCTGGGCCTGTCCTTCACCACGAACGGCAAATCAATCACCGCCAGCTCCGGCACCCAACGCGTAAAACGCACGGTCGAGATGTAACAACAAGCCAGCTCGCCGCTTTCGACCATCAATGGCAGATCACCGGATTTGCGGCCCAAATCCAGCACATTGCCGATCAGTTGAAAATCGAGCCGCCTGCCGGCTTTCTCACCCAAGCGTTGTTGCAACAGCTTACCGAATCGCGCGGCAGCCTGATTGTGTATTGACGCGGGCTTTTGATAGCCGCCGAATTTGATTTGCAGTGAATCAGTCACGTGTACCTTTTGCTTTGTTATGTATGTCGTGTATGTCGCGTACGTCTAATGGTGATCGACCGGTCGAACGGGATGGCTGCCTGCACGTGTTATCATTTTCTCACGAACATAAAATCATCAACGAGGAGAATGCGCTTGCTCAAAATCACCTTCCCGATGCTCGCCATCGCAGCGGGCGTAGCGGGCACAGCATGGCTGACCGGCGCACAAGCACAGTCCTTTCCCACCCGCCCGATCCGGGTGGTGGTGCCGTTCCCCGCCGGCGGCAATGTCGACACTTACATTCGTCAGCTCGCGCGGCAGATGGAAAACGGCATGGGCCAATCGCTGGTGGTCGATAACCGTGGCGGCGCCAACGGCATTGTCGGCTGCGACATCGTGGCCAAGGCAGCGCCCGACGGCTACACCATACTCGCCACCTCGATTGCGTTCGCAGTCAATCCGGCCATGTATAAAAAGCTGCCTTATGACAGCGAGAAGGATTTTACGCCCATCACCAATTACGCGAATGGCCTCGGCTACATCCTCGCCGCACACCCGTCAGTGCCCGCGAGCAACATCAAGGAGCTCATCGCGCTCGCCAAAAAGCAAAAGCTACGGTACGGCTCAGCGGGTATCGGCAACGGCCAGCATCTGGCAGGTGAGCTGTTGTCGCAAAAAGCCGGCATCGAACTGCTGCACGTTCCCTACAAGGGTGGCGGGCCGGTGCTGACCGCCGTGCTGGGCGGCGAAGTGCATCTGAACTTCCCCGGCGCCACGGTGGCCGTGCCGCACATCAAGTCAGGCAAGCTGCGCGGCATCGGCTTTACCGGCAACAAACGCATTTCGTCGCTGCCGGATTTGCCCACGCTGATGGAAAGCGGTCTGCCCGATTACAACTTCGATACCGGCTGGCACGCAATGTTCGCCCCGCCTAAAACGCCGGCGGCCATCATCAACCGCTTTCATGCCGAAGTTCGCAAATCGTTTGAGGCCAGCGGCACACTGCGCGAAGCCTTCACCAGCACCGGCTACGAACCCGCCGCCGCGCCGCCGGCTGAGTTCGACAAACTGTTCAAGTCAGACCTGAAGCGCTTTGCCGCGATCATCAAGGCAGCAAAAATTGAACCGCAATAAAAATTTAATAAAAACAAATACTTACGAATGAAACCTCAACAACCCGTAGCCGCAATTGGTGTAATAGGCTTGGGCCTCATCGGCACCTCATTGGCGAAGCGGCTGCTGCAAGCAGGTTTTACCGTTGCCGGCTTTGATATTGCCGAAGATCGCCGCGCCAACCTGGCAATGCTGGGTGGCATCGCCTGCAACTCGGCGCGCGATGTGGGCGAGCGCTGCAAAACCATCGTGCTTGCGGTATTTAATACGGATCAGGTGGAATCGGTGGTGGAATCCGCCGGCGGCGCAAACCCCGGCAAAGAGCATCTGCTGATTTGCACCAGCACCTGCGACCCTGATCGCATCGAGGCGCTCGCCCGGCGTGCTTCTGCGAACGGCATTCGTTTTCTTGAATCCCCGCTCTCCGGCAACAGTGATCAGATCGCCAAGGGCAACGGCGTGGCGCTCGTCGGCGGCGTGCGTGACGACATGGCGGCGGCGCAGCCGGTGCTCGATGCGTTATGCAAGCAAAGTTTTTATCTCGGCCCTGCGGGGTCTGGCGGCCGCGCCAAACTCGCGGTCAATCTCGTCGGTGGCCTGAACCGCGCGGTGATGGCTGAAGGCCTGGCATTTGCGGAATCCATGGGCCTCGAACTCGCACCCTTTCTGGAAGTCATGAAAGGCTCGGCGGTCTACTCGCGCGCCATGGACACGCGCGGCATGAAAATGATTGAGCAGGATTTCACGCCGCACGCGTGGCTCACCCAGTCGCTAAAAGATTTTAAGCTGATGCACGAAGTCGCCGCGCGTGTCGGACAGGAACTGCCGCTCGCCACGCTTTACACGCAGATAGTTGAAAGCTGCATCGCGCACGGCGAAGGGCAACTGGACAACTCGGTGGTCATTCAGGAACTGCGGCGGCGGCGGAAAAAGTCTGGCAGAGCTTGACGGGTTATTCACCCACCCCGGCCCGGCACTCCTGTTCCGCCAGCGCCTGCTGCAATTCGTGCGCTTCCTGCGCGCGATTACGAATGCGCGCCTGACTGATGAGGCGAGTCAGATGATTGTTGGTGCGCGCAAGCGACTGCAATAGCTCCTGATTCACCGCCTGCTGAAATTTCCACGCGCCGCGCGCTTCGGCGCTGGTGTAGCGCAAAAACACCGCGCGCGGAATCGCCAGCAGTGTTGAATGTTCGCGCACGGTGGCCGACATGCTGTGCGGCTGGTTTTCAATCAGGCCCAATATGCCGGACAGCCGCCCCGGCCCGAGGATACCGATGCGCCGCTGCTCGCCGCTATGTTCACGGCTGATTTCCAGCGCGCCGCGCACCACCACGTAACACGCCTCGCTTGCCGCACCTGCCACAAACAGCAGTGCGCCGCGCGGCACGTCGAACACCTGCGAAACCTTGACGAGTTCGTCGAGTTCATCATCATCAAACGCCCGCAGCGACGACAGCAATGGCAAGAACGCGCGGAAGTCAAAACCGCAGGGCTGACGCAAGCTTTCAGGATTTGTGTCCTCGCGCGCGATGAACGCACGTGCAGCACCCGTCGCCACCAGCGCATCGCCCGCGCCGTGTGCGAGGATTCTGCCATTTAACACACGCAGCCGCTGGCACAGCGCCAGCGTAATGCGGTAGTTGATCGCAAGCACCGCGCGGTTGCCCTGCGCGATCAGCATGCGAAAAGCGTCACGCTCCATGGAAAGACACGCTGTCGGCTCGCTCGCCACCACACTCGCCGAGCGCACGCCGGCATCCAGCAGCGCCATTTCACCGAGTACGCTGCCCGGCCCCAACTCGCCCACCACGGTTTCGCCGCCGCCGGGCAGCACGCTGATAACGCGCGCGCGGCCGTGTTCCATGATGAGCGCGGTGTCAGCGGCCTGCCCCTGACGAACGAGACGCGCACCGGCGTCAAAGGTGAGCCGCCGCGCCGCGCGCAGCACAAAGCGCAGTTCCCCTTCATCGAGGTCGGCAAACAGTGGCACGCGCTCGGCTAGAGCCTTGGTATCATCCATTAAAAAATATCAATTAAAACAAATACTTAAACAAACTCTCGTTGATATCCCGAACAGCGCTTCTACTGCGCCGTCACCTCATATTGCCGGATCAACCGCCCCCAGCGCTCGCTTTCGCTGCGCAAAAACGCCTGCTGCTGTTGCGGCGGAATATTCATCACGCGCCCGCCGGCGGCTTCGATGCGCGCGACGAATTGCGCATCGCGCACCACGTCCTGGAATAGAGAGCGCAGCGTGTTAACCACCGCGGGCGGTGTTGCCGCCGGCGCAAACATGCCCATCCAGCTTTCGCCGTCGAAGCGCGCGACACCACTTTCGTTGACGGTGGGCACGTTGGGCAGTTGCGGCGCGCGCTGCGCCGACGACACCGCCAGCGCCTTCACCCGCCCGGCGGCTATCGGGCCGCGCGCGGCCGAGAGATTGTCGAACATGACCTCAATGCGCCCGCCGATCATTTCCTGCGTCGCCATGGCGGCACCCTTGTACGGCACGTGCAACAGATCAAGCCCCATGCCCTTCAGCAAAATCGTGCCCCACACATGTTGCAAGGTGCCCACGCCGGCCGAGCCATAGTTGAGTTTGCCGGGGCGTTCACGCGCGAATTTCATGAACTCCGCGAGATTGTTCGCGGGCAGGTCGTTGCGCGCGATCAGCACAAACGGGTACGCCGCGATGAAGCCCACCGCGGCAAAATCTCGAAGCGCGTCGTACGGCAAATTCTTGTAGAGAAACCCGTTCATCACCATGGAGCTGCCGGTCGACACCAGCAGTGTGTGGCCGTCGGGCGTGGCTTTGGCGGCATATTCGGTGCCGGTGGCGGAGCCCGCGCCAGGGCGGTTTTCCACCAGCACTGAATGACGCATTTGTTCGCCCATGGTTCTCGCGACGTGGCGCGCGGTAATGTCGGAGCCGCCGCCCGCCGCAGCGGCAACAACAAGACGTATCGGGCGCGAGCGCAAGTCCTGCAAGACCGACTGTGGCGACTGCACGGACTGCGCCGCCGCCCCTTCCGGCCACGTCGCGACTGTGGCCGCCGCGATCAACCCCACTGCGACTGCACATTGCCCTGCCCGCACCGCGCCTGTGCGCAAGTCCCTCGGATTCACTTTTCCTTCATGTTTCATTTTGTGCATGCCAGCTGATTCGCCTTCGTCAGTATCAGCCATTGGTATGATACATTCCCAAACTGTCAGGTAAGGCATTTTTGACTGCGGATTTGCACTGCGGGAGACGCAAATATGGCGTGCATTTCACGGAATGGGTTCAGCGGGCTCGGTTACAACAGATATAACAGATAATTCGCCGCCACATCGCGCTAATGTTATACGGGAATTACGCCGACACTTTCCGATAGAACTCTGACATCATTCAGATATTCCAGGCATTGCTGGCATGGCGAACGAACCCGCAAAACCCATCATCCTTGTCGTAGACGATACGGAGGACATCCGCGACCTGATCATGTCGGTGCTGCAGGATACCTACACCCTGCGGCCCGCTTTTGACGGCCGTTCGGAGCTAAAGCGCGCACTGGAAAAGCCCGCGCCGGACCTGATTCTGCTTGATGTCGACATGCCCGGCTCCAGTGGCCACGATGTCTGCCGCGCGCTCAAGGTCACCGCAGCCACGGCAGAAATTCCCGTGATTTTCCTGACCGGCCGCGACGAGCCGGCGGACGTGGTCAAGGGTTTCCAGATCGGCGCCGCCGATTACATCATCAAGCCGCTCAACGCCGAGGTGCTGCGCGCACGCGTGCGCAATCACCTGGAACTGTCCTACCGCCGCCGCCAGCAGGAAGCGCTGGTGCGCGAACGCACCGAAGAACTCGAAACCGCCCGTGTGCAACTGGTGCGGCGTCTCGCGCGCACCATGGAATATCACGAGAGCACGGCGGTTGGTAACCGGGTGGTGCGGCTGGGCCACTACGCGCGTCTCATAGCCGAAGCCGCTGGTGCCAAACCCGATCTCGCCGACTTGATGATGAAGGCGGCGCCTCTGCACGATATCGGCAAGCTCGGCGTTCCGGCACAGGTGCTGCATAAATCCAGCGGGCTTTCCGCGCCCGAGTGGGAGCAGATGAAAAAGCACGCCGAAATCGGCGCGGAAATCATTGGCGTGCACGATGATCCGCTGCTGTCGCTGGCGCGCACGCTGGCCTTGACCCATCACGAACGCTGGGACGGTAACGGGTATCCGAAGGGCCTCAAGGGCGAAGATATTCCGTGGCCGGGCCGCGTCATGGCAGCGGTCGATACGTTTGAAGCGCTGACGGTTACGCGTTTTCATCAGGAGCCCTTGCCCATCGATGGCGCGATGTCACTCATCGAACGTGCATCAGGCACGCAATTTGACCCAGCCATCGTCGCCGCGTTAAAGCAGGTGCTGCCCGACATGCGCGCGATTCGCGACACGTACGCGGATCAACTGGGCGATCTGGTCGATCTGGATTTCGCCTCGCCCACCGCGCCAGACAAACGGTCGCTGGTGCCGCCCAACCCTGCCGCCAAGCGTGACCCTGAAGGCGTTGCGCGTCTGCAAAAAGCCACCGCCGATGAAGAGCGCGCACTGCGGCTCGCGCGCTAGCGCAATCAGGCCGAACTCGAAGCCATCCGCTCGGCGAGCGAAAAACAACTCGCCGAAGAAGCCTTCAAACGTACTGCGGAAGCACGCGCCGCCGCCGAACAGGAAGCCGCACGGCTGGCCAATGGCCGCGTGGAAGCGGAAAAAACGCTGCTCGCGCAAGCCCAACAACGCGCAGCCGCCGAAGCCGCGGCGCGCAAGGCCGCCGAGCAACGGGCCGCCGCCGAGATCGAAGCGGCCAAGTTGTCATCGGCGCGCGAAGCCGCCGAGAACGAAGCCAGGACGAACACCGAGGCCCGCCACAAGGCCGAGGCCATGATAGAGCACACACTGGCGCAAATTGAACGCGCGAAAAGTCGCACTCAGGCCAACCTGCTGGCGCTGCAAGCCGCACAGGAGGATCAGCAGAAGGAAGCCCAAGCCAAAGCGCTCGCCGAGGAAAAGGCAAAAGCCGAGGCCGAGGCCGCGCGCGTCATGCAGCAAAAAGCCGAGGCCGACAAGGCATTGGCCGCTGCAGCCGCCGAACGTCAACAGGCTGACGAAGCCGCGCTTGCCGAAACCAACAGACGCGCAGAAGCCGAAGCGCAAGCCGCACGGGCCGCAGAGGCGCTGGCAAAAGCGGAAAACGAAGCGCTGCGCGTGGCGAAGGAGCGCGAAGCTGCCGAAGCCGAAGCCGCAAGGCAGGCTGCAAAACGCGCAACGGCCGAAACCGAAGCGGCACAGGCCACCGAGGCGCGCCTGCACGCAGAAAGCGAAGCGCGGCGTCTCGAAGAGGAACGCGCAGCTGCGGAGGCTGAAGCCCGACGGCAGGCCGGCGTGAAGGCCTCCGTGGAAGCGATGCTGGCGCAAACGCAGCAGGAAATCGAGACGCTCAGGCAGCGCGCGCATGCGGACACCGAGGCATCCACGGCATCGGCGCATGCCCTGGCCGAATCCGGCGAGATACGAAATGCACTGCAGGCCAAAGCGGACGCGGAGGCCGAAGCAGCACGCGCCGCACGCGAACGCGCCGAAGCTGAACGCGCACTCGCCGAAGCCGCCGCGCGGCAGCAGCAGTTGGAAGCCGAACAGCAAGCCGAAGCCCACAAACGTGCCGAGGCTGAAGCGGCATTGCTCGCCGCCGCCAAGGAACGCGAATACAACGAGCAGGCCGCGCTCAAGGCCGCCGAAGCGCGTCTGGCGGGCGAACAGGAAGCCGAACGTCAAGCCAAGGAACGGGCCGAAGCCGAACGCGACGCGGCCGAACTTGCGCAAGCGCGCGCCCACGCCGAACACGAAGCCGAACAGCAGGCCGAGGCGCGCGCTGCTGCCGAAACAGAGGCTGCGCGTGCCGCTGAAGCGCGCGCACAGGCCGAAAACGAAGCGTTGCGTCTGGCAAAGGAACGCGAAGCCGCCGAAGCCGAGGCCCATGAACGCATGGCCGAACGCGCGAAAGTCGAAGCGGTGATTGCGGAGACACGGCGCGTGCTCGAGGCCGCGCAAAGCACCACGCGGTCGAACATTCTGGCGCTGGGCTCCACGCAAAAAATCCTGTCCGAAAACGCCGCCGCAAAACGCGCAGCGCAGGAACAAGCCAGGGCAGAAGCCGAACTGCAACATAGCGCGCAACAAAAACTGCAGGCGGAACAGGCGCTGGAACGCGAGGCGGCCGAACGCAAGGCCGCCGAGGAAGCGTTGCTGCAACAGGCGCAGGCCCGCCAGCAGGCCGACGCGCAGGCGCTTGATGCCGCGCTGCGCCGCGAAGCTGCCGAGCGCGCGGCGGAACAGGCAGCGCTGCAGCGTGAACAAGCCGAACAATCTGCTGCCGCGCAAGCGCGTGCGCTTGCAGACGCGGAGGCCGCAGCGGGACAGGCCGCAACCGAACGTATCGCGGCTGAACAGATCACCGCTGATAAATCCCGTACGCTGATTGACGCCGAAGCCGCCGCCACACAAGCCGCGAAGGCCCGAACGGAAGCCGAACGGGCGTTCAGCGAGGCCGCCACCGCGCGGCGCATTGCGGAGGAAACGCTAGAGTGCCAGTTGCGGGAACGCGCGCGCCTTGATGCCGCCGCCATCGAGGCGGCGCAGGCGCTCACCCACGCCGAAGCAGCCGCGTTGCAAGCGGCCACGCGCCGTGCCGATGCTGAACAGGCCGCCGCCGCACAGTCGAGCGCGCGCGCCGAGGCGGAATCCGCCGCGCATCAGGCGGCAGTCTTGCGCATCGCCACCGAGCAGGACACTGCCGCCAGGGCAAAATCGCTCATCGACGCCGAGACCGAAGCGCAGCGCTTAGCCACAGAGGCAGCCGAAGCCGACTCACGCGCCGCGGCCGCCGCGCTGGCGAGCAGGAATAACGAAGAAGCGCTGCGGGCGCAGGCGCAGGCGCGCGCAGACGCCGAAGCCGCCGCACTGGAAGCCGCCAGGAAACGGCAATCGGAGGAAGAAGCCGCCCGGCTCGCCGCCGAGCAGCGCTTCCAGGCGGAAACGCACGCCGCGCAACTCGCGGCTGAGCGCGAAGCCGCCGATGCACAGGCACGCATCAGCGCAGAGGAACGCGCCAAGGAAGAAGCCGCCGCCGAAGAAGCCGCTCGTCAGGCCAAGGAAGCCAAAGACCGCGCCTACACCGAAGAACAAGGCCGCCTGCGCGCAGCGAAAGCGCTGGCCGAAGCTACACAAAAACGCGGCGCAGCCGAACTGGCGCTGCAAGGCAAGGCGGTGGATTTCTACGAAATTGCGCAACGCCGATCGCGAAACCGGCGCATGGCGGCCACGGCGGTATTGCTGGCGGCAGTGGGCGGCGGCGCTTATTTCGCGGGTTCAAAATCGCAAACACCAACCAGCGCGCCGCAGTCAACGGTTGGCGCAAAGCCCGTGGCAGACATGGCAACCGGGGCGCCGATCAATTTGCGGTTGGATGGCGAATGGCAAAACGTGCGCGCCACGCCGGATAAAGCCGCCGCGAAATAGCCCGCTCGCCAAGACCGGCAAGGCGAAATTCCACGCAGGCGCACTGTAGGCACGAAAAGGGCGGAACGCAGGCACAACGTGGCCGCACCGCAGGAAAATCGTAAGTATTTGTTTTAATTAATAATTTACGAACTGCCGCACGACAGCGATCCCCGCCAGCGTCATCAGCAGTGAGCCCAGCAAGTGCGTGCCTATGAGCGCAAATGCCCAGCCGAACTGCTGACGCTGCAGCAGCCCGACCGCTTCCGCCGAGAACGTTGAAAACGTGGTGAGTCCGCCGAGAAAACCGGTGATCACAAAGAGGCGCACTTCCGGCGGCACCACCGGATGTAATGTGAAGAGCTCCACCACCACACCGATCAAAAATCCGCCCATGAGATTGGCTGCCAGTGTTCCCAGTGGCAGATTCGGCAACAGCGCATTCAGCCCAAGGCCCAGCGCCCAACGCAGCCACGCGCCAATGGCGGCGCCAGCGCCCACGGCGGCAAAGCCCACCGCGTTCATGGATTTTTTTGCCAACGCTCGGCGGCCGCGTCATCCGCCGCGCGCGCATCGACCCAGCGCCCGCCGTTGGGCGTCTCTTCCTTCTTCCAGAATGGCGCACGGGTTTTCAGATAATCCATGATGAACTCGCACGCGGCGAAGGCATCACCGCGATGGCCGCTCGCCACCACCACCAGCACGATCTGATCCAGTGGCTTTAACGTGCCGACGCGGTGGATCACCCGCGCATTCATCACGTCCCAGCGGCCGCGCGCCTCGTTGATGATGGCCTCGATGGATTTTTCGGTCATGCCCGGATAGTGTTCCAGCGTCATCTCGGCCACGCTACTGCCATCGTTCAGATCGCGCACCACGCCAACAAAACTGGCAACGGCGCCAATGCGCGGATTGCCCGCGCGCACGGCGGCGATTTCGCGGCTGACGTCAAAATCCTCCATTTGCACACGCACGTTCATCGCTGGCTCAGCCTCCGGTCACCGGCGGAAAAAACGCCACTTCGTCACCGTCTTTCACTGGCGTATCACCGTTGGCGACATCCTGAATCACCGCCGCGCGAAAGGCACGCCCCGGCGCAAGCTCAACCGCCCACGCGCCGCCGCGCGCGGCGAGCAGCGCGCGCACGGTTTCCAGTGTCGCCGCACCGGCGGGCAACGCCAGCGTCTCGGAACTCTTGCCGAAGGTCTCACGCAGGCGGGCAAAATACAGTAACGTAATCATGGGGAGATTATAACGCCCGGCCCGCCGGCCTCTTGCTCACGTGCCCAGCCCCAAATGCTTAAGCACGAACGCAGCCACCTGCGTCGGATTGTTCAGATCCAGCAGCGGCAGCCGGGTTTCCAGCGCCGCGTCACTTGCCACCGCGACGATATTCGGGTCGTTGGGATGCAGCAACGGCTCGCCCACCCCGGCGCGGTAAACCTCGATTTTCGGTATCGGGTCGTGCTTGAAGCCCTCCACCAGCACCAGATCACAAGGCGACAGGTGCACCAGCTGCTGGTTCAAATCAGGCTCGGCCTCGCCGCGCAGTTCGTGCATCAGCACCCAGCGCCGCGACGACGTAACCAGCACTTCGGTGCAGCCGGCATGGCGGTGACGGTACGAATCTTTCCCCGGCGTATCGACGTCGAAGGTGTGATGCGCGTGTTTGATCAGCGACACTTTTAAGCCACGCGCAGTAAACAGCGGGATCAGTTTTTCGATCAGCGTCGTTTTGCCGCTGCCGCTGTAACCGGCGAATCCGAATATTTTCATCGCGTCATTATAAATTAAGTATTTGTTTTTATTGATTTTTTTGTAAATCAGATCCGATGCGGCGATCCAGCGAAACGGCCTTGATCAAGGCGTAGACCGTCATGCCGGGCGCCAGCGCCAGTTGCCGCGCGGCGCGCTGGGTCACGCGCGCGCGCAGCGTCGCCGAGCCCACGGTAATCGCCACGCTCACCCCAGCCGCCCCACCGCCTTCGGGCGCATCCACGCGCGCAATTGTGCCGCACAAAATGTTCTGAATACTGATTTGCCGTGGCGGCTCCAGCGCAATTGAGACGTCTCGCGCGCGTATGCGCACGCGCACGCGCTCACCCACGCTCGCGCCAGACGCGCCAGCTGTCAGCGCGCCACCCTCGAAGTTCAGCGTGGCCAACCCATCCTGGTCATCAATGGCGCCGACCCGTGTGTCAATGACCGCGCCGCCTTCAAATAATCCCCCGCCAGGCCGTAAATCCGGCCGGCCCATGACGTCTTCGACACTGCCGCTTGCGGCCACGCGGCCGGCATCCAGAAGCACCACCTGATCCGCCAGTTGCAACACTTCGTCGACCGCGTGGCTCACGTAAATCATCGGGATGCGCGTTTCGTCGCGCAGCAGGCGCAGATACCGAAGAATTTCCTGCTTGCGTGCGGCATCGAGTGACGCCAATGGCTCGTCCAGCAACAGCAAACGCGGTTTGGTCAGCAGCGCGCGGCCGATGGCGACGCGCTGTTTTTCGCCGCCCGATAACTGGGCGGGCTGCCGTTGCAGCAGTTCACCGATGCCCAGCAAATCCACCACATGCGCGAAATCCGCCTCTGAATAAAGCGTGCGGTCGAACCAGTGCGAATACAGCAGATTTTGCCGCACGGTCAAATGCGGAAACAGGCGCGACTCCTGAAACACGTAACCAAAGCGCCGCCGTCCCGCGCGCACGTGGATGCCGCGTGCGGCATCAAACAAAACCTCGTCACCTAGGGCGATGCGCCCTGCGCGCGGACACGTCAAGCCGGCAATGGCATTCACCACGCTGCTCTTGCCCGCGCCGGAACGGCCAAACAGCGCGGTGACGCCCGCGCCGCAATCGAAGCGCGCGTCGAGGTTGAACGAGCCCTGCGGGTGGCGGATGTCAACGCTCAGCATCGTCACCCCTCACGCGCCGGTTGGCGCGGCGCACCAGCGCTTCTGAAACGAGCAGCGCCGCCAGCGACAGCGCCAGTGACAACACGCACAGCCGTTGCGCGGCCGCTTCGCCCCCGGGCGATTGCCACAGCGCGTAAATCGCCAGCGGCAAGGTCTGCGTTTCACCGGGGATATTCGACACAAAGGTGATCGTCGCGCCAAATTCACCGAGGCTGCGCGCAAACGCCAGCAGCATGCCGGTGAGTATGCCCGGCAACGCGAGTGGCAACGTGATGGTAAGTAACACACCCCAGCGCCCCGCGCCCAGCGTCTGTGCGGCGGCCTCCAGCTTGGGGTCTATGCTTTCCATCGACAGCCGCATCGCGCGCACCATCAGCGGAAAACTCATTACCGCGCTGGCTATCGCCGCGCCGCTCCAGCGAAACGCCACGACTATGCCGAACCATTGCTCCAGAAACTGGCCGAGCGGCGCGCGCCGGCCAAACAGCAACAACAGCCAGTAGCCAACCACCACCGGCGGCAACACCAGCGGCAAATGCACCAGCGCATCAAACAAACTCTTGCCGGGAAACTGCCAGCGCGCCAGCGCGTACGCCACGGCTACGCCGAACGGCACGCTGATGGCCACGCTGACGAGTGCCACCTTGACACTCAACCTGACGATTTCGAGTTCTTCGGGAGTCAACACAACTAGCGCCCTGCTGCCTCAACCACAAAACCGTATTTGCGCCAAACCGAGCGCGCTTCGGCGGATCGCAAAAACTGCAACAACACTTGCGCGGATGGAGAGCGGCTCTCAGCCAGTACCGCCGCCGGATAAACAATCGGTGAATGCAGGCTGGCGGGAAACTCGCCGATGACACGCACCCGGCTTTCGGCCAGCACATCGGTGCGGTAAACAATGCCCAGTGGCGCTTCGCCGCGCGCCACCAGCGCCATCGCGGCACGCACGTTTTCGCCCGGCGCGATCCGCGATGAAACCGCCGGCCACACGCCCAGCGCTTCCAGCGCCGCGCGCGCATATTTGCCGGCGGGCACGCTCGCCGGGTCGGCCAGCGCGAGACGGTTTGCGCCCAGTGCTTCGGCCAGTGGAAATTTTGGCGCGATGGTTAACGCCACCTTGCTGTCGGCGGGCGCAATCAGCACCAGCCGGTTGGACAACAGATTCCCGCGCGTGGCAACGCGAAGCAACTGGCGCCGCGCCAGATAATCCATCCATTCCAGATCGGCGGCGATGAATACGTCCGCCGGTGCGCCTTTTTCAATCTGGCGCGCCAATGCAGAGGTCGCGCCATAGGACACGCGCACACTGAGCGCCTGCTGCTTTTCAAACTGACGTGCAAGTGCATCCAGACTTTCCTTCAGGCTGGCGGCGGCATAGACGGTGACGTCCGCGCGAGTTTGCGCCCAGGTGTCGGAAGCGGCGAACAGGCTAAACGCCACTCCAATCGACAACAAAAATCTCAATAAATACATATACTTATATCTATTCATTGCAATCGTTATATTTTCCAGAATATAACGAATTCCGGTCCCGCACACAACTACGATTAGCCGCAATATCTAGCGGGTTTTACGCCGCACCGCAGGTTTGCGCGCTGGAGGCATCCGGCGCGTGGCCAATTGCACCTTGAACTGCGCAAGATCGTCAGCAATAGCCGCCGAAGCTTTATCTTCCATCGCGTGAAAACGGGCAACCAAATCGCGGCCGAATGGCGTCACCGACGCCCCGCCGCCACGTTTTCCGCCGGTGGCAGTAACCACAACCGGCTCGGCGAAACTGGCGTTGATCGCCTCCACCAGTTGCCACGCGCGTCGGTACGACATGCCCATGTCACGCGCGGCGGCAGAAATCGAACCGCTGGCCGCAATGCGCTCGATCAGCGCGGCCTTGCCCGGCCCCATCGCGGGCTGCGCGCCGCCGAGTATGCGTAAGGTTAGGCCGGGATAACGCATGGCGGTTTAATTTTTTACGTGAAGCAATCTGCCGGGCAAAAAGACGCGGAATGGATACATCATTTTACCCACGCGTTGCGGCAGATGCAGCGGCTGAACCATAGAGCGCTTGCGCCCTGTCTTCGTCGACATCCGCTGCTTTGACGTTCCACGCCAATTGCCCATTGGCAAGGCCGATCAACCGGTCCGCGTACTGGCGCGCCAGATGCACCTGATGCAGGCTGCACAGCACCGACACGCCTTCTTCGCGGCAAATGGTGCGCAGCAATTCGAGGATGCCCGCGCCGTTGGCCGGATCAAGGCTCGCCACCGGCTCATCGGCCACGATCAAATCTGGCCGCTGCGCCAGCGCGCGCGCAATCGCCACGCGCTGCTGTTGCCCACCCGAGAGCGTATCAGCGCGCTGCGCGGCAAGATCAAGCAACCCCACGCGCTCAAGGCACTCCAGCGCGAGCAACTGATCCGCGCGCTCGAAACGCCGCGTGATGCCGCGCCACGCCGGCACATGGCCCAATCTTCCAGCCAGCACATTGCCCAGCGCGGACATGCGCCCCACCAGATTAAATTGCTGAAAAATCACCGACACGCGGCGGCGTTCGCGGCCCTGCAGGTCGCTTACACGCGTACCAGAAACATAGACCGTTCCGTGATCCGGCGTCAGCAAACCCGACACACAACGCAGTAGCGTGGTCTTGCCCGCGCCGCTGGCGCCCAGCAAGGCCACGAACTCATGTTCAGCGACATCAAAGCCGATGTCACGCAGGGCGTCGCGGCCATTGAATGCCTTGCCGACATTTTCGAGCCGCAAGCGGGGCGTGTTGGGGTTCATGCCAGTCGGCCTGTCACGTGAGTCTGCGGCGCAGCCAGTTTGACAGTTGATCGAGCAGCGTCACCACGATCAGAATCACCGCGATGATCGTGAACAGACGGCTGAAGTCGAGCAGGTCCATGCTGTTTTTCAACTCCTGCCCGATGCCGCCCGCACCCACCACACCCAGCACGGTGGACGCGCGAACGTTGAATTCCCACCAGAAGAGCGAAATCGACGCGAACACCGGCAGCACGTCCGGCGCCAGCGCGTAGCTGATCGCGGTGAAGCGCCCGGCGCCGGTGGCACGCACCGCGTCGTACGGCCCCATTTGTGTGTTCTCCAGATGATCGGCAAAAAACTTCGCGGCGCTGCCCCACGTATGCAGTGCGATGCCCAACACACCGGCGAATGGCCCCAGCCCCACCGCCGCCACGAACAGCAGCGCAAACACGAACGAATCAATGCCGCGCAGCCCGTTGAGGAACCAGCGCACCGGGTAATACAGCCGGGGGAATGGCGTGAGATTGCGGCAACCGAGCAACGCCATCGGCAACGCCAGCAACACCGCCGCCGTGGTGCCGATGGCCGCCATCGCCACGGTTTCCGCCGTGCGCAGCATGAACAGCGGCAACTCGTCCACCTTGGGGGGCCACGCCTGCGCCAGCCAGTGGCCGAGCTTGGGCAAGCCGCTGGCGAGCTTTACCGGATCGACTTTCGCCAGCCACGCACACACGCTGTAGAACACGACGAGCGCAATCAACACGGCCGTCAGCCGCAGGCCGCGCGGCCCCATCCAGGCTTGCCGCGCCTCGAGCGCGCTCAGGGCTTCGATTACATTCGCGTTCGCGCTTGCCGTCTGTCGCGGCCCGACGTTTGACTCAGCCGGACCCATTACCGGGGCTTGATCTTGCCCACAGCGACGCCCGCTTTCTCGATCATTTCGTAAGACTTATGGGTCGCGGCGACAAAGCCGGTGTAGCGTGGCGGCAGCAGCGTCCTGGCCTGTTCCGGCGTAATCGCCGTCAGAATCCTCCGCACGCGGTCGGTAAACTCGCGCGGCGCGCCCATGGGCACCGCGATGGCATCATTGGGCAGCGGGTCGGATGTCCAGAAAATTTTCGTGCTCTCGGCCTTGATGCGGCCGCTGGCAATCATCGCGTTACGGTTGCGGTCGAAATCGGTGGCCAGATCGGTCTGCCCCGCCTGCACGGCAATTTCATTTGCCGGGTGCGATGCGCCCTCGCTGTATTTCCAAAACGTTTTCGGATCGATTTTCCAAACTTCCTTGGCGTACCACGTCGGCACCAGCCAGCCCGAGGTCGAGCCGACATCCGCGAACGACATCGACAGCCCTTTCGCATCCTGCGGAAACTTGGCGATTTTCAGTTCGGGCCGCCCGACTACAATAGCGTGATACACCGGTTTGCCGTCATACTTGACCGTGGCGATGGCCTGACAATCCGACGCGTTGTTGGCGATCACGTATCCCCACGGCCCCATCCACGCAAGATCGAGATTGCCTGAAGCCATCGCCACCGCCATGCCTGCCCAGTCGGTGGTGACCGAAAGTTCGTGCTCGACGCCAAGCTCCTTCGCCACATGCGCGAACACCGGGCCAAATGCCTTGCGAGTGTCTTCGGCGCTAGGCAAAAACGGACCGACGGCAAAGCGCAGAGGCTTTCTGGATTGCGCAAACGCAGGCCGCAGCGCACCCAGCGCCAACATAGTCACCGCGCCCGAGGTTGCCGTCGCAAATTTTCTACGCGTAACCACAAACTTACTCAGTAACTCAAGCTCGGGCAGGCCTCACCCATGAATTCCACCACCTTCGCACCACCTGCCATGATCGCACCGGGCACCAGATTGTTTTCGTCGAGATTGCGTTTCTTCAAACATGGCGTGCACACGTAAATCTTGCCGCCGGCGTTGACGAAATTCGTCATCAATTCCTTTAGCGGCGCGAAGCCGGATTCGTGCACGTCATCGGCATAGCCTTTCTGCGACAGACGCACGCCTTCAAGGCTCAGAAACATCACCACATCTTTGTCGCCGGCCACTGCCGCGTTGGCCACCACAAATGCAACCGTCGCACGATCCGCGTCGTCTTTCGCGCGCGTCAAACTGATGACAAATTTTCCTGCCATGATGCCTCCAAATAAATTAATTAAAACAGATACTTACAATACTTAGCTACTTAGGCATGCGTGCACGTATCCTGTAACGCGCACTGGCTGTATCTGCGTTCAGCAACTGGTGCCCCGTCATGCGGCAAAATGCTGGAATGTCCTCGCGAGCACCCGCATCGCGCGCGGTCACCAGCAGCACTTGGCCGGGCATGGCGTTCAACCGCGAGCGCAATGCCAACACCAGATCGCCGCAGCCCAGATCGCCTGCGTCCCACTGCGCGTCGGTGGCAAATGAATCGCCGGATTCATTGATGACAGTCATGCAAAAGCTATTTCATCTGCGTACGTGACGGGACGATGATACGTCATCGGTCGCCGCCGTGGCGGGTTTCCTTACAGCGCATCTTCGTAAATTCCATACCCGAATTCCATGCCCCGTTTTCCCATTTTTTGCAAGCCGCGTGCGCCTTGCATACAATGCGTCTTGCGATTGTAAGGTTAACCGGACCGCCGATTCCATTCCCATGCCTCAAAGCTACATAGTCGATTCCGCCAACGCCCCCTGGAAACGCAGCGTTTCCGAAGGGATCACGTTCGCCTGTCAGTTGCTGCTCTCCGGCGAAGACGGCGGGCCGGAAGCGATGCGTTTTCGCTTTGACGACTGCCCTTCCGTCTACGCGCACATGCATCTCACCGCGCAGTTCCAGTTGCTGCTCAACGGCGCGATGGATTTTCCGCGCGGCGTGAAACACCTTGAATCGCTGGCGATCCATTACACCGATCACAACATGCCCTACGGCCCGTTCGCGGTGTCTGGCAGCCACGACATGCTGGTACTGCACCCGCGCGCCGGCGGCATTATTGCCATGGGCAATCTGGAAGCGCGGCGGCAGATCAATCTTCAGGGACGCCTGTATGCCGCGCTGGCGGCGGATTTTCAATGGCAGCCGCTGCCTCGCGGCGAGAACAACGCCGATACCGGTGAATTCAAGTTTCTGATCCCCCCGGATTACGGCCCCGCAGCCGTGGTGACGCGCAACCCACCGCACGCGGCGCTCGGCATGCCAGCGCCGGCTTACGGGCGCTTTGAAGTCGTGCTCGAAGGCTCGGTGTTCATGGACGGCCGGGAAATCGGCCCGCCGGGATTTCGCTACGTGCGCAGCGACGAGCCAGTTGAGCCTATAATCACGGGCGAGGCAGGCGCGTCCGTGGCGTTCCTCACGTTCGACAAGGATGCGCTCGAAGGCGGCATCACCGGCGACGCGCTTTCGGTGGAAGCTGCGGCGGCCATGGCGCGAGCCATTTGAAGGAACGCGCGTCATTTAAGCGAACGCGAGCGATTTAACTGAATGGAAGTCTGGCAAACCGGAGGTCTGTGATGACAGCAACCGTTGAAACCAAGGAACCCGCAAAAGAAACCGCGCAACAACCGTTTCGCGTCGCCGTATTTGCGGATTTTGTGTGCCCTTACAGCTTTCTCGCGGTGGAACAGATCGACCGCATCGCACGCGACTACGGCGTTACGCCAATGTGGCGCCCGCACTGGCTGCACCCTGACACCCCGCCCGAAGGCTGCCCGCGCGACAGCAGTGCCGATGCCCTCGCCAAGGCCGAACGCCGCAACGCGTGGATGAAGGAAATGGCGCCCGACCAGTTCGCGCGCATCAAGCAGTATCCCGAAAAACGCCAGTACAGCTTCCGTGCTTTTGAGGCGCTCGAATTCGCCTGCGATTATGGGCTGGATTTCGCTTATAAAACCGCCATCTACGATGTGATGTGGACCGAAGGCGGCGACATCGGCGAAATCGACACCTTGCTCAAGGCCGCTGAACGCGTGGGCCTTGATGTCGACGAACTCGAAACTGCGCTTGCCGAAGGCCAATACGCCGAACGCGCGCTCGAAGCCTGTAATCAGGCGCGCCGCATCGGCATCACCAGCACACCAACAATCTTCCTCGGCCGCACGCGGATTAACGGCTGGCACTATTACGAAGTGCTGCAATCGGTGCTGGAAAAGCAGGGCATGAAGCCGAAGGAAGCGGCGCTGCAGAGCTAGCCGCTCTGCGGTTTACTCGTACGGCGCGCAATGCAATGTGCGCCGGTTCGCCGTTACGGGTGCGCAATCACCATCAGCGTTTGCGCACGCCGGAACGCGCATTCCAGGCATAGCTTCAAAGATTCCGGGTCAAGCGCGGCAAAACTCTCATCCATGATGACGAGCTGCGATTTTTGCAGCAGCGCTCGCGCGAGGAATATGCGGCTCTTCTCGCCATGCGACAACTGCCAGCCCGTCTCGCCCACCATTTGCATCATGCCCGATGGCATGCGTTGCAACAGTTCTCCCAAGCCCAGTTCCTCGCACAGCGCTTTCGCTTCGTCCAGCTCTGCCTCGCTGGCAGGCCAGTTGCGGCCCATCAGCAAATTAAAGCCGAGCGTGCCGCTCAGAATATGATTTTCATGAAACTGCGGCGCTTCGGTGGCCAGCGCGTGCCAGTACGCGCCCAGCGTGTGGCGGTCCAGCCCGTTCAACAGCAACAGGCCGGATTCCGCCCTGCGCAACCCCGCAAGCAGCGACGCCAGCGTGGATTTGCCTCCGCCGGAGGGACCTTCCAGCAACAGCCGTTCGCCGTGATGAATCGTCAGATCGACACCGCTTAACACTGGCGCACCCTGCGCCTGGTAGCGAAACACCATGTCGCTGGCGTCTATCAGTTTTGATGGCTGAGCGAGGCCCGATTCACGGTCAACCTGCGCTGCATTCAAAAACGGCGCCTTGCCGGTGTCATCCGCGCCCGCGCCAGCGCGGAACATCGGCCCCACCTGCCGCCACGCAATCAGCGCGCCCGCCAGCGCGGACATGCCGTTGGCCACACCGGTGAACGCGCGGCTCGCCAGCAGCAGGCCGCCAAATGCAATCGCCATGCCCGCCGGGCTGGCGTTGCCCGCGACGAACGCCGGCGCGAGCCCCAGCAGCCCGATCACACCCCAGCCACCGGGCACGCCCGCGAACACTGCCACGCCGGAATTATCCATGCCGCGCGACACGCGCAGGTAATCCTGGATTATCTGGTCTTCGCGCGCGTCGCGGCGCGCTGGCGATTCCTGCGCGAGCCGTGTGCGATGTCCCACCATGCATTCGATGAGTTGGTGCGTCATGTCGAGCCGCGTCAATGTCCAGCCATTCATGCGCGACACGTAGACCCAGCTC
>OMIN01000094.1 GCA_900299145.1 Betaproteobacteria bacterium | reverse complement strand
GGGCATGGATGTCGCCGGCGTGATCGACGAAGTGGGCTCGGGCGTTCCCGGTTTCAGGGTGGGCGACAAAGTGATGGCGATGGTGGTCAATCACGCCAGCCATGGCGGCTACCGCGAAAGTATTGTGCTTGCCGCCGATAGTGTGGTGCGCATACCGTCCAACGCCACGCTGATCGAAGCGGCGACGCTGCCGATGAATGCGCTGACCGCGCGCCAGTCGCTAGACCAGCTCGCGTTAAAGCCCGGCCAAATGCTGGCGGTCACAGGCGCGGCGGGCTGTTACGGCGGCTACGTGGTGCAACTGGCGAAGGTTGATGGCCTGCGCGTCATCGCCGACGCCTCGGCGGCGGATGAGGCACTGGTGCGAGCACTCGGCGCCGATATCGTCGTGCCGCGGGGCAATGCCGTTGCCGCCAACATCCGCCAGGCCGCGCCGGGTGGCGTGGATGGCCTCGCCGATGGCTCGTTCCAGAGCGAGCACGCGGCGGGCGCGGTGTGCGATGGCGGCAGCTTTGTCAGCGTGCGCGGCTGGGCCGGCAACGAGCGCGGCATCACGTTTCACAAAACTTCGGTGCGCAGCTACAACCACCGCGCGGATTTGCTAAACCGCATGCGCGAACTGGTTGAAGCCGGAAAACTCACCCTGCGCGTTGCCGCAACCTACGCGCCGGAAAAAGCCGCCGATGCACACCGCCGGCTGGAGGCCAAGGGCACGCGCGGACGGCTGGTGATTGTCTGGTAGCGTTGGATATCGGGAGCGCCCCGCGCGTTGCAAAGCACGGTAGCGCGGCAGTATCCTATTCAGCGGGCGAAACGTCCGCGATCGCGGTGGTCGAGGTTGGAAGGCCGAAAAAAATCAGTTGAAACAAATACTTACAATACTTCACCCTGAAGAGCCCAAGGTTGCTACTGCCGCGGTATCCCCGCGCCGCGAGCGGCCTTTTCGTAACGCTCGATTTCCGCACGGATGAAGTTGGTGAGCTGTTCTCCGGCTTCGCCACCCGGCTCCTGGCCCTGGCCAATAAACATATCGCGGTTCTCCTTGATCCCCGCAGCGAGCACGCCCTGAATTTTGCCGACGATGGCGGCGGGCGTTTTCGGCGGCATCAGCACGGCGTTCCAGTTGTAGTTTTCAAAACCAGTCAGGCCCTGCGCGTGCAGGGTTTCGACTTCGGGCAGCGCGGGTGAACGCGCGAGCGCGGTGACGCCCAGCGCGCGCAGCTTGCCTTGCCGTACGAAGGGCGCGATATTGAAAATCTGCATGGTGGCGAAATCGATATAGCCGGACATCAGCTCAATGGTGTACTGGCTGACGCCGCCCTTGTACGGCACGTGCACCACGTCGATGCCCACACGCCGTGCAAATGATTCCGTCGACAGATGACCGACGGTGCCTACACCCGGCGTGCCATAGTTCAAGCGCCCCGGCCGTGTTTTGGCGAGCGCAACAAACTCCTTGAGATTTTTTACCGGTATCGCCGGATGCACTACCAGCACGCTGGCGCTCTTGGCGATCAGAATCACTGGCGTGAAATCGCGCAGCGTGTCATACGGCAAATTCGCACTGATGGCCGGCGCCACGGTGAGCGGGCCGGGGTTGCCCGCGAGCAGTGTGTAACCGTCCGGCGGGCTTTTCATCACAGCGGCCGTGCCCAGCACGCCGCCTGCCGCCGGGCGGTTATCGACAATCACCGTTTGTCCAAAGGCGGCATTCAGCTTTTGCGCCGCCCAGCGCGCTTGTGTATCAGTGGGGCCGCCCGCGCCGAATGGGACGATGTAGCGCAGTGGTTTGATGGGGTACTCCTGGGCACGCGATGCGACGGAACAGGCCAGCGCGGCCAGTACGACAAAAGCTCGTCGCATGTCAGCTCTTCACCAGTTTGTCTTCAAACCAGTTCCACATCTCTGCCACGCCGAGCACCGCATAGTCGCGCATGCAGTGCTGCGCCCCGCCTTCCTCTGGCGTGAACACACGCAGGGTTTTGTCCGGCGAACCGCTGGCGTTGTAGAGCGCCTGGGCATCCACCAGCGGCACCTGTTCGTCCTCGGAGCCATGTGCCACCAGAAACGGGCAACGCATTTTTTGCACCACGCCGTCGAGCCGGTAGGCTTCGAGCTTTTTCAGCGCGGCCTCCAGCGTATCAACGCCGAGGATCCACATGATATGGTGGCCCGGCACCGACATGGCGGCGTTGAAGGCGGCGTCAATTCGGCGCTTCCACGTGGCGTAGTAATCCCAAATCGCGCCCCACGCGACACACGCGGCAAAGCGCGGCTCCATCGAGGCACAGCGCGGCGCGTAGTATCCGCCCAGGCTATTGGCGACGATGCCGATTTTTTTCGGATTCACATCGGCGCGCTTTTCCAGCCAGTCGACACACGCGGAACCCGCGACTTCGTAGTCGTGGCGCAGGTAATGCTTGCGAAAACGAATCGCCTCGCCGGTGCCGGGGCCGTCCATGATCAGCACCGAAATGCCGCGCTTGATGAGATCGGGCACGCCGCGCATGTAGAGCAATTCCTTGGTGACGTCGAGGCCATCGAAAAACACCACCGCCGGTTTGCGCGAGGCCGTGCTGTTTTGCGCATGCACGAAGTAGCCCGGCATGCTGCCATCGACGAACGGCACTTCGACGATTTCAATTTTCACGTCGGTCATGCGCGTGAAGGCGTGAAAGCAATCAATGCTGTGCTGATAAATTTCCAGCGCGCGCGCGTCCTTGGGCGTGCGAAAACGCTCGGCCATCTGGTAGTACTTGCAGGCTCGCAGATAAAACGGCGCGGCGGAAACACGATGACCCGATTTCTCATACCTCGCGGCATGAGCGCGCGTTTCATTGGCAATTTGTACGCTGGCATCGAACCACGCTTCGTCGGTTTGCTTCGGCGCAGCCTTTAACAACCGGCCGATTCGATCAACTTCGCCGATGTCCGAGCCGCCCCAGGTTGAGGTGCCCAGCATGCTGATGAACGCCGCCGACCAGCGATAGTTGCCGGGAAAATACATAAAATAATGATCGTCACTGCGCGTGGCGGCTTTTTCAACTGTCATAGTAACTCCTTGTTTTTAATCATTTTTTATATTGGCCAGCTTGATCACTCTTGCCCACTTCTCGGTTTCAGCCTGCATGAAGCTGGCAAACGCGTCAGGCCCCAGCCCGGCAATTTCATAGCCGTCCTTGATCAACTGCTCGCGCAATTCGGATTTAATCACGCGGCGCTGAATCTCGTCGTGCAGTTTCATCACCAGGTCGCGCGGCGTGCCGGCGGGCGCCATGATGCCGTTCCAGTTTGCCGACTCAAAACCGGGCATGCCCGATTCGTCCACCGTCGGCACCTCCGGCATGAGCGACGAGCGCTTCAGACTGTTGATGCCGATCACGCGCGCCTTGCCGCTTTTCATCAGCGGGAGCACGGCGGGCGTAGCAAACGAACGCAAATCAATTTGCCCTGCCAGAAAATCATTGGTGGATTGCGCCGAGCCTTTATACGGCACGTGCAGCAGACGTACGCCCGCGCGGTGACTGAACAACTCCCACGTCAGATGACTCACCGTGCCGATGCCCGGTGTGCCGTAGGTGAGCTTCGCGGGCCGTGCTTTTGCCAGCGCGATCAGCTCCTTCACGCTTTTCGCGGGCACACTGGGGTGCACCGTAAGCACGCTGGTGGTGTTAGTGACGAGGATCACCGGCGCCAACTGACGCGGCGGCTCGTAAGGCAATTTCGGATACAGACTGGGGGCGATGGTCAGTGGGCCGGGGTTGGCGCCGAGCAGCGTGTAGCCATCCGGCGCGGCTTTGGCGACGAGTTCCGTGCCGAGCACGCCACCCGCGCCGCCGCGATTCTCCACCACAAACGACACGCCCCACGCCTCGGTCAATTTTTGCGCCACCATGCGCGCGTTGATGTCGGTGGGGCCGGCGGGCATGAAAGGCACGATGATGCGCACGGGGCGCGTGGGGTAATTTTGCGCCTGTGCCAACGGCGCCAGCAGCCACAGCGCTCCCCACAGCATTTTCGCCCCAATCAGCTTCAATCCATCCTCCCACGCTTTGACACGATTATAGTAGGCTATTCCCGCCAGTCCTGAATCCCCCACGCAACTGGTACGCCGTCATGCCGTATTTCCGCTTCGATGAGATGAAATCGCATCATCTCAACCCGCATTTGTCGACCACCCAAGGCCCGGTGATCGAGGCCGCTAATATGTACTTTCGCTGCGTAACCAAAAAATCCGGCGAGCAGTCGCGGCTGCACTATCACCCGAATGAATTCATGGCGTTTCTGCTTGAAGGCGAATTCGACAGCATTGTCGGCGACGAGGAGCATCACGTAACGCCGGGCACGCTGGTGCATATACCCTCTAACGCGCAGCACAGCTTCAAAGCGGGACCGGATGGTGTGCGCTACCTGTATCTGAAGGATCGCACCTGGACGCTCATCGGCGCAGCGGCGGACGAAGCGCTGCCGGACAAGGCACGCTCCGCCACCGAAGTCGCACGCGACATCGCCGCCGGCAAATACCCCGGCCGCGAAAAAGCGCCCGAAGCATCGCAAGCGATTACGTCAGGACTCGGCAATTGCCACTATGTCATGAGCGATGGCTTTGGCAACGCGAAACCCTCCGGTCACTACGAACAGTGGGTATCCGGCGTGAACCTGTCGTGGGGTTATGTGCAGTCGCCGCCGGACCACCAGGTGTCCGAAAGTGCCGCCTTGCACGAACTGTTGGCTTACGTGATCAGCGGTACGCTCGACACCGAAGTAAGCGGAGCGCATCACCAGGCAGTTGCGGGCGATGTGATCCACGTGCCGCGTGGTGCTGCCTATAGTTGGCGCGCCGCCGGGCACAGCCCAGCGCGCTACACCATTGCGCGCTCGACAACACGACTGGAACAGCACGTGGCCCAGAACGGCGCGGCAGATAACTGGCGCGGGTAATGCCGGAGGTGGCCTCGCCCACACCGACGCGCACGAACGCGATACCCCTTCGCTAAACCGCCATTCCAGTGCCAACTGGAACCCGGAACGGCTGGCGATAGGAGGCGATACGACGCCTTCCTTTTAAGTATTTGTTTTTATTGCAATTTTCAATTAGCTTGGCGTGGCCATGCAGAGGCGCCAAGCCAGCCAGGAATCGAGACAATCAATCGATTCCGCTCGCAAAGAGTTGTTCAACCGCCGGCTTGTCGCGAACCAACCCCTGTTCCAAACACAATTGCACCAGGGTTTCGAGCATCGCGCGATTGGCGCTGATACCGTAGGCGAAAGGGTCGCCCGCCAGTGTTTGACACGTCGTCGCCAGTAGGTCACTGCCAAACAGCGCACCTGATGATTTGCCCGATGGCAGGCCCCGCTGCGCCGCTGTTTTCGACGCACAAAACGCCCGATACAAATTCGCCACCAGCGCTGGCTGCTCGCGCGCCAGACTGCCGCGCACCATGTACATATGATTCGCCGGCACGTAGCCGTGAGCTGCGTAAAAGCGCCGGCCTTCGGCAACAGCATCGGAAAACAGCGGGCGCAGGGCCGCGTCGGATTGCGCCTGCGCGCTGCCTCCCACCCAGGCCATATCCAATTCCGCGGCTGACAGCATCGCAACGAGGCTCTTGCCGCCCGGCGTCTGCTGCACGGAAATATCGCGAGGCGGCTTAAAGCCGAGAACTTCGCCGGTACTACCTGATCCAAAGCGCTCGACATACCACTGTGCCTTGCGGGCATCCAGCGCGAAATCGTGCTCCAGCACGCCGCGCGCCCACAGTGCCGCCGACTGCACGTACTCAGCCACACCGATGCGCTTGCCCGCGATGCCCTGCGGGCTGTCGATGCCCGCATCCTTGTGAACCATGAAATTCGTGTGGAAAAACGCGCGGCGTGGAATCACCGGTATCGCCGTGACATCGGCGCCCTGATTGCGTGCAATGAGATACGCGCCGAACGCCATCTCGCAAATATCGAATTCCCACGTGGTCAGTTGCCGGCGCATGGCCTCCGGCGACGGCGAGCGCGTGACGGAATGATCAATGCCGTCGGGCAGTATCGTTCCCTCGAACAGCGATTTGACGCAATCGTACTGTTCGCCGATGAGCGAGATGCGGGTTCGGGACATGTGGCGCTCCTTGGTGGCTTGCCCTGCCATCGTCCTTACTGCTTTTGAATGGCGGGTGTCTGCGTCGAAGTGACTGATGACGATGTTACCGGTTGCTGTTCAACTTCCTGCCCAATGTGATCCCCGGGTTGCGCCGACGGCTCTTTGCGATTCGCAAACCACCCCCGCGCCGCCTCCAGATACACATAAATCACCGGCGTGATGTAAAGCGTCAACAATTGCGACAGCACCAGCCCGCCCACCACGGCCAACCCAAGCGGCCGCCGCGCCTCGGCGCCCGCGCCCCAACCAAGCGCGATGGGCAGCGTGCCCATCAGCGCCGCCATGGTGGTCATCATGATCGGCCGGAATCGCACGAGGCACGCTTCGTACATTGCCTCGGCGGGGGTCTTGCCGCTGGCGCGTTGCGCCTCGATGGCAAAGTCGATCATCATGATCGCGTTCTTCTTCACGATGCCCACCAGCATGATGATGCCAACGTAGGCGTACATGTTCAGCGGCATGTTGAACAGCATCAACGTCGCCAGTGCGCCCATGCCGGCGGTGGGCAGGCCGGACAGAATCGTCACCGGATGGATATAACTTTCATACAAAATACCCAGCACCAGATAAATCACGAACACCGCCATCACCAGCAGCATGCCCATCCCGGCGAGCGAGGACTGAAATACCTGAGCTGCGCCCTGATAACTGGTAATCAGCGTGGAGGGCGCTTTGAGTTCCAGCATGGCGGCGTTGACTTGCTCAATGGCATCGCCCAGCGCGATGCCGGGGGCGAGGTTGAACGAAATCGTCACCGCAGGCAGTTGCCCCAGATGACTGATGCTAAGCGGCCCCAGCGTGCGCGAGAGCTTCGCCACGGAATTTAACGGCACCAGATTGCCGCTCGACGAACGCACGTAAATCATCGACAGCGCCGACGGGTCGTTCTGGAACTTCGGATCAAGCTCGAGGATCACCCAATACTGGTTGCTCGACGTATAAATCGTCGACACCTGCCGCTGGCCGAAGGCGTTGTAGAGCGTGTTCTCGATTTGCGCGGCGGTGATGCCCAAGGCGGAAGCCTTGTTGCGGTCGATGTCGACCTGCACCTGCGGATTGGCGATTTGCAGATCGCTGGTGACATCCTGAAAGCCCGGCAGCTTCGCCAACCGCTCCTGAATCACCGGCACCCACTGAAACAATTCCTCGGTATCGGCATCCTGCAGCGTAAACTGATACTGCGTCTTGGATAATTGCCCACCGATGCGGATGGTCGGAATGTTCTGCAAAAATACCTTCAGGCCCGGGACCGCGGCGAGCTTGGGCCGCAGCTTCTGGATCAATTCGTCCGGCGTCGCGCGTTCGGCGCGCGGCTTCAATACGACGAACATGCGGCCGACGTTCAGCGCGGTGGCGCCCGCGCCGCCCCCGCCGATGAACGACATCACCGATTCCACCGCCGGGTCATCCTTGACGATGGCGGCGGCCTGCTGCTGCAAGCGCGCCATTTCATCGAATGACACGTCCTGTGCCGCTTCGGTAAAAGCGAACAACTGCCCGGAATCCTCGCTCGGCAAAAAGTCCTTGGGCATTTTCACGAACATCCATGCCGTCACCGCGAAGATCGCGGCAAACACCACCAGCGTGAATCGGCCGTGGCGCATTACCCAGCGCAGGGTTACGTCGTACAGATTCCGCCACGCCTCGAACAGGCGCTCCAGTGCGTTATAGAGCCAGCCGTGGCGAACGTTGTGCTGCGGCTTTAACCAGCGCGCGCACAGCATAGGGGTCAGGGTCAGCGACACAAAGCCCGACACCAGCACAGCCGCCATGATGGTGATGGCGAACTCGTTAAGCAGCCGTCCAAGAATGCCGCTCATAAACAGCACCGGAATGAACACCGCCGCCAGCGAAAGCGTCATGGACAAAATGGTGAACGCGATTTCCTTCGAGCCTTCCAGCGTGGCCTGCATCGCGCTCTTGCCCATTTCCATGTGGCGCGAAATGTTTTCCAGCATCACGATGGCGTCGTCCACCACAAAGCCCACGCACAGCGTCAGCGCCATCAGCGACAGGTTGTTCAGACTGAAGCCAAACAAATGCATGATGGCAAACGTGCCGACGATCGACATCGGCAGCGCCAGGCTGGGAATCAGCGTCGCCGAAAAATTGCGCAAAAACAAAAAGATCACCATCACCACCAGCGCCAGTGCGAGCACCAGGCTGAACTGCACTTCCTCCACCGATTCGCGGATGGAAATCGAGCGGTCGTAAAGCACATTGATGTTTACGCTGGGCGGCACCTGTTCGCGGAAGGTCGGCATCAGCTTTTTTACGGCGTCGACGACTTCGATGGTGTTGGTGCCGGGCTGCCGCTGGATCGCCAGCACGATGCCGCGCTTGCCATTGTGCCAGGCCGCCACCTTGTCGGTCTGCACGCTGTCGATGACCTTGCCGAGTTCACCCAGCCTTACCGGCGAGCCGTTGCGGTACGTCACGATCAGCGAACGATAGCCGCCCGCGCTGGTGAGCTGCCCACTGGCGTTGAGCGTGTACGCACGATGCTCGCCGTAAAGCGTGCCGGTGGGCAAATTGGCATTGTGCTGGTCGATCACCGTCTGCACTGCATCCAGGCCAATGCCGCGCGAAGCCAGCGCGCGCGGATCGACCTGCACGTGCACTGCGTATTTTTGCGTACCGAACACCTGCACTTGCGCCACGCCGGTAATCGTTGAAATGCGCTGCGCCATCAGCGTTTGCGCGTATTCGTCCACCGTCCACATCGGCAAGGCATCCGAAGTCAGCGCCAGATAAAAAATCGCCGAGTCCGCTGGATTCACCTTGCGAAACGATGGTGGCGTGGTCATTGTCGGCGGCAGTTGTCGTATGGCGCGCGAAATCGCCGACTGCACATCCTGCGCGGCGGCATCAATGTTGCGGTCAAGCGAAAACTGGATGGTGATGGCGGTGCTGCCGAGGATGCTGGTGGAGGTCATCGAATCGATGCCCGCGATCAGCGCGAACTCCTTCTCCAGTGGCAGAGCCACGGCAGACGCCATGGTTTCCGGGCTGGCGCCTGGCAGATTGGCAGTGACCTGTATGGTGGGGAAATCCACGTTCGGCAGCGCCGCCACCGGCAGCACGCGATAGGCAATGATGCCGAAGGCTAGAATGCCGATCATCAGCAGCCCGGTCATCACCGGGCGGCGGATGAAGATCTCGGAAAGATTCATGCGCGGCTCACCATGGGATTACGCCAGCCTTGCAAGGCCTCACGATTTGTTAGCTTCGGCACGAACGCTGACCTTCATCCCGGGCACCAGGCGCGACTGGCCGCTCGCCACCACCTGCTCGCCGCCAGCAAGGCCCTTGGCCACCACGGTCAGCGGGCCGTCGGCGCGTTCCACGGTGATTTCACGCATCAGCGCCACGCCGTCCTTTACCACGTAAACATACTGGCCTTTCGGCCCCGTCTGCACCGCCTGCGACGGCACTACCAGCGCGTTCTGCTGTTCGTTCAAAGTCACCGACGCCGTGACAAATTGCCCTGGCCACAGCGATTTGTCCTTGTTGGCAAACACCGCGCGCAACCGCACTGTGCCAGTGGCGGCATCAACCGTGTTGTCGACGAACGCCAGCTTGCCGCTGCTGCCTGCGCCACTGCTGACACCGCCGGCGCCTGCGCTCGCGCCAGTAACTGTCCCTTCGCCCGCATTAGGCGGCAACGCTTCCACGGCGAGCTTGCCAGACGCCATGTATTTGCGGATCACGCCGAGGTATTGCTCCGGCACCGCAAAGCTCACGTAGATCGGTGTCAACTGGTTGATCACCGCCAACGACGGCGTGTCGTTGGCCTTTACCACATTTCCCAATGAAATCAATATCTTGCCAGCGCGGCCATCAATGGGCGAACGGATCACAGCGTATTCGGTCTGCACGCGCATGTTTTCAACGGCGGATTCGCTGGCCTTCACTGTGGCGGCGGCAGTGTCAACGTTGGTGCGGAATTGCGCGTACGCGTCCTGCGACACAAAGCCTTTTTGCAGGAGATCCTTGTAGCGCTCTTCCTGCTGGCGCGCACGGTCGAGTTGCGCTTTGTCGCGCGCCAGCGTGGCACGCGCCTGTTCCAGCTGCGCCTGCAAGGGGCGCGCGTCGATCTCAAACAGCACCTGACCGCGGGCTACGTCCTGCCCGTCGGCAAAACCGACCTTGACAATCTGCCCGTCCAGCCGCGACTTGATCGCCACCGAGGTCTGCACCTCGACGTTGCCAATGGCCTGAATTTTCAGCGGCAGGGTCTGCTCACTGACGGTGGCCACGGTCACGGGTATGGCCGGGCCGCCCTTGCCCTTCTTGTCGGCGTCGGCTTTCTTGTCGCCTGACTTCTTGTCGGATTTCTCAGCTTTGCCGCCCGTGCCACCTTTATCCCCGCCACTGGTGAAGCTGTCGCACGATGCGAGCAAAAACGCGGACAACAAAACAACACCCCACGACACCCGCGCGCTCAATTTCATGCATGCTCCGCGATGATCAACTCACCCATCAGCTTCTCAAAAACTCATCCACGGCCGCACGCGTGATACGCCAGGTAGAGCCGATTTTCTTGCCCTTGATGTCGCCTTTTTCCAAGGCTGCCAGCGCATCGGCTTCCGGCACGCCCAGCATTTGCGCCACTTCGCCCACGCTCATCAAGGCAGGTGCCGCCGCCGGTGCGGCAGCCGGCCCCGCCGCCGCCACACCCACACCCGGCGCCACGGCGGGGGTGCCTTGCGCGCCCAGCATGCCGCCGGGCTGATTCATCATCTGCTGCGCCATGGCAAAACCCATCGCCATCTCGGCCGCTTGCCCGCCCATGCCGCCGCCGGGCTGCCCTTGGCCCAAACCCTCGGCCATCTGGAATTTCACGTAATCGTTCAGGTTGCCGATGGCGCCCATGCTCGAGCGTTTGTCGATGGCCTGCTCGACTTCCGGCGGCACGGACACGTTTTCAACGATGAAACTCGACAGCTCCAGCCCATACTTCGGCCCGATCTGCGGATTGATGAGTTGCAACAGCGCGTCACCCAGTTCGGTGTAACGCGTGGCCATGTCGAGCGCGGGCACGCCAGAGCTGGCCATGGCGTCAGAGAACACACTGACCATCCGCGAACGCATGGTGTCGGCAAATTCATCCAGATGAAAATGAAAATCGCTGCCCGCGACTTCTTTCAAAAACACTTTCGGGTCGACAATCTTGAAGTCGTAAGTGCCAAACGCGCGCAGCCGCACAATGCCAAAATCCTTGTCGCGCAGCATGATCGGGTTGGCCGTGCCCCATTTGTTGCCGGTGAAAAGCCTCGTGGTGACGTAATACACATCCACCTTGAACGGCGAATTGAAGCCGTACTTCCAGCTTTTCAGCTTGGTCAGCACGGGAATGTTTTCCGTGGTCAGCGTGTGTTTGCCGGGCTTGAAGGTATCGCCGAATTCGCCGACATACACAAATTGCGCCACCTGCGACTCACGCACGATCAGCTGCGCGCCGTTCTTGATCGCCTTGTCGTCATCCGGAAAGCGGTACGACAGCGTGTCGCGCGAGTCGTCCGTCCACTCGATGACATCGATCAGCTCGCCTTTAATGAAATCCATCAAAGCCATTTGCATGCCTCCTGAAACCGTGGGTCATCGGCGGCGGGCGCCACCTGCGGCGAAAGTTTAACCGAAATCCCTCACCCGGATCAGCGCCGGTGCCACAGCGACGCCACACCCGCCACCGCCAGCAAAGCCAGCAGCAGGTAGCCCGCCGTGTAGCCGCCCGCGGTCGAGACGATCCACGCGAACGCCGGTGGCGCGGTCACAGCGCCAAAGTAAGCGCACGACAGCGACGCGCCGGTGGCCATCGCCACCTTGCCCGCCGGCGCAACACGCGCGAGCTCCGCGATGTAAACGCCGTTCCACCCCAGCGTCGCCGCCCCGAACACACTCGCCAGCGCAATCACGACGGCGTACGGCCAGCCCGGTGTCACCTGTGTCATCAGCACGGCACAACCTGCGCTGACCACGCCAAGCGCCATCAGCACCGCGCGCGCGTCGCGAAAATAATCCGCCGCCGCGCCCCACACCAGCCGCCCGATTGCGCCCGCCAGCATGCCCGCCGACAGCACCGCACCGGCGCGCACCATCGATAGCGCCGCCTGCTCCACCAGATACACCACAAGAAAACTCGCAAACGACAGTTGCACGCAGCCGAACAAAAACGCCGAGATCGAGATACGCCGCAATTCGCCGTGCGTCAGCAACAGCCGCAGCGCGTCGCCAAAGCCGGCGCGGGCCGTGTCTGATCCCCGCGCGTGATCAACGCGTGCGCGCAGCGGCTGCAGGGCCAGCGCCATGACGGCACACGTACCGCCGCACACCAGCACCGCCATGCGCCAGCCGCCTGCCGCGATCAGCCAGGGAATCGCAAAGCCCGCCAGCGCGCCGCCCATCGGCACCCCGGTTTGCCGCAGTGACATGATGAGATTGCGCAAATGGGGCGGCGTGTGTTCCGCCAACAACGCGGAACCGGCGGGCGTCGATGGGCCATAGCCGATGCCAATCACCAAAGCGGCGAACGCAATCGCAACCGGATGCACCAGCGCCATCAATGCCAGCCCCGCGCCCGCGATGAGCAGACACCCCTGCGTCACGCGCATCGCACCCCAGCGCGGCACGCGCGCGCCCAGCGTGGGCGCCGCCAGCGCGGCTGCAAGGTAAGTGAGTGCCGTCACCACACCCACCAGCGTTGCAGGCAAACCGATATCCACGCTCGCCGCCGGCGCCAGCACTGCCGGCGCGAACATCATGGCGGCGGTAAAGGTCTGCGCGACAAGCGCGGCGGGCAGCACCCATGCCAGCCCCGCTGCGCCCGCGGACGGCGCGCGCCGATCATTCATAAGCATTTGTTTTTATTGGTATTTTAGGTGCGCTCTACAGCACCCATGGCTTCCAGCTCGGCATGTACCTCGAGCCAGCGCTGCTCGGCGGCGTCGATCAATTGCGCAAGTTCACCTTGCCGAGCGGCCATGTCGCGCAAGTCGGCTGTTGAAGCGGTTTGATATAGCGCCGGATCGGCAAGGCGCGTATCGAGGCCGAGCTTTTCATTGGTCCATTTCGCCAGATCGCGGTCCAGTTTTTCGGCTTCCTTTTCCAGTGGGCGACGGCTGCCCTGCGGCTTCTTCTGCGGATTCGCTCGCGGCTCGCGCGCTTCAGATTGATCCCGCTTCGCCTGTGTCGCGGGCTTCGCTTTCGCTTTCTGCGCTGGCTTTATGTCTTCCGCCGGCTTGCCCTGCGCGATGCGCCGCGCGTTGAGCCATTCCAGATAGTCATCCACGTCGCCGTCAAATTCGGTCACTTTACCGTCGGCCACCAGCAAAAAGCTGTCGCACACACTGCGGAGCAGCGCGCGATCATGTGACACCAGCACCAGACTGCCTTCGTATTCAGCCAGCGCCACGTTGAGCGCGTGCCTCATTTCCAGATCAAGGTGATTCGTCGGCTCGTCCAGCAACAGCAGATTGGGCCGCGTGCGGATCATCAGCGCCAGCGCAAGGCGCGATTTTTCGCCACCAGAAAAGGGCGCCACCGCTGACTCAGCCATCTTGCCGCGAAAATCGAATCCACCGAGGTAATCGCGCAGCACCTGCTCGCGTGTGCGCGGCTCACGGTTCGCCATGTGCCACAGGGGCGATTCGTCCGGGCGCAACTGCTCCAGTTGATGCTGCGCGAAGTAACCGATGGCGAGCCCGCGCGCTTCCATGCGCGTACCCGCGAGCGGCTCGCTTTCACCCGACAGCAATTTGATCAGCGTCGATTTACCGGCGCCGTTCGGTCCCAGCAAACCAATGCGCGCGCCGGGGCGCAACGTCATCTTGACGTGCTTGAGGATAGCCACGCCATCGTAACCCGCGCTCACGTCTTCCAGTGTCAGCATCGGATCGGGCGCGCGCTCGGGCTTCATGAACTCAAAATCAAACGGCGTGTCGACGTGTGCCGCGGAGATCAGTTCCATGCGATCCAGCGCCTTCAGACGGCTTTGCGCCTGCCGCGCCTTCGTAGCCTGCGCGCGAAAGCGCGAAATGTAACTGTGCAAATGCGCGATTTGCCGCTGCTGCTTTTCATACATCGCCTGCTGCACCGCCAGTTGCGCGGCGCGCTGGGTTTCAAACGAAGAATAGTTTCCCGTGTAAAACGTCAGACGCTCGCAATAGATATGCGCGATATGCGTCACACAGCCGTCGAGAAAATCGCGGTCGTGAGACACCACCACCAGCGTACCGCGAAATGTGGCGAGCCATTTTTCCAGCCACACCACCGCATCCAGATCCAGGTGGTTGGTCGGCTCGTCCAGCAACATCAAATCGCAGCGGCTTACCAACGCCTGCGCCAGATTCAAGCGCATGCGCCAACCACCGGAGAATTCCGCCACCGGCCGCTCGATTTCGTCCGGCGCAAACCCCAACCCAGCCATCAAGGACGCCGCCCGAGCGCGCGCGCCATAGCCGCCGATGTCGTTCAAGCGCCCGTGCAATTCGCCGAGCTTGTCGCCGCCATCGTGCGCGGCCTCCGCCGCCGCGAGTTCACGTTCGATTTCGCGCAACTCCGTGTCGCCATCAAGCACGTAATCAATGGCCGGCGTGTCGAGCGCGGGCGTCTCCTGTGCCACGCTGGCAATACGCCACGCCGGCGGCAACTCGCAATCGCCCAAATCGGCATGCAACTCGCCGCGCAACAGCGCAAACAGACTCGACTTGCCACTGCCGTTGGCGCCCACCAAGCCGACGCGCCAGCCGGCATGCACCTGCAAATTGGCGTCGACAATCAGCGGGCGCACACCCCGCGCCAGCGTGAGATTTTTAAACTGAATCACCTGCGAACCGTCTGCTTAACCTAGAAACGGCAGTTGGACGGGGTGGAGCGTGCGGTTATGGTGGTGCTTGGGAAGGCACAACGACGAGGAATACTCAACGTATTCCGAGGAGTTGCAACGCAGCCAGGCGCCGCCAGAGCCGTGCGATCCGCCACGTAGCGCTCGCCCCCTACCATTGTTGGTCGCCATATCGAAAATGTTTCTGTCCATCAGGTGGTTGAGCGCGTGGAAAGCGGTCAACTGCCGTTTCTAGGTTTAATGAAAGGGCGCAATGATAGCGGGTGCGGGGGTGAGTTGCGAGGGAAACAAGCAGAAACGAACGGAAAACTACGTGAAATAGGCGAGAAGTGTTAAGGCGACACAAAAGCGGAAAGGCGCGCAGCTTTCTCATCAAACGTCGCCGTCGCCCGGCACCCCATGCGGCGGTTATGTGCATCAATCAAACAATCAGCAAAATCCGCTACGCCTTCCGACCAGTACTTGAGGCTTTCCTCGATTGCGGGCTCATCCTCAAATTGAATTTCTGTTGAGTCGAGTAAAGCAGAAATTGCAGCCAAAATTTCTACTTTCCTGAGGCGATAGCGACTACGCAACACCCATTCGGCTTCCAGCAGCACCGGCAAACTTACATATACGGCTGCACCCGCCGCAATTTCACGTTTGATCAACCGGCTGACTCTTTCAAATTGCTGCTCGTCGTCGCGCACCAGATAGCGCACGAGCACATTGGTGTCGATGCCCAGCATCAGCGGGACAGTTGATCGACGGAAACGGCTTTCCGGCCCTTCTTGTGCAGGAGGCCAGCCAATTGCGTAATACTTTTATTCTTGATGCGCATCACCACGGTGCGATCGGGCATTAGCGTGAAGGTCATCCGATCCCCGGCTTTCAGGCCGAGGCTTTCGCGGATTTCCTTGGGAATGGTGGTTTGACCCTTGCTGGTCAGCGTTGCATCAGTAGTCATGATCGGCGCTCCGGCTCCTTACTTTTAAAAGTATAGTAAGGAATACATCAATATGCAACCTCTAACAGGTTACTGCCGCATCCCCAAAGCCCCCGCCAACTTGCTATACATCTCAAACTGCTCTCGCACGTATTTCTCGGTTTCAGAAGGCGACCGTATAGCTGCAATGCCACCGATGCGCGCATTGCCGGCCTGCCAATCCGGGTCTTTCGACAGTTTCTGAAAGACATCGGCCCACTTGTCGACGATGGGCTTGGGCAAGCCCGCGGGCCCCATCAAAGCGGTCCAGCCTACGATTTTTTCCATGTCGGGGAAACCCGCTTCCTTCGCGCTGGGCGCATCGGGCAATTCCTTCAGACGCTGCGGGGTGACCAGCAGCGGGCGCACGCGGCCCCCTTGCGCCTGCGCGATCACCGTGGGCGCGTTGTTGCAGGCGAAATCCACCTGCCCACCCATCACCGCCGTGGTGACTTCACCGCCGCCCTTGTAGTGGATGCCGACGGCGTGATCCTTGGTCAGCCCGCCGAGCGACATGAAATACTGCGCAGCCATGTCCTGGCTGGTGCCCGCACCCGCGGTTGAGTAGTTCAGCTTGCCCGGGCTTTTGCGCATGGCGCCGATAAGGTCGGCGGCCGTGCGCATGGCCGAATCATTTTTGACGAAACAGATGTACGGATTCAACTCGATCAGCGAGATCATGGTGAATTCGTTCCATTTGTACGGCAGCTTGGCGTCCGTCGCGGGCAGCACCGCGTGCGTGGCAATACGCGCCACCAGCAGTGTGTAACCGTCGGGAGCGGCGTTCTTGACCGACATCGCACCAATAATGCCCGACGCGCCCACGCGATTGAACGGCACGATGGGCCGGTTGTTCAGATACTTCGAAGCGTGCTGTGCGACATTGCGGCCGGATAAGTCCGAGTCGCCGCCCGCCGCGAAGGGGATGACAAAGAGGATGGGTTTGGTGGGGTAGTCCTGCTGAGCGAAGGCCGGTATGGCAAGAATCACCGTGGCAAACATCGCGAGGGCCTGTCTTGTCCATCGTAGAAAATTCATTCGTGTGCCTCCGGTGCATGACATTCGTGGAGTTCTTGATTGTCGTAGCCCGTAAGGAGCGCAACGTATTACGGGCTACGATTTTTGCGGGCTACGTTCCCGGACTACAACTGCCCCAACACATACTCCGCCGAGCTCACTTCAAACTGCCCCGGCTTTTCGAGATGGAACTGCTTGACCACGCCATTGTCGAGCACCATGGCGTAGCGCTGGCCGCGGATGCCCATGCCGCGCGCGGTGAGGTCGAGTTCGACGCCCATCGCCTTGGTGAGTTGCGCGCTGCCGTCGCCGAGCATGCGCACTTTCCCCTGGGCCTTGCACTCGCGGCCCCAAGCAGACATGGTGGGCGCGTCATTGACGGATACGCACCACACTTCGTCGATGCCCTTGGCCTTGATTTTGTCGATTGCCTGCACGAAACCGGGCAGGTGACGTTGCGTTCACGTCTTGGTGAACGCGGCCGGCACGCCAAACAGGATGATGCGCTTGCCGGCTGCGGCTTTTTCAATATCCACTTCGTCGGTGCCGAGCGAGCAGGTGTTTTCCCATTCGCCGGCGAGTTCCCACAGCTTGCCGCCGGGGAGTTTGTCGCCTACCTTGATCATTGGTCTTCTCCTTGAAATTCGTGGGTGGTGCCGTGATAGTATAACTCTCGATTTGGGCCCGCACAGTGTGTTGGCCCCCTCCCTAACCCTTCCCGCAAGCGGTGGAGGGAACGATACACAGAAGGATTCAGCATGCCCATCGATTACGAAAAAATCATGAAGGTCGATATCCCCGCGGTCGAACAAACGCTGACGCCGCGCGACACCATGCTCTACGCGCTCGGCGTGGGCCTTGGCGCGGATCCGATGGATGAGCAGCAGTTGCAATACGTGTATGAAAAAAATCTCACGGCACTGCCGACGATGGCGATCATTCTCGGTTACCCCGGCCCGTGGCATGCCACGCTGAATACCGGCATCACACGCAGCCACGTGGTACATGGCGAGCAGGGCTTCGTGATTCACAAGCCGCTGCCGGTGGAAGGCGTGATTACCGGCAAGACGCGGCTCAAGGCCGTGCTCGACAAAGGCGCCGACAAGGGCGCGCTGCTGCTGACCGAAACGGAAGTGCGCAGCAAGACGGGCGGCGAACTCATCTGCACGCTCACCTCCACCACGTTTTGCCGCAAAGATGGCGGCTTCGGCGGCCCGGCCAACCCCAGCGGTCCGCAAAAGCCCACGCCGAAAATTCCCGAACGCGCACCGGACAAGATCTGCGATATCGCCACATTGCCGCAGGCTGCGCTAATCTACCGTTTGTCGGGCGACTACAACCCGCTGCACTCGGAGCCGGCCTATGCCGCGCGCGCCGGGTTCAAGCAGCCGATCCTGCATGGCCGTGCAACGTTCAGCGTCGCGGGCCACGCGCTGCTTAAAACCTGCTGCGGCTATGACGCGGCGAAATTCAAAAGCATGGAAGGGCGCTTTTCGTCACCGGTGTATCCTGGCGAAACCATCCGCACGGAAATGTGGATCGACGGCGCGATGGTGACGTTCCGCGCCACGGTGCCGGCACGCGGTGTCACCGTACTCAATAACGGCATGGCAGAAATAATTCAATAAAAACAAATACTTAAGACACATCGTTCGCCACGGAAATACCGTGGCGCGCGGCCACGCGGAGCAACTGCGCCTGCGTCTCCACCCCAAGTTTCTGGCGGATGGCCGACTGATGATTGGCGACCGTCTTGGCGCTTAGCTGCAACTTGTCTGCAATTGTGGCGACGGTATCGCCCGCCACCAGAAGACGCATCACCTCAAACTCGCGGTTCGACAGCACATCGAGCCCCGCCACGCCGCCACCCACCGATTGCAGCGCCAACGCCTGCGCCATGTCGGCGCTGATGTAGCGCCTGCCGGCCGCCACGCTGCGCACGGCTTCGACCAGCACGTCGGGCGCGCTCGCCTTGGTGACGTAACCCAGCGCGCCCGCCTGAAACGCGCGTGTGGCAAATATCGGCTCTTCGTGCATGCTGAACATCAGCACCTTTGCCCCCGGCTCGCGTGCGAGCATGCGGCGCATGGCTTCGATGCCGCTGGCTCCGGGTAGCGATATGTCCATCACCACCACGTCCGGTTGCAGCCGCTGAAACTCGCTGTACGCATCGTTTGCGGTGGCGGCCTCGCCGGTGACGCGTATACCGCTGCTGCGCTCGAGGAGCTGCCGGTAACCTTCGCGAACCACCGAATGGTCGTCGACCAGAAACACGCTGATTTCCCCGGTGGTAGTCATACGACCGCCGGCTCGGTTCCGGGTGCGGTCGCTGGTGCTGTGACCGGTATCACCGCTTCTATGCGAAAGCCCGCCTGCGCCGCGGATTCAATCACAATGCTGCCGCCCAGCGCCTCGACACGTTCGCGCATGCCCACCAGACCCAGTCCCGCCGCGCGTTCCGCCGCCGGCGCGCCTGCGCCGTCGTCGCGGACCGTAATCGTCAGTTGCGCCTGCCGCCGCACCAACCGGATGTGCACGTTGCGTGCGCCCGAGTGGCGCGTGACATTGGTCAGCGCCTCCTGCACCAGCCGGTAGCACGTCATGTTTTCGTTCTCGCTCAACCCCGCTTCCAGCGCCGCTGCGTCTTCGACTTCCAGCACCGCCTCTGTCGAAGGGTTGCGCGCCTGCCATTGCTGTACCAGATGTTCCAGTGCAGCGGCGAGCCCCAGTTCATCCAGTCCCGCCGGGCGCAAGCGGCGCAACATGTCGCGTATGACCCCCTGCACATGGTCGGCGCCCTCGATGATCGCAAGCGACGCACGATGCACGTCGGCGTTCTTGGCGGAGGCATCGCCGCCGCTCCAGCCGCGTATAGCCACTGCGTCGATCTTGATCGCGTTCAAATGCTGCCCCAGTTCGTCGTGCAGCTCGCGCGCGAGCTGCTTGCGCTCATCTTCCTGCACCTTGACGTGCGACAGCGACAATCGACGGTTTTCCGCCAGCGTGTCCGCCAGTTGCCGCTCCAACACCATGCG
>OMIN01000093.1 GCA_900299145.1 Betaproteobacteria bacterium | reverse complement strand
GGCAGGGCTTGTGTGGAGATTCAGGTTTGTTCATGGGGTCACATATCCAGATTGTCTGCGCTATTGGAAGCCTATTGGACGCTTATTGGAAGCTATAAGCGCGCCGCGCGCAAGCGACGAACTGGATTCCGGCCTGCGCCGGAATGACGGGTTGGGGGCGCAGACCGGCGCACTCGGCGGCAAGCGTTGCCGCGCGCTTTACCGTAATCTTTTTCCGGCTGCGCTTGCCGGGGCACTGCGCACAGCCATTGCCCAAAGTAGCAAAAGGTATTCGCCGTTCACTCAATCCGCAAGTTGGCCGCCTTCGCCACCTGCGCCCATTTCGCCGATTCGTTTTGCAGAAACCTGCCGAATTCCGCCGGCCCCATGGCCATTGGATCTGCGCCATTGTTGACCACCTGGGTTTTCATTTCCGGGGTTGCCATGATGCGCGTGACAGCGTTGTGGAGTTTGTCAATAATGGCCGGCGGCGTTTTCGCGGGCGCAAGCAGGCCCACCCAGGAATTGACATCGAGTGCCGCGTGGCCCTGTTCCGCGGCGGTTGGCACGTCTGGCAGATACGGCGTGCGTTTGGGCATGGTGATGGTGAGTGCGCGCAGCTTGCCCGATTTGATGTGCGGCAGCACCGGCGGCAGGCCGGGGCAGAAAACCTGCACCTGCCCCGCCAGCAGGTCCACCGTGGCCGGCGCGCCGCCTTTGTAGGGTACGTGCGTGATGTCGACGCCCGCCTGCCGCTTGAACATTTCCATGCACAGGTGAGGCGTGCTGCCGCTGCCGGGCGAGGCGTAGTTCAGCTTGCCGGGTGCGGTCTTGGCGAGCGCAATCAACTCGTAGATATTGTTGGCCTTGACCGACGCATGCACGATGATGGCGTACGGCACCATCGCATAGAGCGTAACGGGCGCGAGATCGCGCAGCGGGTCGTAGCCCAGCGTTTTGTAAATGTGCGGGCTGATGCCGATGGGGCCGTTGGTGCCGATCAGCAGCGTGTAACCGTCAGCGACGGACTTGGCGGCAATTTCCGAGCCGAGATTGCCGCCGACACCGGGACGGTTGTCGACCACGAATTGCTGGCCCAGTGCCTCTGACAGGCGCTGTGCCAAAGCGCGGCCGAGAATGTCGTTGGTGCTGGAGCCGGGCGGGAACGGGATGATGAGTCGAACGGGTTTGGCGGGATAAGGTGTAGTGCTTTGTGCGTGCGCCGGCGTGTTGCCCAGCGTCAAGCTGAAACAAAAAAATATCAATAAAAACAGATACTTATGATTCATGTCCAATGGCGCTACCAGGGCAGCGTTTTCATGCCGGGCGCTCACCCTTCAACAGCACGCGATGCATGATGCGCGGTTCGCCGTGCGGATAGTCATTCACGACGCGGTGCATGGTGGCGCGGTTGTCCCACACCACCACATCGCCCAGAGCCCACACATGGCCGTGATGATGTTTGGGCTTGCGTGCCTCTTCGGTCAACTCGTCAAGCAGGGCGTCACTTTCTTCACGAGGAAGACCGACAATACGATCCAGCCGGTTGGGGTTGAGATACAGCCCCTTGCGCCCGGTGATCGGGTGCGTGCGCACCAACGGGTGCTCGACATCGGGCGTCTCGGCGATTTCCTGCGCGGTGCGCGGCGCGGGCCGGTTGCGCGCACGCGGTGTGTCGTAACCGTGTACCGCGCGTTTGCCATCGATGCGGCGCTTGGTGGCTTCGGGCAGCGCGTCGTACACCGAGTGCATGTTGCAAAACCATGTGGAGCCGCCGCGGCTCGGTATGGCAATGCTGTGCAGCAGCGTGGCCTTGGCGGGCACTTCAAAATATGAATCGTCGGTATGCCAATCCTCGGCGCGGTACACCGTTTTGTAGGTGGTGCCGTCGTCCATCAGCGTACTCACCATGAGCGAGACTTCCGGTACGTCGTTGGCGCGCTTACGGCGCAGCAACTGCGGACGCGGCTCACCGAAGGCCAACGACAGTTCACGTGTCTGCTCCGGCGTCATGGGCGAGCCGGGAATCACAACCAGCAGATGATCCGCGAGCGCCTGATCCAGCAGAGAGGCGACGGCGGGTGTCAATGTCTGCGAGCGGTCGAGGCCCTCGATGCGCGCGCCCAGTGGGGCGTTCAGTGGAATGACCTGCGCCATGGCGTCGAGGGCTACTTCGCCACGTCGTGATTGGCCATGCGCTCCAGTGCCTTCACCATGCCGGAGTGATCCCACTTCGCACCGCCGTTGGCGACACAGGTGTTGAACAACTCCTGCGCAGTGGCCGTGTTGGGCAGCGCCACGCCCATGGATCGTGCACCCGCTAGCGCGAGCGACAAATCTTTCTGATGCAATTCAATACGGAACCCCGGATCAAACGTGCGTTTGATCATGCGCTCGCCGTGCACTTCGAGAATGCGCGACGCGGCAAAGCCGCCCATCAGTGCCTGCCGTACTTTCGCCGGATCGGCCCCGGCCTTGGAGGCGAACACCAGTGCCTCGCTCACCGCTTCAATATTCAGCGCGACGATGATCTGGTTGCACACTTTGCAGGTCTGCCCGTCGCCGATACCGCCCACCAGCGTGATGTTCTTGCCCATAAGGTCGAACAACGGTTTCACTTTATCGAACGTGGCCTGCGTGCCGCCGCACATGATGGTGAGCGCGGCGTTCTTCGCGCCCACTTCGCCGCCCGACACCGGCGCATCAACGTAATCACAGCCGAGATCGTTGATTTTTTTCGCGAAGGCCTTGGTTTCAATCGGCGATATCGAACTCATGTCGACGACGGTTTTGCCTTTGGTCAAACCCTCGGCAACACCATTCGCACCGAACAGCACTTTCTCCACATCGGGCGTATCGGGCACCATGGTGATGACGATGTCGGCCTTTTGTGCGACTTCCTTTGCGTTCGCGCAGGCTTTGCCGCCCGCGTCAGTGAGTTCTTTGGCGACGCCGCTGCGCGACGTTAAAAACAGCGTGTGGCCGCCCTTGATGAGATTAAGGGCCATGGGTTTGCCCATGATGCCGAGGCCGATGAAACCGATATTGCTCATGGTGTTCTCCTGTGAAATTCAACTTTGATTTTGCCACAGCCCACGTGTGCCAGCACGTAGAATCACGGTTTCGACCGTTCCCATGGATTCGTTATGAAAAGCGTGTTTGCTGTTGGTGTGATATCTGCGCTGGGCGCGGTGTGTACGGTGCATTGGGCTCGCGCGCAGGAGTACCCCGCCAAAACCATCCGCATCGTCACGTCACCGATTGGCGGCGGCAATGATTTCCCGGCGCGCTTGATTGCTGCGGCGATCACCGGGCCGCTGGGCCAGCAGATCGTCGTCGACAACCGCCCCACGGTGCTGATCGCGGATATCGTCGCCAAGTCGCCGCCCGATGGCTACACGTTGCTGCTGTCCGGCAGTGCGCACTGGATCGGCCCGCTGGTGGAAAAAGTGAACTACGACCCGATCCGTGATTTTCAGGCGCTGACACTGGTGGATCGTTCGCCCAACGTGCTGGTGGTGCACCCGTCGCTGCCGGCGAAGAACGTGAAGGAGATGGTTGCCTTGGCCAAGGCGCGTCCCGGTGATCTCAATGTAGCGGTCGGTGGTGCGGGCAGTTCCAACTATGTGGCGGCGGTGTTGTTCAGCCACATGGCGGGCGTGACCGTGACGCGCATCCCCTACAAGGGCAACGCGCCCGCCATGACCGCGCTGCTGTCGGGTGAAGTGCAGGTGATGTTCTCCTCCGCGGGAGCGGTGGCGCCGCACATGCAGTCGGGCCGCCTGCGTGCGCTGGGTGTGAGCAGCCCGCAAGCCTCGCCGCTCGCGCCCGGTGTGCCCAGCATCGGCGCGTCGGTGCCGGGTTATGTGTCGGAAGTGCTGCATGCGATGTTTGCACCCGCCAAAACGCCGCCCGCAATTGTCAGCAAGCTCAACACGGAAATACACCGCTACCTGCGCAGCCAGCAGGCGAAGGATATTTTCATCCGGGCCGGGATTGATCCGTCGCCCTCTACGCCAGAGGAGTTGGTTGAGATCATGAATGCGGAAGTGGCGCGGCTGGCGAAGGTGATGAAGGCGGCGGCGGGGAAATGAAGTCAAGTTAAGTTGAGAATACGGGAGGCACGTGATGATTTCATGCAGGGGGCGGTTGATCATTATTGTGGCGTTCTCGTTTCCGGTGATGCCATTCGTGGCTTTGTCGCAAACCTACCCCAGCAAACTCGTGCGCGTCGTCGTGCCGGTGACCGCCGGCGGCAATGTGGATCTGATCGCGCGCGCCACGGCGCAAAAGCTCTCCGAAGGGCTGGGACAGACCTTCGTGGTAGACAATCGCGGCGGCGGCAGCGGCACCATCGGCGCGGGCGTCGTCGCCAAGAGCGCGCCTGATGGCTACACCCTCATGGTGGCGCCCGCGGGCACGCACACCATCAACCCGAGCCTGATGAAATTGCCGTATGACACCATACGCGATTTCACCGCCATTACCATCATCGCGCGCGGGCCGCTGGTGCTGGTGGCGCATCCGTCGCTCAATGTGGGCACGCTGCCGGCGCTGATCACGCTGGCGAAGTCACGGCCGGGGCAGATCGTCGCCGCGTCCGGCGGCAATGCCACGGCCGGGCATCTCGCGCTGGAAATGCTGATGCTGATGTCGGGTGCGCGATTTCTGCACGTGCCGTACAAGGGCAACGCGCCGGGCTTGGTGGACACGCTGGCCGGCCACACACAGATCATGATCGACACGCCGTCAACCTCGATCCCGCAGATCCGCGCCGGCAAGTTGCGCGCGCTTGCCGTCACCAGCCGCGAGCGCATGCCGGCGCTGCCGGGAATTCCAAGCGTGGCCGAAGCCGGTTACAAGGGCTACGAAGCCAGCGTGCATATCGGCCTGCTCGCCCCGGCGGGTGTGGCACGCGAGATCGTCACGCGCCTGTCGGAGGAGGTGGCGAAAATGGCACGCCATCCTGATTTGTCGAAGCAGTTCGCCGATCAGGGCGTTGAGCTTGTCGGCAGCACGCCGGAGGAATTCGCTACGTTTATCCGGAACGACATCGCCAAGTGGGAGAAGGTGGTGCGCGGCGCGGGGATTAAGCTGAACTGAGTGTTGAACTTGAGAAGGGTAATGCGCAGGTTGTGCGCCGTTATTTCGGGCGTAGTATCCTGCGAGGGTAAAAAAGAATTTCTGTTAAAAAAGTAAATAAAAACAATTACTTAGAAGCCTTTATCATTATCCACCCGGGAGGCAATCATGGCATTCCAAGCCAAAGCATTGAGCGTGCTGGCCAGTCTGTTGATAGGCATGGGTATCAACGCCGCACAGGCGCAAAACGTAAAAATCACCCCGCTGGGTTCGCACGACGGCGAGTTGTGCGAACGCGACCGCGCGACGTTGTTTGAAGACCCGACCGGCGTGCGCATCCTCTACGACGCCGGGCAATCGCTCACCGGCGGCGATGATCCGCGCTTGGGGGATGTGCACCTCGTGCTGCTGTCGCACGCGCATGGCGATCACATGGGCGACCGCAAGCTGCGCGCGTTGGGTGCTGGCGCGGGCACATGCGACAAGGTCGATACCGTGTCCGCCGCGCCGCACTCCACCACGGCGGAAGTTGCCGCCGCAAAGAACGCGGCCATCATGATGGTCTCGCCCATGGGCGCCTTTATCGCGCGCAAGATTCAGAACATCACTGGCAAGCCCACGGGCAATTGCCCGGAGAAGGATGGCGTGCTCAATGTGCCCTTTGCCGCGTCGTGTTCCGCCGTCGCGCAACTCGGTGGCACACGTATCCTGCGCGCGCCGGGCGCAACCGCGGGTGTGGAAGTCACCATCGTCCCCGCCTCGCACGACAGCACCGTGTCGCGCGAGCTGCTGACCGATCCGCAAAAGGCCGCGCTCGCGGTGGATAACACCAGCCTCTACCTCGGCCCGCCCAGCGGCTACATTATCAAGTTCACCAATGGCTTGACGGTGTATCTGTCGGGCGACACCGGCATCCACGCCGAGATGAAAACCGTGGTCGCCGACTATCACAAGGCCAACCTCGCGATGCTGAACTTCGGCGCCAGTGCCATCTCGGCGTATTCAGCCACCTTCGCGATGAACGAACTCATCCGCCCTGCTGCCGTCATCGCCACCCACGTTAACGAGCGCGCCACCAGCGGCGGCAAGCTGCTGCCCGGCACGCGCACCGCCACGCTCGTCAAGATGCAAAAGCGTCCGGTGCATTTGGCGATCAGTGGACGGACGATGGAGTTTGATGGGAAGGCGCAGTGTTTGGCGGGATGTAATTGATTACGGTTGCGCTCTGATCGACACATTTCGCTTAATGTGCGAGTAAGAAAAGTATGCCAATTTCACTTCCAATTCATGGAGGTGGATTTATTTTGAGAAAATGTGTCCGGGAAGACGCAAGTTTTCTTGGAGAGATTGAATTTGATTTGGAAGTAAAGCAGTACCTTGCGATTCCGAAAGTGCCAAAGCCTGAGTGGATTGAAAACGTTCGGAAAATTGGCATTAGTGGATTTGTAATTCAAATGCAAGATGGTCGAATTGCAGGACGGTGTTCGATTAGGAGGGGAAACAGAAAGGGCGATAAGGAGCTTAGTGTCGTATTGGCAAAGCAGTTTTGGGGAAGTGGGTTGGGCGTCAGGGTGACAAAATTGCTTGTCCAACAAGCCTTCGAGGCGTTATCGGCGCGTGCTCTGGTTGCAATTGTTCATCCGGATAACAATGCCAGTCTTCGCTTGGTGCGATACTTAGGTGTCCGAAAACGAGGTGTCTTTACGGGACAGTCTTGGCAGGCAGGGCACTATATCTACAGACTGCCAAGGAAGGCGTATTTCGGACGGAAATAGTGGACCCACCCTACAACCGCCGCGCTACTCCACGTTGACCCGCCGTCCAAACAACCCCATAAACTCCACCACCGGCACCAGCAGCTTGCCATTCACATTCTGTACCGGCACGGAGAGCACGCGCTGATCCACGCGCGGGTCGCTGGCGGTGACCCGGGTTTTGCCGTCGATGGTGTCGCCAGCGTGGATGGTGAGGCCCACGCGCAGGAAGCGTTCGCCGGGTTTGATGTTCACCGACACCTTGTTGTGGATCACGGTTTTCACCGAGACGAGGTCGGCGGGTTTCTGGTTCCACGCATGTACGTCGTAAACGCGGAAGTCCTTTTCGCCGTAGATGCGCGCGAGGTCATCTAACGCGGCCAGCAGCGTGCCGTTTTGGTTGACCGGGGGCGTGGCAAGTTTGACGGTGGTTGTGGCACCGCTGGCTTCGGTGACGGATGCCGTGCCGCGCCCGGTTGACAGACGCACCGCCGTTACATTCTTCGGCGGTGTTTTGTCGAGCGCGCGCTCGAAGAAATCGAAGGTGATTTCGTAGAGCGACGCCGGGCCATACGAGTGATGGCCGTTTTCGATGGTGATGGGCGTCAGGTTGCGCATCGGCGCTTTGACTTGCTCCTGATACCAGGTCTGGCAGGAATTGCTCGCCGGGCCGGCGTAGAACACGGTGACATCGGCGGCGAAGCACGACAGCAGCGTGGGCATGTTGGCGATGGCGCCCTGCAGATCCTTTGCGTTGGGCTTGCTGCCGCCGGGCGCTGTGGGCGCCATGGCCTTGAACAGGTGGCCGTGGCGCAGCACGAAATTCATGGTGCCCGCGCCGCCCGCCGAGTTGCCGAAGATGAACATGCGGTTGGCGTCGATGTTCCAGCGTGCCTGCACGAGCTTCAACGTGTACAGCATGGCCTGTTCGCCGGGGCCACTGCCCCACACCGGGTTGCGTGTCCAGCCGTTGGGGGAGAGCACGATGTAGTTGTAACGGTCGGCGTAGTCTTCGAAAAACTTCACGCCGGGGATCGGCGTGGGCTGTTGCTTCAGGTGATCGTTGGGGCGCTCGAAGGGGGCGTTTTCATTGCCGGTGCCGCCATGCAGCATAAAGGTGAATTTGCTCGGCGTGCGCGCGTCGTAGTTCTTCGGGATGTAGATGCGCCAGGGCAGCACGCGATCCACGGCCATCGTGGTATTGATGGGCTTGCCGCTGGCATCCGCTTTACCCGTGAAGACATCAATGTCGCCGAAGTAATAGGCAAACCACAGGTTGCCTTTGCTGATCGTGCCGTCGAGCAGCCCGTTCATCGTCTTCACACGGCTTGGTGTCAGTGGTGTCATGGGATAGACGCCGGTGTGCTTCGGGTTGAACAGATCGTTGGTGGTTTCCTGCGGGCCAACGTGGCTGACCGCCAAATAGCCGCTCGCCGCACTGTCATCGGTGATGGTCTTGCCGAGCGTTCGCATAAAGCTCGCCACCGGGACGTAGATGCGGCCGTCACGTTGCACGGGCGTAGCGGCGAGTGTTGCCGTGACTGGCGCGCTGCTGCCGGCCACGGGCGAAGCGTCGATGGTATTGCGGTCGGTAACCGTGGGGTATGTGGCCGACGATGATATTGCGGAAGCATCCGCCAACGAATACTGCCCTTGCCACGCCACCTTGGTGTATTCGATGCGGGGTGCCCGCGAGCCGGAGCCCGCCGCCACACGCTTCCTGAAATAGTGGTGTTGCACGGTGAAGCGCTGGGTCGCCGTATCGACGCTGTAGCTCATGAATGGTGCGTAGATTTTGCGCAAGTCGGCCAGCGCCACCATCAGCACGCCGTTGTGCACGAAGGGTGCGTGATCGAGTTCGTAACGCACCATCGCCTCGGCGTTGTTGTAGCGCAGCGACGGGTCGAAGGGGTAGTAGGTGTCGAAGAATACCGTGCGCGGATGTGAATCGCGCGTGTTGAAAATCACCGAGTTCTTGTCGTACGAGTAATCGAGGTAGCCGGTGATGGGGCGGCTGGATTGTTCAAGTGCGGTTGGTGTTGTGGCACACCCCCCGATCAGCGTTGCGAACAGGCACAGGGCGGCAAACCATCGTTGATGCATCATGGCAATATCTAAAAAGTGTTTAAAAAACAGATACTTATAAAATCAATGCGGTTGTATCCCTGCATCGCGGATAACTTTGCCCCACTTGGCGATCTCGACTTTCATGATTTGCGCGAGATCGGCTGGTGTGTTGCCGACGGCTTCGATGCCGATGGCGAACAGCCGGCCTTTCACTTCGTTGTCGGTGATGACGCGCGAGATTTCGCCGCTCAGGCGTTGAACGAGCGCTGGGGGCGTTTTAGCCCGCACCAGCATGCCCGTGAGGAACGCGGCCTCGAAGCCAGGCAATCCTGAGGAGGCCACGGTGGGCAATCCGGGTGCCAGCGGCGAGGGGTTTTCGGTCGACACCGCCAGCACGCGCAGCCGGCCCGATTTCGCGTGCGGCATGCCGGTGGAGGCGGCAGGGAACATCATCTGCAAACGGTCGCTGATGAGATCGTTGACTGCGAGCGCGATGCCTTTATAGGGCACGAACACAACGTTTACCTGCGCCATCGACTTGAACAGTTCCGCCGCGAGATGGTTGGTGCTGCCGATGGACGCGGCGCCATAGCTCAATGCGCCGGGTTTGGCTTTGGCCAGCGCGATAAGTTCCTTGACCGTGGTGGCGGGTGACGATGGGTTGACCGCCAGCACCATGGGCGTGCGCGTGGCGAGTGTCACGGGCGCGAAATCGCGCACCGGATCAAATGGCACATTTTTTTGAATCAGCGGCAGTATCCACACCGTGCTGCCGGCAAGCAGCGTGTAGCCGTCGGGCTGCGAACTGGCCAGCAACTGGCCGCCGATGACGGCATTGCCGCCGCGGTTTTCGACCACTACGTTTTGCCCGAGCGCTTTTGACAGCCCGTTGGCTATGAGGCGCGCCACGGTATCGCCGTTGCCGCCGGCTTCGGGCGCGATAATTCGCAGTGGTTTGCTGGGGAAGTTGTCGGCGGCGGCTGTCGCTGCCGTGCCCGTGCCTGCCGCGCCAGCAGCCATCAACGCTACTGCAAATATTTTTTGATCCATCCCAGCCCCGCCTCGGTTGTCGTCAACGGTTTGTATTCGCAGCCGATCCAGCCTTTGTAGCCCAGCTTGTCGATGTGATCGAACAGGAACGTAAAATTGATCTCGCCGGTGCCCGGCTCGTGGCGGCCCGGCGTGTCGGCCAACTGCATGTGCGGGATCATAGCGAGATTTTTCTCTATGGTGGGCGCGAGGTCGCCTTCCATGATTTGCATGTGATAGATGTCGTATTGCACGAAGAGGTTGTCGTTGCCAACGTCGGAGATGATGTCGAGCGCCTGTTGTGTGGTGTTCAGATAAAAGCCGGGAATATCACGCTTGCAGTTGATGGGTTCGGTCAGTAGTTTGATGCCGGCTGCCTTGAATTTCGGTGCGGCGAACTTGAGATTGTTTACAAACGTCTCGCGCACTTTCTCGGGTGTAACGTTTTGAGGCGTGAGGCCGGCGAGACAGTTGACCTGCGTGCAGCCGAGTATCACGGCGTAATCGATGGCTTTTTCCACGCTCGCCTGAAATTCGTTGACGCGATCCGGCAGGCAGGCCAAGCCGCGTTCGCCGCTGGCCCAATCGCCCGCGGGCATGTTGTGCAGCACTTGCGTGAGTTGGTGTTTTGCCAGCAGCCCTGCGAGCTGTTCTTTTGGAAAATCGTACGGAAACAGATATTCAACACCCTTGAATCCCGCTTTGGCGGCCGCGGCAAAGCGGTCGAGGAATGGCACTTCGTTGAACATCAGGGTCAGGTTGGCGCAGAATCGGGGCATGGTGGTGTAGAGAAATAGAAAGGTGGGGAATAAAACATGATTATACGTTCGGCGTTCGCCTGTACGGGGCCGGCGCGCGCGCTGGCGTTGCTGGCGCTGCTTGCGCTGCCGCCGTGGCTGCACGCCCAGTTTGATCCGGCGCGTGCGTACCAGCAGTCGCCGCAGGTGCGTGAGCGCTATCCCGATCCAACGGTGGCGTTTGATACGCCGGGATTCAGGGCGGGGCGCAGTGATTTCACTTCGCACGAGGAAATGCTGGCGTATGTGAACGACTTGCAGCGCCGCTCGCCGGCCGTACGCATCCGTGATGCCGGTGTGACGCATGAGGGCCGCGCCATCCCCGCATTGGTGCTGTCTCGCGAGGGCATTGAAACCGGCGAGGCTGCACGCGAGCTGCGCCGTCCCGTGGTGGTGCTGACGGGTTTGCAGCATGGCAATGAGCCGGCGGGTGGCGAGGCCATGCTGGTGCTGGCGCGCGAATTGGCCTTGGGGCAGCTGCGTCCGCTGCTTGACCGGCTTACCGTCGTGATCATTCCGCACGCCAACCCGGATGGCGCGTGGTACTTCCGCCGCTCGCCGTTTCGCAATACCGATATCAATCGCGATCACGTCAAGCTCGATCTGCCGGAAACGCGCGCAATTCACCGCGTGGTGAACGAATTCGAGCCGCATGTGTTCGTCGATGCGCACGAGTTCAGCGTTGCCACGCGCTGGATTGAAAAATTCGGCGCGATTCAATCGTACGATTTGACCGTGCAGTACGCGACGCATCCGCTGGTGCACCGTTCGTTAACTGCGCTCGCCGATGGCCCGTTCATGAACGCGTTTCGTGCCGCGGCCGGGCAAGCCGGTTACAGCCATTTCTGGTACTACACCACCAGTTACAACTTGAAGAACCTGCTGGTGTCGATGGGTGGAACGAGCCCGGACATCGGGCGCAATTTTGCGGGCTTGCAGCATGCGGTATCGTTTCTCGTCGAAAGCCGCGGTGTCGGTATCGGCCGCGACAGCTACGCGCGGCGCGTTCACAGTCACGTTGTCGCCACGGGGGCGCTGTTGCGTGCAGCCGCCGATCAGGCGCGTGAATTGATGGCGGCGGTGGAAGAAGCGCGCGCCGATACCGTGCGCCGCGGGCAGGCCGCCGCGCCGGGCGACAGCATTGCCGCGCGCGTGCGCAGCCCCGTGGTCAAACAAAAGCTGGCGATGCTCGACCCGGCGTCGGGCGAACCGCGCGAAATCGAAGTGGACTGGTCGGATTCGCTGAAGGCCGAGGCCGACATCACGCGCCAGCGGCCTTGGGCTTATGTGTTGTTGCCGCCGTTTGGTGAGCTCGCTGAACGCTTGCGTCTGTCCGGTGTGCGCGTGCAGCAGCTCGCGGCGCCAGTGACGCTGGAGGTGGAAAGTTATGAAGTAACCGAGCGGCGCGCCAGCACGTCATTCGTCGAAGGGCGCATCACCCACCAGGTGAGCACTTCGGTGAGCGCGAAGACGGTGCGTTTGCCCGCCGGCAGCTTTGTGATCCCCATGGCGCAGGCCAACGCCAACGTGGCGGTGGTGGCGATGGAGCCGGAGTCGCCCAGCAGCTTTGTCGCGTTCGGCATGATTCCCACGGATCGCAAGGACGCGCCGGCGACTATCGGCGCGGGCAGCGAAATTCCCCTCTACCGCATTTTGCGGCCGGCATCGTTGCCGCTGCGTGACATGGCTGCTGCACATTGATGCGATGACGGGAACAGGCTAAGTATTTGTTTTTAAATGTTTATTTAATTCCAGCAAAAACGCTCGAATACGCTTGGCGTTGGCGCCCAGATCGCCGCCACCGATGCGCGAGGTGGAGCGAATGTCGAGCCGCGTGCCAAGGTCGGCGGCACGGATGCGGATTATCACGTCGTCCTTGAAGCGCAGCAGGCGCGTGGTGGCGGTCGCTTCGATGCGGCCTTCGCCTTCGACGGCGGCTGCAATCGCCCAACCCATGGTATGCGCGGCAGCGTGGGCAGCCTTGAAAACGGCGGCGGGCGGCTGCGGGTGAAGCTGCGGCGCGATGTCGGGATAGTTCTTGCGCAGCTTGTCGCCGCGCGGCCCGCTGTAGTCAAAACCATTCTCGCATTTGAGGCGTATGTCGCGCAGTGCCACGAACGCGGGCGGGTCGTCTCCGTCGGTGGAAAGATCGTGAATGATCATCATGGTCAACACCTATTCCGGGGCGATTTTTGCGGCCTTCACCAGCTTGCCCCATTTGGCGATGTCGTTTTTGATTTCCGCCGCGAAAGCCTCCGGGCCGAGCAGCGCCATGTCCGCGCCCTGCTGCTGCACGAACTGTTTCATGTCGTCCGTTTGCGTGATGCGCGCGAGGGCGTCGTAGAGTTTTTGCACAATGGCGCGCGGTGTTTTGGCGGGCGCGACAATGCCCGTCCACGAGGTCACTTCAAAATCCTTCAGTCCCTGCTCGTTGATGGTGGGAATGTCCGGCATCAGAGAAGAACGCTTCAACGTTGCCATGCCGATGGGCCGCATGCGTCCAGCCTTGATCAGCGCGTTGAGCGCGGTAAGGCCGGAGCAGAACATCTGAATCTGGCCGGACAGAATATCCGTGGTGGCCACGCCCGCACCTTTATACGGCACATGCACCATATCCACGCCGGCGGCGGTGTTGAACAGTTCGCCGCACAAATGCGGCGAACTGCCCACGCCCGACGAGGCGAAATTGATGCCGCGCGGCTTGGCCTTGGCCAGCGCGATCAATTCCTTCACGTTGTTCGCGGGCAGGCTGTTGGTGACCACCATCACATACGGGATTGTCGCGATGCGCGCCACCGCGGCAAAATCACGCGTGGCGTCGTAGCCGATCTGTTTGTAGACAGCGGGGGCAACCGTGAGTGGCCCGGCGATCGCGACGAGCAGCGTGTAGCCGTCCGGCTGCGCCTTGGCGACTATTTCGCTGCCCGAAGTACCGCCCGCGCCCGCGCGGTTGTCGACGACGACTTGTTGGCCGAGCACCGTGGTGAGGCGCATCGCGATGCCGCGGCCCAGGATGTCGTTGGTGCTGGAGCCGGGGGAGAAGGGGACGATGAGGCGGATGGGGCGGGAGGGGTAGCTGTTTGCCGCGGAGTCGCTGGTTTGCGCGTGCGAAGGTAACGTGCCCGCGACGCTCATGAGCAGGGAAATCGTAAGTATTTGTTTTATTGGATTAATTTTCATGTTGCTTCAGTAGGCGCGGTGCGGAAGCGGGCTACGCTAGTTTAACGCATGTGGTGCGTATAATCGGTTGCGGCTGTTAGCTGTAGAAGGCGAATAGCTATCGCAAGGTATCGGAAACCAACCGTTGTCATTCCCGCGTAGGCGGGAATCCATGCGTTGTGCCCAATGGCACGTGTGTTATGGATTCCCGCTTTGCGAGCAGCCGCTTCGCGGCTTGCCTGCTTGCCCCACTGCGCGGGCATGACAGTCGCGGTAAGTCGCAGCATGTCATTCTTCATTAAAGCGTCATGGCAAACGAGCATTCCCAAAGTAATACCCAAATGACCGGCATCCTCCTTGCCGCTGGCGCGGGGTCGCGCTTCGGTGCGCAGGTTGGCGCCAAGCTGCTTCACAAACTGGATGGCGTGGCCATTGGCGTGCATTCGGCGCGCAACATGCTTTCAGCAGGGTTACGCGTCACAGCTGTGGTGCGGCCCGGCAGCGAAGAACTCACGCGCTTGCTGGAAGCCGAAGGTGTGGCCGTGACCGTATGCAAAAATGCCGCCGATGGCATGGGGGTGAGTCTCGCGCATGTGATCGGGCAAACACGCGATGCGCCGGGTTGGGTGGTGGCGCTCGCGGATATGCCGCGCATACGGCCGGAAACCATTGTGCAGGTAGCCAATGCCGTGCGCGCGGGCGCGACGCTTGTGGCGCCTGCATACAAAGCCGAGCGCGGTCACCCGGTGGGTTTCGGCGCGGCGCTACGTGATGAACTGCTGGCTTGTGGCGGCGACGAAGGCGCGCGGTCAGTCATCAAGCGCCACCATGCGGATATGCGGCTGCTGGCGACGGACGATCCAGGCGTGATTTTCGATATCGACCGGCGCGAGGACGTGCCACCGGTATAATGGCGCGACACGACTGAAGGTTTTTATATCAAGGAACCCAACATGCGTTTTGAAGGCACCGACAATTACGTAGCAACCAACGATCTGATGCTAGCGGTGAACGCGGCGATCACGCTGGAGCGCCCGCTCCTGATCAAGGGCGAGCCCGGCACCGGCAAAACCATGCTGGCGCTGGAGGTGGCGAAGGCGTTAAAGCGCCCGCTCTACGAGTGGCACATTAAATCCACCACCAAGGCTCAGCACGGGCTGTATGAATACGACGCGGTGTCACGCCTGCGCGATTCGCAGTTGGGCGATGAAAAGGTCAAGGACATTTCCAACTACATCGTGCAGGGCATGCTGTGGAAGGCGTTTGAATCGCAGCAGCAATCGGTGCTGCTGATTGACGAGGTCGACAAGGCTGACATCGAGTTTCCGAACGACTTGCTGCGCGAACTCGACCGCATGGAGTTTTATGTTTACGAGACGCAGAAGCTTATCAAGGCCGCGTCGCGCCCGCTGGTGATTATCACCAGCAACAACGAAAAAGAATTGCCGGATGCCTTCCTGCGGCGCTGCTTTTTCCACTACATCCGCTTCCCCGACCGCGACACGATGACGCAGATCGTCAACGTGCATTTTCCGGACATCAAAAAGATTCTGCTCAATCAGGCGCTGAATGCGTTTTTCGAAATCCGCGAAGTGCCGGGGCTGAAGAAAAAGCCGTCCACGTCGGAACTGCTCGATTGGCTGAAGCTGCTGGTTGCTGAAGACATTTCGCCCGAAGCGCTGCACAGCCAGGATCAGCACAAGATCATTCCGCCACTGCACGGCGCGCTGCTCAAGAACGAGCAGGACGTGCATTTGTTCGAGCGGCTGGTGTTCATGTCGCGCAAAAAATAAGTTTGCACGGCGGTGCGCAGAAAAGGTTTTCCGCCCGTTATCGACGCGCAGTGCAGGGTGTTGATTTTGGGCAGTTTCCCCAGCCCTGCGTCGTTGGCGAAAAAGCAGTATTACGGGCACCCGCAGAATCATTTCTGGAAGCTGATGGGCGCGCTGCTGGATGAACCGCTGTATGAAATGGATTATGCGAAGCGCTTGCCGGTGTTGCTGAAAAACGGTATCGGCCTGTGGGATGTGTTGCACCAGTGCGAGCGCGCCGGTGCGTTGGACAGCAATATCCGCAACGCGGTGAACAACGATTTTCGCAAGGTCACGCGCGTGGCAAAGGCGTTGCGGCGCGTGTGTTTTAACGGGAAAACCGCCGGGCGGTTTGCGCCGGTGTTTGCGGAGGCGGGATATGAAACGCTGGTGCTGCCGTCATCAAGCCCCGCGTATACCTTGAAGTTCGAGGCGAAACTCAAGGAGTGGCGGGGGATAACGGCAGCGGTGGTGCGAACGGAGGAAACGATTTAGCGCCAGTGTTTGTAATGACCGTGCGCGTAGCCGTGGCCGTGGTGACGATACACGGGCCGTGCATAGACCACCGGTGGCGCGTAGTAAACCGGTGCCGGTGCGTAGACGACGCGCGGCGCGGGCGCATAAACCACGGGCGGCGGGTAGTAGACGGGCGCGGGGTAGTAGACCGGGGCTGGTGCAGGGGCAACAATCACCGGCAACGGCAAACCAATGCTGACAGTTACGCCAGCGTTGGCGGCACTTAGGGTTCCAAGGCCACCGAACAGGGCCACACCAGCCAAAATTGAGGAAATGAATTTACGCATGATGGTTCTCCTTTAAACTGATGCCTGCTATCGGTTCAATCGGGCGCGAGCAATGTTTTGAGGGCTTCGCTGGTTTCGTTGTATCGCGCACAAGCATATTAACGCGTCACCCCTGAACAAAGCCGTTACAAATTGTAAGGGGATGTTTCTGAAAAATATTAATTAAATCAAATGCTTACAGAATTCTTCCTGAAACTCAAAGAAGGCGGCGTGCCGGTTTCCATCAAGGAATTCCTGGTTTTGATGGAAGCCTTTCAAAAACACGTGATTTTCGGCAGCGTCGAAGACTTCTATCACCTCGCGCGCACCTGCATGGTGAAGGACGAAAAGTACTTCGACCGCTACGACCGCGTGTTTTCGGCGTACTTCAAGGGCATCATCGATGTTGAAGACATCGAAACCAAAATCCCCGAAGAGTGGCTGAAGCTGCTGGCCGAGCGCCATCTCACCGAAGAGGAAAAAAAGCTCATCGAATCGCTGGGCGGCTGGGAAAAGCTGATGGAGACGCTGAAAAAGCGTCTCGAAGAACAAAAAGGCCGGCACCAGGGCGGCAACAAGTGGATCGGCACGGCGGGCACTTCGCCTTTTGGCGCCTATGGTTACAACCCGGAAGGTGTCCGTATCGGGCAGAATGAATCGCGCAACCGCAAGGCGGTCAAAGTGTGGGACCGGCGCGAATACAAGAACTACGATGACAAAGTCGAACTCGGCGTGCGCAACGTCAAGGTGGCGCTGCGCAAATTGCGCAAATTCGCTCGCACCGGCTCGCCCGACGAGCTGGACATGGAAGACACGATACGTTCTACCGCCAAGAACGCCGGCTGGCTGGATTTAAAAATGGTGCCGGAGCGCCACAACGCGGTGAAAGTGCTGCTGTTTTTTGATGTCGGCGGCTCGATGGACGACCACATCAAGGTGTGCGAGCAGCTATTCACAGCGACGCGCACCGAGTTCAAGCACATGGCGTACTATTACTTCCACAATTTTTTATACGAGCGCGTGTGGAAAGACAACCGCCGCCGCCACAACGAGCGAATTTTCACGCACGATATCCTGCGCACCTTTGCCCACGACTACAAAGTGATTTTCGTCGGCGACGCCACCATGAGCCCGTATGAAATCACCTACCCCGGCGGCAGCGTCGAACACACCAACGAGGAGCCGGGCGCGGTGTGGCTGCAACGCGTGCTGGATGTTTACCCCAATACCATCTGGATCAACCCGCAAAACGAAACCCTGTGGGATTACCACGAATCCATCCGCATCACCCGCCAGATCATGCAAAACCGCATGTTCCCGCTGACGCTGGAAGGGCTGGATCGGGGGATGCGGTTTTTGAGTAAGAAGCAGTAGAGGATAGACGGTGCTGGCGTTCCATGGCGGGACGGCGGCTTGGCTGGTTCTATCGAATTAATGTAAGTATCTGTTTTTAAACAATAATATTTCAAGAGGCTGTGCGGACTACAAATAACTATATTTTTATACAGTTATCTGCCATAATGCGTCCATTGAGGACTTACTTCAGCCACCGGAGACGCAACCATGGATCAAAATACGCACCCCGCTCTTTCGCAATCAAGGAACGACAAGATGGATGAAAACAAGACCAAGGCGCTGTCTGCCGCGCTGTCGCAAATCGAAAAGCAGTTCGGCAAGGGTTCGATCATGCGCCTGGGCGAATCGGACATTGCCAAAGACATTCAGGTGGTGTCCACCGGCTCGCTGGGGCTGGATATCGCGCTCGGCATCGGCGGGCTGCCGCGCGGGCGGGTGGTTGAAATCTACGGGCCGGAGTCGTCGGGCAAAACCACGCTGACGCTCTCCGTGATAGCGGAAATGCAAAAGTTGGGCGGCACGGCGGCGTTTATCGATGCCGAACACGCGCTCGACCCGCAATACGCCGCAAAGCTCGGTGTGAACGTTGAAGACCTGCTGATTTCACAGCCGGACAACGGCGAACAGGCGTTGGAAATCGCCGACATGCTGGTGCGTTCCGGCTCGGTGGATGTGGTGGTGGTTGATTCGGTGGCAGCGCTCGTGCCGCGCGCAGAAATTGAAGGCGAAATGGGCGAGCCGCAAATGGGCTTGCAGGCGCGGCTGATGTCACAAGCACTGCGCAAACTCACCGCCAACATCAAGCGCTCCAACACACTGGTGATTTTCATCAACCAGATTCGCATGAAAATCGGCGTCATGTTCGGCAACCCGGAGACCACCACGGGCGGCAATGCGCTGAAGTTCTACGCCTCGGTGCGCATCGATATTCGCCGGATTGGCGCGATCAAGAAGGGCGAGGAAGTCATCGGCTCCGAAACCCGCGCCAAAGTGGTTAAAAATAAAGTGTCGCCGCCGTTCCGTCAGGCCGAATTCGACATTCTTTACGGCGAAGGTATTTCGCGCGAGGGCGAAATTATCGAGCTGGGCGTCGCGCACAAAATTGTCGATAAATCCGGTGCGTGGTACAGCTACGGCAAGGATCGCATTGGCCAGGGCAAGGACAACACGCGCGAATACCTGCGCGAGCATCCCGAAATGGCCGAGGAGATCGAAGGCAAGATACGCGCCGCGTTGGGGGTGAACAGCAGCGGCGGAACCGTCAGTGCGACCGAAGAAGCCGAAGACGCGGACGAATAGCCGCAGCGAGGGTTTTTCCGGGGAGTATCCTGGATCGCGCCCGGCACGCGTTGAAAAAAAATCGCCACCGCAGCAGTCGTTAAGGGCTCGCGCACTGCGCCTGTTGTCGCGACGCGAGTTCTCGCGGCAGGAACTGGCATCGCGGCTGCGGCCTTATGCGCAGGCGGTTGCGCACACCGGCGCGCGGACCGGGACAAGCCCCGACGCGGACGCGGATGGGGGCGTGCCAGCGAACGCCGTCATCGACGAATCCGATGCGCTCGCCATACTCGACACCCTGCTGGATGATCTGGCCGAGCGCGGCTGGCTTTCCGATGCGCGCTACGCCGAGGCTGTGGTTCGCAAGCGCAGCGGCCAATATGCCCGCCGCTCGATAGCGCAGGAACTCAAATGTGCGGGTGTCGATGCCGATGTCGCGGAGGCAGCCCTGGCACAAAATCTGACCGATCCGCAGGCGGATCCGGAAGCCGCCGCCGGCGCGGAATTCGAAGCTGCGTTGGCGCTGTGTCAGCGTAAATTCCGCAAGGCGCCTGTTGAGCAAAAAGACAAGGCGCGGCAGGTACGCTTTTTGCAATCGCGGGGGTATAGTCTCGGGTTGGCGTTGCGCGTGATCAAGCACAGCGGCGCCGGGACTGACTTTGTCGAGGAATGATGCGATTGTTTAAGCGAAGCGTGGCGTTGTTATTCATGTTGGTGGCGAGCTCGTACGCTCAAGCGCAGGCAGCCGGGCTGGCGTCGGCGACGGGTGCGGTCTACCCAACCAAACCCATACGCCTGCTGGTGCCTTTTGCGCCGGGCGGATCTATCGATATCGCGGCGCGCATTCTGGGCGCTCCCATGGCGCAGGCGCTGGGGCAGAACATCGTGATCGACAATCGCCCCGGCTCCGGCGGGCTGATCGCGATGCAGGAAACTGCCCGAGCCAACCCGGATGGTTACACCATGATACTGGCCACGGGCGGGCAGGTGGGCATAGCGCCTGCCTTGTACGCGCGGCCCGGTTACGATCCGGTGAAAGATTTCGCGCATGTCATGCACCTCACCGATACACCGCTGATTTTGATCGTGCATCCGCAACTGCAGGCGGCCAATGCCAAGGAATTCATTGCGTATACGCAGGCGCCGGCCAATCGTGGCAAGGTAAACACCGCGTCCACCGGCAACGGCACCTACACCCACCTCACGACGGAACTTTTCAAGTCACTCACGGGCGCTGATCTCACGCATATTCCCTACAAGGGTGCAGCGCCTGCCATTAATGATCTGATGGGCCGTCAAGTGCAATCCATGTTTACCACCACGGCGTCGGCGCAGTCGTATATCGCCGCCGGGCGCATCAAGGCACTCGGCGTTACCTCCCTCAAGCGTTCGCCCTCGATGCCGGAAGTGCCGACCTTCGCTGAGCAGGGCATCGCGGGGCTTACGGTGTCGTCGTGGAACGGTCTGGTGATGCCTGCGGCTACGCCCGCGCCGGTGGTGTCGCGCATCGCGGCGGAGTCCGGCAAGGCGCTGCAAGGGGCGGATGTGCGCTCGCGGCTCGCGGCGCTGGGCGCGGAAATCGCGGGCGTGCCGGGCGAGCCCTTCACGCGCATGGTGCGTGACGATGTGTTGCGCTGGGCCAAAGTCGTCAAAGCCGCGGGTATCCGGGTAGAGTAATCATGGCTCTTTCTGTCGCCATCGCCGGCGCTGGTCCCGTCGGCCGCGCGACCGCGGCGTATCTTGCTCACCATGGTGGAGCTGTCTCTCTGTGGTCGCCCAGTGGCAATAGCACCCGGGCGCTTGTCCAAATCGCGCATGGCGGGCGTGGGCGATTGCGTTACGAAGGCGCGCTCCAAGGCGCTGCCGACATCGGTATCGTCACGGAGGCGTCCTCGCTAAGCCATTACGACGTCGTGCTGATCGCCTTGCCGGGCCACGCGTACCCGACGGTGTTGCCGCAGATCGTGCCGCATCTGCATGCCGGGCAAATGGTGATCGTCAGCGGTGCACTGTCACTCGCACCCTTGTGGATATACGAACGCGCGGGCCAGCCGGGCGCGCGGCCGGTGGTCGCATCTTGGGGCACCACGCTGGCTACCGCCCGACCTGCAAAGCCAGACGGCGTGAACATCAATACGTTGCGCGCTGCGTTCGAGGTGGCCGCGATCCCCGCCAGCGCGGGAGACCGGGCGTTGGCGGTGTGCCGCGCATTGTTTGGCGACCGCTTCGTTGCGGCGCCGAATATCCTCGCCACCGCACTGCTCAACGTCAACCCGGTGGCCCACGCGGCGGAAGTGCTGCCGAATCTTACGCGCATTGAGAAACGTGAAAACTGGCCGTTGTTTGATCACCTGACGCCAGCGGCTGCGCGCATTGGCGAGGCCATCGATGCCGAGCGGCAGGCGGTTGCGCGGGGTTTTGGTTTTACCGTGCGTTCCATTCACGAACACACGCATTTGTCGTATCACGTGCCACTGGGGGGCTATGCCGAAATGGCCGCCGCAATACACGCCCGCTACGCCGGCCCGCCGGGGCCGGTGACGCTGGAGCATCGCTACATTATCGAAGACGTGCCGTATGGCCTGGCGTTCTACGAAGCGCTGGCGCGAATCGCTGGCGTTCCTACGCCCAACACATCGGCGGCAATTACCCTGATTTCCACGGCAGTGGGGCGCGATTTGCGGCGGCATAATGCGTTGCTTGACGGATTGAATATGGAAAACGTGGGTAAGGACGCCCTGTTGGGCCGTTGCACCGGCCTGATGGGGTAACCCGGCGCCTGGTGAACTCCGGCACACCGACACTCCGAAAGATCAAAGGGTGCCACGGGCCTACAGTCAATAGCGCCTTGGTTTTGCGTTAAAATCCGGCCCTCTGATTTTGCCGTTAATTCAAACACTTAGTAAGCCCCTGCGTTCAGCGCTTGCCGCCGTGCGGGGACGCCCAAGGATTTGCCATGAAAAGTAACGAAATACGCGCGAAGTTTCTGGATTACTTCGCCGGCAAAGGCCACGCCAAAGTGGCGTCGAGCCCGCTGGTGCCGGGCAATGATCCGACGCTGCTCTTCACCAACTCGGGCATGGTGCAGTTCAAGGACGTGTTCCTCGGGCAGGACAAGCGTAACTACGTGCGGGCGACTACCGCGCAGCGCTGTGTGCGCGCAGGCGGCAAACACAACGATCTGGAAAATGTCGGCTATACCGCGCGTCACCACACGTTTTTCGAGATGCTGGGTAATTTCAGCTTCGGCGATTACTTCAAGAAAGACGCGATTCATTTCGCGTGGGAACTGCTTACCGGTATTTACGGCTTGCCGAAAGACAAACTGTGGGTGACGGTCTATCAAACTGACGACGAAGCCTACGACATCTGGTCAAAGCAAATTGGCGTGCCCGCCGAGCGCATCGTGCGCATCGGCGACAAGCCCGGCGGCGGTTCGGACAATTTCTGGCAGATGGCTGACACCGGCCCTTGCGGCCCGTGCAGCGAGATTTTTTACGACCACGGGCCGGAAATTCCCGGTGGCCCGCCAGGCTCGCCGGAGGCCGATGGCGACCGCTACATCGAAATCTGGAATCTGGTGTTCATGCAGTTCAACCGCGATGACAAGGGCACATTGCATCCGCTGCCCAAGCCGTCGGTCGATACGGGCATGGGGCTGGAGCGCATCGCGGCCGTGTTGCAGCACGTGCATTCCAACTATGAGATTGATTTATTTCAGGAATTGATCAAGGCCGCCGCGCGTGAAACCGGTTGCAAGGATCTCGCCAACAACTCGCTCAAAGTGATTGCCGATCATATCCGAGCGTGTTCGTTCCTTGTGGTGGATGGTGTGATTCCCGGCAATGAAGGCCGCGGCTACGTGCTGCGCCGTATTGTGCGGCGTGCGATACGCCATGGCTACCAGTTGGGGCAGAAAAAGCCGTTCTTTCATCGTATAGTCGCTGATCTGGTGCAGGCCATGGGCGAGGCTTATCCGGAACTCGCCAAAGTGCAGGATCGCGTGACGGCAGTGTTGAAGCAGGAGGAAGAGCGCTTTGCCGAAACACTCGAAAACGGCATGAAGGTGCTGGAAGCCGCATTGACGCGAGAAGACAAAATGCTCGACGGCGACACCGTGTTTCAGCTCTACGATACATTCGGTTTCCCGGTCGATCTCACCGCGGATATCGCGCGCGAGCGCAATGTGCACATCGATCACGCAGGTTTTGAGGCGGCGATGGAACGACAGCGCGAACGCGCGCGCGCCGCGTCGAAATTCCAGATGGGCAGTGCGGTCGAATACAACGGCCCCAAGACCGCGTTCAAGGGATACGATGTGCTGGATGTCGCCGATGCCCAGGTGATTGCCATTTACCGCGAAGGCACTTCGGTGCCGTCGCTGGCGGGCGGCGAGGCGGGTATCGTGGTGCTCGACCGCACGCCGTTTTACGCCGAATCGGGCGGGCAAGTGGGCGATGCCGGCGAACTCGATGCGGGCAACGGCACGTTTGCCGTCACCGACACGCAAAAAATCCAGCCCGATGTGTTCGGCCATCACGGCAAACTCGCCGCGGGCACGCTGGCGGTGGGTGACAAAGTTGCGGCGAAAGTTGACGTCGCACGCCGCGCGCGCACCATGCGCAATCACTCGGCCACGCACCTGATGCACAAGGCGCTGCGCGAAGTGCTGGGTTCGCATGTGCAGCAAAAAGGCTCGCTGGTTGATGCGGGCAAGACGCGCTTTGACTTTTCGCACAACGAACCGATGAACGATGAACAGATTCGCAAGGTCGAGGCGATGGTGAATGCCTAAGTGCTGGCAAACGCCGCCACCGCTGCCCGTGTGATGAAGTTCGACGACGCGGTGAAAGCCGGTGCCATGGCCTTGTTCGGCGAAAAATACGGTGACGAAGTGCGCATGCTCGACATCGGCAGCTCGCGCGAGCTGTGCGGCGGCACGCACGTGGCGCGTACCGGCGACATTGGCTTTTTCAAAGTGGTGGCTGAGACCGGCATCGCCGCCGGCGTGCGGCGTATCGAGGCGGTTACCGGCGAAGGCGCGCTGGCGTGGGCGCAGCAGCAGGAAGATTTGCTCGACAGTGCCGCTGCGGCGCTTAAATCCGGCCCGCACGAAGTGGCGCAAAAAGTCACGCAATTGCTCGACAACGTGCGTAACCTTGAAAAAGAACTGGCGCGGCTGAAATCCAAACTGGCGTCGTCGCAGGGCGATGATCTCGCGGGCAGCGCGGTGGACGTCAAAGGCATCAAGGTGCTTGCCGCGGCCATGGATGGCGCCGACGGCAAAGGCTTGCGCGAGGCAATGGATAAACTCAAAGATAAGTTGAAATCCGCGGCCATTGTGTTGGCGGCCACCGAAGGCAGCAAAGTGACCTTGATCGCGGGCGTTACCGCCGATCTCACCGCCAAACTCAAGGCTGGCGAACTGGTGAACCACGTCGCCCAGCAAGTCGGCGGCAAGGGTGGCGGCCGGCCCGACATGGCGCAGGCGGGTGGTACTGATCCTTCCAGACTGCCGCAGGCGCTGGCGTCGGTGCAGGCATGGGTGTCTGAAAAACTCAAATAAAACAGATACTTACGTAAGCTCCCATTGGCGATGGCTGACACACGATGGCGCTAACCGGCAAGGGTGCAATCACCATCTGGCAGGACGCGCCGCTGCATGCGCGCGCGGATTTTTACGGGTGGCACAACGGCGAGCACATGGCCGAGCGCGTGGGCATCACGGGTTTTTTGCGCGGACGGCGCTTTGCGGCGATTGAGGGACAGGGCGCACCGGAGTTCTTCACGCTGTATGAAACTGTTGATCCGTCGGTGCACACCGGTGCGGCGTATCTTGAGCGGCTCAACAACCCCACGCCGCTCACCCGCCGTGTCGCGCCGCACATGGTCAACAACATCCGTTCGTTGTGCCGCGTTGCATATACGGCAGGCGAGGCTGATGGCGGTTTGCTGGTGACGCTGCGTTACGACGTCGCGCCCGCTGCGGTGGAGGGGCATCTTGCGCTTCTGATGGAAACGCTGTTGCCGCAAATGCTGCAACAGCCCGGCATCGAAGCTGTGCACCTGTGCCGCGCTGATGCAGCGGCAAGCAGCATCCAGACTGAAGAGAAAAAATCCCGCCCGCAGCAGGCACTGGTGCCCACGTGGGTGGTGCTGGTGGAAGGCGTTGCGGATCGCGCCATGCTGGTGTCGGCGTGCGGCCAGTTGCTTTCGGATAACACACTGACGGATGCGGGTGCTATCCATATTGCGCGCGGCCTTTATCAGCTGCAATATAGCCGCAGTGCGGTTACGCGTTAGCACGCTAAGAATAGAACCCTCACGGGAGGAGCGTATGTCTGCAATTCGATGGCTTGTATGCATGGTGGCAGCATTGTTGCCGATGACGATTCTTCTTCCCGTGGCGCAGGCCGCCGAAGGCGATTACCCCAACAAAGTGGTGCGTCTGATTGTGCCGTTTCCGGCGGGCAGCGGGCCGGATGCCAACGCGCGCGTGCTGGTCGCCGGCATGGCCAAGCCGCTGGGGCAGCAAATCGTCATCGACAATCGTCCCGGCGCCAGCGGCATACTCGGCACACAGCTCGCGGCGAAGTCCGCCCCCGATGGTTACACGCTGTTGCTCGGCACGGCTTCGGTGTTCGGTGCGGTGCCTACGTTGTATGACAAACTTCCGTACGATCCGGATCGGGATTTCATCCCGGTGAGCATGATTGAATTGCTGCCGTGCGCGTTGGTGGTTAACGCCGCGCTCGCCGCGAAAAACGTCAAGGAACTGATCGCGCTTGCCAGGGCGAAGCCTGGCGAGTTGACCTTCGGCTCGGCGGGCAACGGCGGCTTCCATCATTTGTCGGCAGAGCTGTTCAAATCGCTGACCGGTGTCAACATGCGCCACATTCCCTATGGCGTTGGCGGCCCTTATACCGATCTGGTGAGCGGGCAGGTGCCGCTGATGTTCGATACTTTTTCGCCGTTTCTGCCGAACATCAAAGCGGGCAAACTGCGCGCGCTCGCGGTCAGCGGCAAGGAACGCCGCCCGCAGGTGCCACAGGTGCCGACTTTCATCGAAGCCGGTGTACCCGGGTTTGAATCATCGGCGTGGTACGGCCCGATCGCGCCTGCCGGCACGCCGCGCGCAATCATTACACGCGTGCACACCGCAGTCACCGAAACGCTGAAATCCAGCGAAGTGACCGAGCGCCTTACCAATGTCAGTGCGGGCTACATCGTGGGCAGCACACCGGACGAATACGCGGCGTTTATCCAGAGCGAGCGCGCGAAGTGGGCCAAGGTGATAAGGCAGACAGGGGTGAAACTGGCGTTGTAATCCATCGTTCGGTAAATGATCCGTACGAATTGCGATAGATCTCCGTACCGACGGTAGGGGTTTCCGATCGGCGATTGGGATATTTCTCTGATGTAGGCGGCATGGCCATGCTTGCAAGATTTGGCATGCGACGAATAACGCCTGTTGCGACTCCGTTAACGTGATGGCACGTGATCTACCGTGCTTATCCCACGCCGTGACCACTTAGGCACCTCCTGATTACGCACTACACCGTAAAAGCGGCACCGAAAACGAGTAATTGCCTCCTTCGGCCATTGCTGAGGCTGGCTTCGATTGGTGCGTGAATAGATTATCCCGGCCGCATTTGAAAGAATTCGGGTGGCCGGGAAATTCAGCCATCTGAGTTGGGTTTAAGCCGGTGTTCGAACAAAACTAATCCCTGAGTTGTGATCCCATTTAGCCATTTTGGTTAATGGCTCCAAGCGGTCTTCCGCTTAAATCTTGTGAAGTTTTTACATATATTCTTTTTCAAAAATAACTTAACTTGTGCGGGCTTGTGGCTCGGTGGCTGATCTTGCAGGCGCCCCAGTCGTTGTAATTTGGTGTGGAAAATATCTAGGCAAATTCGAGGCACATAGTAGTTTCTTTTCGGAAAAGCACGGTTGTTTCCAGGTGCTTGTCCTATTTTCGGTTTCAGGGAGAAAAATTATGAATACCAAGAGCAGGTACTTTCTGATTTGTCTGGTCTTGTCATCGTTTACCGGCGGGTGCGCAACCTTCTCCGACAACGCAAACCCGGACGCCGGAGGCGTTGCTGCGGACATTCATCAGCACTTAAACGCTCACACAAGAGTAGTCATACATGAAGACGACGCTCGTGGCCGATTGCTTCGGGCGTACTACTTGATTACCGTTTTTTCAGTTTATGGAAACGCCAGCATAGAACGGTACTCGCACAGTCCATCGGGGGATGCGGGCGGGTTGCTTGGCAGAATAATGGCGGCTGAGACAGCATTGCAGGCGGCCTGGAAGAACACAGAAAAGAGCTACTACCCCGTTGACAGGGCAAGAGTCATATTTTCAATGGCAGACTTGGCTGCCAAAGCCATCCGGCCAACTGTATCGTTTGGCAGCGGGCTTCTGATTGCTACGCCTATTGGCGGCGCAGAAGCGGCTCTCGACATATTCAAAAACGCCGTCAAGGATGTGATCTATGGTGAGGCGTATCTCGAAGGTTTTCACCGTTCAATCAGAAAATTGAACGGTGACGCCAATCCCTATCGTCACGTAAGCCGGGCCGAATGTGATGCAGGCGCGAATCCACCATCGTCAGGTTGCCTTCTGCTTAGCCTTACGCGTGACAAGGCGAATGATCTGTCGAGCGAAGCGTGGACCGAATTGGCCAAGATTCTGGCTTCAACGTGTGACGCGCTAAAGCGCAAGGCGAAGCTCGAATCAAATGCCGCTATGAAATGCGGAGATCTGAGTGCCATGAACTAGATGGCCGGGTACCTGACAACGCATTTGTGATTGGCGCGTGTAAGCACCTTACCGCATCACCAGCTCCGATTTACCAACGGAACCAAAAAATCGAAATCCGGGACCAGGGGCGGTCTGCAATTACGCTCTGCAAAGGACCAGTCTTATGAATCGGCCATTGCGACGCTGGTCGGAATGCGTGTATGTGAGGAAATTTGGACCGGAGGCGCTATGGCAATAGCTAGAAAAGACGATCCAGGTGTTGATGCAGATCAGGTAATTCGGGCCGAAATCAACGCGATCAATGACCGGCGGAAGGTGTTAGGACGGAAGGAAACCACCTCAACGGGTGGGAATCCGCCTTCAAACAGCAATTTGGTGGGGCTTGCCTTTTCTGGTGGAGGTATCCGCAGTGCGACTTTTGGCCTTGGTGTTTTGGAGGCATTGAAGAAAAAAGGATTGCTCAAGCAGGTGGATTATCTTTCCACTGTGTCGGGTGGCGGGTATATCGGCGCGTGGTTGAGTGCAAATTGCCGGCGGAGTGCCGATCGACGGGAAGATCATGGAAAAGTGAATTTGGATGTACGGATGGATGATGAGACGGCGGCGAAATTAGGCGCCCTAGACTGGCTGGATCAGAATACAAAGTGGGATGATTCAATACGCCACTTGCGCCGGTATTCCAAGTATCTATCTCCCGAGGTCGGATTCTTTAGCGCCGACACCTGGTCGATGGCGATGATCTGGTTGCGGAATACGTTATTGATTCAACTGACCATTGTTCTGGCGATGGCCTTGGTTCTGGTCTTGCCAAGGCTACTGTTTATCAGGTTCACGACTTGGCCAGATGTTGGGCAGTGGCGCTGGATTACAGTATTGCTGTTTGTACTGGCAGTAGTGGGCATTGCCGGAAATTTTCGGTGGATTGACAAAGCGCATCCATCCAATTTCAGGCCAAAAAAGCGGTGGGCTTTAATAGGCGTAGGGTTTCTGACGATTGCGTTTGTTTCCATGTGTGGATTGCCGTACGAGCCGTTTTCAAAAGTAATTGTTCCGTACAGCCTGCGTGAAGTGCTGCAAATCACGTTTCTTGTAGCGTTGCCCATTGTACTGGCCGGTTTCTTCCTTGTACCATGGGTGATTCGGCCTCTAACTAAACTGCTGGAGATATTCAATGTGGGGCTGGCCGCGCTGAACAAAGACTTTAGAAATGGTTTACAGCCCCTGAACTATAGTCAGCAAGGGGTTCAAGTTCTTGTGGCGCTACCAATGCTCGCCACGGGTTTTTTGGTCGGCGCAATACTTTGGGGACAAAGTGTTAGCCCACATCATCCCACGTCGCAAATAGATACCTACGGAAAAATGGTGCGGGAAGCGTGGGTTTATTGGCCATTTCCATTAACGGTTGCCGCGGCATCGCTTTGGGTGTTGTCGTTTTGTTCTGTTGGACGATTGACAGAATCGCAAAGCGGGCAAGTAGACATTCCCAAACTTCTGGTAGCGATCTTTTCGCCTCTAGGGGCGATTTTGGTTCTGCATCTGCTGGTTTGTGCCATTGCGTTGCTGTTGAATGGATGGCGGGCTGATGACGATGGCGGCTGGCGTGCATTCATTTGGGCACCCACGTTGGTGCTTTACGCGTTTGCCCTTTCCGCTTTGATGCTGATTGGTATGGTGGGCCGCCAATCGAGTGAAGCGGTGCGTGAATGGTGGAGCCGCTTAGGGGCGTGGCTGGGCATTTACGGGTTTGTATGGATGGTAATTGCCCTGGCCGCTGTGTACGGCCCCAAATGGGCGGGTGTGCTACTGAGGGAAGGTTCCTGGGAGCATTTGTACGCTGCTGCGGGGTGGCTGGGTACATCGCTTGCCGGGCTGCTTGCGGGTAGATCTGGCGCGACAGGCACATCCAGTGACGTCAATGGCGGAAAGTCTGCGGGGAAACGGCTGTTGGAGATCGTAGCGGCGGTAGGCCCATTTGTATTTATTGCCGGGCTCCTGATTGGTGTGTCGCTTGCGTTGCACGTTGTCATTACGAATCTCACGTTCATGGAGGAGTGGTCTGTTGCGACACTGCACGCGTCGCACTGGACATATATGCAAGAGAGTATACAAGCCGGCCAAAAAACCCTTTGGATAGTGTTTGGGGTGCTGCTTTGCGCCGTATTTATAGTCGGCAGCCGAGTCGACATTAATGAATTCAGTCTGAACGCCTTTTACCGCAATAGACTTTCTCGCTGTTACCTTGGGGCAACCAGGTTCCCGGCGGGGGAACGTAGTCCGCAGAAATTTACCAATTTTGATGAAAATGACGATATAGGAATGACCGATCTTCAGGGAACGCATGGCCCCATTCATCTGGTTAATTGCGCACTTAATATGGGTGGGTCCAGTGATCTCGCGTTGCATACCAGGCACAGCCGGTCTTTCACGATCTCACCTTATTTCACGGGCAGCTCCAATGCCGTGCCGGGATCGAATGACAAGGGGTACAGAGATACCGAAAAATATAGTGGAAAACGTGAGCCCACATTGGCGTTGGCTATTTCGGTGTCGGGTGCCGCCGCAAGTCCAAACATGGGATATCACACGTCCCCTGTGGTAGCCTTTCTGCTTACCGTATTTAATGTCCGATTGGGATGGTGGTTTCCCAATCCCCGAGAGTCGACATTCGAGCGCGCGTCGCCTCGAATGAACCTCAGCTACCTTTTGCTGGAATTGTTCGGGGTGGCTGACGACAAATCAGACTACCTGATGATTTCCGACGGCGGGCACTTTGAAAATCTTGCTGTTTACGAATTGATCCGCCGCCGTTGTGGAGTAATTATTGTGAGCGATGCGGAATGCGATCCCAATCTTCAATTTGAAGGGTTGGGCAGCTTGATCCGTATGTGCCGGGTGGATTTTGGCGCCACAATTGATATTGATGTCTCGGACATACGAACCAAGTCTAATGTGAAATGGAGTGGTAGCCGCTGTGCAGTCGGGACTATCTCATATGCTGACGACTCCAGAGGTTACCTGATCTATTTAAAGGCGTCGATGACAGGGCATGAGGATTCAGCGATTTTGCAGTATCAATCGACTCACCCCACGTTTCCTCATGAGTCAACAGGAAACCAATTTTACGGTGAAGACCAGTTCGAGAGCTATCGTTGTTTGGGCAAGGATATCGCGGAGAAAGTGTTTGAATCCGTTGGTACGAGTACAGATATCGTGAGTGAAGTCGAGATACTCCACAAAAAATTTTCGCCCACTTTGCAAGACAATGGCCGATTTTCCGATCACGCGGCACAGCTAATGGGTATATGGATGCAAATGGGATCAAACCCTGATTTGCAAATATTCCGGCCGCAACTCGAAGCAGACTTTACCAAACTATGGCCTGACGAGTCTCGTGCCTCGTTGCATAAGAAGCACTATATTTGCAGCCAAATGATACAATTGATGGAAAACGTGTACCTTGATCTTGATTTGGAAAACACATTGAAGCATCCAGACAATATTGGCTGGGTCAACACATTCACAGGCTGGGCCAAGCTGCAGCCTGTCCGGAAATCGTGGTTGCTGGCCCGTGATTCGTTTGGAGAACGATTTAGATTATTCTGTGAGCGGGAGTTGGGGTTTCCTAAAGAAGCTGCGTGATTTGGTCAATCGTGATGTGAGGGTAAAGACTGGTTCATGATTTCAATATCATCATATGATCTGATAACGCGCGCCATTCAAAATTGTTTACTGTCAGATCAGGTCTGAACTTCTACGCATCACACCAAACAAGGAACTTCAACCGAGATTTGGCTAGCGGATATTCCCGGTCGCATCCGCGCTCAAACTGCCGCTACGTTGCCCATTCACCGTGCCGCGCCGCAGCCATTCCAGCGTGGCGGCATGCAGTGCCTTGCGGTTTTTTTCGTATTGCAGATAGTGCGAGCCGCAGGCGACTTTGAGGAAGAGCTTGTCCTTGACCGTGAGCGCCTTCCAGGAATCCTGACGCCGCTCGAAGTTGTCGAATTCGCCAAGCACAATCAGCGTGGGAGCCTGGATTTTGGGCACGTTTTCACGCCAGCCGTAATTCATGCGATTGGGCGCGCGCATCAGGCCGCCGGGCACCCAGGTTGCGCCGACGCCTTCTTCCTTCATCAGTTCGCGCCACATCACGTCGCGCACGCTGTCGTCGTCGATCTGGCCATCGCATTTCACATCGGCGAGCCAGCGTTCTTTTTCGAGCCGCTCGCGGGTTTGCAGGATCACCGGAGCACCGGGTTCCGGGAAAGTGGCGGGCGGTTTGTCGTCGGCGAAAAACGGTGCAGGCGCGAGGAACACGATGCGTTCTACCTTGTCGGGATTTTTAGCCGCATAGCCGCCAATGCGCGGCGTGCCGGTGGACCAGCCAACCATGCTGATTTTTTTTACGCCACGCAGACGCATCAGGTAATTGGCAACGGCTTCGACTTCATCCCACTCCGTCTGGCTCGACACCAGCTTGAACGGATAGCGCGGTGCACAAGGCGCTTTCAGCACGTGCGGAATCAGCAGCGCCTGCTGTTTGGGGTCGACATTGCACGGGTCATCCATGACGGGTTTGGGCGATGCGCCGTAAGCGGTGTGCGTCATCGCAAACACGTCGAAACCGGCGCGCGCGAGATGCGCCATCCAGCTGTAATCCTTGTAATCCAGATCGTAGGCAACGGCAGAAGGCGAAAAGCCGCCGTGCACGAAGAGTACGACTGGCGCTGTTTGCTTGCGTGTGGCCGCGTCACGTGCGACCGAGGCCAGCACCCGCTCACGTACGTAAAGGCCCACCGGTGCACCGGCGTTCACCGGCACGGTGGAAATGTGCGGCACGAAGTGATCCACGCGTAGCACATTGTCGGCGGCGTATGCGGACAGGTGCATGGCCGCACAGACAATGCTTGTAAGGATGTAATTTAAGTATTTGTTTTTACACATTATTTTTTCTCTCTTGGGATTCATTCGCAAGTGTCTGCCACGCACCGATCACCACGCGTGCGTAACGTTGAAACGAAAAATATGCCCACGCCCAATCGATCATCACAATAATGCGGTTGCGAAACCCGATCAGAAAATAGATGTGCGCGAACAGCCATACCAGCCACGCGGGCATACCGGCAAGTTGCGTGCGGCCCAGCAGCGCTACGGCTGATTTGCGGCCGATGGTGGCGAGCGACCCGTAATCAGCATACCGAAATGCCCGCGCGGGTTGGCCATGCAGCCGCGCGAGAATATTGCGTGCGGCGTGCACGCCCATTTGCTTGGCGGCGGGGCTGACGCCGGGCACGGCTTTGCCGTCGATGGTCAGTGCCGCCATGTCGCCGATGACCGCGACTTCTGGGTGACCGGGCAGCGAAAGGTCAGCCGCGATTTTCACGCGGCCCGCGCGGTCGAGCTCGGTGTTGAGTGCGCGAGCCAGCGGTGATGCGGCCACACCGGCTGCCCACATCAGCGTACGGGCATCAAGTTGCAGCGTGGCTGTGTCCTTCTGATACGCGACAAAGCCTTCCTTCACCTCAGTGACGCGCGCGCCGGTATGCACTTCGACACCGAGGCGTTCGAGTTGCTCGCGTGCCTTTATCGACAATGCCGGTGGAAACGCCGGCAGCACGCGCTCGCCGCCTTCCAGCAGCACCACGCGCGCCGAGCGAGAATCAAAACGGCGAAATTCACCTTGTAATGTATGCCGGGCGATTTCCGCCAGCGTGCCCGCCAGTTCGACACCGGTTGCGCCCGCGCCGATCACTACGAATGTCAGCCATGCCTGGCGGTGCGTATCATCGGCTTCACGTTCGGCGTGCTCGAAGGCGAGCAGCATGCGGCGGCGGATGGCGAACGCATCCTCCAGCGTTTTCAGGCCTGGCGCGTGGCGCGCCCACTCGTCCCTGCCGAAGTAGCTGTGCGTGGCGCCGGCGGCGACAATCAAGTGGTCGTAGGCGAGAGTAGCACCGCCATCAAGCCAGACGGTGCGTCCGGCGGTGTCAATGCCAGTGACTTCCGCCATCAGCACGGTCACATTTTTTTGATTGCGGAAAATGTGGCGTATGGGGGCTGCAATCGAGGGCGCGGACAGGCCTGCCGTGGCGACCTGGTACAGCAGCGGCTGGAACAGATGATGATTGCAACGGTCAATTACGGTGATGCGCACCGGCGCACGGGCAAGCGCTTTGGCGGCTTCCAGTCCGCCGAAGCCGCAACCGATGATGACGATGTGAGGCTTGTTTTCCATGGGGTTCAGTGTAGCGTAAGTGCGACAAACGCCGCATGAATGAACCGGGCGAACTTGACTCCGGTAAATTAGAGCCGGGCCTTAAATCCACCGTCGAAATTGTCGTCGGCACGCGCGACGCGGCCGCGCACGTGGCGGCAGTGGGAACGGTGTGCTTGCTGTGCCGAGCATGGCGACACTGCCGGAGCGTGCCGCGCTGCAGGCTATGGGGCTATTCACGCTCCCGGGCGAGCCGGGGTAAGGTGCATACCACTTAAACTTCGTGTTCGTGCTCCCGGCACCAAGCCGAATTCAACACGCTCGCGCTGCGCGCACCTTGCCAACAGTTAATTCGCCTTCGCACCCGCTGCGCGCACCAAATCGCCCTTGGCGGCAATTTCAGTTTTGATCTGCGCCGCGAATTCCGCAGCCGTGATACCGACGATTTCGCCGCCATTGTCGATAATTCGCTGGCGTATATCCGGCAGGGCGATCACACGGGCGGATTCCTGTTGCAATTTGGCGAGCACCGCCGCGGGTGTTGCCGCGGGCGCCAGCAGGCCAAACCACGCAACCGCATGGAATCCCGGATAGCCGGATTCGGAAACGGTGGGGAATTCAGGCGCCGCGGACAAACGCTTTCGTGAACTCACGGCAACCGCGCGCACCTTGCCCGCCCGCACCTGCGGCAGCATGAACAAGGTGTTGCCGAAAGTCATGGTGATGCGCCCACCCATGACATCCGACAGCGCTTGCGCACCATCTTTGTAGGGCACATGACTGATATCAATGCCCGCACGCTTTGCCAGCAACGCGCCGCCAAGATGTTGCGAGGTGCCAGCTCCGGTGGACGCGTAGGTGATCTCGCCTGGACGTGATTTTGCCAGCGCAACCAGATCCTTGACTGATTTGACTGGCATGGAGGGGTGCACAACCAGAATATTGGGCGTTTCCATGATAAGCATGATGGGCGCAAAATCGCGAACGGGGTCGTAGCCCAGTTTCGGGTAGATGGTGACGCCGGTGGTCATTGCCGCATCACCACTGAAAATCAGCGTGTGCCCATCAGGCGTTGACTTCGCTACGCGCTCCGCGCCCACGGTGCCCGCAGCGCCTGGCATGTTTTCAACGATCACCGGTTTGCCCCACGCCTCGCTGAATTTCTGCGCGATGGCACGCGCGCTTGCGTCACCACCGCCGCTGGGCGGGAAGGGATAGACGATACGCACCAACTTTTCAGGGTAGCTGGTCTGGGCCAGTGCGGCCATCGGCAGCCATAACAACAGTAACGCCAGATTTAACTTCACATGCATTTTTTTCTCCGTGAAGGGTTGCGTTGCCGAACAATCTGGCAGGGGCGTGGGAAAGGCAAGGCGCACAAAGGGGCACGCGCCATTTTTCTGCATGCCAAAGTTTCTGGCCATTATTGCATGCCATCCAAAACTTCTCCCTTCATGCTACCCGGTAGAGCAAGTGAGATAATTGCTCGATGAATGAACGAAATGAACTAGCTGATCCCGGCGAAATCAAGCCGGGTCTAAAGGCCACAGTCGAAATCGTCGTCGGCACGCGTGACACCGCCGCGCACGTGGGCAGCGGCAAGATCGGCGTGCTGGCTACGCCGATTCTGGTGACGCTGCTGGAAAGTGCCGCGCTGCAGGCGGTGGAGCGGTTTATGCCGGCGGGGCAGCAAACGGTTGGCACGCGGCTGGATATTTCACATACGGCGGCGACCCCCGTGGGCATGCGCGTTCGTGCTCACGCGGAACTCACGAAAGTGGAGGGCCGCAAGCTCACCTTCAGGCTGCACGCCGAAGATGCGGTCGAAACCATCGGCGGCGGCATGCACGAGCGGCTGATTATCAGTGTGGATCGCTTTGACCAGCGCATGCAGAAAAAGATGGGCGTGCGTGAATAAATTCGCGCCACGGGTACTTGCACTTGGGGTCGCGGGTGTCTCGCCCGCGATTCCAGTGCGGTGCTTGCGCAAACACTGCGGCTGGCGTGTAATGAGAATCTCAGCTGCACATCGAAATAAAAAAACATTATAAATCAAATAGTTATGAACTTTTTTCTGTCATCGATTTGTTCAAAGGGAGGCCCCATGAAACGTACTTTTCTCGTGACGCTATTGATTGTCGCCGCCGCACTGATGTCTTGTGCGGGGCCCGGCACTACCCCACCGCCTTCATCGCCCGGCAGCGCACCGGAGGCTTCGCGCGAGCGCGAGCTGGTGGATCGCGCGCTGGCGGCGCTCGGCGGCGCGGACGCGCTGCGCGCATTGCGGTCGGCGTCGATCAAAGGTACGGTCAAACACTGGGAGCCGGAACAATCACACTCCCCCGGTGGCGAACCTCGTTTTGCGGCGGACTCCACTTTTGATATCACGCTCGATTTCGTGAACCGCCGCGCGCGCACCGACTGGATCAAGAAATTTGCGTATCCATCGCCGCGCACGTTCACCTTCACCGAGGTGGTGACGCCCGATGCCGGCTATGTGCTCGGCATTGATTCCAATGGGCGCAATTTGCAAAGCCTGAAATCGAATCCGCCGCAACACACCATGTCCGGTCTGCGGCTGGCGACGTCGCAGCGCGAATTGCGTCGAACCTCGCCCGCGTTGCTGCTGGAAATGCGCGATAACCTGTCGAGGGTGTCGCGCACGGCGGACTATGCGGCCGGCGGCGTGTCCTACCCGGCGGTGACCTACGACGCCGGTGGCGTGCGCTACATCGTCATGTTCGATGCGCAAAGCGGGTTGCCGGTGCGCATTCGCACGCTGGATTTTGACAATATGTGGGGCGACGTGAATTACGACCTGGTGCTTGCCGAATGGCAGCCGCTGGCGGGCACGCGCGTGGCGGTGAGCCAGCGTTACGAATTGAATGGCCGCGTGGTCGCCGACATCCGCCTCACGCAAATCACGCCGAATCCGCAAGTCAATCCGGCGGGCATGACGGTGCCCGATGCACTGCGCGCCACCGCCGCGCGGCCCGCCACCGGCAACGTGCCGTATCAATGGGTAATTCGCCGCCAGTTCATTGGCACGTATCTGGATTCCGAGAACCCCAGCTTCGACACGCTGGCCACGCAAAGTCTGCGCCTGCAGGAACTTGCGCCCGGCGTGCAGCATGTCGTGGGCGGCTCGCACAACGCGATGGTGGTGGACATGCAGGATCATCTGATCGTGTTCGATGCGCCGGTGTCTGACGCGCAATCGAACTGGACCATCCGCGCGGCGCAGGCGCGCTATGGCGCAAAACCGGTGCGTTACATCGTGCTCACGCATCATCACATGGATCACGCAGGCGGGCTGCGTGCCTACATGGCGCAGGGTGCGACGCTGGTGGTGGGGCGCGGCGCGACGGCGCATTACCGGCGCGTGCTGGCCGCGCCGGCGACGCGCAATCCCGACATGGGCGCGTATGACTTTTCCAAGGTGAACATCATCGAGGTATCTGATCGGTACACCATGACCGACGGCAGCCGCCAGGTGTCGGCGCACTTTACCGAAAACCCCCACGTCGATGGCATGCTGATCGGCTACGTGGCCGATGCGCGCATCGGCTTTGTGACGGACATCTGGAGTCCGGGCGCGGCACCCTTGCCCAAGGAAATCAGCACGCCGCTCGCGGCCGTGGTGACCGCCGCACGCCGCGCGGGCATCTCGCCGCTCAGATTCGCGGGCGGGCATGGCGGGACGGCGGAGTATGCGCCGCTCGCCGGGCTGGCCGGCGCGAAATAGCCGGGGGCGACATGGCGAGCAGCAAGAAAAAGGCCTTGCCCGCGCTGCACACAGCCGCGCAGATACGCCACATGAAGGAAGAGCGCTTTGTGCATTTTCTGAACCCCGGCGCGATTCGTTACACCAAATCGCTGGGCGATGCGGCGGGGCTTCAAAGCATCGGCGTGCATCTGGTGCGGCTAAAGCAGGGCGACGACAGCACCGAGTACCACTTCCATCATCAGGACGAAGAGTGGGTTTACATCCTCTCTGGCAGCGGCATCGCGGAAATTGGATCGAAGACATACAAAATCGGTGCGGGCGATTTCATGGGCTTTACCGCGCCGTCGCAGCCGCACGCCATGCGCAATCCCAACAAAAAAGACCTCGTGTATCTGGTGGGCGGCAACCGCTGCCCGCTGGATGTGTGCGATTACCCGCGCATCGGCAAGCGGCGCTATCGCATGAATATGGACAATGTTTATCTGAATTTGTCCGCATTGACGGCGGTAAATCGGCATAAGAAGAAATAGGCTGGCACTGCATTGGTTGAGTGATATAGGTCAAATGCCTCCCTGCCATTTCCGCGAAAGCGGGAATGACAGAGAGGAGAATTTTGTGCGTTGTGAATTGCATTGAATGTTTATCGACACCAAAGGACACTTTGTGCAACGAATTGCAGGACTTCTATTGGCGGCTTCATTTGCCGTATCCGTTACCGCCCAAGCGCAACCATTACCCGCGAAACCGATAGAACTCATCGTGCACACCGGCCCTGGCGGTGGCTCGGATATTTTCACGCGCACGGTCGCGGACATTATCAGCAGGGAAAAACTGTTGCCGGTGCCGACCGTGATTCAGAACAAGGCGGGCGGCGGCGGGTTAATCGCGCAGAACTACGTGGCGGGCAGGCGTGGCGACCCGTATACCGTGTTCGCGATTGCTTCGTCGCTGCTGGTGGCGGTGCCGATACGCAACGGCACGGACAATGGGCTCGACAAATTTCAGCCGCTGGGGCTGCTGGGTTTTGATATCAATTGCATCGCGGTGCGCGCGGAGTCGCCTTACCGCACGCTGAAGGAATTGCTGGATGCCACGCGTGCCGCACCGAAGTCGATCAATATTTCCATGGGGTCGGTGGGTAGCTCAAGTCATTATCTGCCGTTCCGGCTGGAGCAGTTGGCGGGCGTGCGCTTTAATCTGGTGTCGATGAAAAGCGGCGCCGAAGCGGTGACCACCATGCTTGGCGGCCATGTGCACGCCAGCGGCGAGCAACTGGCGGAAATGACGCAATACATCGAAGCCGGCAAGGTGCGCGTGCTGGCGGTGGCGGCGCAAAAGCGTGTCGCTGCACTGCCCAATGTGCCGACGCTGAAGGAAAGCGGCATCGATCTGCACGTGGGTGCGGGTCGCGGCTTTGCGTCGCCCGCGGGCGTTTCCAGGGAGGCCGTAGCGTTGCTGGAGTCGGTATTCGAGAAGGTCTATAAATCCGCTGCGTGGCGCGACTACATGCGGCGCAATTACTACGAAGACGTCTACATGAACGGCGCCGAACTCACGCGCCACATGACTGAGATCAAGCCGGATGTCGAGCGTTTTATCCGCGACTTGGGTCTGGCGAACAAACCGTAGTTTTCCCGTTTTGCCGCGAGCTAGAACGGCAGCTTGATCCCCGGCTTCACTGCTTCGAGCGCCGCGCGAAAATCCGCCTGAATGCGCTTGATCGCGGCCTCATTGTCCGCCTCGAAACGCAGCACGATGACCGGCGTGGTATTTGAGGGGCGCGCAAGGCCAAATCCGTCGGCGTATTCGACGCGCACGCCGTCGATGCGGATGATTTCTTGCGCGTTGTTGAATTTGGCGTCGCGCTTCAAAGCATCCATCAGCGTGTAGTTTTCGCCTTCAGCCGTGTGCACGTGCAGTTCGGGCGTGCTGACGGCATCGGGCAGGTTTTCGAGCGCTGCGGAAATATCTGGAACACGCGACAGAATTTCCAGCATGCGCGCGCCAGCGTAGAGCGCATCGTCAAAGCCGAACCAGCGTTCCTTGAAAAACACGTGGCCGCTCATTTCGCCCGCCAATGGCGCGCCGCTTTCCTTCAATTTGGCCTTGATGAACGAGTGGCCGGTTTTCCACATCACCGGCTTGCCGCCACGCGCGCGCACCCAGCTGAAGAGATTGCGAGTCGACTTCACGTCGAAAATGATTTCACCGCCGGGGTTGCGCTTTAGCACATCCTCCGCGAACAGCATCAACTGCCGGTCGGGATAAATGATCTTGCCGTTCTTGGTGACCACGCCCAGCCGGTCGCCGTCGCCGTCAAAGGCAAAGCCCACTTCAGCGTCGCCGTTTTTCAGCGCGGCGATCAGGTTTTGCAGGTTTTTCGGCTGTGACGGATCGGGATGATGATTCGGAAAACGGCTGTCGACGTCACAGAACAGTTCCTGCACGTCGCAACCGAGGCGGCGATACAGCTCCGGCGCGAATGCGCCGGCAACGCCGTTGCCGCAGTCGACAGCGACTTTGATTTTGCGCGCGACTTTGATGTCGCTGACGATGCGGCTCAAATACGCTTCACGAATATCATGCGTACGGTAGCCGCCGGAACCATTCACCAGATTGCCGGTTTCAATGCGCTTTTTCAGTTCCTGAATATCGTCGCCCGCCAGCGTGTCGCCCGCCAGCATCATCTTCAGCCCGTTGTATTCCGGCGGATTGTGCGAGCCGGTGACCATGACGCCCGAATGCGTGTTCAGTGCGTACGTCGTGAAATACACCATCGGTGTCGCCACCATGCCGACATCGATGACGTTGATGCCCGCCGCGCGCAGCCCGCGCGCGAGTGCCGCGGAAAGCTCCGGCCCCGATTCGCGGCCATCGCGGCCGATGGCGACTTCGGTCTGCTTGCGTGCAATGGCTTCCGAGCCGATGGCGTGGCCGATGTTTTCGACAGCTTCCACAGTGAGTGTCTTGCCGACAATGCCGCGGATGTCGTAGGCCTTGAAGATTTCCGGGGGGGCGAGTTTTGACACTTAAAATATCCTTATAAAACAGATAGTTATGTTATTTACGTTAGCTTGCTGAGAAGAATCGCAGCAACCGTTGCGGCAGCCATTCAATGTTACCCGGAAAGCCGCCGCTGACAAAACCGACGTGGCCGCCGGTGGCGGGCAGTTCCAGTGTGACGTGCGCCGACACTTCCTGCGGCGTGGGCAAATAGCGCGCGGGCAAAAAAGGATCGTTGCGTGCGTTGAGCACGAGCGTGGGCGTGCCGATGGTCTTGAGAAACGGTTTGCTGCTGCAGCGTGTGTAGTAGTCGTCAACCCCCTTGAAGCCGTGCAGGGGGGCTGTGACCAGATCGTCGAACTCATACAGCGTGCGCGCGGCCAGCATGCGGCGCCGGTCGCACAGCGCTGGGTAACGTTTCAGTTTGGCGGTGGCTTTGGCTTTGAGTGTGGTCAAAAAACGCCGCGTGTAAATCATATTGAAGCCGTGCGCCAGCGCAACGGCGCAAGCGGGCAGATCGACCGGCGCGCATACCGAGGCTGCGCGAGTTACCACAGCGCCAGCCTGCTCGCCCTGCTCGCCCAGCCATTTCAACAACGCGTTGCCGCCGAGCGACACGCCGGCTACAAAAATCGGCCCGGCACGCGTGGCGCGAAAGCGGCGTAGGATCCAGTCGATTTCCGCGCTGTCGCCCGAATGATAGGCGCGCGGCAGGCGGTTGATTTCACCGCCGCAGCCGCGAAAATGCACCACCACGCCGCGCCAGCCGCGCGCGGCCACCGCGTGCATCAGCCCCACGGCGTACTGGCTGCTGGAATCTCCCTCAAGGCCGTGAAACAGCACTACCAGCGGTGCGTCGTCGACCTGATTGAGCTTCAGTTCCGCCGTACCGGCGGGCGGCTCGACCCAATCGAGATCGATGAAATCGAAATCCGGTGTTTCCCAGCGGTCGCGCCAGTAAGTGACCTGCGGACGCTTCACCCACGACGCCGCATGAATGGTTTGCGCATGGCCACCGGGCAGCCAGCGGGGCGCCCGATAGTCACATGAGGCGCCTGCGGAAATTTGAACTTCGGGTGCGGACATGCCGGGGAGCGAAACCAGGTTGGGCAAATGCAGGCGGAAGCGCGCGATTTTACTGGAAGGCATGCCGCGCGGGCCGCCATCATATGGCCTGCGTTGCGTGCTTCCGATGGTTGCTCCCGATTTTGGCTGCGGCTATGCTTGGCAAAAACACGGGTTACAAATCATCTGGAGAAGTAGCATGGATCAAACGTTACAGGAATTTCTCGGCATCAACTGGCCCGCGCGCTCGAAAAAGCCGCGCACGGATGGCATCACCATGGTGATGGACACGGGTTGGCCGACGAATTTTTGTGAAAGCATGATGGCGCAATACGGCGAATATCTTGATGTGGTAAAGCTGTGGGATCCGCATTTGCGCGCGCCGGAGAAGGAGATTCGCAAGAAGATCGAGGTCTACAACCACTATAACGTGAAGGTGCAGCCGGGCGGTATTTTCATGGAAATCGCGCGCATACAGGGCCGCGAAAAGCAGGTGATGGCGAAAATGGCCGACATCGGCTTTTCGGTTATTGAGGTTTCCAGCACCGCCACCAATGCCGCGCGCGACATGCAACGCGAATCCGATTTTGTGAAACACGCAGCTGACCTCGGCTTTACCGTGTTCGGTGAAGTCGGCAAAAAATTCATTGAGGGCGATACCACGCGCCGCAGCGAAAAAGTGGTCGACGAAGAAGTCACCGTAAAGGAAATGCTGGCGTTGCTCAACGCCGGCGCGTCGCGCGTTTATTGGGAAGGCCACCTGCTGCGTCGGGTGATGGGCGAAACCGCGGAAGAGTTGCTGGAAAGCCGCGACGCCGGCACGCAGCAGGTGCAGCGCGTGGCGAAAGAGGTTGGTCACGAGCGTATTATTTTTGAAGTGTCGCCGTTGCGCGAGATGGTGCCGCGCCGTGCTTTGCAGTTCTGGCTGGTGACGCTGTTCGGTACTGAAGTGAATCTGGGAAACGTGCGGCTCGAAGAGCTGGGCCATCTGGAGGCGCTGCGCTCCGGCAGCCACCCGGTGCATGGTTTCGGCACGGCGGGTGATTACCCGTGGATACGTGCAGTGGAGACGGGCAAGCCGGCGGATTATCCGTGGTGGGCGGAGGCGTTGAGGGTCTAAGAACTTCCCTGCCACGGACTTTACGCGCAGACAGAAATGAACTTCCCTACCGTCATTCCAGCGAAAGCTGGAATCCAGTGCGTGACCATAATCCGCAGCATCAAATGTTAGACGCTGCGCGTGTGAGAACGAACCGGGTTTCAGCTTTCGCTGGAACGACGAGGTTGGAAAATATCGGGATAAGAGACAGAATGAATTTCAAGCAGGTCATCGCGCTTGTTACCGCAGCATTGCTCGCAGTATCGATGGCGCATGCTGCCGAAAAGTACCCCGCCCGCCCTTTGCGGATGATCGTACCGTTTCCGCCGGGTGGCGGCACTGACATCATGGCGCGCATGGTGGGGCAGCGGCTGAACGACGCGTTGGGTATGCAGGTGGTGGTGGACAACCGGGGTGGCGCGGGCGGCATCATTGGTACGGAGCTTGCCGCGCGCGCGGCGCCCGATGGACATACGATGATGATCGGTTCGGTCAGCACGATATGCCTGAACGCGGCCCTGCACAAAAAGCTGCCGTTCGATACCGAGAAAGACCTGGCGCCCATCAGTCTGGTGGCTTCCACGCCGAGTTTGCTGGTAGTGGGCAACAACGTTGCGGCTAAATCGGTGAAGGAGTTGATCACGCTGGCGAAAGCGAAACCGGGGCAACTGCACTACGCCACGCCGGGCAGCGGCTCGTCGTCGCACCTGGGCAGCGAGCTTTTCAAACAGGCCGCCGGCGTTGACATCCAGCACGTGCCCTACAAAGGCACCGGCCCGGCGGTAACCGACTTGGTGAGCGGACAAGTAGCGATGTTTATCACCAACATGCCGTCGGTGTTGCCAATGGTCAAAGCCAACCGGGTGCGCGCGCTGGCGGTAACCTCACTGACGCGTAGTTCGCTGATGCCGGAGGTGCCGACCGTGGCCGAATCCGGTATCCCGGGTTTTGAGGTGATTGTTTGGTATGGCGTGTTCGCGCCAGCGGGAACGCCACGCTCGATTATCAATCGCCTTAACCACGAAATCGGCAAGCTCGGCGGCATGCAGGAAGTCAAGGATCGTCTTGCGCTGCAGGGCGCGGAGGTGATGCTCTCGACGCCGGAGGAACTGGCCACGCGCGTGCGTGGCGACCTTGCGAAGTGGGGCAAGATCGTTCGCGCGTCGGGTATCAAGGCGGACTGAGCATTGCGCCTTATTGCGCGCGGTTTTTTTGCGGGTGTGGCGCTTTTGTTGGCTGCCTTCCCAGCCCGTGCCGCGTTGCCCGCGTATCCCACCAAGCCGCTGCGGCTGGTGACCGGTTCCGCACCGGGCGGCGGCTCGGATTTCGTGGCGCGCACACTGGCCGAAAAACTGGGTGAACGGCTGAGTCAAACCGTGCTGGTAGACAACCGGCCCGGCGCGGGCGGTGCGATCGGCGCCGACGTCGTAGCGAAAGCAAATCCCGATGGCTATACATTGCTCGTCAACACCGGCAGCGGTATCGCGGTGAACCCCGCATTGCAGGCGCTACCCTATGAAGTGAAGCGCGATTTCGCGCCGGTGCTGCTGGTGAGCCGGGCGCCCTTCGTGCTGGCAGTGCATCCGTCGCTGGCGGCGAAAAACGTCACGGAATTGTTGGCGTTGCTCAAGGCGCAGCCCAAAAAGTACAGTTACGCCTCGTCCGGCATGGGCGCAATGTCGCATCTGGCGATGGAGTTGTTCAAGAGCGTTGCGGGTGTGAACGTGGTGCATGTGCCGTATCGCGGCAGCGCTCCGGCGGCAGTGGATTTGATCGCGGGGCAGGTGCAACTGGCGATGAACAACATCGTGCCGACGCTGCCGCACGTGCGTTCGGGCCGGCTGCGCGCGCTCGCCGTGAGCGGCCCATTACGATCTCCTGTATTGCCCGAAGTGCCGACGGTGGCTGCCAGCGGGTTGCCAGGTTACGAAGCGCTGCAATGGTATGGCGTGTTGCTGCCGGCGAAAGTGCCGCCCGCCATTGCCGCTTTGCTGCATCGCGAAATCAGCGCCGTGTTGCAGATACCGATTGTACGCACGCGCTTGACGGAGGAGGGCGGGGACATCGTCGGCGGTACGCCGCGCGAATTCGCCGACTTTATCGTGCGCGAAACCGTGAAGTGGGCGCAGGTGGTGAAGACTGCGGGGGTGAAGGTGGAATAAAGGTGGAGTGAGGGTGGAGTGACGGGATAGCAGTGCGGAAAGTATTCAGATTCAATCGTAAGTATTTGTTTTATTGGGATATTTTAGAGGTGCTTTATGCGGCGATATTCACCGGGATGCGCCTCGGCCCAAACGGGTTACCCAGCTGTTGCGCAAATCGTCCGGCGATGACCATGCCGCAATCGGGGCATGTCGCATCCGCCGTCAAACGATAACCCCCGATACGATACCAGTCGCGCGCAATCAACAGATTGTTGCAGCCGGGGCAGTACGTCGAGCCGCCACGTTCATCGTGCACGTTGCCGGTGTAGACATAATGCAAACCCGCTTTTAACGCGATGTCGCGGGCACGTGTCAGCGTCGCTGGCGGCGTGGCATTAATATCGCGCATTTTGTAATCGGGATGAAACGCGGTGAAGTGCAGCGGCACATCGGGGCCGAGTTCCTGTTTGATCCACGCGCATTCGGCGGTGAGCTCTTCGTCGGAATCGTTCTTGCCGGGAACCAGCAGCGTAGTGATTTCAAACCACACGTTGGTTTCGTGTTTCAGGTAGACCAACGTGTCGAGCACGGGTTGCAGGTGCGCGGCGCACTGCCTGAAATAAAATGCGTCGGTGAAAGCCTTGAGATCAACGTTCGCAGCGTCCATTTTTTCGTAGAACGCGCGGCGTGGGGCTTCGTGCATATAGCCCGCAGTAACGGCGACGGTTTGCACGCCAAGTGCGTGACAGGCATCGGCAATGTCCATCGCGTATTCCGCGAAAATCACCGGATCGTTGTAGGTAAACGCGACACTTTTGCAGCCAGCGTTGCGCGCGGCTTCAGCGATGGCCTGAGGCGTGGCCATGGCGGCGAGCCGATCCATGTCACGTGATTTGCTGATGTCCCAGTTCTGGCAGAACTTGCAGGCGAGATTGCAGCCGGCGGTGCCGAAACTCAAAACGCTTGAACCAGGATAAAAATGATTCAGCGGCTTTTTCTCAATGGGGTCGATGCAAAAACCTGACGAGCGGCCGTAGGTGGTGAGCACCATTTGCGTGCCGCGGCGTTCGCGCACGAAACACGCACCGCGCTGGCCGTCGTGCAGTTTGCAGTCACGCGGACACAGATCGCACTGCATGCGGCCGTCGTCATTCAGATGCCACCAGCGTGCAGGCGTTCCGGCAGGCGCGTTCATGTTCAGCGCGATTCGCGCAGCTTGGTGACCGTGTAAGTCTGGATCGTCACGCTCGCGTCCCAGAAATTCGGCGGAAGGCCGGCTTTTTGTTTGAGCGTGGCTAGGAACATATAGGGATCGGAGAAGTTCTCCCACACCTGTGGCAGATAAGTGCTGCGATGGTGACCGTAGTGGAAAATCACGCCGTGCACATGCGGCGTGAGCTGCGCCAGCGCGGACGATTCATCGGTGAATTGCAGCGTGCTCAAGGCGGAGAGCAGCGAGATTTCAATCTCGATGTTGTCGTATTCGACGGCGGTGAGCGGCTTGAAGCGCGGGTCTTTAAAGGCCGCGGCCCGGGCATTGACCTTGACGTCATCAATCAAGGGCCGGTGCGCCCGCAGCGAGCCGATGCACCCGCGCAGCTTTTTGTCGAGTTTCAAGGTGACAAGAGATGCGCCTTGCTGCCGCAGCCACGGCGCGCTTTCGTCGGCTGCGTGCGATTTGCCGAGGTGTGTCGCGATGGCGGCGCGCGCGATGGGCAGCAGCGTGGCAGCGGCCTCACCGGGGAGATCAGTGTGTTGGGAGCGCGGGTTCATGGAAGGCAAACGAGGCATAACCGACGACACGCGATTTGTCGCCGGCGGTATCGCCGGAATTGCGCAAGTCGACAAGCGAAGGATTGAGACCGCGCCGTTGCGCAAGCAGCGTCAGGCCAGTGACCGGCGTCGCGCCGCAGGCTTGTAGGTGATTAATGTCTGTGCTCAATTCGACAATCGCGCGCGCGGTGGCGCTATCCACCGCGCACGCGTCGGCATAGGGCAGGTAGTGCGACATATCGGAGCTGATGACAATCAGCGTTTCATCGCCGCCCCACAGCAAATCAAGCGCGTCGGCCACCTGTTGTGCCGAGGCGCGGCCGACTGCCAGCGGTACCAGTGTGAAGGCATCGAGAACCTTTTGCAGGAAGGGCAGTTGCACTTCAAGGCTATGCTCAAGCCGGTGGGCCTCAGCGTTGTGGGTGACGTAAGGCAGCTTCATCAACTGTTTTGCCGCCGCCTGATCGACAGGCACTGTGCCCAGCGGCGTGGCGAAGGCATCCGCGCCGGGTAGCGCCATGCCGTAAACCGCCACGCGGTGCGTCGGGCCAAGCAACACCACGCGCTTGATGCGGTCTCGCGCGGATGCCAGCCGTGCGTAAACGCTGGCGGCGATAGGGCCGGAATAAATCAAGCCCGCGTGCGGTGCAATGATAGCTTTGGGCACGGCGGCGTTGGTTTCTACCTTGGCGGCTGCAAGGAGTGTATCGATGCTGCGCGCGAGCGCATCAGCCTCGCCGGGGTAGAACCGGCCGGCAATCGCGGCGGGGCGCACCGATGCCATGCGGTGTGTCCGGCTACTTGCCGATGCCCAGCGAGCCGAGCATTTTCTCGAGGGAATCCTGTTGCGGTATCTGGCCGTCGGGCGTGAGTTTGTCGACCAGCCCCGGTAGAATTTGCGACAGGCCCGACGCTGCATCGCCCTGTGACATACCCGACTGCTGCGCCAGTTGAGCAAGGATATTGCCCATTCCACCAGCGCCGCCGCCCAAGGCATTTTGCAACTGCTCCGACGACACTGGCAGGTTTTGCCCGGTGCCAACCCATGAACTGGCGATGTTGCCAAGACCGCCTTGGGTTAGCGCGCCGACCAGTGCGCCCAATCCTCCGCCAGCCCCTGCGCCGCCCGCACCTTTGTTGGCAATCATCTGAATCACCGCGTTGATGAGCGCTGCCTGTCCGGAATTTTGGTTTTGTGCCGCACCGCCGCCCAGCACCGAGCCGAGAATAGTATCGAGTAAGCCCATGATGATTCCTTTCGTAGTGGAAAACCCGGTAGTCATTATAGGGGATGAACGTGGGGCGGTAGCGGCGGGGCTGCTAGAATTGCTGCCATGAAACAGGTTCGTCTGATTCGCGTAGCGGCAGGCTGGTGAAATGCCTGATATTTACGCGTTGATTCCCGCCGCTGGCAGCGGCAGCCGCATGGGTGCGGAAATTCCCAAGCAATATCAAATGCTTGCGGGTGAGCCGTTGATACGCCATGCAGTGCGGGTGTTGTGCGCGCATGCGCGAGTGGCGCAGGTGTTCGTAGTTCTGGCGCCGGGTGATACGCACTTCAGGCAAATCGACTGGTCGGCGCACAAGGGGCGGCTCGAACATTTGTATTGCGGCGGCGCGACGCGCGCAGCCAGCGTGCTGAACGGCCTGATGGCGATGGCCGATGCTGTCGAACCCGACGACTGGGTGATGGTGCACGATGCCGCGCGGCCGTGTTTGACTGGGGAGTTGATTGACCGCCTGATCGATGCGCTCGCTGACGACAAAGTCGGCGGTTTGTTGGCGGTGCCAGTGGCGGATACGCTAAAACGTGCGGATGGACACGACCGCATTGCGGCGACCGTGCCGCGCGAAAACCTGTGGCAGGCGCAAACGCCACAAATGTTTCGTTACCGGTTGTTACTGGAAGCGTTGCGCAAAGCGCCCGCGCACAAGGTAACTGACGAGGCCAGCGCGATCGAGCATATGGGCCTAAATCCGCGCCTTGTGATGGGCAACACGGGCAATCTCAAAGTGACCTGGCCCGAGGACATGCGGCTCGCGGAAGCGGCGTTGAGAATTGGCCGGTAGCAGACGGCGATCCGTTACAATATCCTCTTGGAGCACCCTAAACTTTTCGGACAAATGCGAACTTGAACATGCAGGCATTTAACATCATTCAGCGGCGGAATGGTTTGGCGGCGAGTGCAAGCGTGAGTGCGCTTGTGGTCATGGCCGCTTGGTTGACTGTGGTTACTTTGGCGAGCTTTTCGGCCCACGCGCAGCAAAAGCCCATGGCCAAGGGGGCGCCCGCCGGCAAACCAGCGATGAAGGGGCCGCCACGCGGTCCGGTCGAAAAGTATGACTGCAAAATCGGCACTGAAGATCAGCACGCGCGCATCGCGATTCTGGCGCAGGGCGGCGAAGTGCAAAGTGTTGCGTACTACAGCAAGTGGAAGCCGCGCACCTGTTCCGTGCATTTGCAGCGCAACGATGCTTTCAGCAAATGGAAAGATACCGGTGACGCAACGGTAATCAACACGGAATATGGCGATTTTCTGATTCAGGTCAGCCGCGGCGAATATCAGCTGTTTTTTCGCGAAGTCGACCGCATGCATTTCTGCGGCATGATGGGGAAACTCAATGGCTCAATGACCGTCACTCGCGGCCCGCGTCGCCAGTGTACGGTGGAAGGCATCATGGATCGCAACGATACCGAATCGCTGCCCACGGCGGAAACCCAAGCGGCAGCGCCGGCGGAAGCGGCCAGACCCGCCGATTAGCCAGCGGTGTCGCCGGGAACGCGGAAGGGGTAAATGCAAGTATCTGATTTAAAAAAACTGTTTTCCGCTTCTTTGTTTGTGGCGTTGGTGAGCGGCTGTGCCGTGCAAAAGCCCGCGACGCGGCCTGATGCGCCGCCAGACTCACCGCAAGCCCAGCCGCAGCTGCCCGACCTTCCGGAAGCGCCGCCAGTGCCGCGCATCGACCCCATGGCGGACGTCCCCGGTGACAAGCCGCTGCCCGCGTTGGCGGGGGCGCTGGAGCGCATTGATTGTCTAAGCGGCGAGGAAGACCTGCATGCACGCATGGCGTTCGAGGCGCGCGGTGGGCGCGTAGCCAACTTCGCGTATTACAGCAAATGGAAGCCGCGCACCTGCGCGCTGGATTTTTCGCGCACCAGCCCAGGCACAAAATGGCGGCTCACTCCCGATGGGCACACGCGCGTGCACACACCACAGGGACGTTTTCTTATTCGAACCACGGCGGATTCGTACGTGTTTGAATTCGAGCAGGTGCAGCGCGGCAAGTTTTGCGGCATGCCCGGCGATATCAATGGAGCTATGACCATCAGGCGCAAAGCAGCGCCGCCCGAATGCTCTGTGAACGGGATCATGGATACTCACGACACCTTTCTCGATACACTGTACAAGGACAAGCTAAAGAAGCCGTAAGACAGAAGCCGTAAGACAGAAGCCGTAAGTCGCTGGCCGCTGCGCGCTATCTACCATGGCGGCATGGTGCGGTGGCCGAGGCCCAGCGTCGGCTTCACAGCCATTTCTTCGGCTTTTCCTCCGTAGCCCGTTGAATATTTGATATAATTGAAGCTTGGGAGCCCGTAGCTCAGTTGGATAGAGTACCTGGCTACGAACCAGGGGGTCGTGGGTTCAAATCCTGCCGGGCGCGCCATTAAATCAAGGACTTAGGCCACTTTTCGGAGTGGCCTTTTTCTTTGCTGCTCGACTTTGCAAGACTTTTTCATGCGGCAACCCTTAAAAGGGTAATTGCCGGGGTGGCAAGGCTTCGATCTATCCGGTTGACGGCGCTGATCAGTTCCGCAAGTTCAGCAGTGCTGTAATGCGTAGTGATATCGCCATTCTTGCGGCCAAGCAGCACACTGCGCGTTTCCTGACCCAGGCCTGCGGCGCGTTATCACAGTCAAAGGTGTGATTGATTTTAAACACTTGCGTGTGTTTAACCCTTCAAGTTGGCGGATTAGCCAGCGTTATTGTGTGCACATCTAGCAGCCGTGCGCTTTGCCGCTTGATGTTGTTCATACAGTCAGCAGGCTTACCACACCGGACCAGGACGTATTCCGCCAACTAGCTCCGTCAAGTGTCTATGACTCCTATAGCAACCTTGTATAGCACGATCAATCGATACTTTCATTTTCACATGCCCCGCCAGGATGATGAGAAAGGGTGTTTTCAATTCCGGCACGGCAACTTCCCATCGCCATTTCAGCTTGCAGAAATTTAGTTGGCGGTGATGGCCCGTACAACAGGTGAATACGTTTTGAAGAATTAATTTTGTCAAGGACAGCCTGGCCAATGGCCAGAGCGTCAAGTGCGTTCCTGAAGGGGACGTCTCTGGCCACGAGTGCGTCGACATCGCCGCTAACCAAGGCATCGGTGGACAGTATGTAACGCGGCTGCAGGATTTGCCGGCATTGTTTCGTGGGCCCCGGGCCGCGGTGAGAACCGATAACGGCTCTGCATTCACCAGCCATGCATTCATGGCGTGGACGCAATCCCAAGGAATTTGCCACATCCTGATTGAACCTAGCTGCATGATGAAGGACAGTTACATCGAATGTTTTATCCGTAAGTTTCGGGAACAATTCCTTTACGGGCAGCAGCTCGCAATGCCGCAAAAGGTTTGACTCGCCAACGCAGTTTGGCGGCGGGACTGCAACGAGTTCCGTTCGCACAGCGGCCGCCGCATGCCGCCAAGCCGGGTTTGCCGCGTTGAATTGGTAACAGACGACACAACCCAAACAAGGCAAGAATCCTTTAACCTTTCAACTGGACTTCCCCCGCCTCCCTCATGACTGGTTGGGCTAAAAGGGGCAAGTCCCTGTTAGGGATCTCGCAATTTGGCGTTTACAATACGAGAGAGCAAATGTGACGAACCGCTCGGATTCAACTTGGCGAAGACAAGCGAATCGAAGTGGTATTAGGGGTGGTTAGACAGGGCGATTCGAGAATGGGCGCGTAAACCTTGGCATTTTAGATGTAATCAGTGGTTTGCTTGCCGTGAAATATAGTGTTTTAGCTGGCCTCAAAATTTTTGTTATTTGAATAATCATAAAGGACTCACTCATGACAGACCCCGGCATGCATAAAGGCGATGAATTCGTTGGCAAGGTAGCGCTTGTTACGGGCGCGGCGCGCAACATTGGCCGCGCGATTGCGCTGTCGCTTGCGGCGGGCGGCGCAAAAGTTGCCGTGGTGACGCGCTCGAATATTGAGCAGGCGCGCGGCGTGGTTGCTGAAATCAAGGCCATGGGTTGCGACGCGGAGGCTTTTCTTGCAGACATGGCTGAGCCGGCGCAGATCAATGCCATGGCCGACGCGGTGATCAAACGCTTTGGTCGTCTCGACCTGCTGGTTTTGAACGCCGCGCTGCGCGAGCACGTCCATTTCGATCAGATCAGTTACGAAGACTGGCGGCGCGTGCTTTCCACCAACCTCGACAGTGTGTTTGTCGCCACCAAGGCGTGTTTGCCTGCGCTTAAAAGTGCCGGCGACGGGCGCATCATTACCTTCGCCGGCGTCACCGCACTGTTGGGCCTGAAAGATCGCGCGCATGTCGCGGCTTCCAAGCATGGCATCGTTGGCCTCACCAAGGCTCTGGCGCAGGACTTGGCCGCATTTGGCATCCGCGTGAACTGTATCTCCCCGGGACAAATCGATACGTCACGCGCTGCCGGGCGTGGTTTGCGCGACCGCTCAAAGGACATTCCGCTCGGCCGGCAGGGCACGTCGTTTGAAATTGCGGGGATGGTGCGCAGCCTGTGTGGGCCGGCCGGGGCTTACATCACCGGGCAGACCATACACATCAATGGCGGGTTGTCGAATTCGGGGGTGTAGCGTCGTCCATTTTTGCTAGGGTTTTACTCTCACCAACTTCTGCAAACACCGTATCCGCGCCGGCTTCGGCACATTGGGATACGAGCGAGAGAACGAGACGTAGGCGACTTCGCCAACGTATAAATCGCCGTGTGAATCCACGCACATGCCGTGCGGCGAGATGAATTGCCCCGGCGCGGTGCCGCGCGCGGGGTTGGCTTGCACGGTGGCGATCAGCTTGCCCTGGTGATCCATGATGCTGATGCGCGGGCCGATATTGGGGTGGTTGATGTTTACCGACAGATGAGGGCCGATTTCGGCGATGTAGCAGATCGGGCATTTACCGGGCGTCATATAAAGCCCGCTGGGCCGGTGCAGGTTGTTCCACTGCGTTTCATAGCGGCCATTGCCGTCGAACACCTGCACGCGATGGTTCTCGCGGTCGGCCACGTACACCCAGCCATCGGCATCACACGTGATGTTGTGCGCGATGTTGAATTCGCCTTGACGCGTGCCGGGCTTGCCCCACGAGAATAACAACTTGCCGTCGGGCGAATACTTGTGCACGCGCGCATTGCCGTAGCCGTCGGAGATATACAGATCGCCCTGCGGTGACATCGCGGTGTGGGTGCAGCGGTGAAACGGTTCGCCGCTCATGTACGGCGACGCCTTGCCGGGTATGCCGATGGTCATCAGCACCTTGCCGTCGAGCGTGCACTGGCGCATGGTGTGATCGCCGTCGTCGTTGAGGAAAATGGTGTCGTCCAGCCCCATGAAAACGCCATGCGGGTTTTTGAAAATGCCTTCGCCCCACGAGCGTAAAAAATTGCCGTCGCGATCAAACACCACCATCGGATGCGGGCCGCGATTGAAGGCGTAGACGTTGTCGTGCTTGTCCACGCCCACTGCCGCGACGTCGCCGGTGTCCCAGCCCTCCGGCCATTTGGCCCAGCCGTCCTGCGCGATGTAGCGGTAATCGCCTTCGCCGATGATGGTGTTGTTCATGATGGTTTTCTCCACTAGTGCATAAATAAAAAGTCAATTAAAACATATAGTTACGATATTCCTAAGCTTTTGCTACCAGCGCCGCAATAGCCGCCATGTCGCGCTGATTTTCCAGATCGCCCACCGCGTCCATGATCGCCTTTGCTTGCGTTTCGCCGATCAGCGTGCGCGTGTAGCGGCTGAATTTTTCGCAGGCGTCGGGCCAGGTCAGTGGGTTAAGCGGAGAGCCTTTGTGTGGTGTGGTGGTTTTTTTGTAGGTGGTGCCGCCGCAGACGATGGTGACTTCCGCCGGAGGAATCGCGCCGTGGCTATCGGGAATCGACTTGTCGACGATGAGTTCCATGTCTTTCGCCAGCGCGCGCACCAGCGGGTCTTTCACTGCGTCGTCGTTGTAGACCAGCGGATTGGACATGTCGCGCGTCAGAGCCACGGCTGCCGTGAAGGGCAGACTGTATTGGCCGCCCATCACGGTCAGCGGGTCGCGCACGGTGTGGCGGTCGTGGAGGATGCGGTGTGCGCCGCGTACGGTGACTTTGGTAATGGCTTTCGCGTCGAAGCCGTGCTCACGCTTCATGTCCTGTATCGCCTGCACTACCGCCTGATGCGTGACATGCGTGGCGAACGCTTTGTGTGACGCCGGCTGGATCACCCATTTTTGGCCGAGGTCCGCCGTGAGCTTTGCAATGTCTGTTGGCTCGGAAAATGCATTGAAATAACCGTAAGGCCCTTCGATCACGGTGACCGGGCCGTGTAAACCCTTTTGTGCGAGGAGGGCGGCCTCAAGGCCGCCGGAACTGGCGCGGCCCAGGTGCACGCGCTTGGTGTCAGCGCCGGCCCAGGCAAATTCGAGCAGGCCCGCCGAGCACGAACCGGCCAGCCCCAGGGCGCTGGCGACCGTGGCAGCGTCAAAGCCGAAGAGTTTGCTTACCGCGGCTGCCGCACCGAACGGCCCTTGTACGCCGGGGTTGTGAAAGCCGCGCGTGTTCTCAAGGCCAACAGCGGTTTTCTGCAAGCGGCCCGACACTTCGAAGCCGAGCGCAATCGCGAGCAGAAAATCCTTGCCCGCGCGGTGATCGCGTTGGCAAATGGCGAGCGCCGCCGGCAGCACGGTGCCGCTGGCGTGCGAGCCGGTGAGCGGTTCGCATTCAAACGCACCGATCATCGCGCCGTTGGCCATGGCGGCGCGGCAGACGTCGGTCTTCCACGGCTGGTTGATGACGGAAACGTCGGGTTTGCCGCCGAGCTCATTCACCATTTCCACCACGCGCCGCGCCCACGGCATGCTCGATCCGACGAAGGCCGCGGCAAGTACATCAAGCGTCGCGATCTTGCATTCAGCGACGAGGCTCGCAGGCAGATCGCCGTAGGCTGTGCCGGCGACAAATTGGGCGAGCTGTTGAGTGGCGGGTGTGGCAGGTGTGGCAGGGGGGGCAGCGGACATGGCGTCTCCTGTAGACGAGAGGTTCAACGTGAGGTCAACGTGAGTTCAACGTGATGGGGCCAGTGTGACTTTTGCGGCGCGCAGCGTCAATCACCCACAATGCGAGAAGAAAGTCGCCGCGCATTTGGCATGCTCACCGCGCCCTGTAGCATAATGCGCAAAACCATTTTGAGGAGTAGGCACGATGACGTCTTGCGCAAGGTTGTTATGCCTTCCGGGTGCGGCGTTGATCGCCGTGTTTTCCGGCATGTTCACCACGGTTGCCGCGCAGCAGAATGCCGCCGCCAACTACCCGACAAAGCCGATACGCTGGATCACACCGTATCCGCCCGGCGGCAGCACCACGGCGCTGTCGCGCATGGTGGGAGACAAGTTGTCCGAGGCCTTCGGCAGGAACGTGATCATCGACAACCGGCCGGGTGGCAACACCATGACTGGCGCCGACGCAGTGGCCAAGGCGCTGCCTGATGGCTACACCGTACTCTTGGGTGGCAACAGCCAGGTGATTCTGAGTTTGTTGATGAAACCGCCGTTCGACGTGTGGCGCGATTTTGCGCCGGTGACCATTCTGGCCAAAACCAATTACATTCTGGTAGTCAATCCGTCGCTGCCGGCGAACAACCTGCAGGAGTTCATCGCCTACGCCAAGGCGCGGCCGGGGCAGCTGAACGTGGCCTCCGTGGCGAGCGGCTCGTCGCAGCATTTGATGGGTGAGCTTTTCAATATTTTGGCTGGCGTGAAAATGCAGCATGTGCCGTACAAGGGCGGGCAGCAGGGCATTATCGATCTCATCGGCGGCACGGTGCAGGCGTCGTTTTCCAATGCGATCAACGTAATTCCGCAGATCAAGGGTGGCAAGTTAAAGGGCCTTGCCATCACCGGCGACAAGCGCACGGCATCGTTGCCGAATTTGCCGACGTATGCCGAAGCCGGGATGCCGGCGTACGACCCCAAGAACTGGCAGGGCATGCTCGCCACCGGCGGTACGCCGCCCGCCATCGTCAACAAGTTGTCGAATGAGATTGCGAAAATTCTCGCCATGCCCGACATCCGCGACCGGCTGCTCGCCTCCGGCATGGAGCCGTTCCACACCGGACCGGAAAAAATGGCCGCGCAAATGAAGAGCGATCACGCCGAAGCGGCGAAGGTGATCAAGACGGCGAATATTCGGATTGAGGGGTAGGGGGGCGTGTGACGTTTTGTTGGGTGGGCGTTTTTATTGTTATATAAGTATTT
>OMIN01000092.1 GCA_900299145.1 Betaproteobacteria bacterium | reverse complement strand
GTGGCTACTACACGCCGCGCATGGCGGCTTTTGAAAAACGCTACGCCGCCGCCGTGGCGTGGGGTGCGCACTATGATTACCACGCGGTGTGGGTGAAGCGCCGCGCGCACATGGAAGCCGGCGGCAGAAACGCGTCGTCAGCAATGTTCCAATTGCCGTGGGTGCTGGGCGTGCCGGACATGGACGCCGCGATGGTCAAGGTGAAGGATTTCACGCTCGAAGGCGTGGCCGACAAAATCGAATGCCCGATTTTGATTGTGCACGGCGAGCACGACACGATAGTGCCAGTGGAAATCGCGCATCAACTCGACCGCGCGATCACAAACTCACGCAAGAAAACTTTCAAGGTTTTCACAATAGCCGATGGCGGGTCGGAGCATTGTCATGGGGATAATCGGATTGTGGGGTCGAATTATGTGGCGGATTGGGTGGCGGATAATTTGTGAAGGTGTTCGTCCGCTCGCATATTGAGCTGCATGGGAGGCGACAATGCGACTGATCTTGGCGTCTGTGTTATTGGCTGGTGCAGTGACAACAGCGGTGGCGGCGACCAAGGGGGAGGTGAGGTACCCGGAAGTGAAATTTAGTTTGGAAAACAGTAGCTACACCGAAACGCTGACTTGGATATCCGGTTTTTCTTACGCCATATCCTATACGTCCAAAGTGGCGCAGGAATTGGGTAAACCGGCGATTTATTGCACACCATCCAACGGCTACATTGGATCAAAGGACTTGCTCGAAATCCTGAATAGCCAGTTTGCGGGCAAAAAGATTACCTCTGAAATAGCATCGGCAGCGCTGTTGATTGGCGTGCAGCGCCAATTTCCGTGCAGGAAGTAGGGCGCAATCCCATTGCGCCTCGTGCAAATTTGCTTAGCGATGCACTTCTGAGAAGTTTGTGCCGAGCGCGCTATTGGATTTTTAATGTAAGTATCTGTTTTAATTGATATTTTAAACGATTACTTCGCCATTCCCAACGCCACCAGCGTGCGCCGGTAAGCATCCAGTTCCTTCTCCAAAAACGCAGGTAAGTCGCGGTGGCCTACGGTGTCGACTGTCCAGAAATTGAAGTCGAGGTCTTTCTTCACTGCGTCGCTTTTCATTGCGGAACTGAGTGCCTCGTCCCAAAACGCGAGTTGCGCGGCATCGAGGCCGCGCGGGCCGAAGATGGTGTAGAAGACGTTGGCGGTGATATCCACGCCCTGTTCGCGCATGGTGGGCACGTTGGCGAGTATGCCGCCGTGACGGCGCGGGCCGGCGACGCCGAGGAATCGAAGCTTGCCCGATTGCGTGAGCTGCATGGCGCTGCCGGGGCTTTGTATGCCGACATCCAGATGCCCGCCGGCGACCTGAATCGCCGTGTCGGTGCCGGTGTTGAACACCACGACTTTCAGTTTTGTCGGGTCGGCGCCCGCCAGCCGTGCGATTTCCGCGACGGAAATATGAATCGGATTGCCGGCGGCGGTGGATATACCGAAGGTGACGGACGCGGGGTCCTTGCGCAGGCGCTCGACGATGTCACGCGCGCTCTTGATGGTGGAATCGGCGCGCACGAAATACATCTGGTATTCGTCGAGCAGCTTGATCACCGGCGACAGCTCGCGCGGCGTCACCGTGCCGCGGCCGGCCGCCACCGTGGTGAGCCAGCTCGACGACGCGAGGCCCAGAAAGTGCGGGTTGTTGGGATGCGTGTTTAGATAAGCGAACGCCACGGATTGCCCACCGCCGGGTTTGTTGACCACGTTTACCGGCGTGGTAATTTGGTTGGCGCGCCCATCCTGTAACAGGCGTTGCAGCGAACGGCCGATGCGGTCGTTGGCGCCGCCGGGCGCGGCGCCGATGACGATTTCGACGGCTTTGTCGGGGCGCCAGCCTTGGGCAAGCACACAGGGCGGCAGGCAAAACAACAGCGACGAAAAGAGTGCAATCCAACGATTCACAAAAACTCCTTTTAAATCAGATGCTTGAGCCATGGCATGTCAGTACGGTAACGCGCTTCAAACGCTTCAATCTGCGGCAGATATTGCAGCGTGACGCCGACGTCGTCCAGCCCCTTCAACAGCCGCTCTTTGCGCGTGGCGTCGATGTCGAAGTTGTGTTGCGTGCCGTCGGGCGCAGTGACGGTTTGCTGCGGCAGATCGACGGTCATGGTTGTGCCGGGCTGGCTTTGCAATTGCCGCATCAGGCTGTTCACGATATCAGGCGGCAAAACAATGGTGAGCACGCCGTTTTGCATGCAGTTGCCGCGATACACATCGCCGAAGCTCGCGCCGATCAGCGCGCGCACGCCGAAATCGAGCGTGGCGTAGGCGGCGCTTTCGCGCGACGAGCCGCAGCCGAAATCCGGGCCGGTGACGAGAATGCCCGCGTTTTGATACGCGGATTGATTCAGCACGAACTGCGCGCGCGGTTGTTCCTGCTCGTCAAAGCGCAGATCGTGCAAAAACACGTGCGCGTAGTCGTTGTGGCCGGGCCGGCGCGGCAGCCGCTGAAAGCGGCCCGGCACGATCATGCCGGTGTCGAGCTTGGCGATGTCGAGTGGCGCGGCGACGGCGGTTAAGGTGGTGAAAGGTTGCATGTTGTATGCGTTACAGCGAGCGAACGTCGGTCAGATGCCCGGTTACCGCTGCAGCGGCAGCCATCGCCGGACTCATGATGTGCGTGAGCGCGCCCGGCCCCTGACGGCCTTCAAAGTTGCGGTTGGTGGTGGAGGCGCTGCGCTGCCCCGGCGCGAGGCTGTCGCCATTGGAGCCGCCGCACATGGAACAACTGGCATCGCGCCACTCGAAACCGGCAGCAAGAAATATTTTGTCGAGGCCCTCGGCTTCGGCGTCGCGTTTCACCTGTGACGAGCCGGGCACCACCATGGCGGGAATCACCACCTTGCGGCCTTTCACTACGGTTGCTGCCGTGCGCAAATCCTCAATACGCGCGTTGGTACACGAGCCGATGAATACGCGGTCGATGGCGATGCTGTCAAGCAGCGTGCCGGGCGTGAGCTGCATGTAATCGAGCGCACGCTTCACGCGGCTGCGCTTTTCGCTATCGGCAATTGACGCGGGATCAGGCACGTGGCTGGTGATGGGCGAGGAATCTTCCGGGCTGGTGCCCCAGCTCACCATGGGCGCGAGTTCGCTGGCGTTGATGGACAGTTCGCGGTCAAAGCGCGCGTCCGGGTGTGACGGCAGCGTGCGCCAGTAAGCGAGCGCGTTGTCCCAATCGCCGCCGCCGGGTGAAAGCGGACGCCCGTGTAAATAGTTAAACGTGGTGTCGTCGGGCGCGATCATGCCGATGCGCGCACCGGCTTCGATCGACATATTGCAGATGGTCATGCGGCCTTCGATGGACATCGCGCGGATGGTGGAACCCGCATACTCAATGGCATGGCCCACGCCGCCGCCGATGCCGATGCGTGCGATCATCGCCAAAATCACGTCTTTCGCGCTGACGTGCTTGCCCAACACGCCGTCGATGGTGATGCGCATCGTTTTCGGCTTTTTCTGCCACAGCGTCTGCGTGGCGAGCACGTGGCGCAACTGGTTCGACTGGCCGATGGGCACCGGCAATGCTCCCAGCGCGCCGTGGGTGGCTGTGTGTGAATCGCAGCAGGCGATCAGCAGGCCCGGCTGCGTCCAGCCGAGCTCCGGGCCGATGACGTGAATAATGCCCTGCCGCGCGTGATGCACACCGTAATGTTCGATGCCAAATTCACGCGCATTGATGTCAAGTGCTTCGACAACACGGCGGATTTCCGGGTTGGCGATGCTGGCAGGCGCGGTGGCTCGATTCGTCGACGGCAGATAGTGATCGGTGACCGCCAGCGCCTGCTTGGGCTTGCGCACCGTGCGGCCCTCGGTGCGCATCTGGTCAAAGGCGAGAAAGGTGCCGCCTTCGTGAACCAGATTCTTGTCCACATACAGCAATTCCTCGCCCTGTGGATTCGGCACGATGACGTGCCGCGCCCAGATGCGCTCAAACAACGAAAGCGGCATAGTCATATTAATTTCATCCGTCAGCTCCCGGCGTTTCCGCGTTTGTCCGCCAGCCGCTGAACGGTGTCGCAGAATACTTCGATGGAATCGGCCTTGAATATCAATGTCTGCACGCCAGCCTCGGCTGCCCTGGCTTGCAAGTTTTCGTCGATAAAACCCGATGCCACGGCCACCGGCAGGTCGGCACGGATGCCCTGAACTGCCTTGGCGACATCCAGCCCGGACATCCCTGGCATATTGTAGTCCGTCAGTATCAGGTCGAAGCCGGTGGGGTCTGATCGTAGCGCCGCGAGCGCGTCCTGTGCATGGGAGTAGGTGGACACGTGATAGCCGCGCCGTTGCAGCAGGCGCTTGATGAGGCGAGTGAGATCTTCATCGTCGTCGATATAAACCACACGTGCTCCGCTGCTCCCGGTCGCCGCCTGCGCGGCGGGCTTTATCAGATCCGCTGAAGGCTGGTCCGGCTGGGCTTCGGCGGCTGGCAGGTAAATCGTAAACGTTGAGCCCGCGCCCGGCGCGCTGTCGACAGTAATTGCCCCCCGGTGTTCCTGAACGATGCCATGCGCCACGGACAGGCCCAGCCCAGTGCCTTCACCCACCGGCTTGGTGGTGAAAAAGGGTTCGAAGACGCGGGCCATAGTCGCCGGGCTCATTCCATGCCCGGTGTCACTCACGGCTATCCGGGCCACGCGGCCACGGTGGCTGCGGAAGAGCTCCTGCAATGCAGGTACGGGTTCCACGAAATCCATGTCCAGCTGCACTGAATCGAGTTTCACGCCAATGCGTCCGCTGCCGTCGGGCATGGCTTGCAGGGCATTGGTGGCCAGATTGATCAGAACTTGCTGGATCTGGGTGGCGTCAGCCAGTACCAGCGGTACGCCGGGATCACATTGCACATCGAGCGTCAGGCGCGCAGGTAGCGTGGCGCGTAGCAGACGCGCAGTTTCTTCCACAACCGGTGCCAGTGCTTCGGCCTTGAGGTGGGTTGGTTGGCGGCGGCTGAAGGCCAATATCTGCTGCACCAGATCGCGTGCTCGGGAAGCGGCCCTGCCGATTTGCGCGAGGCTCTCCTGTGCCGGCGCGTTGCCCGCAGTATCCTGGCGTGCCAGATCCACGTTGCCCAGAATGGTGGCGATGATGTTGTTGAAGTCGTGGGCAATGCCGCCCGCAAGCGTGCCGATGGCCTGCATTTTTTGCGATTCGCGCAGTTGCGCCTGGAGCGCGGCACGGGCTTCTTCGGCGCGCTTGAGCGGGGAAATATCGTGCATGACGGTGGCGGCGCCGATAACCGTTTGCGATTCGTTCCGGATCGGAGAAATGCTGCGAATAATGGGCACCATGGTTCCGTCCTTGGCCCGCCGCGTGGTTTCCTCCGTAGGAATGGTTTCACCGGCGGCCAGCCTTCTCGAGTATTCGCGCACGAGGTGATCCGTCCCCGCCGGCGTGATGAGACTGATCGGCTGGCCGATGGCCTCGGCAGCAGTGTAGCCCAGCATCTTCTCAGCAGCAGCGTTCCACGACAGGATGATGCCGTCCAGTGTGCGCCCAACGATGGCGTCGGTCGCATTCTCGACGATGGTGGCAAGCAGTGCGCGCGTCGCGCCGGCCATCTTGCGCTCGGTAATGTCGCGCAGGAAGACGCAGTTATATTCCCGGCCTTGAAATTGAATGTAGTTGGCGGTGACTTCAGTGTGGATAAAGCCGCCGTCCTTGGTGGAGTGATCGGACTCAAATGTAAGCGATTTTCGGCGCTTCAGTTCTTCCCAATGGGCGGGCCAGGCATGTGGCGGCAAGTTCGGATCGATTTCGGAAACAGTTTTTCCTATTATCTCT
>OMIN01000091.1 GCA_900299145.1 Betaproteobacteria bacterium | reverse complement strand
CCACCGAGATCTACACCTAAGCCTTCGTCGGCAGCGTCAGATGTGTATAAGAGACAGATCCGGAAGCGCCCAGGCACGTCACAACCTCTACTCGTCATTCCAGCGTAAGCTGGAATCCAGTGCGTGCCATTGCGCGCAGCGCCTGAAACGCTTCTTGCAGTTTGATCCTACAGATCAGTTTACGACCTGGATTCCAGCTTGCGCTGGAATGACGGTGTTGGGTCACTCACGCGCACCGGTCATCCCCGGCCCCGCAAAAAAAAACGCCTCCACCTCTGCAATCTCCCGCGTCCGCTTCATCGGAGGCAAGCTGCGCCAAATGCGCTTGCCGTAAGGCTTATCCACCAGCCGCGGATCACAGATCATCAGCACGCCCCGATCATTTTCATCACGGATCAACCGTCCGGCGCCCTGCTTTAGCGTAATCACCGCCTGCGGCACCTGGTATTCCATGAAGGCGTTGCGGCCCTCGCGGTTCATTTTGTCGATGCGCGCGGCGAGCACCGGGTCGTCGGGCGGCGAAAACGGCAGGCGGTCGATCACCACTACCGACAGCGCTTCGCCACGCACGTCCACGCCTTCCCAGAAACTCTGGCTCGCGACCAGAACCGCGTTGCCGAGCGCGCGAAAGCGGTCCAGCAGTTCGGTGCGTGAGCCTTCGCCTTGCAGCAACACCGGGTAATCGAGGCCGCGAGACTTGAATTCCTCGCGCACCAATTCGCACGCCTCACGCATCGCGCGCAGGCTGGTGAACAGCAAAAACGCCCTGCCCTCGCTTGCCATCAGCACCGGCAACGCGGCTTTCACCACCGCTGCGGTGTACTCACGCGTGTTCGGGTTCGGCATGTCTTTCGGCACATACAGCAGCGCCTGATTGGGAAAATCAAACGGGCTTTCCCAACTTGCCGTGTGCGCGTCTTCCAGCCCGAGTTCGCCACAGTAATGCCGGAAATCGCCTTTGACCGAAAGCGTCGCCGACGTGAACACCCACGCGCGCGAGGTTTCCGTCACCTGTTTGCGAAACACCTCGGCAATCGACAGCGGCGTGGCGTGCAATTGCAGCGAATGGCCGAAGAGTTCGATCCAGCGCACGAAGCTGTCGTCCTTCGCTTCGCGCCAACGAGAAATCGTCTGGGCCAAGGCCTGCGCACGAGCCCGGCACAGTTCCAGCCCTTCGCTTCGCTCGGCCTGCGATTCCAGCAGCACATATAGCGCAGACAGCTTCGCGCAAGCGTTGTCGAGCGCGCCGGTGAAATCACCATCACCGATGATTTCCTTGTGCGTCAGCCGGCCGTTGTCTTCGGCGCGCGACAATCTGAGATCGCGCGCAGCTTTTTCCAATGCCAGTGCCGCTTCGGGCAAAGCTGCAAAATCCTTCGCGCCCGCAATGCCCTCCATGCGGGAATCTCTCGCCAAATCAAGGAGTTGCGTGGTCGACACGCTCTCGCCGAAAAACAGGCTGGCGGTGTCTGGCAACTGATGAGCCTCATCAAAAATCACCGTATTGCACTTGGGCAGCAACTCCGCGACACCCTCGTCGCGCAACGCCACATCGGCGAAAAACAGATGGTGATTTACCACCACCACGTCGGCATCGAGCGCCTGCTTGCGCGCGCGCATCACAAAGCATTTGTCGAAATGCTCGCAGTTGGAGCCGAGGCAATTGTCGCGCGTAGACGTCACATGCGGCCACACACTGGCGCTTTCCGGCACATCCGCGAGATCGGCCTTGTCGCCGCTTTGCGTACGCCGCGCGAAGCTCGCAATCATCTGCAGGTAACGCACATCGTCACGCGAAGCCAGGCGCCCGTCAGCCTGCGTGTTTTCGAGATGATAGTGGTACACATAATTCGCGCGCCCCTTCAACAACGCCACCGACACCGGCGCGCGTAACGCCGCGCGCACGGTCGGAATGTCGCGGTCGAACAACTGATCCTGCAAATTCTTGGTGCCGGTGGAAATAATTACCTTGCCGCCAGAGAGCAGCGCCGGCGCCAGATAGGCAAACGTCTTGCCCGTCCCCGTGCCCGCCTCGGCAACAATAACTTTTTGATTTTGAATGGTTTTTTGTATAGCCAGCGCCATTTCCACCTGCCCGGCGCGGGCGCGGAATTCCGGTACAACAGCGGCTAGCGAACCTTCGGCGGAGAAGACTTTTTCGATTTCTGACACGGCGCGGAGTTTAGCGCTTGGGGCGATGGCGGGCTAGGTCAATTAGCGCGAGACCGCCGACTGTCCCTGCCTGACACGCATGAGAGCACCGGCCAAAATCACCACAATGCCGGCGATTTCGATCAGCCAATTCAGCCTCACACCCGCCAGACTCAGGCCAAGCAGGGCGTCCACCGTGTGCAGTGATACAGCCCTCGCGGCATCAAAGGTAAGCAAAGCAATCAGCCCGCCCAATGAAATCGATGCTGGACGCGGCAGATCGCCCTCCCGCCTGCGTAGCAGGCTAATGCCCGCCACGGCCAACACCGCAATAAACAGCATGATTTCGATCTGCAACGCCCTGCGCATCCCGTACCACCCGTGCCCCGCTGCGTAATGCCGCGCGAAATCCACCACCAGCGCTGGCCAATCCGTCAGCCGCGTGACCGCCAGCAGCAGCATGACCCATGCGATCAGCCACCACGCCTTGCATTCGCGCGGCGCCATTGGCGTGTGCACGCGCATGACTCGCAGACATTCCCACGCCGCAAACAGATACAACGCCACAATGACCCAGCGCATGGGGCTCGTCATGCTCGTCCACCACTGCGACAGGGTATGTGCGTGAATACCGGCGGGATTACCCAAAGTTACTACGCCGCGCGGATAAACATGCGCTCGCGCAACACCCGCAACTCATCCCGCAACTGCGCGGCTTTTTCAAACTCCAGATTTTTGGTCGCGTCGAGCATGGCTTTTTCGACGGCCTTGATTTCACGCGTCATGTCTTTTTCGCCCATGGCCTCGTAGCGCGCCTGATTTTGCGCGGCCTTCAGTTCCAGTCGCGCTTCGTCGCGGTCGTAGACGCCGTCGATGATGTCCTTGATGCGTTTTTGTACGCCTTGCGGCGTGATGCCGTTTTTCTCGTTGAATTCGAGCTGCTTGGCGCGGCGGCGTTCGGTTTCGCCCATGGCACGCCTCATCGAATCGGTCACCTTGTCCGCGTAAAGAATCGCGGTACCGTTGAGATGCCGCGCAGCGCGGCCGATGGTTTGAATCAATGAACGCTCCGAGCGCAGAAAACCTTCTTTGTCCGCATCGAGGATCGCCACCAGCGACACCTCGGGAATATCCAGCCCCTCGCGCAGCAGGTTGATGCCGATGAGCACGTCGAATTCGCCCAAGCGCAGATCGCGGATGATTTCCACCCGCTCGACGGTGTCAATATCCGAGTGCAGGTAACGCACCTTGATGCGATGCTCGGAAAAATAGTCGGTCAAGTCTTCGGCCATGCGCTTGGTCAGCGTGGTCACCAGCACGCGCTCGCCCACTTTCACGCGCGCGTTGATTTCCGACATCAGGTCGTCAACCTGCGTCGATGCCGGCCGCACGTCAATGCGCGGGTCGACCAGCCCTGTCGGGCGCACCACCTGCTCCACCACCTGCGCCTGATGCTGTTTTTCGTAATCCGCCGGCGTGGCCGACACGAAAATCGTGCGCCGCATCAGCCGCTCGAATTCGTCAAAGCGCAGCGGCCGGTTATCCAATGCCGACGGCAGCCGGAAGCCGTAGTTCACCAGATTTTCCTTGCGCGCGCGGTCGCCCTTGTACATGCCGCCCACCTGCGACACGGTGACGTGGCTTTCGTCAATGAACATGATTGCGTCGTGCGGCAGATAGTCGATCAGCGTCGGCGGCGGCTCGCCCGCCTTGCGCCCCGACAAGTGGCGCGAATAGTTTTCGATGCCTTTGCAAAAGCCCATTTCGTTCAGCATTTCCAGATCGAACCGCGTACGCTGCTCAATGCGCTGGCATTCGACGTGCTTTTGCTCTTTCTGGTAAAACGCGATACGGTCGCGCAACTCGTCCTTGATCGCCTCGATGGCGCGCAGCGTGGTGGCGCGCGGCGTGACGTAATGGCTGGACGGATACACGGTGAAACGCCCCACGCGTTGCAGAATGTGCCCGGTGAGCGGGTCGAACAACTGGATGCATTCCACCTCGTCGTCGAACAGCGTCACGCGCACCGCATTCTCGGCGTTTTCTGCCGGGAAAATATCCAGCACGTCGCCACGCACGCGGAACACGCCGCGCTTGAATTCGATGTCGTTCCTTTGATACTGCATTTCGGTGAGGCGCTTGATTGCCTCGCGCTGCGACAATTTTTCATTCTCACGCAGGTGCAAAATCATGCCGTGGTAATCCACCGGATCACCAATACCGTAAATCGCTGACACCGTGGCGACGATCACCGTATCACGCCGTTCCATCAGCGATTTGGTTGCTGACAAACGCATCTGCTCGATGTGTTCATTGATGCTGGAATCTTTTTCGATGAACAAATCCTTCGACGGCACGTAAGCTTCCGGCTGATAGTAATCGTAGTACGACACGAAATACTCCATCGCGTTTTCCGGAAAGAACTCGCGCATCTCCGAATACAGCTGTGCGGCCAGCGTTTTGTTCGGCGCCATGATGATCGCCGGCACGCCCAACCGCGCGATCACGTGCGCCATGGTGTAGGTCTTGCCGGAACCGGTGACGCCAAGCAGCGTTTGATACGCCAGACCGTCACGCAGCCCTTCCGCGAGTTTTTCGATGGCTTGCGGCTGGTCGCCCGCCGGTTCAAACGTTTGATGCAGCCGGTACGGGCTGTCCGGGAACGTCAGCACCTTCGGTTTGGCCGGGCTGGCAGGGGCTATCGCAACGGGTTTGGCTGTTTTCATGGGGAAAGGGACGGTAACCGAGTAGTTTCTCACGGCGGCAGGCAGAAACCCTAAATTGCCCTAGCCTTTAGCCCCGGCTTGTGGGTAAAATATTGCGCTGCACACAGACTGTTAAAAGTTATTTCCCCTTATTAAACAGATAGTTACAAAACTCATGAGCGCTTCGTTGCTGGCAACCGTCGAAATGGCCCCGAAAGACCCCATCCTCGGGGTCACCGAAACCTATGTCGCCGACACCAACCCGAAAAAGGTGAACCTCGGCGTGGGCGTCTACACCGACGACGACAGCAAGGTGCCAGTGCTGCAATCGGTGCGCGCGGCTGAACAAAAACTCGCGTCGTCGCCCAACCCGCGCAACTATCTGCCTATTGACGGCATTGCTGCTTACAACAAAGCCGTGCAAGCCGTGGTGTTCGGCGCGGAACACGAAGCGGTCAAGAGCGGTCGCATCGTCACCGTGCAAACGCTGGGCGGCACCGGCGGGTTGAAAGTCGGCGCGGATTTCGTGCGGCGGCTGAACCCGAAGGCGGAAGCGTGGATCAGCGATCCGAGCTGGGAAAACCACCGCGCACTGCTCGAGTTCGCCGGCTTCAAGGTTAACGCCTATCCGTATTACAACGCGGCGACCCACGGCCTCGATTTCGACGGCATGCTGGCGTGCCTGAACAAAATTCCCGCCGGTGATCTGGTGGTGCTGCACACCTGCTGCCACAACCCCACGGGTGTCGATCTCAACCCGGCGCAGTGGCAAAAAGTCATTGAAGTGGTCAAGGCGCGCGGCATTATTCCCTTCCTCGATATCGCCTACCAGGGCTTTGCCGAAGGGCTGGATGCCGACGCCGCGCCGGTGCGCGCGTTCGCCAGCGCGTACCCGTTCGTGATGGTGTCGAGCTCGTTTTCCAAATCGCTGTCGCTGTATGGCGAGCGCATCGGCTCCTTCAGCATTGTCACCGAGAGCAAGGAAGAAGCCGCGCGCGTGCTAAGCCGCGTCAAGCAGGTGATCCGTACCAACTATTCCAGCCCCTCGGCGCAAGGCGGGCAGGCCGTTACCGCCGTGCTCACCACGCTGGAACTGCGCAAGCAATGGGAAGAAGAACTCGGCCAGATGCGTGACCGCATCAAGGTCATGCGCAAACAGCTGGTCGATAAAATCCGCGCGCAGCGGGCGGATTTCGATTTCAGCTATGTGATCGATCAGCGCGGGATGTTTTCGTATTCCGGTTTGACCAAGGAACACGTACGGCGGCTGCGCGAGGAATATTCGATTTACGCACTGGACAGCGGACGCATCTGCGTGGCGGCGCTGAATTCCAAAAACATCGATTACGTGGCAAATGCCATAGCGAAAGTGCTGGTTTGATATAAGTATTTGTTTTTAAATACTTTTTAGTTACTTCTTTTCCTTACGTCCAAACAGTCCCTCGGCCCAATTACCCACCTTGGCGCCGACAGTTGTACCAACCCCTGGCCCCAAAATCGCCGTGCCCACCGCCGCGCCGGCGACCGATGCGCCAGTGGGCAGCACCAGTGGTGAATCCACGGTACCGCTGACGTTCAGCGGCACGTTCGCCGCCGTCACCGAACCCGCGCTGACCTGCGCGTTGATGCGCCCCGACAATGAACGGTCCGCGGCAATGGTGACGTTGCCGTCGGCGGCCAGCGCGCCCGATACCACTTTCAAGTTTGAAAAGCGCTGCGTGCCGCCCGCCATCACGAGATGGCCGGAAAGCTGATCAAAGCGTGTTTCACCACTGGAATCTTTCGTGAGCAGACTGGTCGCCGCCTTGCGGATATCCACGCCACGCAACACGCCGCTTTGAATCTGAAACGGCGTTTCGATGCGCAGGGAAGCGCCGAGTTTTTCCAGGTTGGCGGCATTAGCGTTCAGCACGGGTTTGGCGCTGAGCCTTCCGCTGATGCGCGCGTTGGGCGAGAATATTGCCGCCAATGCCGCAACATCCAATTGGTTCACGTCAAAGTTGCCACGCAGTTGTGCTCCCCTTGTCCAATTTAGCGTGGCATTGCCGCTCACCGCACCGCCGTAAAGCCGTGCCGACGCCATGGTGGTTTTGAAGTCCGCAAGCGTTGCCTCGCCCTTGATATTCAACTCGTCGAACAGCACCGGTGGCCCCGCCGGCAGACGCCATGCCTTGGCGGCAAGTTCAACGTGGAAACGTTCACCTTCGGGTTTGAGATTGACGGTGAACTTGCCGTCTCGCATGGCAAGGCTGACGCGTTCGGGCGCGCCCAGCCCGGTCATCGCCACCTTAGCATCGAAGGGTCCAAACGCTGTCTTGCCCATCTGCACCGTGGCGTCGCCCACCTTCACCTCGCCTATGCGCACCACAGGGGTCTTCGGTGCTTTCGGATCAACCTTGGCGAGCGCGGCCAGCTTGTCGAGGCCGGCCTGCGTCACCTGCACGCCGGAAAGCTCGACGTAGCGAATCACCTTGGTTTCGCCCACCAGCGACCACAAATCCGGTGCAATCGTGAGTTTGGCGACTTTCACGTCACCATTCTTGCCGATACTGATGCCTTCCGCACTCGCGTGCGGCGCCGGCAGCGCGTGCGCGCGAAGCCGTGCAAGGGTCACCGGCTCTTTAAGGCGCGCGGACAGCTCCTGCTCAATGCGCGGCCGGTAATCCTCGATGGAAACCACAAATGGCAAGGCCGCGAGCAACGCGATCAGCAAGCCCAGCGCAATTCCGATGCGTTTTACCCATTTCATGACGGGTTCCCTCCCTCCCATGCATTGACCAAACGCGGTGAAGTGACTAGAATGCGCGATCTTTTCTGGCGTTTATCCATTATTCCCCGATAGCTCAGTCGGTAGAGCGACGGACTGTTAATCCGCAGGTCCCTGGTTCGAGCCCAGGTCGGGGAGCCAAAAGAATCAATCGCTTAGGCCACTTCTCGGAGTGGCCTTTTTGCTTTCTGGGACACTGGCGGGACACTGACCCGCGACAGCCGCCACCACCCCTTTATCCTTGCGCCAAGTCCACACAATACAGACGAAGTTCACCAAGTTCACGACCTTCACGGCCAGCGCATAAGTGTCCCTTTCGGTTCTAAAAAGACATATAAGCCGGGTCAAAACTTTTCAAAAAAAATTTCAAATTGTTCGCGGCACCATGCTGCCGCTAGACAGGCTTCCTCGGCCCTACCCGGGGGTACCTCTGATTAGCTAACTGCGTCCGAGTGTCTCTGGTTCAGTTGGTCCTATGCGGCTGGGCGGCCAAACGCATAGGCCGGCGCTGCCGCCGCACGCTAAAGGCAGAAGCTAAAGTGGGGTTGTCGTTGTTTCCCCGTGGGGACGCCAGCAATACACCGCCAGCCCACTTGTAATGCAACGCTACAAGTCGGGACGACGGATCAAAGACAACACGGTCCAGTAGGCCCGTGATCCAGCGACGAACCCTTAACCGGGCCTCGGAGTTTGTCTTTTCAGCCTCCTCTGCGAACTCCGGCACATCCAGCAGTGGGTCGCCCTTGTCGCTCTGACTGACTACCCCGGCCCGCAACGCAAAGAGGTCCATCGACATGAGCCATTGCGCCATGTCCTGTTCGGTGAGCTGGTCGATCTTCCCCTTTACGTGGGCTGCGGTGGCCTGATCCGCCTTCTGCTGCTCGAGCCGGCCGACCTCCGCCTCTAATTCGGCCACCCTCGCTGCTGCTGCCTTCGAGCCGCTGGCGACCAGCGTGATCAGGTTGTCGAGTTGGCGCCGCCGCTCTGCGATCTCTGCATCGATCATCGCTACATCGACCACGATACCTGCGCCGAACGCCTTGGCGGCCTTCAGTAGCTTGCGACGGAAGGCTTGCGACTGGCTGTCGCGGTGAATCTTGTTGATCACTTCTTCTTCAATTAACCATTGACTGATGCGCTTGCCTTTGGCCCCTGCCCGATAGTTCCCTGACGACGTTTCGCACCAGAACGGTGTGCCGTCAGGCGTGTAAAGGAGTCCGGTTAGTAGAAAATCGTGATCGTTCTTCATCCGCCGCACCTGCTTTTGCTTCACTGCCGCGATGGCCAATACCGCATCGGCCTGTGCGCGGGTGATCAGCGCATCGTGCGTCTTCTCTTCTGACATGACCCACTCATCCTCACCGCGCGCTAGCATCCTCTGATGCGGGTCTTCACGGCTGGCTCGCTGCTTCTGCCGACGGTTCCAGACGAGATGGCCGGTATAGATCAATGCGTT
>OMIN01000090.1 GCA_900299145.1 Betaproteobacteria bacterium | reverse complement strand
TGGGGACAGATGGCGTATGAGCCAGTGCGGCCAGAAAGAGGGTCTTAAACGTAACTATCTGTTTTATTTTTAGAATGCCAGATCTGGGCATCGGTGCGAAAGGCACCATTGTTCCGTATCTATTGCTTTACATAATATACATTATACGAAGTTATATCATAGTGTGTGTAAGGCGCGTGGGCGCAGTTTCAGGCCGTTTTAACCAGACTACACTCCCGCCAAGCCAACAGCGCATTCAGCGACATCGGTCTAGCAAACAAATAGCCTTGAGCAATATCGCAGTTGAGCTTTTTCAGCAACTGGTATTGCATCTGAGTCTCGACCCCTTCAGCCACCACTTTCATGCGCAGCTCATGGCCGATTTCGGTGGTTTTGCGCACAATGACTTCAGCGCTGTGGTCCGTTTCCATTGCCGCGACAAATCCCCTGTCTATCTTGATTTCACTGGCGGGAATGCGCTTAAGCTGGTGCATCATCGAAAAACCAGTGCCAAAGTCGTCGATCGACAAGTGAATACCGCGGAGTCGAAGCCGCGCCAGAATGTCGAGCGCCTGTGCCACCTTCTGTATGGTTCCTGACTCGGTAATTTCGACAATCAGACGATCGGGGCTGATACGCGCCGCCTGGGCACTTGCAAACAGCCGATCAGGTAACTTGAGGTCGCAGAGCGAATATGCGGAAATATTGATCGACAATTGCGGCGCCCATCCCCGGCCTGCGAACAACTGTTCGTCCTCGAATACCTGTTCGACCACGCGCCAAGTCAGGTCCTCGATAACGCCCATTGACTCCGCCAGGGGAATAAAACTATCCGGGTATATCAAGCCGTGTTCCGGGTGCTGCCAGCGAACCAGGGCTTCCACGCCCGAAGGCTCCCCGGTCGCCATGGTGATTTGAGGCTGATAGTGAACAACCAATTCCCGCTGCGTGATAGCGCGTCTCAGGGCGTCAGCCGTTACAACAGGGCCGGCCGCCGAGGCCGCAACAGATCGTTGCACCGGCAAGACATCATCCGCCTGCCGCAAAAAGGCCTCCAAATCCCCTCGCACCAGCGGTTTGCTGAGTCGGCCCAGTACGCGCAAGCGCAACTCGCGAGCCATTTCTTCTGCCACCAGCAAGGTTTTCCGGTCCGCTCCGCTGAACAACAAAATGCCCGCGCGGCATTGCTGCTCCGACAGAAACCGCAACACCTCGATGCCATCCATGCCCGGCATCATGAGGTCCACCATGATCACCGAGACATCCTCAGTCAGCATTTCCTTGAACGACGCGAAAGTGCGGGCGTGCTGACAGGAAAAGCTTATCGGGGTGGCAATTGCGGAAATTATCAGCCCAAAAAAATGGCTGTCGTCATCTATGGTCAGCAAACGCTTCATTTAACTGAAATCCCGTTCAACGCCCACCACCATATCGAACACCACTCATATTGCCAGCTCGATTCTCAGAAGTGCTAATAAAGATGACTAAAAGCTACCAACAAACGGCATGGCAGTATACCCAAACTTCCACACTTTTATACCTTATTGGCGCGCCAGACGCGAAAATCTCAGCGCAAATGAGAAAAAATTCATACTTCAGAAAGGAAATTGACGTCAGTTCCCGGCAAATTATCTACACGGAGAACATTAACGGCACAAAGTGGCCGTAACTTATGCGTCAATGCATAAAATTCGTGCCATCTCGCGCAGCTGATTCTTTTGTACTTTTGGCGCATTTGCACCAGCGGTAACGGGAAATTCATCCAGTCGAACAATACGCGCTGGCACCTTGTAGTGCGCAATGCGATCGCGGCAGTAGCGCAACAACGCCGCCTCGTCGAATGCCTGTGCATTGCTCCGCACGTAAGCCACGGCGCGCATCCCGCGCGAGGTGGGCGCGCCCACCACCTGACATTGCACGATGCCCGCATACGCCAGCAACAAGGCCTCAATTTCCGCCGGGCTGACGAGAAACCCCGAAAGTTTCAATACGTCGCCGATTCTCGCCTCCAGCACAAAACTGCCGTCGGCGCGCGTGATGCCGCAATCACCGCTGCGCACAAACCCATCTTCGGTAATCGCGCGAGCGGTGGCGTCGCTATCTCCGAAGTAGGCGTGCATTTGGCTGGGCGCCCGAAATTGCAGTTCCCCTTTCTCGCCATGTGGCAAGAGGCGTCCACTGTCGATATCAGCAACACGCACCTCCGCCGATGGCGATAGCGGAAATCCGCCGCCTTCCAGCCGCCGTTCGGGATGCCGTTCAGGCCGTTGCCGCGCAAAACGCGCCTGCATTTCGCTCGATCCGTATATTGACAACACACTGATGCCACGCTCGGCTGCACGTTCGGTCACGCCGGCAATGCCTGATCCACAGTTCACCGAGTGCAAGCTCAACAGGTCGTCGCCATCGCGCGCGGTTTCCAGCCAGCGGCGGATGATTTCGTGATTGGCGTGAACATGCGTTACCCGATGCCGCGCAATGGCGTCGAGGCTTTCGCGTGCATCAAACGCCGCGGGCAGCACACACGGCGCGCGCGCGGCAATCGAGGCAAACGGCATGCCAAAGCCCGACACGCCGCATAGCGGTGTCACCACCTGAATTACCGTGCCGCGCGCGGTGTAGCCCAACACGCGCGCGGTTTCCTGCGCGTGATGCGCAATCGAGCGTTGCGTGTGCATGACCAGCTTGGGCTTGCTGGTGGTGCCGGACGTCGTAAACAGTACGCAGCCGTCGTCCGCATGGCCCTCGGTGCGGGTGTCGGCAGGTTTAATCAACGCATGCAGTGGAATCACCGGAAGGCCACTCATCGTGGCGGGCAAATCTGCCGCATCGGATTCACTGACCAGCACCAGATGTTTCAGGTCACGCAGCTGCGCGAGATTCACCTCCCGCACCTGTCCGGCATAATCGGTGTTTCTAAATTTATCAATAAAAACAAATACTTGTGATCCGGATCGCGCCAGCAGATCGCCCAGCTCCGCACTGCGAAAACGTGTATTCACCGCCACCACGATGGCGCCGATGCGCGCACAGGCAAACTGCAGCGCCACCCACGCCGGGATGTTCGGTAACGCGATCGCCACGCGGCCGCCGCGTGTCACGCCCAGAGCGCGCAGGCCCGCCGCCAAGGCCCCTGCCTGAGCTTCGAGTTGCGCGTACGTTACGTGCGTTTCGCCGTGTATCAGGGCAATACCGGACGGCGCTTCGCGCGCGGCGCCGGACAGGAGTCCGTTCAAATCTAGGGCATCCGTCACGGCAGACTCAATCGATCTTCGCGCCCGCGATTTGCACCACTTCAGCGAACTTTTTGATTTCCACGGCCAGAAACTCGCGCAACTGTGCCGGTGTTGACCACTCCGGCGGCGCACCCATTTTGAGCAGAGTGTCGGCAACCTGTGGACTCTTCAAAGCCACCAGCAGCGCAGCGTGCAGCCGTTCCACTATGGCTGGCGGTGTGGCCGCTGGCGCCACCAGGCAGTACCATGACGTCACATCAATATTTAACCCCGACTCGATGAATGTCGGCACATCGGGCAGCACCGGCGTGCGCATGGTGCCGGAACCGGCCAGCACGCGCAGCCGCCCTGCCTGCGACATGCCCAACACCGCTGGTGGCCCCGAGAACATGACCCCGACGTCCGCCGACAGCAGTGCGCTCAGCGCAGGGCCGGAGCCCTTGAACGGTATATGGGTGAGGGAAATGCCCGCGCGCTTTTTCAGCAACTCGCCCACCAGATGTCCCGTCGTGCCACTGCCTGCCGAACCGTAGTTCAGTTTGCTGCCCGGCGCTTTGGCGAGATCGACCAGTTGATTGACGCTGACGGCCTGCACGCTGGGATGCACGGACAGCATTTGCGGCACCTTGGTAATCATCGACACCGGTGCAAAGTGTTTCAGCGGGTGATACGGCAACTTCGAGCCATACAGGGTTACATTGACCGCCATCGGCGACACCACGCCAAGCAAAATGGTATAGCCATCGGGCGCGGCAGTGGCGGCAGTAGCCGTCCCTACCGTGCCCCCTGCCCCGCCGCGGCTGTCGACCACGATCGACTGGCCCAGATGTTCAGACATTTTCAGCGCGATTACCCGCGCTATCGGCTCGGCCGTGCCGCCAGGCGCGGTGGGATTTATAAATCGGATCGGCTTCGTCGGATAGTCGGCGGCCTGCGCGATTTGCATCAGGGCCACGCAGATCACGGCGAGCCAATTCAGCCAGCGGATCACGTCACGCACCTTATGCACCTTATGCACCTTATGCACCTTATGCAACTTGTGCACTTCATTGGCTCTTGATCGAGACGCGCCAGTGGATGCGGTCTTCTTCCGGCGGGTAATCTGCCGCTGCTTTGTGATACGAGCAGCGGTTATCCCAGATCACCACATCACCCTTGCGCCACTGGTGACGATACTGGCACGGCGGCTGAACCATGTAAGCCATCATTTCCTCGATGGTGGCCATGCTGTCAGCGGTGTCGAGCCCCTCGATGGTGAGGATTTTTCCTTGATCGAAATACAGCAGCTTGCGACCGGTCTCCGGATGCACCTGCACCAGTGGATGACGCACCGGCGGCACGAGGCGATCCTTTTCATCCAGCAAGGCATTGAGCTGTTTCAGCCCGCCATACTTGAACGTGCCGTAACGACCTTCCAGCTTGTTTTTCAGCCGCTGCGGCAACGCGTCATACGCCGCGTAAGCACTGGAAAAGAACGTGTCACCGCCCCGGCTGGGAATCGCCAGCGCATACAGCTGCGTGGCTTTATAAGGCACGGCTTCGTACGACCCGTCCGTGTGAAAGCCTTCCCCGCCCCGGCGGTAAATGTCATTGTTCAACGTGCCATCGGCGTTGAATTTGTTAATGCCCAACAGAGTCACTTCCGGACATTCCGGATGACGCGTACTTTTTGAGGGATGCGGACTGATCACGCCGAAGCGCCGGCTGTAGGCCAGATATGCCTCAATGGTCAAAACCTGATCACGCACGCAAATCACGTTGCAATCCAGCCAGGTGCGGTAAATTTTCGCAAAGTCGCCATCACTCAGCGTTTTGACATCCACGCCGAGGATTTCCGCGCCCAGGTTATTGAAACGAATGATTTGCATGATGGCTGCCTCCACGACGCCTTCGTTTTGCACGCTCCGGCGGGTCGATTTTACTGCGTAATGATCAGGATTTGACGCTAGCCAGACACGGAACCCGGCGCACCTTTAAACGACTACAATAATCGCATCATTCACCAAAGCCATTGAACCGGGAGCCTGACATGGGAAAACTGCGCCACATCGCCATCGCCGTCGCGGACACCGACGCCACGGCAAAATTTTACGAGCAGGCCTTCGGTATGACGCGCGTGCGCCAGTCGGCGACATCGATCATGCTGACCGACGGCGTGATCAGTCTGGCGATCCTCGATAACAAAAACAGTCAGGAAGCCAAGGGGCACGACGGCCTGCATCACGTTGGCTTCATCACCGACGATGTCGGCGGCACGGGAGCCAAAGCCGAACTGGCAGGCGCCGCGTATGCCGACAGCGACGAGCGCGTTGCCAAACGATTCGAGAATCGCGGCCAGCTCAAGGATGGCCAGTTGACGGCGGATGCGCAGCAGCAGGATCAACGTAAATATGTTGATCCGAACGGGCTGAAGTTCGATATCGTCAACCCGATGCACGCGCGCAATTCGTGGCGGCTCCCGTTGTAATAGCTGCCGCGAATTCCTAAAATATTGAATAAAAACAAATAGTTACCTACATCGAGCCGCCATGGATTTTGCCTTAACCGTCGATCAACAGCGCTGGCGCGACATTGCGCGCACCTTCGCCGAAACCATTATCAAACCCGATGTGCTGCGCCGCGACCGCCTGCCCACGGCTACCGAGCGCATTCCCTGGGACTGGATACGCGAAGCCGACAGGCAAGGCATTCGCACGCTCGGCATTCAGAAACAATTCGGCGGCGCCGAGTGCGACATCCTGACCATGTGCCTTGTCGGCGAAGAACTCGCCGTGGGTGATCTCGGCTTTGCGGTCATCATGGATCAGTGCTGGAAAATGGCGCACCTTTTCAGCGAGGCAATGAACGCCGAACAGCAGCAGCGCTTTATCCCGAAATTCGTCGCCGACCCGGAGGCCACCGCCGCCATCGGCATCACCGAAGCGGGTGCTGGGTCCGATCATCAGGGCTTTTACGATTCGCCCGACATCGATTTCAAAACCACGGCGGTGCGCGACGGCGATCACTATGTGCTAAACGGCACCAAGCGTTATGTGTCAAATGGCGCGATGGCGAAACTGTATTTTGTGGTGGCGCGCACCGACACCAGCAAGCCCCTTCGCGACGGCGGCAGCATTTTCATTGTTCCCTCCGACACGCCCGGTTTTCGCCCCGGTTTTTTCCACGAAAAGAGCAGCCAGCGCCTCGCCACCAACGGCACGTTTCATTTTGAAAACTGCCGGGTACCGGCCAGCAACATGCTTCAGGGCGAAGGCCTGCTCGGGCGGCTACGCAGCGACTATATGTGGGGCAGCAAGGCGGAAGCCGCCGCCACCGCGCTCGGCGTGGGCCGCGCGGCATACGAATACGCACTCGACTACGCGAAAAAGCGCGTGCAGGGCGGCAAGCCCATCGTCGAACTGCAGGCCGTCGCCATGATGCTCGCGACGATGGCGATGAAACTCGACGCCGCGCGCCTGCAAATCTGGAAAGCCGCGTGGCTCGCCGACCGCAAGCAGCCCGAAGCGCGTGCGCTTGGCTTGCTCGCCAAGGTTAACGCCTCTGAAACCGCGTTCGAATGCTGCAGGCTGGCGGGCGAAATACTTGGCGGCGCGTCGATCATGCACGACCATCCGGTTGAAAAATACCTGCGTGATGCGTCGAGCTTCCTGCACTCCGATGGCACCAATCAAGTGTGCCTGCTGCGCGCGTCACAGGCGATTGCGAACAATGCGCACGGCAGCGTATTTGGATTCTAAGTATTTGTTTTTATTGAAATATCTACCCCGCTGGAGTCATGATGAGATTTCCTCTTGCCTATCTGGGCGCCTTGCTCGCGCTCGCTGCAGCCACGCCGGTAACGCCGGCTCACGCACAACAGCCACCGGTGATCGTGCAGTCTCGTCCGGAAACCGTGGTGCGCGGCGAAATTCCCGCCAACCGTCCGCCGATCATGCGCGTGAAGCCAGGGCAGTTGGTCACTATCGATACGCTGTCGCATCAGGGCATGAACACGGGTGATGATCCGATTGCGTTCTTTGCACGCGGCGGCATCGCAGCCAACGATGTACTGAAGGATGCAGTGGATGTCTACGGCCGTGTGAAGCCTGCGCCGGGCATGGGTGCGCATGTTTTGACGGGGCCAGTGTATATCGAAGGCGCCGAACCGGGCGACATGCTCGAAGTGCGTGTGATCGACGTGAAGCATCGCGTGCCCTATGGCGTGAATGCCACCAACAAAGGCAGTGGCGTGCTGCCCGAGTTGTTGAACGATCCGGTGTTTCGCATTATCCGCCTGGATCTGGAGCGCAATGTCGCACTGTTTTCGCCGGAGATTGAGGTGCCGCTCGCGCCCTTCATGGGCATCATGGCGGTAGCGCCGCCGGCAGACATTACAACCGTCAGTTCACGCCCGCCGGGCGCGTTTGGCGGCAACCTCGATCTGAAGCAGTTGACCAAAGGCGCGACACTGTATCTGCCGGTGTTCAATATGGGCGCGCTATTTTTCACCGGCGATGCGCACTCAGCGCAAGGCGATGGCGAGATTGACGGCACCGCCATTGAAACCTCTCTCACGCCGACCTTTCAATTCATCGTGCACAAGGCGAAAGGCGGCAACCTCACGTGGCCGCGCGCGGAGACACCCACGCACTACATTGCCATGGGTGTGGACAAGGATCTGAATCTGGCGATGAAAGCCGCCGCGCAGGAAACGGTCAACTTTCTGATGCAGGAAAAAGGCCTCTCGGCGCGCGATGCCTATCAGCTGGCAAGTATCGCAGTGGATTTTCGCGTGGCCGAAGCGGTAAATCTCAATCAGGTGGTGTACGGGATGATTCCCAAACAGGTGTTCAAGAAGCAAACGCCGTATTGGTACAAACCGTAACCCGTAGACAGGCGAAACAGACCATCATGAATCTCGAACTGAAGGGCCTGACCGCGCTGGTCACGGGCGCATCGCGCGGCATCGGCTTTGCCATCGCACAGGCGTTCGCGCGCGAAGGCTGTCATGTGCATTTGGCCGCACGCACCGCGGCGGATCTTGAATCCGCACGCGCAAGCATTCTTGCCGAAAGCGGGGTCAACATCACGACGCATGCGCTCGATTTGGGCGTGAGTGCAAACATCAGTGAACTGGCACGCCAATGTGCCGGTGTCGATATACTGGTCAACAACGCGGGTGGCATCCCCTCCGGCCGTTTGCTCGATATCGACGAAGCGCGCTGGCGCGCATCGTGGGAACTCAAGGTATTTGGCTATATCAATCTCACGCGCGAGATTTATCGCGCGATGTGCGCGCGCAAGCGCGGTGTGATCGTGAACGTTATCGGCGTCGCAGGTGAACGGCTGCGCCAGGACTACATCGCCGGTGGAACCGGTAATGCCGCGCTGATGGCGTTCACACGTAACCTAGGTGGTGAAAGCGTCGATCATCAAGTGCGAGTCGTGGGCGTGAATCCGGGCCAGATTGAAACCGACCGGTTGCGCCTGCGTCTTGAAAAGCGTGCGGCCCATGAACTCGGCGACAAGAACCGCTGGCTGGAATTGGTCGAAGACCCGCCGTTTGGCCGTCTTGCGCAGCCCGAAGAAGTGGCCGATTCCGTGCTCTATCTCGCTTCGGCTCGCGCCTCGTATGTCAGCGGCACCATTCTGACGGTGGATGGCGGGCGCGCGGTGCGGCATGCGACGTGATCACCTGATTCCGAGCACGTTACGCGCGGGCGCCTTGGGCGCGGGTATGATGGTGCTCGCGCTAGGCACCGGCTCACTCGTGCACGCACAATCGTACCCGTCAAAACCTGTGCGCATCATTGTGCCTTATCCGCCCGGCGGCGGCGTGGACGTGGTGGCGCGCGTGGTCGGGCGCAGGCTCACGGAATCCCTGGGGCAACCAGTCCTGATCGAGAATCGCGGTGGTGCGGCCGGTGTGGTGGGGGCAGATATCGTCGCCAAATCGCCGCCGGATGGTTACACCATCGGACTCATGACGAGTTCGCTGTTGATGTCCCCTGCCCTGCAAAAAATGCCCTATGACACGGCTAAGGATTTCGCACCGATTATTCTGTTTGCCACGGTCTCAAACATTTTGCTGGTACATCCGTCGTTGCCCGCGAAGTCCCTGCAGGAACTGGTGCGCCTCGCGCGCGAGCGGCCGGGTGAACTCACCCACGGCACCTCAGGCACCGGCAGCGTGCCTCATCTGATGATGGAATTGCTGCGCACCATGATCCGCTTTGACATCGTGCACGTCGCCTACAAAGGCAACGCGCAGGCGATCAATGATCTCATGGGCGGGCATATCACCATGCATATTTCGTCCATGCTCTCCGCCACGCCCTACGTCAAATCGGGGCGGCTGCGCGCAATCGCTGTCACCAGTGGCAAGCGTTCCAGAATTGCGCCGCAAGTGCCCACCATGGCGGAATCCGGCGCACCGGGTTACGACGTGACCTCGCTGTGGGGCTTTCTCGCGCAAGGCCAAACGCCACCGGACATCATCCATCGTCTAAACGGCGAAATCGGCAAAATTTTGCGCGTGCCCGAAGTTAACGAACAGCTTACCGGGCTGGGTGCGGAAATCTCCGGCGCAGGACCACAGGAGTATGGGGCCATGATCCGCGCGGAACTGGCGAAATGGCCAAAGGTAGTGGCGGCGGCCAAGATCAAGGCCGATTGATTGCACAGCGCCGCGGCATCACATCACAAGTAGTCTCGTCCGCCAGCAAGTCGCGCCAGCACGTGGCTATCGGGATGCGCGGATTCCCCCTACAATCCGTCAACGCGCCATCCAGCCAAGCGTTTTCACCGTAGCTGGCGACGCAGAGCATTTCCGCTGATCCAAAAATCGATTATAGGGAGACCTCGAATGATGCACTTTATCTGGATTGCCCTGGTGGGTTTTGTAGCCGGACTCATTGCCCGCGCCCTGCATCCGGGCAAGGACAGCATGGGTTTCATCATGACGGCGGTGCTGGGTGTTGCCGGCGCCTATGCCGCGACTTTTCTCGGCCAGGTTATTGGTCTGTATAAACAGGGGGAAAACGCCGGCTTCATCATGTCGGTAATAGGCGCCACCGTGCTGCTGGTGATTTACGGACTGGTAGCCAAGAAAAAAGACGGTGGCGGGGGTGACAACAACAGCGGCGGCGGTACGTCCACCTGATGCTCGGCCGCGCCCGCATCATGTTTCCCACTCGCAACGCCAAGCGCGTTCAAGCCGTACGGACGGGCACTGCCCTGCTCGTTTTACCCCGAAGTACGGCCGAGCTGGATGAAGCGGTCAAGCGCGCCAAGGCCATCGTCACGCGCCGAGCGGCGATGGCTTCTGCTGCGTCCCTGGTGCCGGTGCCAGGGCTTGATATTGCAGTGGATATCGCCGCGGTGATGAAGCTCATTCCAGAAATCAACCGGGAATTTGGTCTGACGCCGGAGCAAATTGAAAAATTGAGTCCCGCCAAAAGGCTGATGGTTTATAAATCCATCGTTGCCGTCGGCAGTCTGATGATCGGCAAGTTGATTACCAAGGAAATCGCAATCGAAGTGTTGAAGACAGTGGGCGTTCGCATGACCGCCAAGCAGGTTGGCAAGTATGTGCCGGTGGCGGGGCAGGCGCTGTCAGTAGCACTGGGCTTTGCGGCAATGAAATATGTCGGGCATCAGCACATCAAGGATTGCCGACGCGTCATCGAAGCCACTTTTGACCACACGCCGGAAGGCCGCCGCTAGTCTGTATCCTGTGCCGGTGTGACGCCGTGCCTGTTATCATCGCGCGCCTGACTCGTGACTATCGATTTGCGACGGTATAAAAATTACAATAAAAACAAACACTTATATGGTATAATGGTTTTTTCAGCATGGCTACCTCCCTGTTAAAGCGGCTGGTGCGCACCGTCGTGCCGCCGCCCAACGAAGTTGCGCGCGCCAATCGCCACGCCGCACGCGTAATTGATGCCTGGCGCGAGCTCTTGTCCGAGCGCGGTGAAGTCTCCGGTGCGGCCATTGCGCGCGAAGCTTTGGCGGCGTACCAAGAACTTGAACCCGCCTATCTACCCGCATTTTTTGACCGTCTGGCTGCGGAATTTTCACCCGAAGAGCGCGTCTTGCGTGAAGCGGCAGAAGGGTATCTCGCACGGCCCTCGGCAGAAAATCTGATGCGCCTGCAGCGCGCGGCGGCCGCGCCGCGGCAAGAACTCTTCCGGCGGCTCAATCAGGCGCCTGAAGGCACGGCCACGCTGGTGGATATGCGCGAGATTTTGCTGGCCGCGCTTAGCGCGCATCCGGAATGGCAGGTCATTGATGCAGATCTGGTGCATCTCTTCAATTCGTGGTTTAACCGCGGTTTTCTCACGCTGCAACGTATCGACTGGCACACACCCGCCATCGTTCTGGAAAAGCTCATCGAGTACGAAGCCGTGCATGAAATCTCCGGCTGGCCCGATCTGCGCCGGCGCCTGCAAAGCGACCGCCGCTGCTTCGCGTTTTTCCATCCGGCATTGCCCAATGAACCGCTGATTTTTATCGAAGTCGCGCTGGTGCGGGGCATCAGCAGCGCAGTACAACCCCTGCTCGACCTCAAGGCGCCGGTGGGCGACCCGGAAAAAGCCGACACCGCCGTGTTTTACTCGATCACCAACTGCCAGCCCGGTCTGCGCGGTGTGTCATTCGGCAATTTGCTGATCAAGCAAGTCGCGCAACGATTGGGCGAGGAATTTCCGCGTATCAAAACGTTTTCCACCCTGTCGCCGATCCCGGGGTTTACCGCATGGCTGGCCGCGCACGGCAACGAGCTTGCTGCACCCGCTGCGTCCGCAGTGGCAGCATTAAAAATCGCCGGCTGGGACCAGCAGCCCGAAGTCGCCGCCAACCTGCAAAAAGTGCTGACACCGCTGTGCGCGCATTACCTTATCAACGCACAGCATGACGGCGCGCCGGCGGACCCTGTAGCGCGGTTTCACTTGGGCAACGGCGCACGCGCCGAGCGTCTGAACTGGCTGGCCGACACTTCCGCGCGCGGCCTTAAAAATTGCGCCGGCATGATGGTCAATTACGTCTACCACCTCGATCAAATCGAGGACAACCACGAACTCTACGTGCGCGAACACCGCGTCGCCGCCACCCATGAACTGCGGCGGCTGGCCCGTGACAGCGCGATTGCCACACCGCGCACCGCGAAATAAGGAAATCTGCAATGGAAATGACCGGTGAACAACTCATCCCGCAATCACAGGCCGTCACCTGGAAAGCGCTCAACGACACCGAAGTGCTCAAAGCCTGCATCCCCGGCTGCGAATCCATCGAGCAAACCGGCGCCAACGACTATCAGTTGGTGATGGTCGCCAAAGTCGGCCCCGTCAGCGCAAAATTCAAAGGCAAAATGACACTATCCGACATTGTCGAAGGCCAATCCTACAAACTGGCCTTTGAAGGCCAGGGCGGCGTCGCCGGATTCGCCAAAGGCGAAGCCAGCGTCAGCCTCTCCCCCACTGACGGCGGCACCAAACTCGCCTACGCCTGTAACGCCATGATCGGCGGCAAATTGGCGCAGGTGGGGTCGCGGTTAATTGATGGTGTGGCGAAGAAGATCGCCGGGGAGTTTTTTGCGGCGTTTAATAAGCGGGTTAGTGCGTTGGGCTAAGTTACTTAAAGTTCCACCATGCTCAGATGATATACGGCGCTTGTTCTGTTTTACCCGCGCTCAACTACATGCTAGAGCGCGTCATGCGTTTCCTAGCGATCTTACCCCCAGTATTGCTTTTCGTATCGTGTTCGAACTGCGAGGAAGAAGCCTCGTTACGAAAGCTAATTAGACTTAACGCGGCCAAACTTGCGCAGGACGCAATAGCGGAAAGCGACCTGAGATTTCTTGGAGTCGCGGGATATACAATTACAGTTCCGGGAATAGACGGTAATACGTGTATCGCGCGTCGTAACATGGTGCGTGTTATCGAGGGCACTAGCGACACCCCCTGCGAAAAGGGGATTCAAGACTCTGCAACAAAGTTTGCGAGAACTTACAACTTAGTCGTTAGGACTCATCTGGATGGTAAACAAGTCGACTACATGCGGTGCTTTCCATAGAAGCCCTGTCAGCTAAGACACTTTTTTCGTCAAGCGAAATAGCCCCTACTCCTTAGCCCCCGCCTTAACCAATATCCGGACAATTTCTTCATTGTCCCGCTGCTTGGCCGCGCCCAAAGCAGTGTAGCCATTGGCTGTCTTAAGGTTGATATTTGCGCCGTACTCCATCAGCAGCAGCACGGCCTGGGTTTGGCCCTCGCGGGCGGCAAGCATGAGGGCAGTGATGCCGCTGGTGTTGGCGGCGTCGATTTTTGCGCCGCGTACCATTAAAAAGCGCATGACTTCGATGCGGTTCATGGAGGCGGCGTACATCAGCGGCGTCCAGCCGGCATGGTCGATCTGGCCGCCTTCCGCGAGCAGCAGTTTGACGGCTTCGAGGTGGCCTTTGATCGCGGCGAGCATGAGGGCGCTTTCGCCGAAGCTGTTGAGCGCCGCCACTTTGGGTTTGGCGCTAAGCAAGGTTTTGAGGACATTCATATTGCCCTCCTTGGCCGCCATCATCAAAAACGTGTCGCCGTCTCTGTTGACGGAATTCACGTCCACCCCCCTTTGCAGAAGGTTGGCGACCGTCGAATTATCACCCAGCCCGATGGCGCGGATCATGTCATCGTAGACCGCAGCGCGGCTTGCGGCGGCCGATAGCAGGCACGCCACTGCAAGAAAATAACTGGCAAAATACTTCACATTACACTTCATAACAATTACCTAACTGTTTGAATAATTTCATAAAATTTTCTGTTGTCTGCTGTGCAATCTGCTCAAGCGTACTGCCGCGTAACACCGCTATTTCTTCCGCCACGTGCTTCACAAACCCCGGCTCGTTGGTCTTGCCCCGAAACGGTACGGGCGCCAGATAGGGCGAATCCGTCTCGATCAACATGCGCTCCAACGGCACTTTTTGCGCGACTGCTTTTAACGCTTTGGCGTTCTTAAAGGTCACAATCCCGGAAAACGAGATATAAAACCCCATATTCAGCGCGGCTTCGGCGACCTCCCAGCTCTCGGTAAAGCAATGCATCACGCCACCCGCTTCATCCGCACGCTCCTCCCGCATCACGCGCAAAGTGTCGTCCGCTGCTGATCTTGTATGAATAATCAATGGCTTACGAGCCAATCTTGCGGCCTGGATGTGGTTGCGAAAGCGCTGCCGCTGCCACTCCAAGTCGCCGGTCAGGCGGTAATAATCCAGCCCGGTTTCGCCGATGGCCACGATTTTCGGATGCGCCGCCCATCGGACAAGCTCCTCCACCGTTGGTTCGACGACGTCCGGATAATCTGGATGCACGCCCACCGACGCGTACAGATGCTCGTGCGCCTCCGCCAGTGCCAGCACATTGGGGAAATCCGACATGTTTACGCTGACACATAGCGCGTGCGTCACCTGGTTGTCACGCATACGTGTGAATACTTCCGGAAGGCGACCGGCTAACTCGGGAAAATCAAGGTGGCAGTGGGAATCGATGAACATTCGTGAAAGGATCAGACTTGAATCAGCTGCCGGTAGCGTAGCAGCCAATCTTCCAGCAACAGACGCGGATTCAACGGATGGTTCACTACACGCTGAAAACGCACCAATTCCCGGTGAAAACGCATGATTTCCAGCGGTTTTACGCGTTTTGAGGTCGAATCCAGCACTTCTGCACAATCGGGATTGTAGCGCAGCCGCTGGCCGCTGCCGAGGCTGGCGAGGTCATACGTCCAGCGCTGTAACCAGTTGATTAATTGAGGTATTGGCTGCGAGGCGCAGCGCTCGGCTAGCGCCAATGCATCGAAGTTACGGCTGGCCAGACCGTCTATAAACTGCCGGCGAGCCACCCAATAGTCCGGGTTATCCAACTCAACCGCCAGCAGAGGTGCTCCACCGGCCTGCGCCAGCGCCAGTTCGGGCTGCGACACGCCTTTTTGTTTCAGCCAAGTCAAAGCCTCCACAGCCGATGGTGGGGGCAGAACGATTTGCTGGCATCGGCTGCGTATTGTTGCCGACAGCATATGCGGCCGATCCGACACCAATAAAAAATGCACGCTCGGCGGTGGTTCTTCCAGACTTTTCAGCAGTGCGTTGGAGGCATTGACGTTCATAGCCTCTGCGGGCTGGATAAGCACTACTTTCGCCCCATTGCGGTGCGCACTGATATTGATAAAATCCTCGAGAGACCGTACCTGAGCGATTGAAATATCACGCTTTTTCTTCTTGTCCGTTGGTTCGTCGTCGTCGCCCGCTTCAGCGATTTCGGGCTGTAGCACACGGCAATCCGGGTGAGTTCCTGACGCCAGCCAGTGGCAGGCCTGGCATTTTCCACAGGCCGTGAGCGCGGATGCCGGCTGTTCACATAGCAAACCTTGGGCAACGGCAGCGGCGAAATCGCGCTTGCCAATACCAGCCGGGCCACGCAGCAGCAAGGCATGGGGCAGCGTACTGGCACGCAGCGCCAGTTGCTGAAATTGCGATTCATGCCATTTTAAAATATTCATTTAAAACAAATACTTAAAATTATATTCTCTACTGATTGTTTAACTTTTTCCAGCGTTTCCGTACCATCAATAATCTGCACGCGCTGCGGCATTTCACGCGCTCGCCGCAGATAGCCCTCCCGCACACGGTCGAAAAATGAACGCCCTTCCTGCTCGAAGCGATCTGGCTCGCGCGCGGCTTGCGTGCGGGCTTTGCCGACCTCGGACGGCACATCGAAATACAGGGTCAGGTCCGGCTGCAGGCTGCCCTGCACCCAATTTTCAAGCATCGCAATACGATCCCACGCCAGCCCGCTGCCGCCCGACTGATAGGCAAATGTGGCGTCGGTAAAACGGTCGCACACTACCCACTCCCCGGCCTCTAACGCCGGCAGGATTACCTTGGCGAGATGCTCACGCCGCGCTGCGAACATCAGCAGCGCCTCGGTTTCGGCATGCAATTTCTGGTGCTTGTCGAGCATCAACTCACGCAGCCGCTCGCCTAGTGGCGTGCCGCCGGGCTCGCGCGTCAGCCGCACCTTGACACCGCGCGCCACCAGAAAACCCGGAATCCAAGATAGGTGCGTGCTTTTGCCCGCGCCATCCATGCCTTCCAGTGTGATGAATTTGCCGCGTGTCACCGTTTTCCTGACCTCAGATATTTATTCACGGCAGCATTGTGCTCTTCCAGCGTGCGCGAGAACTGTGAGCTGCCGTCACCGCGGGCCACAAAATACAGCATTTTGCTGTCGGCCGGGTTGAGCGCTGCCTGAATCGACGCCAGCCCTGGCATGGCAATCGGTGTTGGCGGCAGGCCAGCGCGGGTATACGTGTTCCAGGGCGTGTCAGCCTGCAAATCACGGCGGCGCAGCGTACCGGAGTAATCGTCGCCCATGCCATAAATTACCGAGGGGTCGGTCTGCAGGCGCATATTCACGCGCAGCCGATTGACAAAAACCGACGCCACCATCGCCCGGTCTGCGGCCTTTCCGGTTTCTTTTTCCACAATCGAGGCGAGGATCAGTGCTTCGTACGGCGTGGCCAGCGGCAAATCGGCGGCACGCGAGCTCCATTGTGTGGCGAGATGCTGCTGCATCAGCCGGTGCGCGCGCTTTAACACCGCCAGATCGCTGGCGCCACGCGAAAAATGAAACGTCTCCGGGAATATCCAGCCCTCGGGCTGCGCCTCGGGCACGCCCAGCGCGCGCGCAATGGCCTGATTGCTCATGTCTTTGGTGTCATGCCTCAGCGCTTCGTGCGTGTCCAGCGCTTGGCGAATTTGCCTGAACGTCCACCCATCAATAAACCGCACGGCCGATTGCGTGGCGTCGCCGCGTGTCATTTTTTGCAGCAGCTTTAGCGGCGTGGCCGGCGATTCAAATTCGTAGTTGCCCGCCTTGATGTGTGGCGCATCGCCGCGCAGCCGGCCCATCACCTCGAACAGCAGCGCGCTGCCGGGCGTGGTCATGATGCCTAGGGCTTCCAGATCACGGGCCACGCTGCGCAGGGTACTGCCGCTTTTGAGGTCATAAGCCAGCGGCGCAGGATTAAATATAAGCTCTTGTTTTGAAAAGATAAATAGAAGACCGGCCGCTGCCATCGGGATGGCCGCAGCCAGCATCGCAACGCGCATCAGCCAGCGCGTGATGCCAGCCCCCTGCCGTCGCGCGGGTTTATCGGGCGTTTTGCCCATCCCGGGAGTTTTTGATGTTCATGACGCCGCCGATTATTACTTAAACGGCGCTGCAGCACGCGGCACACACGTCAATTTTTTCGTGCCCGCAGTGTGTGTCCTTCGAGGTTGACCGCCCTGCCGGCGAACGCTACATTGCCCGCTGCCGTTTGAGCAGGTTTCTGAAAACACATTTCCGCAGTGAGGAGGTTTGCATGTTGCAGCCGTTACAGCCTGTCTGGTTTCGAGCCCGTGCACACGCGTTTGCCGGAGCCCTGGTGTTGGCGTTGACGCCGATCAGTGCACTCGCACAGGCAGATGCCTACCCTGCCCGCCCCGTGCGCATGATCGTCGGTTTCACGCCGGGCAGTGCCACCGACGTGGTGGCGCGCATGTTCGCGCAGAAATTTACCGAGGCCTGGGGTACCACCGTCGCCATCGACAACGTGCCCGGCGTGGGCGGCGCAGTGGGTGTTCAACGCCTGTCGAAAGCCGCACCGGACGGGTATACACTGAATTTCTGCGGTAATGGTGCTCTAACCATTTTGCCGACGCTGCAAAACAAACCGCTCTACGACGTGCACAAGGACATCGCACCCATCGGCATGGTACTTGCCATGCCCAGCATTTTGGCCGTGAACAATGATATCCCCGTCAAAACCGTGCAAGAGTTCATCGCCTATGCCAAAAATCCGTCGCGCAAACTGTCATACGCCTCGCCCGGCTCCGGTACGCCTCAGCACATCGCGGGCGAACTGCTGAAAGGGCTGGCGGGAATAGACATGGCCCACGTGCCGTACAAGGGCGCCGTGTTCACCGATGTCATCGGTGGCCGCGTGGCGATGACCATTCAGAATACCGGCGCGATATTGCCCGTGGTACGCGATGGCCGTTTGCGCGGGCTGGCAGTGACATCACTCAAGCGTTCGCCGAATATTCCCGACTTGCCGTCGATCGCCGAATCGGGCTATCCCGGTTTCGAAGCCGTGTCCTGGTTCGCGCTGCTCGCGCCCACCGGAACGCCCGCGCCGATCATGAACAAGGTGTATCAGGAATCACAAAAAGTCATCGCCAACGCCGATATGCGCGGACGCTTCGCGCAACTCGGGCTGGATATCAGCGGCAAGACCGCGGATGAGGTGACCAGCATCATTCGCGCCGACATCGAAAAATGGGCGAAAGTCATCAAGGATGCCGGCATCAGCATGACGGACTAAAGCGCGGAGCTCGCCGCCTGTGCATCTGCGGCGGCAAGCGCAGCACAAATTTTTAGGCCAATCGCCCCGGCGAGCCAGCGCTTGTCCGCCAGCGCCGCCACCGGCCACAGGCCGATCAGGCTGTTAACAAAAAAGATTTCAGATGCGTCGAGAACACGCTGCAAGGGCAAGGTTTCGACGCGGCATGGGATATTTAATAGTCCTGCAATGTCGAGCACCCGTTCACGCGTAACACCCGCTACACCACAGCGTGATAAATCCGGCGTTACCAGCGTACCATTTTCAACGATGAAGAGGTTGCTCATGGTGCCGCCGATGGCGCTGCCATCAAGATCAAGCAGCAGGCCTTCGCGTATTTCGGGGTCGCGCCACTCAGCACGCGCAAGCACATTCTCTAGGCGGTTCAGATGTTTGATACCGGCCAGCGCGGGTTGGTGAGATAGGCGCAAATTGCAAAGGCGCACTGTAATTCCAGACTCTCCTGTTCCCCCCAAGTGCTCCCTTGCCTCCCATGCTGGCGCGAAGCTGGGAGTGAAGCGACTGGCACTCACGATTCGGGTTGGTGCTGGCAGCGCGGGTGGCGCGTAACCTCGTGGCCCCACGCCACGCGTTACCGTGATTTTGACCACGGCATCGGCAAAGCCGCTCGCGACCTCTAGAGTTTGCGCCAGCAAAATTGCTTCGGCCGGGCAAGGTATGGCGAGCCGCCCGCAGTCATGCGCGAGCTTCGCGTATTGCCGCGCCCAATGCAGCGGCTTACCGTTCACGCTGCGTACCGTGCGAAACACGCCGTCGCCATAGGCGAGGCCGCGGTCATCAGCGGGGATATGCGGCGCCGGCTTGCCGTTAACGAGCATCATGGCCGGCGCGGAAGGTTCTGTGCCGCTACTTCAGATTTTGCGGAAAACCAGGCTGCCGTTGGTGCCGCCGAAGCCGAACGAATTCGACAACGCGACGTCGATTTTCATTTGCCGCGCGGTGTTGGGCACGTAATCAAGATCGCACGCCGGATCCTGATTCTGCAAATTGATGGTTGGCGGTGCAACCTGATCGCGAATTGCCAGCACCGAAAACACCGCTTCAACACCGCCCGCCGCGCCCAGCAAATGGCCGGTCATCGACTTGGTGGAACTCACCGCGAGCTTTTTGGCGTGGTCGCCAAACGCGGCTTTCACCGCCACGGTCTCGGCGATATCGCCCAGAGGCGTGGAGGTGCCGTGGGCGTTGATGTAATGCACTTGATCGGCGTTCAACCCCGCGTTGCGCAGCGTGTTCACCATACAGCGGCGCGCGCCGTTACCATCTTCGCAGGGCGCGGTAATGTGATTGGCGTCTGCGCTCATGCCGTAACCGGCGAGCTCACAATAAATGCGCGCGCCGCGCTTTTTGGCATGTTCGTATTCTTCGAGCACCAGCACGCCCGCGCCTTCGCCAATGACAAAACCGTCGCGATCCTTGTCCCACGGGCGGCTCGCCGCCGCCGGATCGTCGTTGCGGCCCGACAGCGCACGCGCGGCGCAAAAACCGCCGACACCCAAGGGCGAAATCGCGTCTTCGGCGCCGCCCGCGATCATCACATCGGCGTCACCATATTCGATCAGGCGGCCCGCTTCGCCGATGCTGTGATTGGCCGTGGTGCAGGCAGTGACCACCGCCAGATTCGGCCCGCGCAAGCCGTGCATGATCGACAACTGCCCGGAAATCATATTGATAATCGAGCCAGGGATGAAAAAGGGCCCAACTTTGCGCGGCCCACCAGCGAGCAACGCGTCGTGGGTGTTTTCAATAAGCGGCAGGCCGCCAATGCCTGAGCCGATGCACACGCCGACCATTTCACGGTCGACTTTTTCGAGATCGAGGCCGGAATCCTTCAGCGCGTCGATGCCCGCCGCCAGCCCGTAATGGATAAACGTGTCGAACCGCCGCGCCTCCTTGGCGTTCAGCCACTGGCCGACATCGAAATTCCTGACCTCACCAGCGATGCGAGAGCTGAAAGGCCCTGCGTCAAATCGTGTGATTGGTCCGATACCGGACTTGCCGGCCAGAATGCTGGCCCAAGCATCGGCTATGCCGATACCCACCGGCGACACGATTCCCAGACCGGTGACGACAACTTTGCGTGAAGAGGTGCGCGGCATATCTGTCGAAACTGCCTTGGTCGAAACTACCTTCTGAAATGGATGCGGCGGCGCACCACAGAACTACCGGGCTGCGCCGCCGCGCTGGATACCGCTGAATCAGGCTTTTTTCGCGTGCGCGTTGATGTAATCAATCGCCTGCTGGACGGTGGTGATTTTCTCGGCGAATTCGTCGGGAATTTCAGTCTCGAATTCCTCTTCCAGCGCCATCACCAGCTCCACCGTATCGAGCGAGTCTGCGCCCAGATCGTTGACGAACGATGATTCGTTCTTGACGTCGCCCTCGGCCACGCCCAGTTGTTCGGCAACAATCTTTTTGACGCGTTGCTCGACATTTTCCATAGTGTCCCCCTTTGAATGTTTCTCTTGTGTTCCCCGCGCTCCCCCACCCCCTCGGCGGGATTGCTCGGTATAAACTCGGCTATTTTACCACAAATTATGACACCGATAATACAAAAAATCATTTAAAATCATATACTTAAAGCGAGGCCCGTCGACTTCTGGCACGGTTTCCACCCAACGCCTTAGTTCATATCCATACCGCCGTTTACGTGCAGCGTAGCGCCGGTGATGTAGCCCGCCCCTGGCGAGGCCAAAAACAGCACGGCAGCGGCAACATCCGAGGCATCGCCCAAGCGGCCCAAAGGAATCTGCGAGGTTAGGGCTTTCTTTTGGTCATCGGACAGCGCACGGGTCATGTCGGTGTCGATAAATCCCGGCGCCACGCAATTCACCGTGATGCCCCGGCTGCCGATTTCGCGCGCCAGCGACTTCGAGAATCCAATCATGCCCGCCTTGGCCGCCGCGTAATTGGCCTGACCCGCGTTGCCGGTTTCGCCGACCACCGAGCCAATATTGATAATGCGGCCCGCACGCGCCTTCATCATGCCGCGCAGCACGGCTTTAGACAGCCGGAATACAGATTTGAGATTGGTGTTGAGGATGTCGTCCCACTCCTCGTCCTTCATGCGCAGCAGCAGGTTATCGCGCGTGATGCCAGCGTTATTGACGAGGATGCCGATGTCGCCGAAGCGCTGGGTGATATCGGCCAATACGGCATCGATTTGAGACGCATCAGCGACATTCAGCACCAAGCCAGCGCCTTTGACGCCCACCCCGGCGAGCGCCTGCGAAATCGTGTCCGCGCCGGCTTGAGAGGTAGCCGTGCCGATAACCGTAGCGCCAGCCTTGCCGAGCTCCAGCGCTATGGCGTGCCCAATACCCCGCGTGGCGCCAGTGACCAGCGCGATTTTGCCGTCCAGCGTCCCTTGGTGCGTGCTCATTTCACCGCCTCAAGCGCTGCCGCCAGCGACGCCGGATCGGTGGTCGCGAAGCTCTGTAGTGATTTTTCGATGCGCCCGGTCATGCCCGACAGCACCTTGCCCGGCCCGCATTCGGCGACGTGGGTGATGCCGGCCCCGTGCATGTGCCGTATCACTTCCACCCAGCGCACGGGATTGCACGCCTGCCGCGCCAGCGCTGTCTTGATCGCCGCCGGATCGCTCACCACGGCGACATCAACGTTGTTCACCACCGGAATTTGCGGCGCGCTGAAGGTCACGTTTTTCAGATAGTCCGCCAGCCGGTCGGCGGCGGGTTTGAGCAATGACGAATGAAACGGCGCGCTCACCGGCAACGGCAGCGCACGCTTTGCACCGCGCGCCTTGCACGCCGCCATGCCGCGTTCGACCGCCGCCTTGCTGCCAGCGATAACCACCTGGCTTGGCGCGTTAAAGTTGACGGCTTCGACCACTTCGCCCGCCGCGCCCTGACTGGCTTCGGCGCATGCCGCGCGCACGCCATCATCGTCCAGCCCCAAAATCGCCGCCATTGCGCCGGTGCCCATCGGCACGGCTTCCTGCATCGCCTGGGCGCGAAAGCGCACCAGCGGTACAGCATCCTTGAAGGCGATCACGCCGGCCGCCACCAGCGCGGTATATTCCCCCAAACTGTGCCCCGCCACCATCGCGGGCGCAGGCCCGCCCGCCGCCTGCCACGCGCGGAACACGGCGTATGCCGCCGTCAGCATCACCGGCTGGGTGTTCACCGTGGCGCTCAGTTGATCGGCCGGACCTTCGGCCACCAGCTTCCACAAATCCTGCGACAGCGCGTCGGAGGCTTCAGTGAAAGTGTCTTTCACCACCTGCACGTCCGCAAACGGCTGCATCATCGCCACCGATTGCGAGCCTTGACCGGGAAAAACCAGGGCAAATTTCATATGAAAATAGTCAATTGAATCAGATAGTTATGGAATGCCACCGAGAGGGCGTCAAGCCGCTCACATGCGCACCAGCACCGCGCCCCAGGTGAAGCCACCGCCGACGCCTTCGAGCAGAACATTGTGCCCCGCACGGATGCGCCCGTCGCGCACGGCAGTGTCCAGCGCCAGTGGCACCGACGCTGCAGAGGTGTTGGCATGACGATCAACCGTGGTCACGACTTTGTCCATGGGCATGTTCAGCTTTTTTGCCGTAGCCTGAATGATACGGATATTTGCCTGATGGGGTATCAGCCAGTCGATTTGCGATTTTTGCAGGGCATTGGCGGCGAGCGCTTCTTCGGCCACCTCACCAAGAACACGCACCGCAAACTTGAACACCGCGTTGCCTTCCATTTGCAGCAACGGCCGGCCGCTCACCTTGCCGCCGCTCACCGAACCGGGCACCGACAAAATGCTGGCGTGACTGCCGTCGGCGTGCAAATGCGTGGACAAAATCCCCGGTGTGTCACTGCGCTGTAACACCACCGCGCCCGCGCCGTCGCCGAACAACACGCAGGTGGTACGATCTTCCCAATCGAGAATACGCGAATACACTTCCGCGCCGACCACCAGAATATTCTGATACTGGCCGGAGCGCATAAAATTGTCGGCCGTGGTCAGCGCATAAACAAACCCGCTGCATACCGCCTGCACGTCAAATGCGGGACAGTGCATACCGCCAACCCCTGCCCCGAGCTTCGCCTGCAAAATACAAGCCGTGCTCGGAAACACCATGTCCGGCGTGGTGGTGGCAACGATGATGAGACTGAGCTCGGCGGGCGTAATGCCTGCGGCTTCCAGCGCGCGGCGGCTCGCATGCAGCGCCAGATCACTGGCGTTTTCACCATCTGCTGCCATGTGACGCTGGCGGATGCCGGTGCGGCTAAATATCCACTCGTCGGAGGTTTCAACCGCACCTTCGAGGTCCTTGTTGCTCAGCACTTTTTCCGGCAGGTAGCTGCCAGTGCCGGCAATTCGTGAATAAACACGCGAAACAATACTCAAGCGGCGATTCCGTTCGTCTTCATCGCGTCCGGCGCGGGTTGCCCGTCTGCCGGCACGCTGCTTTGTGTCTGGCTATAAGCCTGATTTTGCAACTGATTCTGCCCGTGAATATGCGCCATGCGCTCCGAAATATGCGCAAGCATGCCCGTGCGCACTTCCTCAACCGCGCGCCGCAGCGCACATTCAAAACCGTAGGCGTCCGCCGAGCCGTGGCTTTTCAGAACAATGCCGCGCAAACCCAGCAGACTGGCGCCATTATAGCCGCGATGATCGACGCGTTTCTTGAATGCGTTCAACACTGGCATTGCCACCAGACCGGCCAGTTTGGTGAACACGTTGCGCTTGAATTCCTCCTGCAAAAACGTACGCATCACATGCGCAAGGCCTTCGGCGGATTTCAGCGCGACGTTGCCAACGAAGCCGTCGCACACCACTACGTCGGTAGTGCCTTTAAATATGTCGTTGCCTTCAACGTTGCCGTAGAAATTAAGCCCGCTCGCGCGCAGCAGCGCTGCAGCCTGCTTGACGACCTCGTTGCCCTTGATGTCTTCTTCGCCGATGTTGAGCAACCCCACGGTAGGCGCGGTTTTGTGCTCTACACAAGCCACCAGCTCGGCCCCCATGATGCCGAACTGCAGCAAGTGTTCCGCCGTGCAATCGACATTCGCGCCCAGATCAAGCACGTAGACGCCGCGCCCGGTCTGCGTGGGCAGAATCGACGCGATGGCGGGGCGGTCGATGCCCGGGAGCGTTTTCAGCACGTAACGCGAAATCGCCATCAGCGCGCCGGTGTTGCCGGCACTGACGGCGGCCTGCGCTTCGCCGGATTTCACCAGATCAGCCATCACGCGCATCGACGAATCTTTTTTCGAACGCATGGCGACCGCGGGCGGCTCGTCCATGCCGACGACTTCGCTGGCGTGCCTCACCACCAGCCTGTCGCCGAAGGACGACGCGCTGGCGTGACTGCGTTTGAATTGCGCCTCAATGTCGGCTGCAAGGCCGACAAGAATGACGCCCACGCTGGAGTCGTCGCGCAGCAGACTGACCGCTGCGGGCACGGTCACTGCGGGGCCGTAATCCCCCCCCATGCAGTCAACCGCGACGGTTACCCGCATGGGCGGACAGGCTGGCTGTGAGCCAAGGGAGCCAATGGAACCAGTAGAACCAGTAGCATCAAAATCGGCCAGGTGTGGCGGTTACAGACGGCGGCTGCCAGCGCGGCAACAACACACTCGCGACACGCATTTTCATGCTGTCATCTGTGTCAAGGCGCCGCTGAACGCGGCGCGTTATTCGCCCTTACCCTTGATGACTTTTTTGCCGCGATAAAAACCGTTGGGGCTGATGTGATGCCGCAGATGCGTTTCACCGGTAGTCGGCTCCAACGCCAGCGGGGCGGCGTCGAGCGCGTGGTGCGAGCGATGCATGCCGCGCTTGGAGGGGGATTTCTTATTTTGTTGAACTGCCATGTGACTGCTCCTTCATTAAATTCGTAACTATTTGATTCTATTAACTATTTATTTTTCAACTGCTGCAAGGCGCCAAACGGCGTCACGATCTCGCCCGTCTTCAGCGCCGCGTCCACCTTGCCCTTGCACGCTGCAACGTCGTGCCGTGGAAACGGCGGCAAAGCCAGCAACACCTCGTCTTCCACCAGCAGCGCAACATCCATGGTCTTGCTCGCAACGATGCAATCCGGTTCATCCGGATTGGCGCCGATGGCCTCGTACTCCGTCTCCAGCGCTTCCGCCGCCACCAACCGCACCACGCTGTCAATCACCAGCTGATGCTCCATACCTTCCAGACAACGCTGGCACTGCAACTGTACTGCGCCAGTAACCTTCAAACGCAGCAGCGGCCGTTCGCGCGCGTCGCTGTCACCGACAATGGCGTAATCGAGACTGCCCGTACCGGCGTGTAAACTCTGCACCAAACGAGGCAAACTGGCGACCGACAAATTACCCGTCAATCGCTGACGATCACGCGCGATTTTCAGACCGTCCACAACTACGCCCACGACCACGTTGCTCGTCATCAAATACGCCCTGTGTGGAACGCCAACCGGAAATACGTAAACACGCGATTTTAGTATTTTTCGCCGTAAATGTCAAAGCCGTTTTGCTGAATATTGATATAAAACAGATACTTAGATAATTTAGCCGCAGCACCAAACCTCAAAAACCATGCCCCTACAGCCGCTTATCCTCGCTTCCTCATCCGTTTACCGCCGCGAACTGCTTTCGCGGTTGCGGCTGCCCTTCAACTGCGTGTCGCCCTCAATCGACGAAACCGCCCTGCCTGGCGAATCGCCCGTTGCCACCGCCCTGCGTCTGGCACTGGCGAAGGCACGTGCCGTCGCCACAGCCCATCCACAGGCGCTCATCATCGGCTCCGATCAGGTGGCGGATCTTGACGGTACGCCGCTCGGCAAGCCCGGCGATCACGCCAACGCCGCGCGCCAACTGCGCGCCATGCGCGGAAGGCGCGTGGTGTTCCATACTGCGTTATGCGTGCTCGACGCCGCCAACGGCAGCTACCGGCTGGAAAATGTCTCCACCACCGTGCAGATGCGGGACCTCAGCGACGCGCAAATCGAACGCTATCTCCAACTGGAACAGCCTTACGATTGCGCTGGCAGCGCCAAGGCGGAAAGTCTGGGCATTGCCCTGACGGAAAAAATCACCAGTGACGACCCCACGGCGCTGATCGGGCTGCCGCTGATTACGCTGGTCAGCCTGCTGCAAAGCGTGGGCTGCCGCCTGTGGGATGAGGCATCGTAAACATTTGTTTTTATTGAATAACCCAACTCTGCGGAACTTTGCACTGCGACACGCTTGCGCGCCCAAGTCACCGCACCCGCTACACCTTATCTGTGAAGGCATCCTTGCCAGATGAACGCAGCCGCGAACGGCGCCAGCGCGCAATATCAGCCGCCGGCAGTGCTCGCGAAAAGAAATACCCTTGAGCCATATCGCAGTTCAAAGCAGAGAGCGTGGCTAATTGTTCGCGCGTCTCCACGCCCTCGGCGACCACCGCCATGCCAAGTTCGTGACCGATTTCGATGGTTTTTCGCACTATGACCGTAGCGCTGTGATCGCTCGTCATGGTACGGATAAACTCCTTGTCAATCTTCATTTCGCTGGCCGGGATGCGTTTGATCTGCTGCATCATTGAGAAACCCGTCCCAAAGTCCTTGATTGACAATTTGATACCCCTCAGCCGAAGCCGCGTCAAAATATCCAGTGTACGCGCGGCTTTTTGCAACTGCCCCGAATCAGCGATTTCGACCACAATACGCTCCGGTGCAATGTTTGCCGGCGCGGCTTTTGCAAGCAGGGTGTCCGACAAATGAATATCGTTCAATAATTTCGCCGATACGTTGATTGCCAACATCGGCAGCCAGCCTTGCGTGGCAAATACCCGCGCGTCAGCAAACACTTGATCAACAATCAGCCACGTCAAGTCGTCAAAGCATCCAGCGGTTTCCGCCAACCCGAGGAACGCATCAGGGTAGATCAACCCATGAACCGGGTGTTCCCAGCGGACAAAAGCTTCGATACCTATGATTTCGCCGAGCTGAATCGCCACTTTGGGCTGATAATGCACGACAAACTGCTTCTGCGACAACGCGACCCGAAAATCCTCGACAGAAATGGCGGGAGGCCCCGGCTTGGCGCGCTGTGCCCGCGTAATTGTACGTTCATGCCCGCGCAAAATGATTTCAAACTGCGCATGCGAAAACGGTTTGTGCAATGAACCCATGACGTGCAGGTTCATGGCGCGCGCCATATCCTCGATAATCTTCAGCACGCGCCTGTCAGCCCGACTAAGCAGCAATATCGCACTACCACACCCGCGCTCGCTCAAATAGCGCAATACTTCAACACCATCTTTTTCCGGCATGATCATATCCACGACAATCACGTCGGGATCGGTCGATAGCAGAAACTGGAACGCAGAAAAGGTTCTTGCGTAATCACAAACATACCCTTGGCCACGGGCGATGTGCGAAATCAACGCGCCCATTTCCGGGCTGTCGTCGATGACCAGCAGACGTTTTGCCGGCGATTGTGCAAGATTACTGGTTGCAGACTCCACGAATTACGCGGCCGCCTTTTCCGCCAACTGCAACTCACCGCTGCTCATGAGATTTTCGATATCCAACATGATCAGCATCTGGTTGTTCTGAGTAATCATGCCGGAAATAAACGCAGTGTCGATCGCCCCGCCCAGACGCGGCGCCGGCTTGATATCGTCTCGCGCCACTGCGATCACATCCGAAACGCTGTCTACCACCACCCCAACCATTTTGCGGTTCAGATTCAGAATAATCACAATGGTGGTCGGATCGTACCTGGGCTGCGCGAGATTGAACTTGATGCGCAAATCCACGATCGGCACGATGCTGCCGCGCAGATTAATCACGCCTTTGATAAACGCGGGCGTGTTGGCAATCGCCGTCACCGACTCGTAGCCACGGATCTCCTGCACTTTAAGAATATCAATGCAGTAATTCTCGCCCCCCAACCGGAAGCTCAGAAATTCCAGGTGTCCGTCGGCGCCATCGTGTGCTGAGGTAACTTCGCTCATGGCGCTCTAAACGCTTGGAAAGGTAGATTGTGTAACCATTTGTTTCAATACACTTTTTTTCCGCCTAGTATTCCTTCCAGTCGCCGGATTTTACGCCGTTTGCTGTCGGACGAGCTGCACTACCGGGTGGCGGTGATTCGAGCACGGCCGCTTTGGTTCGAACCGTGACCGATGGCGGAGAAGAGGCCATCTTCGCAGCCGGCGCCGAATAGTCTCGCAACACTGGCTGCACGCGCGCAGCATCGGACCCGCCGTCAAGTTTGAACGCACTGACCGATGTGACAAGCTGCTGCGCATTGACCTGCATCGATTCAGCGGCGGCGGCAGCTTGTTCCACAACTGCTGCATTTTGCTGCACCACCTGATCCATCTGGCCAACGGCACGATTCACCTGTTCGATGCCGTTTGCCTGCTCGCGAGAAGCCTGGGTGATCTGATCGATGAGCGTTGTCACTTTTTCGACAGACGTCACGATCTGGCTCATGGTCTTGCCAGCGTTTTCAACTTGCCGCGTTCCGGTCTCCACCTTCTGCACTGAATCGCCGATGAGCGCCTTGATTTCCTTGGCCGCGTCGGCCGAGCGCTGCGCCAGCGCGCGCACTTCGGTGGCGACCACGGCGAAACCTCGGCCCTGCTCGCCCGCGCGTGCGGCCTCCACCGCCGCATTCAACGCCAGAATGTTGGTCTGGAAAGCAATGCCGTCGATTACCGTGATGATGTCGCCGATTTTCTTCGAGCTTTCCTGAATTTCGTTCATGGTATTCACGACCGCGCTGACCGCAGCACCGCCCGCCGTCGCTACCCGATTAGCTTCCTGGGCGACGGCGTTGGCTTTGTCCGCGCCCTGTGTATTGGAGCGCACGGCAGAGGTCAGTTCTTCCATGCTGGAAGCCGTTTCCTCCAGTGTAGACGCCTGTTCCTCGGTGCGCTGCGAAAGGTTGCTATTGCCGGTGGCAACTTCCTCAGCCGCATTGCGTATGGATTCCGCACCGCTACGGATCTCGTTCACCATGCGAGTGAGATTGGCCGTCATGGATTTGAGCGCTGCCAGCAGCTTGCCGAATTCATCGGTCGAGTTGACTTCGATAGTCGAAGTGAGATCGCCCGCCGCCACCCGGTTGGCCAACCCCAGCGCCTGCTTCAGCGGTAACGATATCGAACGCACGATCAGGAAGGTCACCAGCAGAACCAGTGCAATGGTGATGAGAATCAGCGCAATCAGAAAATTTCTCGGCTCCGCGGCTTGCGCTATCGCGTCTTTTTCGCTTGCATCGGCCGCTTTTTGCTGCAGCTGGATCAGTTCACTCAGACCCGCCACCGTGCCCGCACCAAAAGGCGTTGTCGTTTTGGCACGCCAGTCAGCTGCTTCTTCGATCTTGCCTTCGCCATACAGCTGGAACCAGCGCGGACGTGCTTCCTTGTATTGCTTGAACACGTCCTCGAACTTCTTGAGCGCGGCGACTTCCTCGGGGCTGTGGCTGCTTTTCTTGAACGCCGCGATATTGTCGTCGATTTCCTTGTACCACTTGGCTTCATCGGCAACGATTTTGTCGCGCGCGGCCTTGTCGGTCAACACCATGAATTGCGGAAATCCGTAACGCAATTGCCACAGCGCGTTTTGCGCGCTGGCCAATTGCACCGCTCCACGCGTGTTGCTGGCGCCCAATTCCTCGATCACGCGGGACGCGCGCACGGTATTCCAAATGCCGACACTGCCCATCGCGATCACCATCAGTAAAATAATTCCCAGTCCGGCGAAAAGCTTGCTTCTTACAGTCATGCCCCCTCCCAGAATTAGATTACTACCGGAGAATCTGCCTGTATCTTCCTCCATTCAGTAGCGCTACTTAAATTACAACAAAACATGACATTTTAATATCAACAATTTATGAAATCACAGACTCACAAGGGCCACTGTCGCAGCAGCGACACATTTTAGCGTGCGCTCTGGAAGCCAAACGCCAACGTTGAACCAGAATATGAGGCACCGGCAATCGCATCTGAAATAAGCAATAACTTAAACAACAACTAAGTAATTGTTTTTATTGAAGTTTATGCAAAACCACTCAGCTATCGTCTAGAATCCGTCCGCGTGTGCCACACCGTCAACGCGTGCGCGCCATGAGTACGGAAGCGGATGTTGTCAAAGGAATCGACAGCGTAGCCACCACGCCCTCGCCCGGTTTGCTGTGGACCGCCACGTCGCCGCCAACGTAGCCAATACGCTCGCGCACGCTCACCAACCCCAGTCCGGCGGCGACGGCTTCATCTTCAAAGCCGCACCCCTGATCGCTGACCGTAACCACCAGCCGCTCGCCGCTGCGCTGCTGATCGACGTGCGCGCGCGTGACACCGGCGTGGCGAATCACGTTTAGCAACAATTCACGCACCGCGCGAAACGCCACCACGCGCGCCAGCTCCCCCAAGGGCTTCGCTTCGCCGTCATCGCTCAGGCTCACCACCAGCCCGTACTCACGTCGCAGGTCCTCCGACAACCATTCCAGCGCCGGCTTGAGGCCCAGCTCTCGCAGCACCGGCGGACTCAGCTCAAATTCCAGCGAGCGTATGGCCGACGAGCTCTGCTCGAGTATCTGCACGGCTTCCCGCAGCGTGTCGCCGCTCATCACTGTGCCTTTCATCGCTGATTGAATCTTGAGCCGTACGAGATTAAGCGACTGCCCCACGCCGTCATGCAGATTTTGTGCGATGCGCGTGCGCTCTGTTTCGAGCAGCTCTTCCTGCCGTGCCGACAGCCGCCGCAGACGGTCGTTGGCGTCGCGCTGCGCCGCCTGCGCTGCCATGCGGTCGTTGATATTGCGGCAAACGCCCTGGTAGGTAATCACGCGGTCCTTCTCCCACACCAGATTGACTTGTTGCCCAACCCAGATTTCCGGCCCATTCTTTGGCAGCACGGGGAATTCGATATAGCCGCTGCCACGGCCTTCCTTGATAGCCGAGCGGAAGAAATTTTGCAGTGCAGCGCGGTGATCCCGATGCACGAATTCAAGATAGTGCCGGCCTACAAGATCTTCACGCACATAGCCAAGCATCTTTAACGCGGCACTGGTGTTAAAGTAGGTGAATTGTCCCCACTCGTTGGTTTCGTAGATGATGTCGACCGCATGCTCCACCAGCGTGCGATAGCGTTGTTCACGTTCGCGCAGCTTGTCGAGCTCGGCCTGGCGGCGCGCGGTAATGTCCTCGCACATAATGAGCAGCAACGGCTCGCCGTCATCGCCCGGCACGGCGACCGCGCTTTCGCGCACCCAAAGCGTCGTTCCATCCTTTCGCACCTTGGTGATTTCCCAGGTGTGCACCTGATCGGCTTCACTCAAGCATTGTGCCAGTTGTTCGCGCACCTCGCGATGAAGTTCCGGCGGAAACACCGCCGTCACAGGACGGCCTGTCAGTTCTGTAACGGCATAGCCCAATTGATTCGCGCCTTGCGGATTGACCGACACCACCACCCCCGCACCATCTAACGTAAAATACATCAGCGGATTGTTTACAAAGAGATTGCGGTAGCGCGCTTCGCTCACCCGCAGCCGCTGTTCGTTTTCTCTCAAGGCTGCCGTGCGCGCGGCCACCTGCGCCTCAAGATCATCGCGCGCTCGCATTAAATCCGCTTGCGCGGAACGCCGTTGCGAAGTCACCGTAACCAGCATCAGCGCACCAGCACTGGCCAGTACTAAAAACGATTGCACCATCAGCAGGCTTTCCGCCAGCGAAGCGGCACTGTGGGCATAAGGGCCGTGGCCCGATACCGTGGCGTGCAATGCCATGGTGGAAAGCAACGCGATTTCCATTGCCGTGGCCAGCATGCCAAACCTCAAGCCAGCCCACAGCATCGGCGGCAACAGCAGAAACACCAGCGGTAAGTGCGCGCTAAATACAATGTGAAAACTCAGCACGAGGCATATCGCCAACGCCAATGCTTCATAGCCGCGCGCGCCGCGCGGCCATGTCGGCAAAGCACGGTGCTGCAACGCCGTCAGCGCGAGCGGCGCCGCCACCAGTGCGCCAAGTGTGTAGGCGGTCCAGCAAATCATCCACTCCATCGGGCTGGTCTGACGGCCCTCGGCCAGCGCAATCGCAAGTTCGAGACTGGCGCTGATGGCTGCGGCCGGTACTGCGCAAAATAACACCAGAGTCAGGACGTTGCGCGGCACATCAAAGCGAAACGGGATATTGCAAACCCGCCGCGTCAGCCACGCTGCGGCGGCCGCTCCAGCGACATGCGCCAACGCATCCCCCCACGGGTGCATCAGGCCGCATTGGCATATCCAATGGACGGCGAGGCCGTCAGCTGCGAAGGCGACAAGCGTCCAGTGGCACCAGTCGTGCATATCCGACCGTAGCAACACCGCCAGCAGGACGCCCCCCAAAAGCGCTATGCCAGGTCCATGGCCGTGGCTAAACATGAAACTGTTGCCCGCCGCCGCCAACAAGAAAGCCAATACGGCGAAGACGCAAAGATTCCTGGCGTTACAGGTCATGGCATTTGGCGCCGGCTATCCACGTCAACTGCTGATGATGGACCGCAAAAATATCCGTAACAGTAACTATCTGTTTTAATTAACTAATTTATTGCCAAATGCTCTGGCTGCATCGCCCAGCCGCATGAATTCGGCGCCGTTTTCCATCAGCATGCAAATCAGCTTTTCCAGCACGATCATGCGATGGCCGCGCCCGATCACGAACGGATGAAAGGTGTAGGTGATCACGCCCCACGCCAGATGATCGCGCAGGTAAAGAAAATCATCCGTCCAGTTTTGCAGCACGTGATGCGCGTTCATGTTGCCCTGCAGGATGGTGGTATTGGTGCGCACGAATTCGAAGTGCGGATAATCGTCGAGGGACCAACTAATCGGCATTTCGATGAGCTTAGTGGGCTTGCCAAATACAGCGGGCCTCTCCAGCTCGATAATGTCTCCCTGACGCACGCGATAGGGCGTGTAATCGTCGCCCATCATGCTGCTGTCGTACAGAAAGTTGTGCTTGAGCAGCAGTTCCACCGAGTGTGGGCTCAAATCCCAGGACGGCGAGCGGTAGCCGCAGGCGTAAGCACCGGTGAGCTTTTTTATCTGCTCGTTGGCGCGAACGAGGCCGGCTTCCTCCTGCTCACGTGTCATCGCGGCCGGCGGCACGTGCGTCCAGCCGTGATGGCCGATTTCATGACCGGCATCGAACACGCGCTTGCACTGATCCTGGTAAGTTTCCAGCGTGTGGCCGGGAATGAACCAGCTTGAAGGCACATCGTACTTTTTCAGCAATTCCAGAATACGCTGAGCGCCGACATTCGCGCCAAACTCGCCACGCGATATTGGCGACGGTGAAGTCATGCCGCGAGAGATAAATCCCGACATGGCGTCGAAGTCGAAAGTCAGGCAGACGATGGAGTTGTTCATGTCAGTAATTGTTTTCCACAATAATCAACTTATCGGGGGCAGCGCGGGTCTCCGCTCAGGCTTTTGGCGCGATCGTCAGAAAATGCGCCTCCAACTGTGCGTGCGCTTTTGCGGCCGGATGTGAGTATCAGTACTGCTTGATGCGCTGCAATCGACCCATGGAGCGTGACTTCCGGCACAAATCCGATGTAGTGCATTATGGAGCAAAACACGTCGACCGTGCTTGCAAGCGGGTTGGCTGATCGATGCTGCCAGGTGGCGAAATTGGGTTGATGTTGCGAGTGTTGCGGCTCATGCATTGCCCGGCCATAGATCTCTGAATTGATGCCGCTGAACAGCAATTCAATACAAATGCCACGCAAAAATTATTCAGAGCGCACGCAAATATTAGGGAACACTTCCGATGGCGCAGATAAATGGTCAAACTCTTCAGCGCCGCACCTTCGCTTCTCTCCGCCGAAAAGTTACGACGCTGGCACTGCGGAGCGATGTCTGATTAGACGCGCCAGTATGCTATCGAGTGCAAGCAGGGAAATCAGTGCGGCCATCAGAAGAACAATTCCAGCCGAGCCGTGAAGGTAACCTTGGCCCGCTTCATCGCCAAAGTGAAAGGTGACCAGGATAAGCACCAACACCCGAATTACGTTGGCGACAAATGCAATGGGCAGTATGCTGACCAGCATGATCACGTTATGCAGCTTGCTTGCCCGGTCTGTTAGAAACATGAACAACAAACCCAGAGCCGACAGGCTGAACATGGTATTTAGGCCCGAGCAAGCATCGGCGACCAGCAATTGGTACTGGCCGATAGTCAGCATTACGCCGCTACGCGCGATTGGGTATCCGGCCGCGTACAACAATTGCTCGGCGATCACCGAGACATGCTGCTTTAGCGGCCCGGTCAAGGCATCGGTAAACGTGCCGGGTAGCGGCACCATGAATACGATAAAAAATATGGGAAACCAGAAGGCTTTAAGGACAAGCCATCCGCGCATGGCCAGCAAAATTCCGGCAAGTATGGGAATCAGGGATCCAATTTCCAGCAAAGCGACATCCACTGAGCGCCCAAGAACGTATAACAACAAGCCTAGCACCAGCAGAACCAAGCCCGCCGATTGACGTTTGTGTGCCGGTGCAACAAACAACGCAGCGCGCTTGGTCCATATCAACCAGATCACTACGGCCAGGATAATGGGCCCATGCGCATTGTCTTCCCCCTGCCAGAATGAAGTAGCCGCATTGTAGAACGTAGGAACAAACAGTACCAGCAGTCCGACTAGAACTGGCAACCAATCGGCCTGTGTGGATTTAGGCTGCGTCGGATGGGTTGATGGATTCATTCGATTCTGTCAGTTCAATCCCGCACGCGTATATGTCTACCACACGGCCTCATAAAGCGGTCCTGGAGGCTACGGGTAATTCAATTCAAGCTAGTTGGGACAGTCTTTGAAAAATTCAAACCGTTAAGTTCGTTGGAAGGCTGGAGGTAAGGTGGAGGCAGTGCAATTGCGTTTAAAACTTCGCTATGATGACGATATAACCAATTTAGTTTTTGTATTTTATTTCCTAGAAGCATGCTCAGAAATCATTGAGCACCGTGCCAACAATGGTTGCGCTATCATGTATGGCTTCCGCTCCAACTCCCTGCACTTGCCAGAAACGTGAAGCGTTTCGGCGTGCGACAACCAAGGCGCAGCCTGCCCGCATGGTTACAGTTTGGGCATCCGCAGAATCAGCTGCCGCAGGCGTATCAATCAATATCACGTCAAATTCTTTTGCCGATTCTTGCAGCAATTGGGTAAACATGGGGCGTGCGAGCAAATCAGGGGAATCGCCCGCTAAGTAGCTCCCTAACTATCTGTTTTAATTGTATTTTTAGGATGTGGCAACTCAGGTTGCGCAATGCGACCCTGACAGGATTACCTTGTTCACTTTAGGCCTTCGCGATACGCAGCGAAGATGCGTCGTGTGCCGGGATCTCCAGCTCTGATCCAGTTTGCGACGGCGTGAGCACGTCGGGCCGATTGCGCCCAACAATCATCGCGGCCTTTGGTGAGATTGCCTTGGAACACATCGCTTTTTCATAGCTCACCATCGGTTCGAAATCTGCCGCCCGCTTTTCGTGTGACCGCTTTTTGCGCCGCTGCCTGCCCGATGCGAAAATAGCCCCACACGAGTTCCCATGTACTGCGAGTTCACCATGCGCTGGCAAATTTTCAGTTGTGGCATTTTTGCGTTGACTGCGGCACTGGGCCAGGCGCAGTCCTATCCCGCGAAGCCGGTACGCTTCATCGTCCCCTATCCGCCAGGCGGCGCCACCGACATCATCGCGCGCTCCATCAGCGGCAAACTCGGCGCGGCACTCGGCCAACAATTCGTGGTCGACAACCGCGCCGGCGGCGGGCAAAAAATCGGCACTGCACTCGCTGCCAAATCCCCCGCCGATGGCCACACCATGCTGCTGGTGTCCGTCACGCACTCAATCAACCCCGCGCTCGATGCCAAACTCCCTTACGACTCCGTCAAGGATTTTGTCCCGGTTACGCTGATCGCCTCCAGCCCCAACGCCGTGGTGCTGCACCCCTCGGTGCCGGCCACCTCCATCAAAGCGCTGGTCGCGCTGGCCAAGGCGCAGCCCGGCAAACTCAATCTTGCCACGTCGGGCAATGGTTCCGGCGGTCATCTCGCGGCGGAACTGTTCCAATCGATGACCGGCACACGCATGACCACCATCCCCTACAAAGGCGGCGGCCCGGCGTACGTGGATTTGATGGCGGGCCAGGTCGAACTCATGTTCACCAGCCCCAACCCCACGCTCGCCTATGCCAAGTCCGGCAAGCTGCGCGCCATTGCCATGACCAGCGCCAAGCGTTCCGCTGCCGCACCTGAATTGCCCACCGTCGCCGAAGCCGGCAACCTGCCGGGCTACGAGGCGAGCCTGTGGTACGGCGTAATGCTGCCCGCCGGTACATCGCGCGACATCGTCACGCTGCTGCATGCCGAAATCACCAAGGCAGCACGGCTGCGCGAAGTCGCCGAACCCCTCACCACTTTCGCCATTGAAATAATTGCCAGCACGCCGGAGCAATTCGCCGCGTATCTCGCCAGCGAAACCGCGAAATGGGCGAAGGTGATCAAGGAAGCGAACATCCGCGCGGATTAGCGCTCACCGGGCGACCGCGCACAGACATACTTTAACTATCTGTTTTTATTGATTTTTTTACAGCGGCATCTGTCGCCGGAACATGCCGAATATCACTTCCCAATCGCGATTCGCCGCCGCTTTGTGATGCACATCGCGGTCGGGCAAGGCGTAACCGTGATCGGCGCCCTTGTGCAGTGCGTGGTGAAACGTTTGCCGCCAAGTCGTGTTGAGTAGTGCCTTGACCTTCTCCGGCTGCGCGTGGCGGTCGGTTTCTGCGAGGCCGCAGTAAATTTCCCCCGCGCCCATGCAGGCCGTCAGGTGCGGTGAATCCGCAGCGTCGGTGACAATCAGCGAACCGTGCAAGCTCGCACACGCGCGAAAGCGCTCCGGAAATTCCGCCGCCACGCGAAACACATGCCGCCCGCCCATGCAGTAGCCCACAGCACCCATCGCGCCGGCGCGTACCGGTTCGCCGTTGTCGATAAACCGCAACAGCGCGGCGGTATCTTCGATCACCATCGCGTCCGACAATTTCGACAGCGGCTCCAGCACGATCTGCCGCCGCGCTTCGTCGAGCAAATCCAGCGAAATCATGCGTCCTTTGGCATCGTAATACGCATGGCGCTTTTTGCCCTGCCGGTGATAAAAATCCGGCAGCACGCAGTAATAGCCCACCGTCGCAATGCGTCTGGCGATATCACGCAGTTCCTCGCGTATGCCCCACACATCCATGTACAGCACCACTGCCGGATGCGGGCCGCCGTCCTGCGGATGCACAATAAACGTTTCCATGGGGCCGCTGGGCGTGGGCAAGTCAATTGTGCGTTCTATCATTGCGAAATCTTCCTTGAATTCGGGGTTCGTTGAAGAGCGATTATATTCCGCCTGAAACTTCATGCTATTGTTTGTCCCATCCCCGAACGCCGTCAACATGCAGGAATAGCTCAGTGCAACCCATCACCCGTATTCTCGCCCGCTACGCCGTCGATTCACGCTACGAAAACCTGCCGCCCGCAGTCCGCCATGAAGGCCTGCGCGCCTTCGTAAATTACATCGGCTGCGCGGCGGGCGGTTCGCACGAAGCGCACGTCGAATTGATGGTGAAATTTCTCGCGGAGTTCAATGGTGCAGCCAACACCCCCCTCGTCGGCCGCCGCGAAAAACTTGATGCGCTAAACGCTGCTTTCATCAACTGCATGAGCTCCGCCGCACTGGCGTTTAATGACACGCACTACGCCACTGTCGCACACCCCACCAGCCCCGTGGCCGCGGCACTGCTCGCCATGGCACAACGGCAGGCCCGACGACAAAAAGTTTCGGGCCAAGACCTGTTGCACGCGTTGATCCTCGGCGTGGAAATTCAATGCCGCGTCGGCAGCATACTCACTGCGCCGCCGGCCGAAAGCGCCGTCGGGCTATCCATGCAAGGCCTCGTCGGCGGCATCGGCGCGGCGGTGGCGGCGGGCAAGCTGCTGGCGCTCGACGAAGCTGGCATGATCACCGCCATCGGCCACGCCGCGAACCAGTCTGCCGGCATTCGCCAGGGCCAATCCACCGACGCCAGCCACTTCTCGCCAGCCCACGCCGCGCGATGTGGCTTGCAGGCGGCGTTGCTCGCCATGCAGGGTTTTGAGTGTTCGGACAACATGCTCGAAGGCCCGAAAGGATTTGCAGTTTCATTCGCCAAGCCGCCAAATCCTGAAGCAGCTATCGCGAGCCTCGGCCAAACTTTCGAGATTTCCACTCTCGCCTACAAGCCCTATCCGTCGGGTGTGGTGATACACCCCATTATTGATGCCTGTCTGGAAATCAACCAGCAAAAGTCCTTCGACGCCGCGCAAATCGAGCACATTGAACTCACCCTCAATCCGCTCGCTGCCAAGCTCACGGATCTGGAGGAGCCGAAAGATCGCGGGCAAGCGCTGGTAAGCCTGCAACACTGGGCGGTCGCAACACTCGTCTATAAACAGGCCGGCATCGCCGAGGTCGCCAACAGCGTGGTGCGTGATCCCGCCATCAGCGCACTGCGCAAAAAGGTCCGTTACACCAACGACGACACGGTGGGCCGCGAAGCCGCGCACGTGCGCCTGGTGCTCAAAGACGGTACGGCACTGTACGCCAAAGTACAGCACTGCCGCGGCAGCGTGAAACGCCCGTTGACGGATGACGACATCACCACCAAAACACGCGGGCAATTGCGCACGGTGTTCGCGCCGGACGCCGCCGAGAAAATCTTGGAGCAGAGTTGGGAAATGGCAAATTGCGCCGACGCAGCGGCGTTTTGCGGGACTTTGTCAATCCAAGCGTAACCACCATAAGTATTTGTTTTTATTGATATATTTGTAACCCATGCGACGCCACCTGATCTACGCCGTAAGCGCACTCCTGCCTGCGTTCGCCAGTGCGCAAGACCGCGCCGCGCCCTACCCCGTCAAACCGATACGCATCATCGCCGGTTCAGCCCCCGGCGGGGCAGTCGATTTCATCGGTCGCGTCGCCGCGCAAAAACTGACCGAAGCGCTGGGCCAGCCTGCCGTGGTCGAGCAGCGCACGGGCGCCAGCGGCAGCATTGCCGGGGAGTATGTCGCCAAGTCGCCGCCTGACGGCTACACGCTCTCCTCCGGCAGCATGGCGACGCTGTGCGTGGTGCCTCATCTCTATGCCAAAGTCGGCTACGACTCAGTGAAAGACTTCGCGCCGATCACCATGGTCGCGGCCAGCATTTTTGTGTTCGACGTGCATCCTTCGCTGCCCGCGCGCACTGTAAAGGAACTGATCGCGCTCGCCAAGGCCAACCCCGGCAAACTCGCCTTCGGCACGGCGGGGCCGGGTTCAGTGTCGCACCTCGGCATTGAAATGCTGAAAAGCATGGCGAAAATCGATTTACTGCACATCCCCTACAAGGGCGTCGCCCCGGCGATGGTGGCGTTGCTGGGTGGCGAAACCGCGCTGATGTATGACCCGGTGCTCACTTCGCTGCCCCATGTGCGCGCCGGCAGAATACGCGCGATAGCGGTAGGTGATGCGCGGCGCTCAACGCAAATGCCGGACGTGCCCACCGTCGCCGAATCCGGCGTGCCGGGCTTCGAAGCCAGCTCGTGGTTCGGCTTGCTCGCACCCGCCGGCACGCCGCGCGAAATCATTGCCCGGCTGCACGCCGCGCTGGTCAAGAGCATCGGCGAAAAGGAAACCGCCCAGCGCCTGTCCAGTCAGGGCATGGACCCCGTACTTAACACGCCGGAGCAATTCGCCGAGCGCATCCGCAACGACCTGCCGCGCTGGGGCAAGCTGATTCGCGCGTCGGGCATCAAGGCAGAGTAGGTGTTTGATTCCCGCTGCCTCACGCCGATTACTAACCCTTGAAAAACGGCACCACAGTATCCACAAACAACTGCGGCGTCTCCAGATGCATGAAGTGCCCGGTTTCGGCTTCGAGGTATTGCGAGCCGGGCAAGGCTTTTGCCACGCTCTGTGCTTTTTCCGGCGTGCGCAGGCCGTCGTATTTGCAGCCGATGACCAACGTTTTCGCGGTGATTTTCGGGTAGTCGGACGTGAGATCGTTGGTGCTCATCATGATCGCCTGCGCCTTGAAAGACGCCGGCGTGTTGCACACCCAGCGCGCCTGATAACGCTTAAAACGTTCGCGATCCAGCGCGCGCATATTTTCGGGGTACGAGCGATCATGGCTCGCCTGCATGACAACACGCACGCCCTCGCGCTCGACCACTGCCGCACGCTCAAGGCTGCCCGCGCTGCGCGCGCCGTTGTGGCCAATGTTCGGGCTGGCAATGGCCAGCTTGGCCACGCGTGCAGGATGTTGCGACGCATAGCCCACCGAAAAATCCGCACCCATTGCACAGCCGGCCATGTAGACCGGCGTGCTGATGTTCAGCACTTCAATCAACGCGGCCAAATCCGCCACCACGCCGTCAAACGTCAGCTCGCGCGCCTTTTCGGAAAAACCAAAACCGCGCTGGTCATACCGCAGCACGCGAAATTCCTTTTCCAGCGCGGGCAGCGCTTCATCAAAACTGTCGAGGCAGCCGCCTGCTTCGTGCACCAGCACCAGCGTGTGCTTGCCGGAACCTGTAAGGGTGTAGCGCAGGCTCGCGCCATTGGCTTCAATCCAGGGCATAATTATTCCTTAAATATTATTAATAAAATCAGATACTTAGATTGATTCGTGGCCTTACTGTATGGCCACGCCCGCATCCTTCACCACTTGCGCCCAGCGTTTGGTTTCTGCGGCAATGAATGCGGCAAACGCTTCACGGCTGGTGGGCGCGGCTTCGATAACCAACTCGGTCATGCGCGCCTGAACATCGGCTGAACGCAATACTTTGCTCAGGTCGCTGTTCACCTTGTCGAGGATGGCCGCGGCAGTGCCGGCAGGCGCACACACCCCGTACCACGACGTCACCTCGAAGCCTTTATAGCCCGACTCGTCGACCGTTGGCACCGACGGGAGTTGCGGCGAGCGCTTCAGGCTGGTCACGGCGATGGCCCGTGCGCGGCCCGACTGGATAGGCGGCAGCAATGCAGGAATATTCGACACCGCCACCGGCACCTGCCCGCCGATCAAATCGGAAATCGCCTGCGGCGCGCCTTTGTAGGCAATATGTACCACCTTGATTTTCGCCAGCGTGCTGAATAGTTCCATGCCCAGATGCGGCGACGTGCCCGCGGCCGACGAGCCGTAACTTAACTTACCGGGATTGGCCCGCGCGTGCGCGACGAATTCAGCCACGGTGTTCACCGGCAAACCGGGATGCACAATAATAAGATTAGCGGTGGTGCCAATACGCGTGATCGGCGCGAAATCGCGTGGTGGATCGTACGGCAGTTGGGCGTACAATGAGCCGGCAATCGCGTTCGACGCAATATTGCACTGAAAATACGTGTAGCCATCAGGCGCCGCACGTGCGGCAATGCCTGCCCCCACCGTACCACCCGCGCCGGAGCGGTTGTCGACCACCACCTGTTGGCCCCAGATACGGCTCAAGCGGTCGGCCATCAAACGGCCGACGATATCCGGGGAGGCGCCCGCAGGGAACGGCACGATGTAGCGCACCGGCTTTATCGGATAGCTCTGAGCCCACGCCACGCCCGCGCCACTCAGCAGCAGCGCCATCCATGCGGCGGCTGCACGCAACATTACGGTCAGCGCTCCATGCCGGTAGATCCCGGCGGCACGTCGTAAAACGCGAGCGTCATCGCCACGCTGCTGTAAAACCCCATCAGCGTAATCACATCGGTGATGCCCACATGCCCCAGCGCCTCCACTGCACGGTCGTAGAGTCCGCGCGACACCCAGCGCGAATTGGCGAGGCACACGCCCATCTCGTAAATCACCTGTTCGCGCTTGTCGTCAAAATGCGTGGTCAATCCAGACAAGATCGCCTCCACTTTATCCGCTGGCAGCCCTGCCGCCTTGGCCGCGCGTTCGTGCGCACCGGTGGGGTATCCCGAATGAAATTTGGCATTGATGATGCACACGGCGATTTCGCGCTCGCGGTCGTTCAGCGAATAGCCGGTGCGAAAATGCGCACCCAGCGGCCCCATCACTTTCGCGAGCTTGGGATTGTGCACCCAAATCTTGTTGGGGCCGGGCAAACGGCCGCGATTTTCCAGCAGCGATTGATAGCCCTCCTTCTGCTCCGGCGTCATTTCATCGACGGGAATTTCCGCGTAACGTCCAAACGTTGGGGTCTCGGCCATGTTCGGTCTCCTGATGGGAATCGGTGAAAAGAATCCTGCGTTTCCAGCAATCTATCGCCGCTGCGTGGCAGCGTCAATCGTGCAATCCACATTGCTTCAAAGGCTTTCACGCCGGGTGGCTTGATTGTCCGAAGGCCCTATCACCGTTCCCCATTCGCCATGCGCTATGCGCTATGCGCTATGATTGCTGCAAGCTCCATCTTTCTCCCAAGGAACACATCATGTCACTCGGACAAGCTCTCGCGCAATACGTGGCAGGCATCAAGCTCGCGTCAGTGCCGCAACGCGACATCGACGTTGCCAAACTTGCCATTCTCGATCAAATCGGCGTGGCGCTGGCGGGCGTAGGCGAAGACCCTGGCGTCAAAGTGCAGGCGATGGTGGATCGCTGCACGGCAAGCGAGGCCACGGTGCTTGGCAACCCGCGCAAGACATCCACGTGGCTCGCTGCGCTGGTCAACGGCACGCTGGGCCACACCCTCGATTTCGATGACTGCTCGAGTTTTGGCCACCCCAGCGTGGTGCTGGTACCTGCCATGCTCGCCACCGGCGAAACACAAAACCGCAGCGGCCGCGAACTGCTCGAAGCCTACATTGCCGGCTACGAAGTCGGCGAAGCGCTGTCGCGCATCGTGCCGCGGCGGCCGGATCAATTTCACGGCCTGCACAGCACGGCCATGTTCGGCTCGCTTACGTCCGCCACGGTGTCGGGAAGGCTGCTGGGCCTCACCGCCACGCAGCAGCGCCACGCGTGGGGCATCGCCGCGTCGCACGCCGGCGGCATCACCGGCAACTTCGGCACGCACACCAAGCCGCTGCACGGCGGCACCGCGTCACAGGCCGGCGTGATGGCCGCAGAGCTTGCCGCCAGCGGCTTCGAGGCGAATATTGATGCGCTCGACGCGCCGCTCGGCTATATCTACAGTGTCGTCGCCGCTAGCAACATGGAAGGCGTCGATGTCAATAAAGCCCTTGATGGCTTGTCGCAATGGCATATTGCCGACACCTGGCGGCTGAAAAAATATCCGTGCGGTTACATCGCGCAAGGCGCGATCGACGCCGCGCTACGCTTTCGCGAGCAAACAGGCATGACGCTGCAAGACCTCACCTCGGTCGAAATTCGCGTGCCGCATTTGCAGCCCTATTTTCGCGTCAAGGCCGCGGGCGAATTCTCCGGTAAATTCGGTTACGAATACCCCGTCGCCTCGGCGATACTCGACGGCTACGTTATCAAAAGCACGTTCTCGGATACCGCCTTCAAGCGTCCGGAACTGCAATCGCATCTGCCCAAATTCAAAACTCTCGAAGACCCCGCGTCGGACAAGCATGGCCCGCTTGGCGTGCTGGTCATCGTCGCCAAAGGCAAGACGATTCATCAACCCATCGAAATTCCGCTCGGCGATTGCCGCCGGCCCGTGCCGCCGTCGAAAGTCATTGACAAGTATGTGACCAATGCCACCGAAGTAGTTGGTGCAGCCGCTGCAAAGGAGACAGCGGCCATGCTCCAAGACATTGAGAAATTGCCGGACATCCGTTCTTTGTTGGATAAACTGGCGAAGCGAACGTAACCTTCAAGGCTATACAAATTCCAATAAGGCCAGGCACGGCCATTCGGGCCATCCAGGGCAATCAGCCATGCCTCTCAAAAAAGATTGCAGCTGCGCATCCTGCGTAAACCGCATGGAACATGGTTATTGTAAGTATCTGTTTTTATTGATCTTTTCAATTTCCGTCAATTTCCCGCTCCAAGCCCAGCCCTACCCCGTAAAACCCATACGCATCGTAGTCCCCGTGCCGCCCGGCGGCAGCAACGACGTGCTCACACGCATCACCGCGCAGGTGATGAGCGTGGCATTGGGTCAGCCGATGGTGATCGACAATCGTGCAGGTGCCGCAGGCATGATTGGCGCGGATAACGTCGCCAAGTCCGCGCCCGACGGATACAGCCTGCTCAACATTCAGGCGTCGTTTGTCGCCAATGCGGCACTGCGTGCGAAGATGCCGTACGACACGCTGAACGATTTTGTATTTATCGGCATGATGGCGCGCGCGCCGCTGCTGGTGGTGGTGCATCCTTCGCTGCCAGCGAAAAATATCAAGGAACTGATTTCGCTCGCAAAAGTGCGGCCTGGGCAGATTCACTACGGCACGCCCGGCATCGGCAGTCACTCGCATTTGTCGACCGAGCTGCTGCGCCGCCTTGCCGGTATCAACATTGTGCACGTGCCGTACAAAGGCATTGCACCCGCGCTGACCGATTTGCTCGGCGGGCATCTGCAATTGGCGATGACCACGCCGCCGTCGGTGATGCAGCAGGTGCAGGCCGGGCGCATGCGCGCGCTTGCCGTAGGCGGCGAACAGCGCAGCGTGTTTTTGCCCGACATCCCGACGCTGGCGGAATCGGGTTACGCAGGCTATCGTTCGGAATACTGGTGGGGGCTGGCCGCGCCGGCAAAAACGCCGCCCGAAATCGTCAATCGCCTCGCGGCTGAACTTACCAAGGCGCTGCAATCGGCGGAACTCAAACAGCGCTATGCTGTGGAAGGCGCCGAGCCCGCGCTAATGACACGCGAGCAAATCACGCAGTTCATCGCCACCGACATACACCGCTGGCGGCAAGTGGCGCGCGATGCGGGCATCAAACCGGAGTAGCATGAGCCACGCTGATCTATGCTTATCGATGACGTGAATGGTGTGCGCAAAAAGCGCGGGCATATCGTGTGCCTCACCGCCGGATTGCTCGCTGGAGCGGTCTCAGTCCATGCGCAGTCCTACCCTTCCCGGTCCGTGCGCTTTATCGTGCCCATGGCGCCCGGCGGCAGCGGTGACCATACCAGCCGGCTCATGTCGCAGAAGCTGCAGGCGCTGTGGAGGCAAAACGTCGTTGTTGATAACCGTGCCGGGGGCACGGGTACAATTGCGCTCGAGACCGCAGCCAACGCGCGGCCCGATGGCTACACGATTTCGCTGTGCACCGGCAGTCATGCCGCGCGCCAGGCCATGCAGGCCAGGCTGTCCTTCGATCTCATGCGCAGTTTTACCCCGCTAACCCAGGTGATTTCCCAACCTTATGTGCTGACGGTCCACCCGTCAGTGCAGGCGCGTACGGTGGCCGAACTGGTGTCCCGCGCCAACGAAACTCCGCGAGGCCTGACCTACGGGTCGGCGGGGCTGGGCAGCCTGCAGCATCTCTCCGGTGCTTTGTTTTCGATACAGGGCAAGGCGAAATTGCTGCATGTGCCGTACAAGGGCGGCGGCCCGGCGATGACCGATTTAATTGGCGGGCAAATCGACATGATTTTCATGACCTCCCCGGAAGCTGCGCCTCACGTCCAGAGCGGCAAGGTGCGCTCGCTCGCGGTATCCAGTGTGCGCCGGTTGAAATCACTACCGAGGCTGCCGACCATGGTGGAGGCTGGCATCACCGGTTATGAAATGACGCAATGGTACGGCGTAGTCGCGCCCACGGGCTTACCGCCGGCGGTGCTTGCCAGATTGAGCAGCGGCCTGATCGAGGTCATCAAGTCTCCCGATCTTGTCGAGCGCTTCGCGAAAGACGATGTTGAAGTCGTTGGTTCGACGCCGGACGAGTTCCGTGCGCATATCGCCGCCGAGATCAAACGCTTCGAACGCGCCGTCAAGGCTGCGGGGTTGAAACTGGACTAAAGCCGGACCAAGCGGCGCTCAACGTAGGCGGCTGTAGTCCAGCGGATACAGCAGCACGCTTTCCACCCGTTCCACCTTGCTCAACCAGGACTCTTTTACCAATTTGGCAAGTTCCGGGTCTGCATCCTGCGCTTCACGCCAGCGCTGCCAGCTTGCAAGATCGGGGAAACGCCGCAGTTCGATGCTGCGATGCGACCCGGTGTTGGTGGTGCCGGGGCCGATCACCGTGTCGAAAAACCCAATCAGCTTTGCGCCGTCACGCTCAAGTGCGGGTGCGACGTTGTCAAAGTAAAACCGGTGATGCGCACCCGAAGCCCCCGGCCGGAAGTAAAGAATGCGCTGCTCAAAATAAGCTCGCGGCGTGCCTCGCACGGCATCCACTGCCGGCCACTCACGCGCGAGCGGCGGTGCGCCATTCGCACATTTTACGATCGACGTCGTCACAAAATCGTTGTGAAACGAGAGGTTGCTCTGATAGCGCTCGTTGAGTTCCGCATCTTTGTGCACGCGCTCACGGTGCTGCTCCCACGCGGCAAGGCTTTCAAACTGGCGAATCTGGTAGACACCGCATCCCGCGTCCGCACCAATCCAGACTTCCCAAGCGCCGATCAACACGGATCCATGAGCTTCAAGCGCGCCCATGGCTTCGCGCTGAAAGGCAACGTGGCGTTTAACCAGGCGCCCGCCGCGCGCAATAACCAGTCTGTGCTGATAAATCATATAGAGTTCTCCTCAACCGTCCCTTGAAATTGTTGACCCTGCACGGCGGGCTAAATACTCGCTACCGCATCGCGATACACGCTTTGATCAAACAACGCAGCCAGCTGTTCGCGTGTGCGCGCCGCGCGGCCCTGCTCCGCCGCAATCCATGGCTCCTGCCCGGCCAACACATCCAGATGATTGGGCACAATGCAGGCAGTGTAATCGTGGTAACGGAACGAGCGTTCGATCTGCCCGCGGTCGAAGCCGGAGGATTTCGCCAGCCAGTCGCAACCGATTTGCGGGTTTGCTTTCACCAGCGCAGAGGCACGAATCAGGTGGCGAATCAATTCGACCATCTGCGCGCGCTTGCCGGCATCGGCGAGCTTGGCGGTGGTGGTATTCAGATTAAACAGCGGTGTCAGTACGCCTGGTGTTTGCAGTTCAATTGCGTCCGCGCCGAGGTTGTCGCGCACAGCCTGCGACGCTGGCTCCCAGATACAAATCGCATCAGCGCGACCTTCAATCATGGCTTTGGAAATTTCAAAAATCGGCGCAAGGCCGACCAGTTCAATGTCGCTCTCGTTTAAGCCGTTCGCGTTGAGCTCGCCGATCAGATAGTAGTGGGACGAAGTACGCGGAAACGTGGCCACGCGTTTACCGCGCAGATCCGCCACCGACGCGATCCCCGCCGAGCGCCGTGCGACGATGTGATACAGCCCGCGCGTGACGGTGCACAAAATGCGCATGTCCGGGCGCTTTGCCGAGAAACGTAAAAACTGCGTGTCGTAATTGGTCGCCACATCCGCCACGGCCTGCGGCGACTCGGCCGCGATGGCCTGCGCTTCCGGAGTTTTGACCACGGATGCCGAATTCATCGATGCATCCGCGCCAACCAGATGCGCCACGTTGCCGTGCTTGACCGCCGCCTTGCCGCCGGACATCGCATCCACCGCGATGTGGGTAGTGGCTTGCTCCATCACGTTGCGCATGCCGTAGATCTGCAAATCCATGCCTGGCTCCTGTAAATCCTGCAAATTTTGGCGCTGTGATTGCGGGCGCCCTAGCCCAGCATCTGACCGCCATCCACCGCGATGGTTTGTCCTGTCACCCAACTCGCCGCATCGCTTGCCAGAAATAGCGCGACGTTGGCGATTTCTTCTGGCGTGCCGTAGCGCCCGAAACGAATGCTGCGCAGAATACCGTTGTAGAGCACCGGGTCGCTGGTCTTGCGCTTTTCCCAACTGCCGCCGGGGAATTCAATCGAGCCGGGCGCGATGCAGTTCACACGGATGCGTTTGGCAGCGAGCGAAGCTGCCTGCGACAACGTCAGTTGGATCAGCGCCGCTTTCACCGCGCCGTAGGGCGGTGTGCGCGCACTGTGCATCAGGCCGGATATCGACGAAATGTGAATAATCGAGCCGCCGGATTTCGCCAGATGCGGGATGGCTGCGCGCGAGGCGCGCACCGGCGCCAGCAAATCCACATTGATGCTCGCCGCCCAGCCGGCTTCATCATCGGCCAGCCCAAAACCGGAGGCGTTGTTGACGAGGATGTCGACGCCACCCAGCACGCCGGCGGCAGAGGCTACATATTGCTCGACTGCAGCGCCATCAGCGAGATCACACGCCGCAGCGTGCACCGCGTGGCCCGCCTCGCGGATTTCCTTTTCGGTCTCGCGCAACGTGCTTTCGCCACGCGCGCAGATCGAAACCGCAGCACCCGCGCGTGCAAATGCCAGGGCTATGGAGCGGCCAATGCCGCGTGATCCGCCGGTGACAATCGCGCGGCGGCCTTTTAAATCGAGCAGCATGGCGTTGATCTCCTGTTTCGTAAGTATTTGTTTTTATTATGCTTTTATACGGCTTTGGCAGCCGGCACTTTGTGTCGCGGCAACCCCAGCGCCAGCGGCAAACCAAGCAGGCCAATACCCATCGACGCCATCAGCGCCCACGTGTAGCTGCCCGACAAATCAAACAACCCGCCGCCGAGCCAGCCGCCGAGCGCCATGCCGGTCGTCGCCGCAACCATTTCCACCGAGTAAATCGAACCCAGCGGCGCCGACGCGCCAAACAGTTGCTTGTTGATAATCGGAAAACCCACCATCTCGCCGCCGTAACACAGCCCAAACATCACCGCGAAGAGATAAAACTGCCAAGCCTCGGTGGCGAAAAACAGAATCAGCACCGGCACGCCCTGCCCCAGCAGCGAAATTGTCAGCACCGTGCGGCCACCAAGCTTTTCAGCCAGCACTGAAAACGCGAAGCGGCTAATCACCGAAGTGCCGGCGATGGCGGCCAACACGCCGGCGGCTTCCAGCCCCGGTATGCCCCGGAATGTCGCCATCGACACCACGTGCGCGAGAATAATCGCGTGTGCCACGCACCCCAGGTGATGAATGCTCGCCAGCCGCCAAACCATGCCAAGCCGCAGAATATCCCGCAGGCTGGCGGATTTCGCGGGCGCGCTGCCCGGCTTTTTCACCGTGGTATCCGGCTCTGCGCCGTATGCGGTCAGCCCTTTGTCTTCAGGCTTGTTGACGATAAACAGCGAGAAAAACGCCAGCAGCAATCCAACCACGATGCCGATGACGGTAAACGTGCCAGCCCACCCGCGCGTCTCGATCATGTGGCGAAACAGCGGCGCAAATATCACCGGCCCAATGCCCTGCCCCGCCCAGTAAATGCCCAATGCAACGCCGACGTGTTTATGAAACCATTTGGTCATAATCACCGGCAGCAGCACGCTGAACGCGGCGTGGCCCAAGGAGCCCACAAACAGGCTGTAAAAAAGATAAAACTGCCAGAGTTCCTTGACGGTACCGAGCAGCACGGTACCGACGCCGATCATGGCCGACGCCCCCAGCATCAGCACGCGCGCGCCGTATCGGTCACCCAGCCAGCCCATGATCATCACCGCCGGCAAGCCGACAATGAATGCCAGCGAGTAGGCAAATGAGATGTCACCGCGCTTCCACCCAAATTGCGCGACCAGAGGATCGATGAATACGCCAAACGAGCCCTGATCGGCGCGGCTGACGATATTCAGCACGCAAGCCGCGATCAGAATCACCCACGCGTAGTGAAAAGGATATTTTTTGATGTGAGCCACGCTACGCTGCTTCCCTGATTAAATTTGTTGTGCTGTTTTGTTTTTTCGGATCGTGCAATTTTCCGGTACGGCGCTATAGTAGCACTCTGATCACGCGCACCCGCTCACCAGATACCCATAGCATCAACACATCACACGTCACATCGACTTGTCGCGTTCATGAAATACGGACTCATCCTGTTGTTGCTTGCGCTTGCTGCCGTGGAATATTTTCACCATCGTGCGGATGGACACACGCATGGCGGCGTTGTGACGTCGGACGCAGACGATCAGCAAGCCAAACGTGAAAAAGCTCGCGAGATCTATCGTCAACACATGCGGAGTCACCAATAGTCAAACGCACCGCCGGGACACTCTCAACCGCTGCACGCTTGAAATACATAACTATCTGATTTAAAACACTATTTTTAGTTGCTGCGGAGCATCACATTTGCCATAATCGGCACCCCGACAGTCAGCGCAATCATGACCGCACTCGCCCCACGTAATGCCTCGCCTGCCGCAACGCGCGATCGCCTCGGTCGGCCGCTGCGAGACTTGCGCATTTCGATCACCGACCGCTGCAATTTTCGCTGCACCTATTGCATGCCAAAGGAAGTGTTTGGCAAGGACTATCAGTTTCTGGAACGCAGCGCTCTCCTGTCGTTCGAGGAAATCACGCGGTTGGCGCGAACATTCACGCGCCATGGCGTCCAGAAAATTCGCTTGACTGGTGGTGAGCCGCTGATCCGCCGCAACATCGAGCAGCTCATCGGCATGCTGGCGGAAATTCCCGATCTGGATTTGACGTTGACCACCAACGGCTCGTCGCTCGCCAAAAAGGCGCGCGGTCTCAAGGCTGCCGGCTTGAACCGTATCACGGTAAGCCTCGATTCCCTCGATGATAAAATCTTCATGGCAATGAACGACGTAGATTTTCCCGTTGCCAAGGTGCTGGAAGGTATTGATGCTGCCGCCGCGGCAGGCCTATCACCAATCAAGATCAACATGGTCGTCAAGCGCGGCGTCAACGAACACAGCATCGTGCCGATGGCGCGCTATTTCAAGCAGCAAGGACACATACTGCGGTTTATCGAATTCATGGATGTCGGCCACACCAACGGCTGGCGCATGGATGATGTCGTCACCGCACGCGAGATTGTCGACACCATCAGCCGCGAAATGCCGCTGGAACCCGCTGATCCGAATTACACCGGCGAAGTCGCCGAGCGCTGGCGATACAAGGATGGCTCGGGCGAAATCGGCGTCATCGCCTCGGTGACGCAGGCGTTCTGCAAAGACTGCACCCGCGCCCGCATTTCCACTGAAGGCAAGCTCTACACCTGTTTGTTTGCCACCAGCGGGCATGACCTGCGTGCGTTGCTGCGCAATGGCGCCAGCGACGGTGATCTCGATACTTTCATACGTGGCGTGTGGGACAAGCGTACGGATCGGTATTCGGAGATTCGTTCCGAGAAAACGGTGAAGCTGGAAAAGATCGAGATGTCGTATATCGGCGGCTGACCGCCGCCCACCCTGTGAATAGTCAACAGTGAACGGTGAACAGTAACCGTGCAGCCACCGTTCACTGTTCACCGTTTACTGTTTACAAGCATGTCTTCCCCTGAAATTCCTAAAACCAGCAATGCCTACCGGCCTCTCACTACAACGGTAGAGGCCACCAATGAACACGGCCAACACATCCCCACACCCATCGCCGGCGAACACCCGCTAACGCTTTACATCGACAAACGCGAAATCGTCACGCTGATGACGTTAGGGCAAGCGCCCGAAGCCTTGGCGCTGGGCTACTTGCGCAACCAACGCCTCGTAAAAAGTATCGACGAAATCGCCGAAGTGCAGGTCGACTGGGAAACCAACGCGGCAGCCATTACCACGCGAAGCGCGTTGAATAATCTCGACGAAAAAATGCAAAAACGCACCGTCACCACTGGCTGCGGCCAGGGTACGGTGTTCGGCGATTTGATGGAGGAAATCGACGCTATTCAGTTACGCAATGACGTAACCTTGAGCGAAGCCACGCTCTATACCCTGCTCGACAACGTGCGCCGCCATGAGACGATTTATAAAAGCGCCGGCGCCGTGCACGGCTGTGCACTCGCGGATAACGCTGGCAGCATTCTGATGTTCATCGAGGACGTAGGCCGGCACAACGCCGTGGATGCGATCGCCGGCAAAATGTGGCTCGACCGGGTTGACGGCAGCGACAAAATTTTTTACACCACCGGCCGGCTCACATCGGAAATGGTCATCAAAGCCGCGCAAATGCAGATTCCATTTCTGGTGTCGCGCTCGGGCCTCACGCAAATGGGCCACGACATTGCCGTTAAAACCGGCATCACGATGATCGGCCGTGCAGTCAACAAACATTACCTGCTATTTACCGGCCAACAACGCTTTGTAAAATAGCGCTTCGTAACATCTATTATCGGCGGACAAATCGCCCGCATCTCTGGAGACTTCGATGGATTTCACCCTGCCCGAAGAACTGCGCATGCTGCGCGACACCGTGGCCCGATTCACCCGCGAGGAACTGCTGCCGCTGGAAAAAGACGTGATCCGCCGCGAGGCCGAGCGCGGTCTCACCGACGCACCGCTGATCGACCCCGAGGCCGAAAAAGCGCTGGATAAAAAGGCCAAGGAAATCGGCCTCTATGGCATCGACGTGCCTGAAGAATATGGCGGACAGAATCTCGGCATGCTGGCCAAGGCGGTTGTGGCAGAAGAACTCAAAACCAGCATTACGCCGTGGACGTTGCCACCGGACAGTCCGAATCTATTCATGCTGAAAGAAACCTGCAAGGGCGACCAGATTCAGAAATACTTTATCCCTTACGCGAATGGCGAAAAGAAAAGTGCCATTGCCATCACCGAGCCAGGGGCGGGCTCCGACCCGGCAGGCATGAAAACCCGCGCCGAATACAAAAACGGCAAGTGGGTCATCAACGGCCAGAAAATTTTCATCAGCAACGCGCGCAAGGCTGACTTTATCATCGTGATGGCCGTGACTGATCCGGCCAAAGGCTCGCGCGGCGGCATCACAGCGTTTCTGGTGGACAAGGGCGCCAAGGGCATGTCGATACCGACGGTGCTTAATACCATCGGCGAACACGCGCCGTATGGCGTGTTCTTTGATAATGTTGAACTGTCTGACGATCAGGTGCTGGGCACGGTAGGCAACGGCTTCGGCCCGATGCAGAATCGACTCGGCGTGCGCCGCATGGAAATCGCCGCGCGGGCGCTTGGCTACGCCCGCCGCTGCATGGATTTGATGCTGCCCTACGCGCACGAACGCATCACCTTCGGCAAGCCGCTCGCCGACCGCCAGGCGATCCAGTGGTGGCTCGCCGACAGTTTTCAGGAAATGGAAATGGTGCGCCTCATCACCTGGCGGCTGGCCTGCAAAATCGACGCAGGTGAAGCCAACTGGCGGCGCGACGCGGCCATGGTCAAGTTGCAGGGCACCGAAATGATCACCCGCGTGGTGGATCGCGCAATGCAAATGTTCGGCGGCATGGGCATGACCAAGGACATGCCGCTGGAGTACATGGCGCGCGCCTGTCGCGTATGGCGCATATACGAAGGCCCCAGCGAAGTGCACCGCTGGTTTATCGCGCGCGATTTGCTGCGCAACGGCATGCCCGCAAACTGATTCATCCCTTCCCCTGCTCGCTGGGGAAGGATAGGATGGGGGCTGATGCAACTTTCCATCGGCTGAATCCCTACAACTTCAATCTGGAGAAAACCATGTCTGCCAAACCAATGCTGTGCAGCTTCAAAACTTGCCCCTGGGTGCAACGCGCAGCAATCGTGTTGCGCGCGAAGAACATCGAGTACGACATCACCTATATTGACCGCAATAACCGCCCCGACTGGTTTCTGAAAATCTCGCCGCACGCCAAGGTGCCGGTGCTGCGTATCGGCGAGAACGACGCACTGTTTGAATCCAACGCCATCGCCGAGTATCTGGACGAAACCGCGGCGCCGCAACTGCACCCGGCCGATCCGGTGACCCGGGCACGCAATCGCGCGTGGACGGATTATGTCTCCACCTTCGCCAGTGCAATTTCACAAACCATGTATTCGGATTCCGAGGAAGAATTCACCAGGAAATCGGAAAAAATCGCCGAAGTGTTTGGTAAACTGAATGATGCGCTCGCCAAGCGCGGCAACGACGGCCCGTTTTTTAATGGCCCAAAACTGTCGCTGGTGGATGCCGCCTATGCGCCGTTTTTACAACGCTATACGTTTATGAACGCGCTGCGCCCGCTCGGCATAATCGAGAAATTCCCGCATCTGAAAGCGTGGCGCGATGCATTGCTCGCTTCGCAGGCAGTGAAGTCTTCCACCGTCGCCAACATCGAAGCGGTGTGGCAGGAAAACCTGATTATCAACAAACGCTGGCTGGCGAAATACGTATCCAACGACGTGTTGGGCGCCGCCGCAGCATAAGAATAAACGCCAGCGCGTGCTGGCACGCATTCGCGACCACGGCGCAGGGTTTACCTGCGCCGTATTTCATCCAGCACCGGCAGTAAATAGGTCAAAAACCGCGCCGGATCTTCGCTCATCGGGAAGTGCCCCAGCCCTTCCATGATGACTGCTTGCGTGCCCTTGATGCGCCGCGCGAGATCGCGTGTATCGTCTGGAGCGCACGAGTAATCGTATTCGCCCGACAGCAAATAAAGCGGACAACCTGCAGTGTCGATGTCAGACACGCGCGAACGCACGTCTCCATCCTTGGTGTAAAAATGCAGATCGCCCTTGAACACACCCGGCCCGCCCTGCATGTAATGCCATAGTGTTTCCCAGCGCTCGGCTTCCGGGCTGCGCGGCCCCATCAAGCCCGACACAATCCCCGCAGCCACTTCGCCGCCATGCACGTCGGGGCGGTGCAGCCAGTTAAGGTCGTAATAGGGATCGACGTGCGCGCCCGCCTGTAATCCGATAATGGCGCGGAACTGTTGCGGGTATTCCAGCGCCAGATGCAACGCGATGCGCCCGCCGATGGAACAGCCCATCGCCACTGGTTTGTCGAGTTGCAGCGCATCCACCATGGCCACGATGATGTCGAGATAGTCGCGGGAGGTTAGCTGGTAATCCGCGTTGTGCCAGCCCGCGGGTGGCGACGATTTACCATGCCATGGCAGATCAAACGCGATCACGCGAAAGTCCTTGAGAATACCCGGCTCGTTCAGGATGCCGCGATATTGGCGTGTATCCGCGCCCGCCGTGTGCAGGCACAGCAGCGGTATGCCCGCGCCCGCCTCTTCAACATACACACGGTGCGGCTTGCCCAGCAATTCCAGACGCAGATAGCGTCCGGTGACCGGTTCAAAATGGGCCGCACTCATTGCGCCCCCGCTTTCGGCCGCAGCGCCGCCATCACGTCCTTGAAATACAGCAGATTCGCCATGAAGGGATGCAGATTGCCTTCTATGCGCAAGGCGCGGCGCTTCACCAGCGCCATCAAGTCGTGAAACCCTGGCGGCGGATCGGCGCGCCAGAACTGCTCCCATGCCTCGCGCGGCGCGCGCAGGGCGAAGGCCCAAGCGGGCATCACAAAGGGGCCGCGCGTGACCGAAGTGATTCGCCCCGCATGAATTTTGATGAGCCACGGCACGTCGCCGACTTCAACCAAAAATGCGGTGTCAACAAAGCGCCCACGCCACACCAGCCGGTCGTTGGCATTCACTGCCTGCGTAAGTTGTTCCATGGCTTCATGTTCCGTTGCTGCGACTTAATCGCGCAAAGTATACTCTGGCGCACCAACCCGTTGCACGGCGAAATTCGCCGGGCCACGCTGCTTTGCTACTTTCGGAAAGTCTCATGACCACACGCAAAGAACTGCGCCAACGCGGCGAAGCCATGCGCGCAACATTGTTCGGCGCCGAAGCCGCCACGGCCACGGCCAACAGCGACGCCGTGCCGAATTTTCGTGACCTCATGTCGGAAACCGAATTTGGCCTCGTATGGGGCCGCCCCGGGCTGTCACTCATGGATCGTATGGCTTGTACACTCGCGGCGCTCGCCTCATTGCAGCGCCAAACCACGCTGCGGCGTTACGTTGCGGCAGCCCTCAATATCGGCATGGACGCGCTTGCCATTCAGGAAGTCATCATCCAGATCGGCATTTATGCGGGCTTTACCGCCTCCGAAGAAGCGCTCGATACTGCCGCTGCCGTCTTCAATCAGCGTGGTGTGTCAGTAGGAAAACAGCTCCCGCGTGATGACTCGCTGGACGAACTGATGACGCGCGGCAATGATTTACTGAAAGCGCTGCATCGCGAAGGCGGTGACAAGGGCTACGCCGCGCCGGGCAATCCGGTAACCGGCGCGCTCTATCCGGTGGCCATTCAATATGGCTATGGGGAAATCTGGTTTCGGCCCGGCCTTACACAGCGCCAGCGCGTGCTGGTTTCCGTCGCCAGCTTCACCGCGCTGCGGCTGGAAGCACAAACCAGGAAATTCGGGCAAGCTGCGGTCAACCTCGGCGTCACGCGTGCCGAAGTGCTGGAAGCCGTCATTCAAACCGCGCCGTTCAGTGGCTTTGCACCTGCGCTAAATGCGCTGGCGGTGCTGAGTGACGTGCTTAAGCCAGACTGAAGTGACAGCCTCATTCTTGCAATCGTATCGTAAGTATCTGTTTTTATATATTTTTTTAAGATTCCGCCGTGACGATGCGGAACAACGCCGCCGCCTGACGCTCGCCTTGAATTTCAGCGCCAGCGAAGGCACAATCGCACGCGCAATTTCGCGCGGTTGCCCGCTTGCATCAGACCGACGCGTATCGCCATCGATCCGCCCCATACCGTGAAGGCGCGATCTCGCAGTATTTAACCGGCAACCGCTTTTCCAATTTTTTTCCACCTGCCGGCACTGCCGCTGAAAGATTCCCATGAAACTCGCCACCTTCATGATGCCGCTGCATCCGCCCGGCAAGTACTACCCGCAATCGCTGCGCGAGGATCGCGAAGCCATTATTCTCGCCGACAAATTGGGCTTTGAAGAAGCCTTTGTCGGTGAGCATGTCACCGATGCTGCCGAGACGGTCACGCATTGCATGGCGTTTCTGGCGAGTCTGATTTCCGACACCAAGCGCATCAAGCTCGGCACAGGCACCATTAACATTCCCTGCATGCACCCAGCCGCCATTGCGGCACAAGTGGCGATGCTCGACAACATGCTGGAAGGCCGCTTCATCATGGGCATCAGCCCGGGCGGGCTGATATCCGACGCGGAAGTGTTCGGCAATCTGAACAATGACCGAAACGCCATGTTTGTCGAGGGCATCGACATGGTGCTGAAAATCTGGGAATCCGATCCACCGTACAAGCTGCAAGGCAAATTCTGGAATGTCACCACCGAAAAAACCATGATTCCCGAAATCGGCCAGGGCTATATCCTCAAGCCGTTTCAAAAGCCGCATCCGCTCATAGTGGGCACCGTGGTGGCGCCGTTCTCCAAGGGTGTGACCGCGATGGCGGAACGCGGCTGGCAGCCGATCTCGGCCAACTTCCTGATGCCGGAATGGGTGAAAACCCATTGGCCGAATTATGCCGAAGGCAGGAAAAACGTCGGGCAGGTTGCCAACCCGGCTGACTGGCGCGTGGCAAAAAGCATTTTCGTAGCGGACGATGAAAAGACTGCACAACGTTATGGCAAAACTGCCGAAGGCCCGTATCACTTTTACTTCAAGCAACTCATTCGCAAACTGGTGGGCTTTGCCGGTCGTGGCAATTTATTCAAGGTCGACCAGAGCATGCCTGATGCCGCAATCACGCCGGATTACGTCGCCGACAAATTGGTGATCGCCGGCACGGTCAACAACGTGGTGGATCAGATTCTCGCCTTCCGCGAAAAAGTTGGTGACTTCGGCACACTAATTTACGCCTGCCATGACTGGATCGACCCGGCGCTCGGCAAGCGCTCCATGCAACTGATGGCCGAAGAAGTCATGCCGCGCGTCAACGCGGCACTGGGATCACAAGGGAAATAGACCATGTTCAACGTAGCACTCGCGGGGCTGGGCTGGTGGGGCAAGATCATGGTGCCCCAGATAAAAAAGAGCAATAAAATCAATGTGTTAAAAGTGGTCGAACCGAACGCGGCCAGCACGCCCGGCATCGCAGGCTACGCCCGCACGCATGGCGTTGAACTCGTCACCGATCTGCAAGCCGCGCTGCGTGATCCGGAGATTCAGGGCGTGGTGCTGTGCACGCCGCACACGCTGCACACCGAGCAAATTGTTGCCGTGGCCAATGCCGGCAAGCACGTCTTCTGCGAAAAGCCGCTGTCGATGAATCGCGCCGATGTACTGCGTGCGGTCGAGGCCGTGAATCGTAACAAAGTCGCTCTAGCCGTTGGCCACGAACGGCGCTTCGAGCCGCCGATCATCGAAGCCATGCGCATGATTCACGCTGGCGAAATCGGCACTCCGCTGCAAATCGAGGCCAACTTCAGTCAGGACAAATTTCTGTCACTCGCCGCCGACAATTGGCGTTTGTCGACCGAGGAAGCGCCTGCCGGGCCAATGACGGCTACCGGCATTCATTTACTTGATCTGTCGGTGGGCGTGTTCGGCGAAGCGGCGCAGGTTTTCGCCAGCGTCAAACAACTCGATAGCCAACTCGTCAACGGCGACACGCTGGCGATCATGTTGACCTTCAAAAAGGGCGGCCACGCGCTAATTAGCGCGGTACTGGCGACCCCATTCGACGGCAGATTCGCCGTCTACGGCAGCAAGGGCTGGGTGGAAGTGCGTGACAAAACGCATCCGGAAGCACCCGAAGGCTGGGTGCTAACGAAAGTCATTCGCGGACAGCCGCGCGTGGTGAAGGAGTACGCGCCGGCGCCCAATGTACTGGCGAATCTCGAAGCGTTCGCCGATGCCGCCGAGGGCCGTGCACCCTACCCCGTGCCGCAATCGCAGATGATTGCGAACATTTCCGCACTTGAAGCCGCGATCAAATCCACGCAAACGGGAAAAATCGTCGACGTGGAATCGTAGCTCATCGTGGATGCACGCCGCACGCCGGGGCGATAAGCCAGCGTGCGACGGTTTATAATTGTGGTTCGTAAATCAATGCGGCAACGTGCCGCGTCTTGATACTAAAGCAGCAGTAAGGGGAGTCACCATGAAGCTGTGCCGCTACGGAAAAGAAGGTCACGAGAAACCGGGGATCATCGACGCCCAAGGGAAGTTACACGATTTGTCCAAGGTCACCGGCGCGCTAGATGCCGAAGCATTGTCACCGCGCAACTTGGCGCGCATCGCCAAGATCAAGCCGGAAACTTTGCCGGTGGTAACTGGCAATCCGCGCTTCGGCGTGCCGTTCACCGGCATTTCCAAATATGTGGCCATCGGCCTGAATTATTCCGATCACGCCGCAGAAGCCGGCATGGCCGTGCCCACCGAGCCGATTATTTTCATGAAGGCGACCACCAGCATTTGCGGCCCGAACGACGACACCGTGATGCCGCGCAATTGCACCAAGCTCGATTGGGAATGCGAGTTGGCCATAGTCATCGGCACCAAGGCGCAATACGTGTCCGAAGAAGACTCGCTGAATTACGTCGCCGGTTACTGTGTTGCGAATGACGTTTCCGAGCGTGCATTTCAGTTGCAGTCCTCGCAGTGGGACAAGGGCAAGGGCTGCGATACCTTCGGCCCCATCGGCCCGTGGCTCGTAACCGGCGACGAAGTCGGCGATCCGCAAAATCTCGACATGTGGCTGGATGTCAACGGCCAGCGCATGCAGTCGGGTAACACGCGCACCATGATTTTTGGCGTGCGCAAACTCATTTCGTATTGCAGCCACTACATGACGCTGCTTCCCGGCGATGTGATCTGCACCGGCACCCCGCCCGGCGTGGGCCTGGGTAAAAAGCCGGAGCCGGTGTTCCTTAAAGTGGGCGACGTGGTGACGCTGGGCATACAGGGCCTGGGGCAACAACAGCAGAAAATAGTCGCCGCCCGGTAATTCATATAAGTATCTGTTTTTATTGAATTATTTATCCATGACACCATTATGATTAACGCAGCCATTGTCGGCCTCGGCTGGTGGGGTAAAACCATCGTTAACGCGGTGCAGGGCAAGAGCGAAAAAATCCGTTTCGTGCACGGTGTGAGTTTCGAGCCTGACAGCGTGCGCGACTACGCGAAGGAAAAAGGCTTCACACTATCGACCACGTTGGAAGCCGCTTTGGCCGACCCGCAAGTGCAAGTGGTATGGCTGGCCACGCCGCACTCCACGCACCGCAAGCTGGTCGAGCAAGTCGCTGCCGCCGGCAAGCCGGTGTTTTGCGAAAAGCCGTTTGCGCTCAAATACGCCGATGCACTGGCGATGGTGGATGCCTGCAAGAAAGCGGGCGTGCCGGTGGGCGTGGGGCAAAACAAACGCTTTTGGCCATCGATGGTCGAACTGCGCCGCGTGGTTGCCAGCGGCGTTCTGGGCCGCGTGCTGCACATTGAAGGGCACTACAGCAACGAAAACTCCAGCAACTTTTTTGCGCCTTGGCGCGATTTGCCGAGCGAGACACCCGGCGCGGGCATGACCGGCACCGGCATTCATATCCTTGATGCGTTTACCAACCTTACGGGGCCTACCGCCGAAGTCAACGCGCAGTTCGTTTCGACGCGCGAGGGGCACGACCCACTCGACACGATTTCCGTGCTGTTCAAATTCGCCAATGGTGTCAGCGGTTTTCTGGGCGCGGTGCGGCCCTCGCCAATCTACTGGCGCGTCCATGTGTTCGGCGACAAGGGTTCGGCCGAAGCACTGGGCGAAACTGAAGTTGTCACACGATTGAGTGGTGGCAAGACCGAACGTAAGGAATTTCCCAAAGTCGATTCGCTGCTGGCGGAAATCGAACATTTCGCCGATGCCGTCAACGGCAAGGCGACCTACCCCATTACGCCTGACGAAATCATTAATACTATCGGCGCTTTTGAGGCGATCACTACGTCCATTGAAACCGGCAAACCGGTAAGGGTGAAGGGCTAGATTCAGCGCTTACGAATCCAGCCGGAGGCCCGATACGCATAGCGCGCACCGGGCTTCTTGTTTGGTATCAGCGAGGAATCACGCCGGCTTTTGCAACATCACTTGATGCGGCGCCGGCACCGGCCACACGTTGCTGGCGCCGACTTCCTGTATTGCCTTGTTGGTGTCGAAAAACACCTGCCAGTAATGATTATTGTGGCAATACGGCCGCACGCCGAGTAATGTGCCGGCGGCGTTGAATTCCAGTATCTCCACATCCGGCGCGGGCGAGGCAATCACGTTGGGGATTTGCGGCAGCCGCGCTTTCAGCTTGGCCATTGCCTCGCGCGTATCGACGGTATGCGCCAGCTGACATTTCAGATCGACACGCCGGTACGGGTTGTGCGTGTAGTTAACGACGTTGTCGGCGAGTATCTTGCCGTTACCGACATACACCCGCAGGTTGTCCACGGTTTTCAGTGTGGTCACGAAGAGGCCAACTTCCTCCACGTCACCGGTGACGCCACCAGCGGTAATCATGTCGCCCACCTTGAATGGCCTCAGCACCACCAGAAACGCCCCAGCCGCGAAGTTCGACAGCAGCCCCGACCACGCGGCCCCGATGGCAACGCCGGCAGCAGCCAACAATGCGGCAAAGCTGGTTGTCTCGATGCCCACCACCGACAGAATCGCAATCACCAGCACAATGCGCAGCAGCACGCGAATCGACGAATCCGCGTATTTGATCAGCGTCGGATCGACCTTGTGCGAAGTCATGCTCGCGGTCGACAGCTTGATAATGAAATTGATCACAATACCGCCAATGATCCACAGCAATATTGCGCCAAGCACTTTGGTGCCGGCATTCAACGCATAGGCGGTTAACGCTTGGGAACTCATCCAGTCAGGCATGGCAAACTCCTTAGATCAGAGATGTAAGAGGGCATACGGCGTGGTGCGCGCCAGCGCAACTACCGGGTTACGGTAGTGTAGATGCGCAAAGCTGGTATGCCAACAGGCCGACGAAGAAATTACAAACCCGCTACAACAAACACGCGTGCCCGGACAGCGCCGGAAGGTTCCAGCCGTCAGCCTTGTTGCAACGCGACCCTGATTTGGTCCAGCGCTGCCGGATCCTCGATAGTGGTGAGATCGCCCGGATCGCGCCCTTCGGCCAGCGCCTGGATCGAGCGACGAAGCAATTTGCCGGAACGTGTTTTCGGCAGCAACGTCACGAAATGCACACGTGACGGCCGACCGATGGCGCCGAGCTGTTTGTCCACCGCGGCCATAACTTCTTTCTCCTGGGCAGCCTTGAGTTCGGGGGTGGCGATTTTCCCGCCGTCTTTCACCACCGCAAACGCCAGTGGCATTTGTCCCTTGATCTGATCCGCCACGCCCACCACGGCGACTTCTGCGATGTTGGCGTGCGATTGCACGGCCTCTTCGATCTCGCGCGTGCCCAGCCGGTGCCCGGCGACGTTGATGACGTCGTCGGTGCGCCCAAGAATAAAGTGATAACCGTCTTTATCTCGAATGCCCCAATCGAACGTGGCGTAAATTTGCCTGCTGCGAAAACTGGTGAAATAGGTGTTCACGAATCGCTCGTCGTCACCCCACACGGTACTCATGCAACCGGGCGGCAACGGCGGTACGATGGCAACTACACCTTTTTCATCAACGGCAGCTTCGGTGGCATCGGACTCGCGCAGGATTTGCAGGTTGTAACCGTACACCGGAAAACTGGGCGTGCCCATTTTGATCGGCGTTTTTTCGACGCCATGTACTGCCGACAATATTGGCCAACCGGTCTCAGTCTGCCAGTAATGATCGATTACCGGCTTTTGCAGGGCGTCGGTAAGCCACCGATGCGTGGGTTCATCGAGTGGTTCGCCAGCAAGAAACACATGGCGCAGCGTCGACAAATCATATTTCGACAAATACACCGGATCCTGCTTTTTCAGCACGCGCGCCGCCGTGGGCGACGAAAACATCACACTGACTTTGTACTGCTCGACGATTTTCCACCAGATGCCGGCGTCGGGCCGGATCGGCAGCCCTTCATACAAAATGGTGGTCATGCCCGCGATCAACGGCGCGTAAACAATGTACGAGTGCCCCACCACCCAGCCGATGTCGGAGGTGGTGAACATGGTTTCGCCCGGGTTACCGCAATAGATGTGCTTCATCGACGCCGCCAGCGCTACAGCGTAGCCGCCGGTGTCGCGCTGCACGCCTTTCGGCCGGCCCGTGGTGCCGGAGGTATACAGAATATAGGACGGCTCGCTGGATTCCAGCCAGGTCACGGGCGTATTGACTTCGGCGTGGGCCTTGCGCAGTGTCGCGTAATCAAGATCGCGTCCAACAACAGGCTTGTAATCTTTATCGATTCCGCGATTGACTACGATCACCTGGCGCGGCGGATGTTGCGCCAGCCGCAACGCTTCATCGACCAGCGGCTTGTACGGTATTGCCCGCCCGCCGCGCATGCCGGCATCGGCAGTGATCATCAGCGCGGGCTTCGCATCGTCGATGCGCGTTGCCAAACTCGCTGCGGCAAATCCGCCAAACACCACGGAGTGAATCGCACCCACGCGCGCGCACGCCAGCATGGCAAAAACCGCCTCGGCAATCATCGGCATGTAAATCAGCACGCGGTCGCCCTTGCCAACCCCAAGTGTATGCAACATGCCCGCCGCGCGATTGACTTCCTTGTAGAGCTCGCGATAAGTGTAGGATTTCTCGATGCCGGTTTCGGTCGAAATATAAATCAGCGCCTTCTGATCACCACGGGCGGAAAGATGGCGATCGATGGCGTTGTGGCACAGATTGGTTTCCCCCTCGACGAACCAGCGCGCAAACGGCGGGTGGCTGAAATCGCAAACCTGTGTATGCGGTTTGTGCCAATCAATCAGCGCGGCTTGCTCGTCCCAGAACGCGTCCCGCTCACTGAGCGAACGTTGGTGAAATGCCTGATAAGCGCCCATGAACTCCTCCCAGAAATCTTGTTGTCCGGCGATTATCGGCGCAGCGCACTTACGAAAGTCTGACGACCGCCCGCCCGCGTATACTGCCCTTCAACATCTTGTCAAAATACGCCGTGAGATCATCCATCGAAATCACGTTCGCAATATCCGCCAGATGGCGAGGCTTCAATTCAGTAGCAAGACGTTGCCACACCTTGCGCCGCAGCGGCATCGGCGTGGAAACTGAATCAACACCCATCAGGCGCACGCCTCGCAAAATAAACGGCAACACATTGGTTTTAAGATCGATACCGCCAGCGTTGCCGAATGCCGCGATTAATCCGCTTTGGTTCATGGTGCGGGTGAGCCAGCCCAACTGCTCGCCGCCCACCGAATCGAAGGCCGCCGCCCATAACGACTTTTCCAGTGGCCGCGTGCCAAAATCGATGGCACCACGCGCGAGGATTTCCTGCGCTCCCAGCTTCTTAAGAAACTCATGCTCGCTGTCTTTGCCAGTGACCGCTGTCACCGCATAGCCCTTACCCGCCAGCATGTCGATGGCGAGACTGGCGACACCGCCGGTGGCGCCGTTCACCAAAACTTTGCCATTGGCCGGCGCCAGTCCGTTCAGTTCCAGCAGCTCGACCGCCAGGCCAGCGGTATAGCCTGCGGTACCCAGCGTCATAGCTTCCAGTAGCGACAAACCCTTGGGTAGCGGCACGACCCAATCCGCCGGTACCCGGCACACTTGCGCAAAGCCGCCGTCGTGCGCCACACCGAAATCGTAGCTGGTACAAATCACTTCATCGCCCGGCTTGAACCGCGCATCGGTCGACGAAATCACCGTGCCTGCGGCGTCAATGCCGCCCACCAACGGATATTTGCGTATGACCTTGCCGCCCGCACCGGTTGCTGCCAGTGCGTCCTTGTAGTTCACGCCGGAATAGGCATTCTGGAATACCACTTCGCCGGGTGCGAGATCGTTCAGCGTTACATCCGTAACCTGCCCCGCTATCTTATTGTTTTCATTGAATATTCTGTAGGCCTTGAAGGTGCTCATGGTTCGTCCTAGGGCATGTGCGGTTGCGCAAGATAGTCGTGTGTTTGCATTTCGGTCAAGCGGCTTACCAGCCGCTCACGCAGAGATGCATTAAGATTGGCCTGAAACGCGTCGGCGGAATCGTCATCGACAATCAATGCCTCCGCTGCGGCCGTGGCGGACACGATGAGCTTCACCCGCCGGTCGTAAAATTCGTCGATCATCCACACAAAGCGCCGCAGTTTGTCCGCCGTGCCCGCACCGAAACAAGGCACGTTGGACACCATTACCGTATGGTAACGCCTGGACAACTCGATGTAGTCTGGTTTGCCACGCGGACCGTCGCACAATGCGGCGAATTCAAACCACGCCACATCACGGGCATGTTTGCGCACTGGTACCACTCGGCCTTCGATTTCGAGCGTGGTTTCACCAGAAACCTCGTGCCGGGCAATGGCGACAAACTCCCGCGACATGCGCTCGTCAGCGTCCGTGCCAATGTGATAGACACCTGCCTTTTCCAACTCGCGCAAGCGGTAATCGGTGCCGTCGTCGACGTTAACGATATCGAAATTCTGCTTGATGAGATCGATGGCCGGCAAAAACTGTTGCCGCTGCAGGCCGTGCAAATACAGTTCATCCGGCGCGAAGTTTGACGTGGTCAGTACCACCGCGCCCTGCTCCATCAGCCCTTCGAGCAGCTTGCGCATGAGCATGGCATCGGTGATGTCAGTGATGTGAAATTCATCCAGACACAACAGGCGCGCATCTTTCGCCACGTCACGCGCCACACCCGCCAGCGGCTCGGCCTGACCGGTCAGCGCGTTCATGCGCTGGTGCACTTCCTGCATGAAGCGGTGAAAATGGATGCGGCGCTTTTTCGCCACCGGCGCACAGTTGAAAAAACTGTCCATCAAAAAACTCTTGCCACGCCCCACACCGCCCCAAAGATAAAGCCCCTTCACCACGCGCTTGCGCGCAAGCAGGCGCACGAAGAACGACTCCATTTTTTCGAGACCTATCAGGTCTTCGTAAAGCCGCTCCAGATGCTCAACGGCCTTGCGTTGTGAATCATCGAGGACAAAGCCGTGCTCGCCGGCGTGCTGCGCGATCCACTGTGCTACCCCTGCGCTATCGCGAGGAAGCGTGGTGTGGCCGTAGGGTTGTGGGCTTGTTGTATCGGTCACGTGCTACGCGGCAAGTGAAACGCGAATCGAGCAACGTGAAGCGTGAACACCCCGAAGCGGGTAGTTGCGTTCACGGTTCACAATTCACAATTCACGTCATCAAAGATTCAACGTCCGTCCATCCACCGCCAGTGCCGCTTCCTTCATCGCTTCCGACAGCGACGGATGGGCGTGACAGATCATCGAAATGTCTTCGCTGGATGCGCCGAATTCCATCGCCACCACGGCTTCGGCAATGAGTTCCGAGGCCATCGGTCCGATGACATGCACGCCGAGAATGCGGTCGGTTTTTTTGTCGGCGATGAACTTGACGAAACCGGTGGTATCACCCAAGGCACGCGCGCGACCATTGGCCATAAAGGGAAAATTGCCCGTGCGGTATTCAATACCTTCGGCTTTCACCTGCTGCTCAGTTTTGCCCACCCATGCAATTTCAGGCGAGGTGTAGATCACCCACGGCACGGTGTTGAAATCGACGTGGCCATACTTGCCGGCAATGCGCTGTGCCACGGCCACGCCCTCCTCTTCCGCCTTGTGCGCGAGCATGGGGCCGCGAACGACATCGCCGACGGCCCACACGCCTGGTAAATTGGTTTTGCAATGTTCGTCGACTGCAACAAAGCCGCGTTCATCGAGTTTGAGGCCCACCGCAGCCGCATTCAAACCCGCCGTGTGCGGCACGCGGCCTATCGACACAATGAGCTTGTCGACCGTCAATGTTTGCGCCTTGCCTGCGCTATCGGTGTATTTAACCGTCACGTCTTTTGCCAATTTGACGCTGTTGACCTTTACGCCCGTGTTTATCGCAAGCCCTTGTTTTAAAAATACTTTTTGCGCTTCCTTAGCCACAGCCTCGTCTGCCGCGCCAAGGAACGCCGGCAGCGCTTCCAGCACCGTTACCGTAGCGCCAAGTCGTCGCCATACACTGCCCATTTCAAGTCCTATGACACCGGCGCCGATCACGCCCAGCTGCTTGGGCACTTCGGGAATTGCCAGCGCACCAGCGTTATCGAGAATCAGTTTGTTGTCAAACGGCGCGCCGGGCAAAGCGCGCGGGGAAGAACCCGTGGCGACAATGACGTTCTTGGCCACCAGCGTTTCTTCGGTTTTGCCGCTGACTTTGATCTGCCATGCGCCCGCAGTGCCCCCTGTAAATGACCCGGTGCCGTGAACGAATGTCACCTTGTTTTTCTTGAAGAGATAGAGGATGCCGTCGTTGTTCTGTTTAACGACCTTGTCCTTACGCTTCAACATCTGACCGACATCCATGGTCAGACTGCCCACCTTGATGCCATGATCGGCGAACGCATGCGAAGCGTGATCGTAGTTTTCCGATGACTGCAACAAGGCCTTCGACGGAATACAGCCGACATTCGTACAGGTGCCGCCCGGCGCAGGTTTACCGTCAGCCGTTTTCCACTCGTCAATGCAGGCGACCTTCATACCCAGCTGTGCCGCACGTATAGCGGCAATGTATCCACCGGGGCCGGCGCCGATAACTACTACGTCGAATTGTTGAGCCATTTGTTATACGTGATACGTGAGTAAGGCGTGAAAAGTGAACCGTGAATCGCGAAAACCACCGCACTGGTTTGCCGTTTCACGTCTCACCATTCACGTTTCACGACACTCCACGTATCACGGAAAGTTACACCTCTAGCAACATCCTCGCCGGATCCTCCAGCGCATCTTTCATCGCTACCAGCGATAGTACCGCTTCGCGGCCGTCGATAATGCGATGGTCGTACGATAGCGCGAGGTAGTTCATCGGCCGAATCACAATCTGCCCGTTTTCCACTACCGGGCGATCCTTGGTGGCGTGTACTCCCAAAATCGCGCTTTGCGGCGGATTGATAATAGGCGTGGACAGCATGGAGCCAAACACACCGCCATTGGAAATTGAAAACGTGCCGCCGGTGAGTTCTTCCAGTGTCAACTTGCCGTCCTGCGCGCGCTTGCCGTAATCGGCAATGATTTTCTCAATAGCCGCAAGACTTAGCTGATCGGCATTGCGCACAATCGGCACCACCAACCCGCGCGGGCTGCCCACGGCTACACCGATATCGTAGTAGCCGTGATAAATAATGTCGTTGCCGTCGATTGAGGCATTCACCACCGGGTATTTTTTCAGCGCGTACACCGCAGCCTTGACGAAGAAGGACATGAAGCCGAGCTTGACGCCGTGTTCCTTCTCGAAGCGCTCCTGATAGCGCTTGCGCAGATCCATCACCGGCTGCATGTTGACTTCGTTGAACGTCGTCAGAATCGCGGCCGTGGATTGGGATTGCACCAGCCGCTCAGCCACGCGTGCCCGCAGACGCGACATTGGTACGCGTTGCTCCGGACGCTCGCCCAAAGCGCTGAGGTCCACTGCGGGTGCGGCGGCACGCGGCGCGGGGGCCGTCGGTTTCGCAGGCGCCGCTTTACCCACTTTATCGGCGGCCTCCAGCACATCACCTTTGGTCACGCGCCCGCCACGGCCGCTGCCTTCGACATTTGCGGTATTCACGTTGTGCTCAGAGGCAGCCTTTTGGGCTGCGGGCATCACGGGCGCGCCAGCCGGTCTTGCAGCGGGTTCGGCCTTTGCCTCAGCAGCAGGCGCTTCCACGGGCGCAGCTGTGGTAACCGCCACGGCTTCGGTATCGATTTGCGCAATGATTTCCTTGCTGGCAACCGAGCTGCCATCCGGCTTGACGATGCGCACTAAAACTCCCGCTGCTGGCGCGGGGGTTTCGAGTACGACCTTGTCGGTCTCGATATCGACCAGATTTTCGTCGCGCTTCACCATCTCGCCCTGCTTGCGATGCCAGGTGAGCAGCGTCGCTTCGGCGACGGATTCAGACAGCTGAGGAACTTTGACTTCGATGAGCATGAGTCACCTAAGTTTTTGTTTTTATTACGTTTTTAATTTGCGCTTTAATGCTCTTCACCCGCCGACAAGGGCCGCGGGCGATTGGTCACCGACAACGGCGCGCTACCGCCAGATAAGGTTAACGCCTGATTCACCAATTCCTTTTGCTGCCTGTCGTGCAGCGATTTATAACCGGCCGCTGGCGAGGCCGACGATTCGCGACCGGCGTAAAACAGTTTCTGATGAGGCAGCAAGTTGCGTATCAGGTAATGCTGAATGTGACGCCACGCGCCCTGATTACGCGGCTCTTCCTGGCACCACACGATCTCGGCGGCGTTTTTGTATTTGACGATGAGCGAGCGAAACTCATCGTGCGCAAACGGATACAACTGCGCAATGCGCACGATGGGCAGGTTCTTGATGCCACGCGCCCGGCGCTCGGCACGGATGTCATAAAACACCTTGCCGCTGCACAGGATGACGCGCTCGACCTTGTCGGCCTGAATATCGGTTTCCTCCCAGTCCTCGTTGACCGGGCGGAATTTGTCATTGGCGAATTCTTCCAGCGGCGATACCGATTCCTTGTGTCGCAACAGGCTTTTCGGCGAAAAAATCACCAGCGGCCGGCGGTACGGGCGAATCATCTGCCGGCGCAGCAAATAAAACATCTGCACCGGTGTCGCGGGCACGCAGATTTGCATGTTGTAGTCAGCGCACAGCTGCAGAAAGCGCTCTATGCGGCCCGACGAATGTTCCGGTCCCGCGCCCTCGTAGCCGTGCGGCAGCATCAGCGTGAGGCCGCAGAAACGGCCCCACTTGACTTCGCCGGAGGCGATGAACTGATCAATCACCACCTGCGCGCCGTTGGCGAAATCGCCGTACTGCGCCTCCCAGATCACCAGATCATTCGGTGCAGAAGTCGCGTAGCCGTACTCGAAGCCCATCACGGCTTCCTCGGACAGTACGGAATCGACCACCAGAAAATCACCCTGCTTCGGCCCCAGATGCTGCAAGGGAATATGGATGCCCTGATCCCAGCGCTCACGATTCTGGTCGTGTAGTACGGCGTGGCGGTGGAAGAAAGTGCCGCGTCCGGCATCTTGTCCAGATAGCCTGATTGAATAGCCTTCGTTCAATAGCGTGGCGTACGCCAGCGACTCGGCCATGCCCCAATCAAGCGGCAGCTTGCCTTCGGCCATCAGCCGCCGGTCCTGCATGATTTTGTCGACGCGCGGATGCAGCTGGAAATTCGACGGCACTTCGGAGAGCTTGCGCGCAAGCTGCTGCAGCGTGGCCATAGGCAGGCGCGTATCGTCGTTCTCGTTCCACTTTGCGCCCTTGTAAAGCGACCAATCGATTTCAAAGGGTGGCTTGAAGTTGGAGAGAATCGTCTGGTTGGTGTGATAACCGCCATCCAGCGCCTCGCGGCTGGTGGTCACGAGCGCATCGGCGTCCGCCTCTGCGATCACGCCCTCTTTCACCAGCCGGTCGGCGTAAACCTTGCGCTGCGTGGGATGGCTATGGATGCGCTTGTACATCAACGGCTGCGTCACCATCGGCTCGTCCTGCTCGTTATGGCCGAGACGGCGGTAACACACCAGATCAATCACGGAATCCTTGTGGAACTTCATGCGGTAATCGAGCGCGAGTTCCGTCACAAAACACACGGCTTCCGGGTCATCACCGTTGACGTGGAAAATCGGAATTTCCAGCATCTTGCAAACGTCCGAGCAGTAAATCGTCGAACGCGAGTCGCGCGGGTCTGAAGTGGTGAATCCGATCTGATTGTTGATGACGATGTGAACCGTGCCGCCGGTACCGTAGCCGCGTGTTTGCGCAAGGTTCAGTGTTTCCATCACCACGCCCTGACCTGCCACCGAGGCGTCGCCGTGAATCACTACGGGCAGCACCTGATCGCCGGTGTGGTCCTTGCGGCGATGCTGGCGCGCGCGCACAGAGCCTTCCACCACAGGGTTGACGATTTCCAAATGTGACGGATTGAACGCCAGCGTGACGTGCATTGGCCCGCCCGGCGTCATGATGTTGGACGACTGGCCGTCGTGATATTTCACGTCGCCCGCCATTACTTCGGTGTTCTGTTTGCCCTCGAAAGAGGAGAACAAATCCTTCGGCATTTTGCCGAGCGTATTCACCAGCACGTTAAGGCGCCCGCGATGCGCCATGCCGATGACCATTTCCTGAATGCCGGCGGCGCCGGCGCGTTGCAGCAGGTGGTCGAGCATGGGAATCAGCGCATCACCACCTTCGAGCGAAAAGCGCGTTTGGCCAACATATTTGGAGTTGAGGTATTTCTCCAGCGTCTCGGCGGCGGTCAACCGTTCCAGTAAATGCTTCTTATAGGCCGCGTCGTACGCTGGCCGGGCCAACGACGGTTCCATGCGCTCCAGCAGCCAGCGTTTTTGCGGAATGTCCGAGATATACATAATCTCGGCGCCGATCTTCTGGCAATAGGTGTCCTTCAGGCGCTGCAATATGCCGCGCAGCGTATCCTGCGATGCGCCGTGCAGCGTACCCGCATTGAAGGTGGTGTCGAGGTCAGAGTCAGTCAACCCGTAAAACGCGGGATCCAGTTCTGGAATATTCGGCTTTTCAATGCGCCCAAGCGGATCGACGTCCGCCACACGCGCCCCCTGAAAGCGGTACGCCGCGATGAGCTGCAATACGGCAAACTGCTTCTGAAAGCCATCAGCTGGCGCTGCTGCGACCTGCGGTCGCGGCGCCTTCGCCATGGCTGCGAAGCGTTCCTGCACCGCAAAGTGCGACACATCGCGCGGACCATCGTCGAGCTTTTGCAACTCGTCGAAATACCCGCGCCAGCGCGGCTCCACCGACTGAGGATCGGCGAGATACGATTCGTACAGCGCCTCAATGAACGGCGCATTGGCACCGAATAAATGGGAGTTACCCAGGAACTCTTTCATCATGTCTACACCTTTAACGGCGTGAAGTGCGAGGCGTGAAGGGCAAAAATTCCGTGGTAGCTGGCACAGTGCAGGGGTGACGCCTCACGCCTCACCCCTCTCCCCTTACTTTCGTTGACCCATCGGCACGAAATCGCGGCGCGCAGCACCGGTGAACAGCTGGCGCGGGCGGCCAATCTTGGCGTCGGCATCGCCAAGCATTTCATTCCATTGCGCAATCCAGCCCACCGTGCGAGCCAGCGCGAAGATGGCGGTGAACATCGGGACCGGAATGCCAAGCGCCTTGTACACAATGCCGGAATAGAAATCGACGTTCGGATAAAGCTTGCGCTTGATAAAGTAATCGTCTTCCAGGGCGATTTTCTCCAGTGCCATCGCCAGCTTGAACAGCTTGTCATCTTTCAGATCCAGCGCTTCCAGCACTTCGTGGCAGGTCTTCTGGATGATGCGGGCACGCGGGTCGTAGTTCTTGTACACGCGGTGGCCAAAGCCCATCAGCATGGTGTGGTCTTCCTTGACCTTCACGCGCTCAAGGAACTGTGGAATGTTTTTCACGTCGCCAATGTAGTCGAGCATTTTCAGCACAGCCTCGTTCGCGCCGCCATGCGCCGGGCCCCATAGCGCAGCGATGCCAGCCGATATGCAGGCAAACGGGTTGGCGCCGGTCGAGCCAGCCAGACGGACCGTCGAGGTGGAGGCATTTTGTTCGTGATCGGCGTGCAGGATCAGAATGCGTTCCATGGCGCGCGTCAGCACGGGGTTCGGCTTCCAGTCTTCGCACGGCGTGCCGAAAGTCATGTAGAGGAAGTTTTCCACATACGACAGATTGTTGCGCGGGTACATGAAGGGCTGGCCCGTCGTGTACTTGTAGGTCATCGCGGTAATCGTCGGAAGCTTGGCGATCAGACGGTAGGCGCTGATTTCACGGCTGCGCGCATCGTTAATGTCGATGGAGTCGTGGTAGAAGGCCGACAGCGCGCCAACCACGCCGCACATCACCGCCATCGGATGCGCATCGCGCCGGAAACCGTTGTAAAAGCGCGAGAGCTGCTCATGCACCATGGTGTGATGCGTGATGGTATCGACAAATGTGTCGAGCTGATCTTTCTTGGGCAGCTCGCCGAAGAGAATCAGGTAGGCCACTTCGAGGAAGCTGCAGGTCTCGACGAGGTTTTCAATCGGGTAACCGCGATACTGCAATATGCCAACGTCTCCGTCGATGTAGGTGATGCTGGAGCGGCAGCTGGCGGTGGACATGAAGCCCGGATCGTAGGTGAACAACCCGGTTTTGCCATACAACGCGCGCACGTCGATCACGTCCGGCCCTTCGTTGCCGCTGTAAATCGGAAAGTCCACTGAGGGCTTGCCATCGTGGAATGAAAGCGTTGCCAGTTTCTCGGCCATACCAGTCTCCAGTTGAGTCAGTTGATTCTAAAATTCTTGGGTATATACTAAGTATTTGATTTATTTAATTTTTTAGACATCACGCAGCAGCGCCAAAACCGGTGACAGGCGCTCGTTTACCGGCTCTGCGCGCTTCATCACCATGTCGAACAAATCGTTGTCATCGTATTCCAGCAACTCCACAAACACTGCGGTCTGACCATCATCCAGCGCATCCAAGTGCCGTGCCACAAACCGTTGCAGCAACAAGTCCAGTTCCAGCAAACCTCGCCGGCAATGCCAGAAAATCCGGTCCCGGCTGCGGTCGTCGCTCACCGAACTCACTTACCTACACCGTACGCTTGATCAGCAAATCCTTGATTTTGCCTATGGCCTTGGTCGGGTTCAGATTTTTTGGACACACGTCCACGCAATTCATGATCGAATGACAGCGGAACAAGCGATAGGGGTCTTCCAGATTGTCCAAACGCGCGTTCACTGTTTCGTCACGTGTGTCCGCAATAAAGCGATACGCCTGCAACAGCCCGGCGGGGCCGACGAATTTGTCCGGATTCCACCAGAAAGACGGACAGGATGTCGAGCAGCACGCGCAAAGAATGCACTCGTAAAGGCCATTCAACTCTTCGCGGTCTTCCGGCGACTGCAAGCGCTCTGTTTCCGGCGGCGGCGTATCGTTCACCACATACGGCTTGATGGAATGGTATTGCTTGAAAAACTGCGACATGTCGACAATCAGGTCGCGAATCACCGGCAGCCCCGGTAACGGCCGTATCTGAACCACCGGCCCCTGCGCTTCCAGATCCGCGAGCTTGGTAATGCACGCCAGCCCGTTCTTGCCGTTGATGTTCATCGCGTCCGACCCACACACGCCCTCGCGGCAGGAGCGGCGGAACGAAAACGTATCGTCCTCCATCTTGATGCGCACCAGCGCGTCGAGCAACATCCGGTCAGTGGGCTCCAGCGCGATGTCGTAAAACTGCATGCGCGGCTTGGTGTCAACGTCGGGGTTGTAGCGGTAAATCTGGAAACGCATTGATAGTCCTTACGCTTGAAATTCTCGGGCTTTAGTAAACACGCGGCTTCGGCTCAAAGCTTTCCACCGTCATCGGCTTTAATTGCACCGGTTTGTATTCGAGCCGGTTGCCCTCTTTGTACCACAACGTATGCTTCATCCAGTTCACGTCATCACGGTTGGGGAAATCGCTGCGGTCATGCGCACCGCGCGATTCTTGCCGCGCATTGGCGGAAATCATGGTCGAGAGAGCAACTTCGATCAGGTTATCCAACTCGAGGGCCTCGACTCGCGCGGTATTGAACACCTTGCTCTTGTCCGTGATGAAAGTGCTCTTGGCGCGCTCGGCTACAGCAAGCATTTTTTTCACGCCCTCGGCCATGCTGTCCGGGAAGCGGAACACGCCGCAGTGCGCCTGCATGGTACGGCGCATTTCCGCGCCGACGTCATTTACACGCTCACCAGACGTGGCGGAATCCAGCCGCGCCAACCGTGCCATTGTTTTGTCAGCTGCATCAGCCGGTAAATCGGGCAACGATTTCACATCCGCTGATATATCTTTCACCACCTGCTCGCCAGCCGATTTGCCGAACACCAGCAAGTCGAGCAACGAATTGGTGCCGAGCCGGTTCGCACCGTGCACCGACACGCACGCGCATTCACCTGCTGCGTACAGGCCTTTGATGATTTTCTCGCCGCCCTTGCCATCGGGCATCACGGCCTGCCCCGCCACATTCGTCGGCACGCCACCCATCTGATAGTGACAGGTCGGCACTACAGGAATCGGATCGGTCGCCGGATCGACATTGGCGAATTTCTTCGCAATTTCACGAATGCCTGGCAGGCGTTTGTCGATCACATCACCACCCAGGTGATCGAGCTTCAGCAGAATATATTCGCCGTCTTTGCCGGCGCCGCGGCCTTCCTTGATTTCAGTAGCCATGGCGCGTGCCACCACGTCGCGGCTGGCGAGATCTTTGACGGTAGGCGCGTAGCGCTCCATGAAACGCTCACCATTCTTGTTCAGCAAAAAGCCGCCTTCGCCGCGCACACCCTCGGTAATGAGCACACCCGCGCCGGCGACGCCGGTGGGATGAAATTGCCAGAACTCCATATCTTCAAGTGGAATACCCGCGCGCGCCGCCATGCCCAAGCCATCACCGGTGTTGATGAACGCGTTGGTGCTGGCCGAATAAATGCGCCCTGCCCCGCCCGTTGCCAGCAGCGTAGCCTTGGCTTGCAGAATCATCACTTCGCCGGTTTCCATTTCCAGCGCCACCACGCCGAGCACATCGCCAGCCTGATTGCGAATCAAATCCAGCGCCATCCACTCGACGAAAAACTGCGTATGCGCACGCACATTGCGCTGATACAGCGTATGCAGCATGGCATGGCCGGTCCGATCGGCAGCAGCGCAGGCGCGCTTGATGGCCCGCTCGCCGTAATTGCTGGTGTGGCCGCCAAACGGGCGTTGGTATATCTTGCCGTTATCGAGCCGGTCAAAAGGCATACCGTAATGTTCAAGTTCCACCACGGCATCGCACGCCTTGCGGCACATGAACTCAATGGCATCCTGATCACCGAGGTAGTCCGACCCCTTGACGGTGTCGTACATGTGCCAATGCCAGTTGTCCGGCTCTTCGTTGCCAAGCGATGCCGACACGCCGCCCTGCGCCGCCACCGTATGTGAGCGCGTAGGAAACACTTTCGACAGCACCGCTACTTTGAGATTCGCCTCGGCCAATTGCAGCGCCGCGCGCAAGCCGGAACCACCCGCGCCAACCACCACGGCATCAAACTGTCTGCGAGCAATATTACCCATCGCTATTACCTACCCCACAAAATCTGCACGGCCCACGCGCCGTAAGCGACCAGCGCCAGAATCACCGCCGCGTACAAGGCTACGCGCAAGCCGGTGGGCTTGATGTAATCCATGAAAATGTTGCGCATACCGACCCAGGCGTGCACAAATAAACACAATAAAAACAACAACGTAGCGTAACGCATCAGCGGCGCCATCCACACGCTGCGCCAGCCCGCGTAATCGAACTGAGGCATTTTCAGCAGCATCACCACAAACAGCACCGTGTAAAGAATCATCACCACGGCAGTTATGCGCTGCGCCAGCCAATCGCGCAGGCCATAATGAGCACCACTGACGTGACGGTTTACCATAGCTTTGCTCCGATAGCCGCGGTAAGCAGAATGCTGACAATCAGCACCGCATAGCTAGTGGCGCGAGCCGTTTCAAGCTCAAGACCTTTGTGCAGGTCGAGCGCCAAATGACGAATACCTGCGCAGAAATGGTGCAAATACGCCCACAGCACGCCCAGCAACAGGATTTTTACCAGGGGATTACCCACCCAAGCCTTGAACGCCGTAAACGATTGCAAGGATTCCAGGCTACTGCCCAAAAGGCACAAAAGCAGCGGCAACATCAAGAATAGCACCGCGCCGCTGATCCGGTGCAATATGGACACAAAGGCCGGCAACGGGAGCCGGATTTCCATTAAATTCAGGTGCTTGGGACGGCTTGTGGGCATCGCATGACTTCTTTCGTGCGGTTCGACTCTATGGTTTATACGATCTGCTGTTCTCGTCCGGGCCGCCGCCGCTCACAGCGCCAGCTTGGGGATCTGAACGACTACGGGACTACAACATTTACGACACCAAATTGGCTTGGGTTTACCCCAACAGGCAAAGCATTGTTGGCTAGTAAGCTTAGCCAACGAAACCTTGTGCAGGGCTGAAAAATTCTACCAGCTTTCAGCATGTTGCGGAACAGCAGAGCGCGCCCAATTTCGACCGCCTGTTCCACGCGCTGGCCCTATGCAATACGGACCGTCAGTGGTCACAGCGATGCCTGTTTTCGGTGCATTGTCAGCCGCCGCAAGTTGACCCAGTTCGGGGCGTTAGCTATTATCCTCGCTCCTTCCCGCGCGGCGTTATACGTTGCTATTCAGTCTCTCGCGACACCACTAGTGCAATTTACTCACGCGCGGCTTACACCAAACTTTTCGACTCGAAATCTAGGAGTTCCACCATGAAAAAACCCATGCGCGTCGCGGTGACCGGCGCAGCTGGCCAAATCGGCTACAGCCTGCTGTTCAGAATCGCCAGCGGAGAAATGCTCGGCAAGGATCAACCCGTGATCCTGCAACTGCTCGAGATTCCCGACGAAAAAGCGCAAAAGGCTTTGACCGGTGTGATGATGGAGCTTGACGACTGTGCGTTCCCTTTGCTGCATAGCATGATTCCGGCCTCCGATCCGAACGTTGCGTTCAAGGATGCCGATGTCGCGCTGCTGGTCGGCGCACGCCCGCGCGGCCCCGGTATGGAGCGCAAAGACCTGCTCGAAGCCAATGGCAAAATCTTCGGACCGCAGGGCAAGGCGCTGTCTGACCATGCCAGCCGCGATGTCAAAGTGCTGGTCGTGGGCAACCCGGCCAACACTAACTGCTTGATTGCAATGAAGAATGCCCCGGGTTTAAAGCCCAGCAACTTCACCGCGATGATGCGTCTGGATCACAACCGCTCGCTTTCCCAAGTGGCGCAAAAAATCGGCAAGCCGGTTTCCAGCCTCAAGAAGCTGCATGTGTGGGGCAACCACTCCGCCACCCAGTATCCCGACGTATTCAGCGCCGAGGCCGATGGCCAGAAAGTGTGGCCCATGATTAACGACCAGAATTGGCTCGAAAAGACCTTTATTCCGGTTATTCAGCAGCGTGGCGCCGCCATTATCAACGCGCGCGGCCTGTCGTCGGCGGCCAGCGCGGCGAACGCCGCCATCGACCATGTGCGCGACTGGGTGTCCGGTACGCGTGAGGGCGACTGGATCAGCATGGGCATTCCCTCCGACGGCAGCTACGGCATCCCCGAGGGCGTAATGTATGGCTATCCGGTCACCTGCAAAGGCGGCAAATTCGAAATCGTCAAAGGCATTGACGTCAGCGATTTCAGCCGCGGCCGCATGCAGGCAACCTTGAAAGAGCTACAGGAAGAACGCGACGCAATCAAGCACCTTTTGGGTTAAATTAGGTTAAGTATTTGTTTTAATTGAAAAAAGCGGATAGCTTTACGGCATCCGCTTTTTTCATTGTAGAACTGCTGAACAGCATCCCGAACGAAAGGAAACCATCATGAGCGGTAACGACACCCCCATCGTACGCGCCAAAAAAGGCGTGGCGCTTTCCGGCATAGCCGCCGGCAGCACGGCGCTGTGCACCGTGGGCAAAAGCGGCAACGATCTGCACTATCGCGGCTATGACATTAACGATCTTGCCGACACCTGCGAGTTTGAAGAAATTGCGTATTTGCTGATCCACGGCAAGCTGCCCAATGCCGCGCAGTTGCGCAACTACAAAATCAAGCTGCAAGGCCTGCGCGGACTGCCGCAGTCGGTGAAAACCGTGCTCGAAGCCCTGCCCGCGGCTTCGCACCCGATGGACGTGATGCGCACCGGCTGCTCGGCGCTGGGCTGCGCACTGCCTGAAAAAGACGATCACAATGTTCCCGGCGCGCGCGACATCGCCGACCGGCTGGTGGCGTCCTTCGGCTCGATGCTGCTCTACTGGTATCACTTCAGCACCAATGGCCGCCGCGTAGAAGTCGAAACCGACGATGATTCCGTCGGTGGCCACTTCCTGCACTTGCTGCACGGCAAGAAACCCAGTGAAGATTTTGTGCGCGCCATGCACACCTCGCTGATTCTTTACGCTGAACACGAATTCAACGCCTCGACCTTCGCCTGCCGCGTGGTGGCCGGCACGGGGGCAGACATGTATTCGGCGATCACCGGCGGCATCGGCGCGTTGCGCGGCCCCAAACACGGCGGCGCCAATGAAGTCGGCTTTGAAGTGATGAACCGCTACGAAACCATGGACGAAGCTGAAGCGGACATCATCAACCGCGTGCGCAATCGCGAAACCATCATCGGTTTCGGTCACGCGGTGTACACGGTGGGCGACCCGCGCAACGGCATCATCAAGGAAGTCGCGCGCAAACTGTCCAAGGACGCCGGCGACATGAAAATGTGGGATATCGCCGACCGCATTGAAGCCGTGATGAAGCGCGAAAAGAACAACATGTTCGCCAACCTCGATTGGTTTTCCGCTGTGTCGTACCACCGCCTCGGCGTACCGACGCTGATGTTCACGCCCATTTTTGTAATCGCCCGCACCACCGGCTGGGCAGCTCACGTGCTCGAACAGCGCGTGGACAACAAGCTGATCCGGCCAACGGCGGTTTATACCGGGCCGGAAAACACCAAGTTTGTTCCCATAAAAAATCGATAATAATCAAATACTTAAACTATCTAACTATGTCCGCTAACATCGCCACGGGCGCCCGCCCCAAACCCGACAAAGTCATCACCGACATCGCCAATTACGCGCAGAAATACAGCATCAAAAGCGCGGAAGCCTACAACACCGCTCGCCTGTGTTTGATGGATACGCTCGGCTGCGGGCTGGAGGCCCTGACCTACCCGGCCTGTACCAAGCTGATGGGCCCCATAGTACCCGGCACCATTGTGCCCAATGGCGCCAAGGTGCCCGGCACGTCGTACCAACTCGATCCGGTCATGGCAGCGTTCAACATCGGCTGCATGATTCGCTGGCTGGATTTCAATGACACCTGGCTCGCGTCGGAATGGGGACATCCGTCCGACAACCTCGGCGGCATTCTGGCGATGGCGGATTGGCTTTCCCGCAATGCGGTGGCCGAGGGCAAGAAGCCGCTGACAATGCGCGACGTACTCACCGGCATGATCAAGGCGCATGAGATTCAGGGCGTTATTGCACTCGAAAACAGTTTTAATCGTGTTGGGCTGGATCACGTAGTACTGGTCAAAGTTGCCACGACGGCGGTAACGGCAGCGATGCTGGGCCTTAACCACGACGAAATTGTCAACGCGGTATCGAATGCATGGATCGACGGCCAGTCGCTGCGCGCCTATCGTCATGCGCCGCAGGCGGGCTCGCGAAAATCGTGGGCGGCAGGCGACGCGACCAGCCGCGGCGTGCGGCTGGCGCTTATGGCACGCACCGGCGAGATGGGCTACCCCGTTGCGCTCTCGGCCAAGACTTGGGGCTTTTACGATGTGCTGTTCAAGGGCCAGCCCTTCAAGTTCACGCAAGGCTATGGCTCGTACGTAATGGAAAATGTGTTGTTCAAGATTTCCTTCCCGGCAGAGTTTCACGCGCAAACGGCCGTGGAATGTGCCGTCAAGCTCCATCCGGAAGTCGGACACCGCATCAACGACATCAAGAAAGTCGTCATTACGACACACGAGTCGGCGATCCGCATCATCGACAAGAGTGGCCCGCTCGCCAACCCCGCCGACCGCGACCACTGCATCCAGTACATGACGGCCATCGGTCTGATGAAGGGCAATCTCACCGCCGCTGACTACGAAGATGAAGTCGCGCGCGACCCGCGTGTCGATGCGCTGCGCGCGAAGATGGAATGCGTTGAGCACAAGCCCTGGACGCGGGATTACCTTGATCCGAAGAAGCGCTCCATTGCGAATGCCGTGCAGGTGTTTTTCAAGGACGGCAGCAAAACCGCCAATGTTGCCGTGGAATACCCCATCGGCCACCGCCGCCGGCGCAAGGATGGCATTCCCCTGCTCGAGGCCAAATTCAGGGTCAATCTAGGACGTAAGTTTGCCGAGAAACGGCGGGCGGCGATTTATGAACTCTGCAAGAATCAAAAGGCGCTGGAAGCAACGCCGGTTCATGAGTTTGTGGATCTGTTTGCCATTTGAGTTCTTGGCCCGAAACTCTCTCGTCCGGATTGCTCCGCGCTTTCGCCGATGCAGCACCGAATTATCTCGGCAGGACTTGCAAACCAAGAACGCATTTCAAAATGACGAACCGCACTTCGATAAGCGCCAGGAAAACGTTGATTTCTAAACTCGTTCGTGCTTAGCCTGTCAAGCCACAAGCCGCAAAGTAGCACATTTTGATACTCGCTCTAAGAGCCCTCATCTGAACTTGAAAGTATGATTGCAGGGACGCCTATGGCGATTTTGCCGGGTGGCACGTCTCGCAGCACCACTGCATTTGCGCCAATGCAGACGTGAGCACCGATCTTTACGGAGCCAAGAATCTTTGCGCCGGCGCCGATATCGACATGCCCTCCGATATTTGGCACACCTTTTCCTGTGCGCGCACCAACTGTAACTTGTTGAAAAATAAGGCAATTCACTCCAATGATCGCCTTTGGGTGGATGACGACTCCATTGGGATGTGGCAAAAGTAGCCCACCGCCAATTTGGGTTGTAAGCGGTATATCAGCGCCGGTGGCCACGCTCCAGAAACGATGACGCAAGACGGCGATCTTACGGGCCACGTAACTCGCAAGCCCGCCCACACCTGAATGGCGTTGATAGGCGCGAATACTGGCCAATAATGAACGAGCAGGATCCCAGGCAAAGAATGCCTTGTATTCACGCGTCCAGTCTGGAACCGTGGACGAGATTTGTTCGCTCAAATTACACCCCTGACTGCACACCCGAAACGAAATTAGATGTACTCACACACCATTTTACACTCAGCGGCTTATCTTTAATTCCGATGCATCATACTTGAGAGCGATATTAGCCGAGGGTGCGGACGAACTCTCATCTACTGCTGGCCGCAGTCAATAGAAAGTCAGCACAACAATAACGAATAATTCGCCGAATAGCCCTCGACGGATTTGAAATGATCAATCGCCTTGCGTGCCGCGTTTGGTGTCCATGAAGCAGGACTACGAGAGCTATGAACGCGCTGTCGGCATATCGAATTCCGGTGAGGTCTAAGCGGACATCCTTTCCTGCCAGAACGACCTTGTTAAAGCATTCTCGAAGCAAATCCAAATTTTCGTAGATCCAGATCCCCTGTAACCGGATTTCACATTGGCTTACCAAAAAATTTACTTCAATAGCGGCATCGGATAACTCGCCTTTACCAAGCCGACCCACACGAGCCAAGAACGTGTACGGAATGATCCGGCTAAACAGTACTCCTAGAAACGCAAAACCGTCGCCGACATACCGGCGCCAAAGGGCGGGTTCCTCCTTGATTCGCCAAAGCCATTCCAGTCCCACGCATTGCAGCAATTGAGGCGCACGCTTGACTGTGCCCGCTACAAAATTGACTACGGCGCCAAGGTGGCTAAGTAGGGGGGGGGCAGTCGGTCGCGGTTATGCATGATCCATGCCTTCCCTTTCCGGGCGCCCAAGGCTACCACCAAAAAATCTGCTCTACTTTCGTTAATGCGCCGGATGGTCTCAGGAGTGCTCATCTCCTCCACAGAACCAAATCCGGGAGAGTCAAACCCGGCGCCTCGCAACCCGCTGCCGCTCTTGTTCAATTGCTCACAGGCTGCCTTGGCTGCGCCATCCGGGCCGCCGAAAAAATACACCGACAATGGCTGTTCACTTGTCTGCCTCAACGATTCCATCAAAGATGACCCTGATACGCGTTCGCGAATGGGAATATTCAGCAGCCATGCAATCCACACCAAAGGCATGCCATCCGCTATCACCAGATCACTCTGTAATACCGAGTCACGAAATGCCGGGTCTGACCGACAGGCGACTGCAAAATTCAGATTTGGTGTGGATAGGAAGCATCGCTTATGTTGCCCCGCGGCGTCTTGCAAATGGAGGACCGCCTGTTGCATCGTCACTCTGTCAAACAGTAGCCCCAGTATGCAATAAACGTCTCGGCGAAAATCCGTCACGGTTTACTTTCATCCCGCTTGGAACGCACCCATTCCGCCTGTCGGCTGAACACAAACTTGACGTAGAGCGGAATCTTCCAAAGTACGTAAAACGGGACACACGCGAGATCTACGAGTGTAATCACCTTCTTCCCATAGCCAATCCACGCCGCCATGACCGACGTGGCAATAGCGATCAGTACGAAGGATGAAATCGACAAAGCCGTCAATCGCCCGAACATCAGGAATACAATTACGCTACAGGCGAAAATTGATAACGCAAGCAATACCATCAACGAGAGTGGTGGAACGCATAAATCAAGCGCAAGCGCAAGCTGTTTCACGTCGCGCCGACAAAGCGCATCCCACATAAATCGCGGCGCGACATGCAGTATGATGCCAAGATGTCCGTGTTCCCACCGCGTTCGCTGGCTGCTAACTCCCTCGCTATTGCCGGGGAATGTGCTGGAAACAACCGCATCGGGACAAAATAGCGCAGGTGTACCTGATCGCGCCAAATCAATCCCCAATTTGAGATCTTCAACGATATTGCCGTTTCCTAAATGGGTCTTCTGGATAACAGACCACGGAAACGCCATTCCCGTACCCATCAATTGGCAAGGCAAGCCCAATCGATGAAAACCGAGTGCCCGCACGTGATTCTTGACTACCCATGCAAATTCCGCAACGCGCGCCTTCAAGTTTGCGTTTTTGGGCGAATGCATCAGATACAAAGCCTGCACCGGAAGGCCAGTGGCATGGCTGCATTCCGCCAGTTGATCGATGACCCCACGGTCAATGGTGCAATCGGCATCCACGATTACCAGAACCTCGGGCGGATCCTTTTCGAGATGCCGTACGCCAAATTCCAGTGCGTACCCTTTGCCGCGATGCTCTCGATTCGAGCGCTCTATGACCTCTGCCCCTTCTTTTCTCGCAATCTCTGCGGTTGAGTCCGTACAATTGTCTGCCACCACCAGCAAACGATCGTGCTCCTTGAGCTGAGGCAGTAAGCTGCGTAACGTATCCGCAATCACCAGCGACTCATCATGGGCAGGCACCAACACCGCTACCGCCGGTCTAGCGCCCTTCGGGTACGCACGCGGAACGTGCTCGCGCAGGGCCATTAGCACTTGTATCAACAGCACCAGTGCAGGCACCAGCAACAGCAGTGCCAAACCGCCCAATAAAATCTCAACCACCATAACGGACAACATCCCCTTTCATTTTTCTATCCCTCAGCGCACTTTGCTCAAAATATTCAAGCAGCTTCGACGCCTCGACATCTACCGAATGCCGCTCAATCACCCGGGCACGAGCAGCTTCCCCCATGACCCGCAACTGGTCATCAGTGCGTGGCAAAAAGTCACGTATCGCGGCTACGATTGCTTCAATATCGCCTGCGGGGAACAACCAGCCATTTTGTCCCGGGATAACCAATTCCGGTATGCCCGCCACGTAGGTCGTCAGAACAGGCCGCCGAAGCGCCATTGCCTCCATGATGACCACAGGCAGCCCTTCGGCAAAACTGGTCAGTATCAACGCACGTGCTGCGAGGATCTCATCGCGAACTCGTTCAGCACTGATCCAGCCAGTGATACGAACAACGGCTTGCAGCTGGTGTTTTGCAATCAGCGATTCGATTTCACTACGCATTTCGCCGTCACCAGCTAACACAAGCTCCAGATCCGTCCCTTGGCTAACTATTTTGGCCACGGCCTCAACCAAAAGCAACTGGCCTTTTTGCTCGCATAATCGCCCGACACAGACCAATCGCCGCGCCGCAGGTAACGGTAGTGGCGCCACTGAGTGAAATCTGCTTTCCAGCCCACAATGAACGACTTTGATTTTCGACCAGTGCAGCTGTTCAACCCAACGAAAAAGCTGACTGCGACCATAGGAGCTAATCGCCACTACAAATGCAGCCCGGCGAATTTTTTCCCCCATACCCAAAAACTGGGGTTTATCAAACTCCTCGGGGCCATGAACCGTAAAACTGTATGGTGGCCCGCCCAGCACACGGGCCAGCATGACAATTTCTGCGGGGTTCGTGCCGAAATGTGCGTGAATATGCGCCGCACCGAACGACTTCAACCACGTCACCACGCGGCATGCCTCTGCCAGATAAGCCAAATGATAGAGAATTGACCGATCCGCACGCCTGCCCATTCGAACCGCGAGCGCGAGCGCGGCGAAAAAGCGTACTGGCACAGTCACCATCAATCGAATCACTGCGCCAATCAATGTACCTGCGCCAGCCTGCAAGACATAGCGCGTTAGCTGGCGTTCACGCAGATCCTCCTGATCCACTAGCAGATCATCCCAGCCACGCAATGCAATACGTTCGACCTGGACTCCCATGCGCTCAAGCGCCAAAATTTCTCGCCGGATAAAGCTGTGGCTTACCTTGGGGTACAGATTTATCAAGTACGCGACTTTAAATTCCTTCATATCCTGATTGCCATTGTTACGCTTCGAGCCACTCACTTATATTCAATGATGCGGGCAACCCTGCCCAAACCCTGGTTAAAAACGAACCGCAGTTGCCCAATCATTTCAGGAAATTTGCCCAGTACCATGAAAAATGCGCACCACCAGTTCTCGCGCGGTGATCTAATGCCACGCAATCCAAGGCGAACAACCTGCAACGGATAGATCAGCACCAAAAACAGCCCCGGCACCCCCCATATCAGCAATGCGACGACAACGGTCAGTGGCAAAAAACCTCCCCATAGCCGGGCACTACGTGACTCGCGCACCCAATGCCGCTCGGGGGGAGCGCCGTGCAGCGCCGCGCCTTCGGCAAATGCGTAGCCGCCCCGTATTGCGCGCCGCCACCACTGCCCAAAGCGAAGCATTGCCGCATCATGCAACGCCATTTCCGCATCTAGTCGCCAGATACGCCAGCCACTAGCACGCAATCGAACGCACAGCTCCGGCTCCTCGCCTGCGATTAAGTCGGATTTGAAGCCGCCAACTCGCTTAAAGGCATCTACTCGAACCATTGCAATCCCACCACAGTATCTCGCCTCGCCAACCTGCGAATTCCACTCGTTGTCACACAACATATTGTAGATAGAGCGGTCGGGAAAGCGTTCGCGCAAACGGCCAGAAGCAACGCCCACATCTTGATGCTTATGCAGAAAATCCCGTGCTCTGACTATCCATTCCGGCAGGATTTCGCAGTCACCATCGACAAACTGCACAAAGGCAGAACATACTCGACAGATGAACCCATGGCGTAGTCGTTTTACCGTTATTGATTGGGGAGGCTCTGAAATTGAAGGGTATCCGATTTTCGATCTGGTTCGCTTTTCCCTATCCTTCCAACTGAGCAGCAGCAGGCTACAAACAGAAGTAGTGCGCCATTGCCGCGTATTGCAATGCGAAACAATTGATGCCGTTTCCTATGTGCTGGCGGCGCTCGGCCATATTGCAAACAATCTCGGACATTTTCCGCTGGACCGTTTTTCCCAAATGACCAATTCCTGTTACCTCACAATTCAAGGTGCCGTAAATTGAACCCTCTCAATTCTGTTCCCCGTCCCGCGCAGGCGGATTTGTTTCCGTCGTATGTGTGCCCACAGACACGCCTGCCTTTACAGCTTATCAACGACGCATTGCAAGCGGCCAATGGTCAGACAGTATATCCGTTACGAGCCGGCATCCCGCAGTTCCTGCGATATTCCGCTGCCGAGACTGCCGAGGGCGAATCTAGTCTTCGGCAGTTGAACAATCGGGCGCGTGAGGTAGGCTGGCTCTCGGCGTTGCAAGAACAGAATCAAAATGACCCCGGGTTTATCAGCTATGTGACCGACCCCAAACGCGCCTTGTTTGTCAGCATCCTGCCTTTGACGCGCGAATCAAGAGTACTTGAAATTGGAACAGGTTTAGGGCAATTCACTACGGTACTGGCACGTCAGGCGAGATCTGTATGTGGCCTCGAAGTTGTGGCCGGCCAAGCCGAGTTCACGGCCGAACGCTGCCGGCAGGAAGGTCTGACCAATGTTCAGATGGCGGTTGGCGGTGACGACTGCCGCCTGCCTTACGCTGACTCGTCTTTTGATCTGGTGGTGCTAAATCTTGTTTTCGAATGGTGTGCAGCCCGTTGCGTAGACGAGTCGCACCTGAATGTTCAAAAACGCCTTCTGGCTGAAATGCGCCGTGTACTCAAACCTGGCGGCGCCCTGTACCTTGCAACAAAGAATCGGTTCGCCCTGAAGTACGTCCTCGGAAAAACCGACGAGCATTACTGCAATATGCCATTTGGCAGCGCTCTACCGCGCGGCATCGCAAATCTCCTTTTACGGCGTCGCGGCCACGCCCGCTCGCCCGGACAACTCTATTCTCACGACGCCTTAAAGACGATGCTGCACGATGCGGGGTTCGAAAACTGCATTTCCTATTGGGCAACACCGGAAATGAGATTTCCAGCGCATTACATTCCCACGGACGTGGATTCAGTACGCAAGGCGCGACGAGATCCGCAACTTGTACAAGGTGAAATGAGAAGCACCAGGTTGCTCATGAGATGGATCCCGGCAGCATTAGTGAAATACTTTACGCCGGGCTTATCATTCCTTGCAATCAAGCGACGCTGAAGCATCTGACTTTATTTCGCAACAGCCGATAAGCTCCGCGCATGCCTCCTTCAAGGCGCTGAGTCTACCGTTTGTTACCCAACTGCCTCACCATCCGCCAAGCCATCCCCCCCAGCGCGAGCACGCCCAGTCCCAGCACGCCCCACAAACTCCAGCGCTTCCAGTCGATTTGTTCCTGCAGGCGCGTCTGGCCGCCCAGTTCCTTTTGTGCGGATGAAGTGGCGGTTTGGACGCTCACTGTTCGTTGCGCGCTGGTTTTCGCCGTGCGAACGTTCGCGCCGCCGTCATCACGATAGCCAGGTATCAGCGATTCGATAGGAATCGCACCGGAGGACGAGTCTGCTTGCGCGCCGCGGCGGCCCGCATTTGACGGATTGGGTGCATTTGCCGCGTTGCCATAAGCCAACGTAAAGGGCGGCCCGCCCCGCGCCGCGAACACCAGTTGATGCGGCACCCAGCCTGCGTTCAGAACAGGCATTCCGCCGCCGATACCGCCACCGCGCCGGTCCACGCGAACCATCAGCCAGCGTTCGCCCGTCAACACCAGTGGTATGTCAGGGCTCTGCACTTCACCGCCATCCTGATTCAACCGATACGCCACGCCACGCGCTACACTGCGCCACGGCCTATCATCCTTGTCACGCGTCAGCACTTCGATCTGCGCGATGGTGTTGGCTTGCGGCAAATCCAGCCGCAGGCGATCAATGGGTATTTGTCCTTTTAAATCAAATACATAATCGTTCTCTTTTTCACCCTTGGTGGCGCTGAATTTGCGCCACTCGCGCGTGGCCTCGACAAATTTTTCCGCCAGTTCGCCACTCGCCGAAGTGATCTCTGGCGCAGCAACTCGTTCTTCACGCACCCATGCAAGGCGCAAATACTTGGCTCTTTGATGCGGCAACTCCACGCGCTTTTGCTGCAATCGCTGCCCGCTAACTTCCAGATTCATCAGCGGCGCCGCGCTCACCAGCGAACGCCAGCTCGCAAGGTCATCGCTCGCGTCCACGCGCAGTTTGCCGCTGAAACCTTCCGCCGGCTTCCATTCCAGTTCGACGGCACGCAAGGCACGCTCCTGCGCGCTCAGGTCGATCAGATAGGCCATGGTCTCGAGGCCAGCTTTGCCGCTGCCGGAATTTCCATCGACGCTGACGCTGACCGAACCCAACTTGCCGTTGGCGCCGCGCGTCACATTGATGGAAAGTCCCTCCAGATCCGCCCCACTTGCCGCCTTCAGTGGAAACAATGTCAGCGGTACTCGCGCCCCCGCCTCGGCTTTTTCCGAACGCCGTGGCCGCCACGCGTGCGGCACGACCTCGCCCGCGCCGTTGAACACGCGCACATCGCCCAGATCGCGACGCGTTACGCCTTCATAGACTACCGCCGGCAGCGTCACTTCGTATAACGCCTCGCTGCCGCTTGCCTCGATTGTCAGCCCATAGGCGTAGTCCGTCGGCTTCTCCGCAGCATGCACGGTGGCCGCCATCCATCCCGCCAGAAAAAATCCAATAAAAACAGATACTTTCATGATGTTTTCTCCAGGCCAGCCTGTGGCAACTTCGGCGGAACCGGCGCGAAATAGCCGATCACCACGCAAAAGAGACCCACACCAATAAACGACACAATACGTTCTACCGTGCCGGTGTTCGATAGGTCCACCAACACCAGTTTGACAATCACCACCGCCAACAGCGCCGCACCGGTAAACCACAAGGCTCTCACACCGCGTTTCGTGGCAAAGAACATCGCGCCCAACGCCAGCAAACTCCAGAATAGCGAGAACGATGCCTGTACCAGCGTCGAACTCATCATCACGCTGAACACAAACGGCACGCCCGCGTAGAAATGCAGCGTGCGCAACAGCACGCCGTTGAGCGCAATGAACAGCACGCCACCCAGCAACGCCCACGCCGTTTTGTCTGACGGTAACTTCATGCCGGGCAGCGCATGCCGCCGTGCCCCCAGATACCACGCAGCCACCGCCAGCATTGCACCGGCTTGCGCAAGATCCAGCGGATTCACCAAAGGCACATACGGTAGCGGCGCCGGATTGCCATCGCTCAGAAAGTTGGAAATCACCGCCCAGCCCGGCAAATAAACCAGCAACGGTGCGACGCCCAGCACGGTATACGCCGGCAGATGCGCCCGCACCGGCCAAAGTTCGCGCACGCGGCGCGTGTTAAGTGCCGCCAGCAATAGCGCCGGCACAATGGCCCAAGCGACGTACGGCCACACATGCCGCCCTGCAACGAAGTGGTCGATCTGCCAACCGACCTCCCACGACGTCACGACCGCAAACACCCAAAAGCCCGCTGCATGCCACCACGCCAGCCAGCGGGCGTTCTCGTATTCCGCGATTTCGTGCAATTTCAGAATCCACAAATGCACTACGAATGCCGCGAGCCACGCCGCGTATCCGTGATATGCAAAGGGGTGCCGCAGCCGGTTGACCGAAAAACCCAGCAGAGCATCCAACGCGCTTGCGCACAGCGTGACCGCCATCAGCGGCAGCAACACCAACGCGGCGTAGCACGCCATGCGCCAATCGAGCCGCCGCCACAGCGCCGCAAACGCTGCGCACGACAGTGCAAAGAACATCAAATCGCCCTGCCATTGCGCCCCGCCTGTCAGAACCCGCTCAATCTCCATCACACCGCCAGCAAACCACCAAACCGCACCCCACACAAACAGCGCGCGGGAAATCACGCGTTCGTTTTCACCCACGCTGTCGTGCCGCCGCTCGGCATAGCCATCGATAAACAACGCCGCCAAGCTGATCATCACGCAGCCGAGATAATCTGCGTTGAGCAGCGGTAACACGTTCTCCGGCATGGCATGGCGGCCAGATTGCGACAAAAACGCGAAGCCCGCCGCAATCTGCAGGAACATGCCAAACGCCCGCGCGAGGCGCCGATTCTGCCGCACGCCCACCCACACAATCGCCGCCCCCTCCACAGCCCACACCGCTGAGGTCCAGCGGGCATCCAGTGCCAGCGGCACCGCCAGCGTCGCAAAGCCCACGCCCAGCGCAAGGAAAGACTCCACCAGCAAACGCAATGAGTCGCGTTGTCTGGCGTACAACGCATTCGCCAGCATCAGATAAAACGCCGCCAGTGCCAGCGCACTGAACGCCGCGCCAAATTCGGTATGTTTCAACATCGCTGCCTGCATGCCGAAGGCCACCAGCGGCACGCCGAATACGATAGTGCCGTCCACGTAGTGCGTGAGCCTGGGCGCTTGGCGCAAGGCAAACAGCACCGCAATCGCCACATACATCAACAGGAACAGAATCAGAAACGGCTCAACGCTAGCGAAAAGTTCCGGCTGGTAACTCCGCGCGCCCCATGCCAGGCCAATCAACGCCGTGAACGCGAAGCCGACGAGATTCAGCTCACGCCACGCCTTGTGCCAGGCAATGAACAGAATGCCCGCGTTCAGCACCGCGTAGAAACTGAACAGCGCGACGTGGCTGCCACCACCGGTGGAAGCCAGAATTGGCGCAAGAAAGCCGCCAGTGGCGCCGGTAATCGCCAGTGCCTTGGAATCCTGCACAATCGCCAGCAGCGCCGAAAAAAACGCCATCCCCGCCAGCAGCACAAACGCCAACGGCGCGGGTATCAGACCATAGAGCCTCAATCCCGCGAACACCGTGAGATACAGAATCCCGATGCCGCCGCCCTGCAGCATCAATGCGTAACCCGTTCGCTTGAAGCGCAGCCGCCAGCCCAGCACCAGCAGCGCAATGCCGCCCGCCGCCACGCCCGCCAGCCGTAATTCAATGGGAACGAAGCCGCGGTCAGTGGCGTACTTCAACAAAAACGCCACGCCCACGAAGAGCACCATGATGCCCACGCGCACCAGCGTGTTGCCGCCGAAGAAAAAATTCCAGATCGCCGAAGGCTCGCGCGGCTGGGCCGGTTGTGGCGGCTGTTCGGGCTGCACCGGTTCCAGCGGCGCGGAAGACGCGGCGTGCGCATCTGCTGCCCATCCTGTTTCCGCTTCCGGCAGCGCCGGGTCGGCGGCCGTCCTTACCGTATTCAACGCCTGCCCGGCAGGTTGCGAAACAGGTACTTCAGGCACAGGGGGAGCCACCGGCATTTCCGCGGGCTGCACCGTGGCAACCCGCGCGCCGCCTTCCAGCGCCACGTTCAACGCCGATTTCAGCGTATCAACACGCTCGCTCAATTGCTTGAGCTCGCCTTCCAGCGATGCCATCCGCGCATCTGCAGCCGCATCGCGTTTCAGCTTCGAACCAATAACCGCACCGAGAAGGACGCCAACAATGCCGCCAATCACAACGCCGCCACCGTCGCCAATGCCGCCTATGACCGCACCCACCAGCAGACCAACAAACCACATGGCAATCTCCTATGTGTTTGTTTTAATTAATTATTTTTCATTGCCGCGCATGGCGGCGACGGCCTGCTGTAAGCCTTCGGGCGTCACCGCCAGTGCGGGCACCGGCTCACCCACCGTCATGCCGATCTTGCCAAACAGGCCCAGCCGGAACAGCCGCGACGTCAATGCGCCACCCTGCCGGCCGAAAAAACTGTCCCACAAACCGCGCAGCGCGATTGGCACCACCGGCACTGGCGTACGATCGATGATGCGCTTGATGCCATTACGAAACGGCTGCATTTCACCGTCGCGCGTCAGCCCGCCTTCCGGAAAAATGCAGATGAGATCCCCATCAGCCAGCCCCTTGGCAATGTCGTCGTAGGCCTTTTCCAAAAGTACAGGGTCTTCCTTAGCCGGTGCTATCGGTATGGAACGCGTGGCATTGAACAAAAAACCCAGCAGCGGCGCTTTGAATATCCGGTGATCCATCACATAGCGCGTTGGCCGCGGGCACGCCGCCGCGATCACCAGAGCATCAACATACGTCACGTGGTTGGCCACCAGCATGGCCGGCCCTTCTTCAGGAATGTTTTCGATCCCTTTCTTCTCGAGCCGGTAAATCGAATGAATCAGCAGCCACACCAGAAAACGCATCAGGAATTCCGGCACCAGCGTGTAGATGTAAATTGCCACCAGCAGATTGAGCACGCCTGTTAGCAGAAACAACTGCGGAATGGTCATGCCAGAACTCAAACCAAGGATCGCCACACCCGCCGCGATGACCATGAAAAACGCGTTCATGATGTTGTTGCCGGCGATCACGCGCGACTGGTGGCTCGGCTCGCTGCGGCTCTGGATCAGCGCATAAAGCGGCACAATGTAGAAACCGCCAAAGACACCGATCATCAGTAAGTCAAACAGCACGCGCCAACTGCCGGCCTGTTGCAAAAACGCCGCTACGCCAAGGCTCGTGGCATGCGACACCGGCGACGCAAAGAAAAGGTCTACGGCGAAAATCGTAAGACCAATGGAACCAAAGGGCACCAGGCCGATTTCAATTTTGTGGCCCGACAATTTCTCGCACAGCAATGAACCCGCGCCGATGCCTACACTGAACACAGCCAGCAGCAACGTCACCACGTGCTCGCCGCCGCCCAGCACGTCCTTGGTGTAATTCGGAAACTGGCTCAGGAACATGGCGCCATAAAACCAGAACCACGAAATGCCCAAGATCGACAGAAACACCGTGCGGTTGGTGCGCAAAAACCTGAAGTTGGCCCAGGTTTCCGTCACCGGGTTCCAGTTGATTTTCAGTTCTGGTGACGGCGCGGGCGACAGCGGCACACCGCGGCTGATGCAGTACCCCGCCACCGCAATGGCGACGGCCGTTGCCGACACCCACATCGTGCCCGATGGCTTCATGCCCACCAGCGTGCCTCCGAGGATGGTACCGAGCAAAATGGCGATGAAGGTGCCTGCGTCTATCAAGCCGTTTCCGCCGACCAGTTCTTCCTTCTTCAGATGCTGCGGCAGATACGCGTATTTAACCGGGCCAAACATCGTCGAATGCATGCCCATCATGAACAGCGCAGCAAACAAAAGCACGAGGTTCAGAAAATAAAATCCCATCGCGCCGACGATCATGATGACGATTTCGAAGATTTTCACCCACCGCGTGAGCATCGCCTTTTCGTACTTGTCAGCCAGCTGCCCTGCCGTCGCCGAGAACAGAAAAAATGGCAGAATGAACAGTCCCGCGCACAGGTTCACCAGCAGACCCGGGCTCATGGTGCTAACGCTCGCCGCCTGAAACGTAAGCAGTATCACCAGCGCGTTCTTGTATACGTTGTCGTTGAACGCGCCCAAAAACTGCACGCCAAAAAACGGCCCGAAGCGGCGCTGTTTCAGCAAATCAAACTGGTTGGATTGGGACATGAAAGCCCTCGGCTATACGGACAATTTATCGTAAGTATATGTTTTAATTGACTTTTTTTATCTACGTCTTGCTTCATGCTCGCGGCGCTGCTGGCGCACGCGCCTGCGCCATCCCAGCGCGCCGATCAGCGCAAACCCGGCGGCTGCGGGCGCCCAGGCAGGCATCTCGAATTCCGGTCTGGTATCCGCCGCCAGCAATTCCGCCGGAAAGCGTCTCGGCTCCACCGGCACGATTTTCCACAGCGCCTTGTCTTCCGGCGCGCGCTTCATGTATTCGTCGATGGAGGCCACCGGATACGTGCCGAACTCGCGGCTCGATGGAATCTGCGGCAGGCGCACAAACACCAGCGCCTCCAGGTCTTCACGCAAAAAGGTTTCGAGCGCTTTGGCATCGGACGGCGCTGCACTTTTGCCACTGGCGATGCGCAACAAGTCGCGGCCCACGGCATCATAGGCGGCGGCCGGATACAGACGGCTCTGTTCCTCAATCATGTAGTCGTATGCTTCCTTGCCGCTGGTAAAACTCAGCTCGGTAAGCGCTTTGAACGGATAGCCGATGACGGCCTTGGTGCGGCTGGTCGGCCCTTGCGACGGTATCGGCCAGCCCAGCGTGCGCAGTGTATCAATGCTGATGCCCGCGCAATTGTTGCTGGCGTGCCGGTATTTGAAATCCTGCCGGTAGAAGTGGTGATACACCCTCGAAATCGCTGCCTGATAGGCGTACGCCGCACGGTCTTTTTTCAGCACCGCCACCAGCATATACGACGGTCGGTACCACGACTGGCCGCTATTCAGATCCGTCATGTAGTTATCCATCGGCAGCATCGACGCGACGATGCCTTTTTCGCTGTACGAACCGAGGTTGTAAAAGTTGTTGACGATCCAGTCCGCCATCTCATTGCCCTTGCCGAGCCGGCCGGTGGCGATGGCAAAGTGCCCGCCGTGCGCCTCGTCGTCGTCGCCTTGCGCGCCATTCAAAATAATGCCGATGGCGGCGTGGCCGTTCCAGTCGCGCAGTTGCGCAGCAGCTTTTTCCTTGCCATTTTCAGTTTGTTTCGTGCCATTTTTCTCCCACAATAGCCGCGTTTCAAACCGCTCGTCGCGCGCGTTCGCGTACTTGCGCACCAGGCCCAACAGCGATTCACCCGGCAGCAGCCGTTGTACGCTCATGCCCGCTTCCTGTATTGTCCAATCCTGCGGCCAGATGGTGCGCGCGACAAAAGTTTCGCCGCGCTGTTCGCCACGCATGCGCAACGGGCGTTGCTGAAAATAGGTTTTACTGGCGGCATCGTAGTACGACAGATTGGTGTTGATTTTGTCGACCACGCTGAACAGCATCTGGCGGCCGTCCGCGAAACGCAGTTGGCCGTCCGTGGTCAGGTTGACATCGTGCACGCTCTGCGCCGCGCCCAGCCACAGCAGGGGCGGCCGCGCGCGCAAGTCATCCGGCGTTGCGCTGGCATACCACTGGCGCACGTCCGCTTGTGGCGCGAGCTCCGGCGTAAAGCCTGCAACCGGCACACCATTCGACGGCACCGCCAGCCATTCACCCGGAAAATACCAGAGCGCCTGTTTGGGCGTGGTGCAGCTTTCACACGCGGCATTGACGACCTTAACCGGACGAAAAGCGCTGCCCGGATACAAGCCTAATGCGGAAATGGGTGCGGGCGTGTTCTGCGGGGTAGTCTCGCCACGTGCGACACTCCCGCAAAACAACACACCGGCTGCGGCGGCTGCGAATACGGCGGCGCAGCTTCGTTTTAGCAACATTTTTATGGCTCCCTGAAACGCCGTGGCAAAACGATACACCAATAATGCTTGGTTCATGGCAATTTCACCACCTGGGTTTGCGCAATAGCGTCGCGCGATTGCTCAAGAAAGCGGATCACCGATTCGACCGTCACGGCCTGATACAGCCCGGCCTGCATCTCATCGTTGGAGTGGTCATTGAAGTACACATTGGCGGCGAAGAGGCGCGCGCCGATACGTTCGAACGGGGCGATGCGGATTTCACTCGGCAAAAACCCACGCTCCCGCAGCACCTGCTGAGCCTGCGCGCGGTTGGTAACCGCGCCTTGCGGCGCCAGGGCGGCAGCGATTTGCTCCAACACCCACTGGTTGGAGTTCTGGTGCCGCGCCGAATACGGATGTGCGATCAGGCTGTAGCTCTTTTGATGCAGTTGCAGCGGTAACGTGCCGTTCGCCACCGCCAGCAGACGGGCTTGCAACGCTTGGGTGGGCACCACGACAATGGATTCAAATTCAAACACATCGTCGAGGAAAAAATTGCCCAGCCCTTCGTCGTAGAGCGACGATTCCGCCGTGGCACACTGGTTCAGCATATGCGACAAATGCCAGCGGCCTTTCGGATGATCGCGCAGCGCGAAAGCCATGTGCGAATAACGCAGCCCCTGTTTCGACATATCGCGGCCCACGCGCCCGACCAGCGCGATTTGTGCGCCGCTCGCTTCCAGCGCCTCGCGCGTGTGCAGCGCCAACGTCAGGGCCTTTTGCACGGTCACGGCATCAGGTTTGTATTCCACGCAACTGCGGCCGGCGTGGGCGGGGTTGTTCAACCCGGCGGCCGCAGTGGCGACAACACAAACCGCCAGCAGCGTTTTCAGGGAGCGGGGAATGCGCATGTCGGCTCTCCCTAGCGGCTGTAGTTCGATTGATGAATCAGCGAACGGCCGATTTCATTCGGAATGAAGGCCACCGCCTTGCCCGCCGCCATCAGCACCGTGCCCGCCGCCGTGGCCGAAGCCTGAATCACGTTGCCCACCAGCAGTGCGCTGGCCGCCACGCCATCCACTAGCAGCGTAACGGCTTCGGCGCTAGCCTGCCCGACGCCTTTCACTATTACCGATACACCTTTGCCGGTCTGCTCGATGCCCACTACCAGCAGTTCGCCGCTCGCCACCAGCAGGCTGCCGGTGCCCGCGACGATGACGCCAGACGCCGTGGAGAGATTTTCCGAGGCGCGCATACTGGCCGTGCTGCCCTCGGTATTGGCTGCCATCGCGGTGGCGCTCATCAGCGTGGTCAGGGTCAGGGTTATCGCAATGATCTTGGATTTCAATTTCATGGTTGCTGCTCCTTTTTGAGAGACGTCAGTTGAACTACGGTTTGGCACTAATTTACAAAACGATATAACTAATTATTTGGTTATATAGGATAAAATTTTTTGAAAAGGTTCGATCAAGGGGTCTCAAACATGCTTTCGGATATGCCCCAACACGATCTCCATGGCGTCTATCAAAAACGCCTTGGCGATCCAGAAATACACTTCCTTCCCTTCTTTCACACTGTCCAGCACGCCAGCTTCGCGCAGAATTTTCAGATGATGCGATACCGCCGAGCGCGACAGTGTCGACACGTCTGCGATCTGCCCCACATTCAGCCGCTCGCCCGGCTCGAACGTCAGCAATATTCGCTGCCGGTGCTCGTCACCCAAGGCGGTAAACACCTTGGAAATATTGCGCCACTCGCTGGGGATGGCTCGCATGTAGTCTTTGTTCATATCGATATAATTAACTATTTAGTTATATATGTCAAGCACTTTTTTGAATTCAACACTCGATTGCGGAGAAATTTCCTAAGTATCTGTTTTAACGCTATTTTTTTCAAACTACAATTTCCATGCAGAATCAGAAATCTGCCCGAAAACACCCCACCTGCCCCGCCGCCGCTTCGGGTTTACAATCGGACGGCCCGAAATACCTCCAACCCAACAACAGGGAGAAACCCCAAATGCGCTTTAACCGTGTCAAAAAACTCTGGCGTGAAGGCAAACCGCCCATCGGAGGCTGGTTGTCCATTCCTCACTGCTTTCCTGCCGAAGTCATGGCACATGCCGGTTTTGACTGGCTGTGCGTGGACATGCAGCACGGCTGCATTGATTACTCCGACGTGGTGCCGATGCTGACGGCGATATCCACCACCAACTGCGTGCCATTTGTGCGCGTGCCATGGAACGAGCCATCCGTCATCATGAAGGTGCTGGATGCCGGCGCCTATGGCGTGATTGTGCCGATGGTAAGCAACCGCGCCGAAGCCGAGCGTGCGGTGGCCGCCTGCCGCTATCCGCCGGTGGGCATGCGCAGCAACGGCCCGAACCGCGTGATGCAATACGCGGGCGCCGATTATCAGAAATACGCCAACGATGAAGTGGCCTGCGTGGTGATGATCGAAACGCCCGAAGGCATCGAGAAAATGGATGAGATCATTTCCACGCCGGGGGTCGATGCCGCTTACATTGGGCCAACCGATCTCGCGCTGTCACTCGGCCTGCCGCCGGTGATGGACAACGACGAGCCGATCCATGTCGCTACCGTCACAAAAATCCTCGAAAGCTGCAAGCGCCACAAGAAAATCGGCGGCGTGCACACCGCCAGCTCGAAATTCACCCAGCGCTTTATTGATCAGGGATTTCAGATGGTTATGCTCGGCACCGACCGCAGCGGCATGGCCAATTTCTTCAAGGCTGAAATCGGACGCCTGACGGGCTGGACGCCGGCAAATCCGGTGGGCGCGCCGGACAAAGGCGGTTACTAGACCCACTCAGCCAAGGCCCCCACTCATGAAAGTCTATCTCGTACACCACGCCGACGCGTTACCGAAGGAAAAAGACCCACAGCGTCACATCAGCGCCATGGGCCGCGATCAGGCTGACCGCGTCGGCACACGCCTGAAAACGCTTGGCGCGGCGCCCGTGCGCATTCTGCACAGCGACAAGCAATGGACCATCGACACCGCGATACACGTTGCGGCGAAGCTCGGTGCATCGGACAAAGTTGCGCAGACCGCCTACCCCATCAACACCGGTGATCCCATCGCGCCGTTCATGGCGGATATCGCTGCGTCCAAAGGCGACATCATGATGTGCGGCCATGTCGATTACCTGCTGCGTTCTGCCTCCCAACTCGTATGCGGCAACGAGAAAAACAAGGTCTTCGAGTTCAAGCCCGGCAACGGCACGATGGTGTGCATCGAAGGCGAAGGCTCGAACTGGGCGATTACCTACGGCTGGCGGCAGGATCACGCGCCGGGTTGATCGTGCGGTTGTGCAGTTGGGCAGTACGCCCGGCGGCAGGTGCGGCGAATAGTTACCACGCAGCGCCGCACCTCACCGCCAAATTTACATAACTATTTGTTTTTATTTATTTTTTAGGCGTTAATTGGCTGTAACGCCTGTCATTTTCACCAGTTTTTCATACTTATCGAAGTCCGCCTTCAGGCGCGCGGCAAATTGCTCGCTGGTGAGATACATCGGGTCCAGTGTCTGGCCACTCATCACCTTGACCACTTCCGGGTTATCCAACGCTTTTTTCATTTCCGCATTCAGGCGCTCGACGATCGGCTTGGGCGTGGCTGACGCCACGAACGCGCCGATCCAGGCCGCGAATTCGTAGCCGGGCAAACCTTCCGCGATGGCAGGTACGTCGGGAAACTGCTTCATGCGCGTGGCCGAGGTCACACCCAGCGCACGCAGGCGGCCGCCGGGCAAGTGTGGAATCACGGAGCCGATGGTGGCTGTCATTGCCTGAATTTCGCCCGACGCCAGCGCCACCACCGCCGGCCCGCCGCCCTTGAACGGCACATGCACCATCTGCGTGTTGCTCATGGAATTCAGCAGCGCCATGCCCAAGTGCACAAAGCTGCCGCTGCCGGAGCTGCCATAGACAATTTTGCCCGGCTGCGCGCGGGCCAGCGCAATATATTCCTTCACCGTTTTCGCCGGCAGCGATGGATGCACCACCAGCATGCCCAGTTGCACGGCAAGCGTGGTGACGCCAGTGAAATCCTTCAGTGTGTCATACGGCAGCTTTTTGTACATGTGCGGATTGGTGACATGCGCCGCCGAGTGCACCATCAGCGTGTAGCCATCCGCCGGCGCTTTGGCCACCAGATCGGCGCCAATGTTGCCATTGGCGCCGCCGCGATTGTCGATCACGAATTGCTGTCCGGTTTGATCGCCCAGCCGCTGCGCGACAATTCGCCCGACAATGTCGTTGGCGCCGCCCGGCGGCCATGGCACCACCACGCGTACCGGACGCGCCGGATAGTTTTGTGCAGCCGCAAACCCCGCACTCAACGCCAAGATTGATCCAGCTGCTCCAGCCACCATCCGCATCGTAAATTTCATCGCCCGCCTTTGCCCGTTAACCTGTTAGCTCGCCCACCTGTTCACCCGTTCACAGCGCCTCAATCCACTTTGACAGCGGCCGCCCGAATCAGTTTGCCGTATTTTTCAAAATCCACTTTAATACGCTGCGCAAACTCCTCCGGCGTGGAGGGCAACGGATCCAGCACCTGACTGGTGAGACTGGCAGCGATATCGGGGTGCTTCAGCGCACGGTTCGATTCGGCATTCAGTTTTTCGATAATGGGTCTGGGCGTATTCGCGGGCGCATATACTCCGATCCAGGGGCTCATTTCATAGCCGGGTACGCCCGCCTCTGCAATGGTCGGTACGTCCGGCAGTATCGCACTGCGTCTTGCCGAAGACACGCCCAACGCGCGCAGCCGCCCGGATTTCAAGTGTGCAATCACCGTTGACACCGTCGCCAGCGACGCCTGGGATTCACCGCCCACCAACGCGGTCACCTGCATCGCCCCGCCCTTGTACGGCACATGTACCAGCTCAATACCGGTCATAGAGACCAGCAGCGCCATCGACAAATGTGGCGCACTGCCGTTGCCCGACGACGAATAATTGATCTGCCGCGGCCTCGCTTTCGCCAGCGCAATAAATTCCTTCACCGATCTTGCCGGTAGCGATGGATGAATCGCCAACGCGCCAGGTTGTGCCGCCAGCGTGCCCACCGGCGCGAAGTCGCGCAGCACGTCATAAGGCAGCTTCTTGTAGAGATGCTGATTCCCAAGATGCGTCGTCGAATGCACCATGATCGTGTAACCATCCGGTGGCGCTTTCGCCACGGGCTCTGCGCCGATGGCGCCGGATGCACCGGGGCGATTGTCCACCACGAACTGCTGCCCCAGCGATTCGCCCACCTTCTGCATGACAATGCGGCCAACCACATCGTTGGAGCCTCCTGGCGGCCAGGGAATCACGACACGCACGGGTTTGGCGGGCCAGGTTTGCGCGACGGTTGCACCGGACGCGCACAACAGCGCGCAACCGGACAACACGCGCGCCGCGCGGCAAGTAAACTGCATGTATCTCCTCCAGCGGCTTGTGAACTGGGCGCCGCTTGCGGGCATTATCGCCGCAAAAGGATGCGGCGCAAAGGCGCGGCAACAGTATGCCGCGAGACCTGTTAAATGGTCAGGCCGCCGCTAACTTCAATCACCGCACCATTGATGTAGCTGGCGTCATCCGAGGCCAGAAAAGCAAAGGTGTTGGCGATATCTTCGGGCTTGCCCAGGCGGCCCATCGGCACTTTGTCTTCCAGCGCCTTGATGACCTTTTCAGGGATGGTGGCGAGAATGCTCGTCGACACGAAGCCTGGACACACGGCGTTGGAGCGAATGCCCTTGCTGCCGAGCTCGCGCGCCCACGTTTTTGCCATGCCGATGACGCCAAATTTCGCGGCGGCATAGTTACTTTGCCCGAAATTGCCATAAAGACCGACAATCGAGGACGAATTAAGAATCACGCCGGATTTTTGCGCCAGCATGGTGTCGACAACGGCCTTGGTGCAGTTGAAGACGCCCTTGAGGTTGACCGCGATGACCTTGTCGAACTGCTCATCGGTCATGTTCTTCATTTGCGCATCGGCCACGATACCGGCGTTGTTCACCAGACAATCGATGCGTCCGAATTTCGCCAGCGTGGCATCCACCATTTTTTGCAGCGATTTCTTGTCGGTCACGTCCGCCACCACGCCCAGCGTTTGCGCACCCTCGGACTCGCACAGTTGCACGGTTTCAGCGATCGCGTCGGCACTCACGTCACTGACCACGATTTTCGCGCCCTCGCGCGCAAACTTAACTGCCGTGGCCTGACCAATACCGCGCCCGGCGCCGGTAATAATGGAAACCTTATCCTTCAGTCGCATGGAATACCTGTGTGTCCGGTTGTTGTAATCGTTGGCAAAGCAGCTCTGTCCACAACTACTGCGTTGCACAATTTATACGAAATTACTGCGGCGCACAATACAAAAATGCTGCGCAACAATAATTTTACAAACCGAACACGTTTTGCAAAGGCCCTAGCGCGAACAAATGCAGAGCCATATCGCAAAAAATATAGTAACTATTTGTTTTTATTGAATATTTACTTCTGTTCCCACGGGCACTCGGTCAAACAGCTCGATAATATCCGGCCCGCGCATCAAAATGCAGCCGTGCGAAGCCGGAATGCCCATTGGGACCGAATCCGGTGTGGAGTGGATGTAAATGTAGCGCCGCATGGTGTCGACCTTACCCAGCCGATTAAATCCCACTTCACATCCAGAAAGCCACAAAATGCGCGTCAGGATCCAGTCTCGATTAGGAAATTTGTCTTTTAATTCAGGGCTATAGATCTCACCAGTAGGACGCCGGCCGACAAACACGGTGTTTTGCGGGCAACCTGAGCCGATTTTCGCTCGGACAATGTGCCGGCCGCGCGGCGTGCAGTTGCTGCCGAATTGTTCGCCTACGCCATTTTTTGCGCTGGCGATTGCATAGCGCAATTTTTCATTCTTAAAATTATCAATAAAAACAAGTTCTTGAGACTTTATATTAATGTCAATTCGAGACATTTTAACCACGCCGCTGTGCGAAAAATTCCTTGAGTAAACGCACCGATTCATCGGCCATCAACCCGCCGTTAACCTCGGCGTGATGATTCAGACGCGCTTCGGAGAACAAGTTCACCACGCTGCCACAAGCGCCGGTTTTGGCATCCGCCGCGCCGAAAAACACCCGCGCGACGCGGGCATGAAGAATCGCCCCCACACACATGCAGCAAGGCTCCAGCGTCACGTAAAGCTCACAATTCGTCAAACGATAATTGTTTGCATGCTGCGCCGCGTCGCGCAGCGCCATGATCTCGGCATGGGCAGAAGGATCACAGCGCAATATCGGCTGGTTGTAGCCGCGGCCGATGATTTCGCCATCACGAACCACGACCGCGCCGACCGGCACTTCGCCAGCCTGCGCTGCGCGCCGCGCAAGTTCCAGCGCCTCTTGCATGAAGCGCTGCGTGGGTATGACGTCTGCTGCGGCCAACCGGAAAGCGGTGCTGCCTTAGCTTTTTGACGGCGACCAGCCGTAGGCCTTGGCCGTCGCCCCTCCCATCAACATCGCGCGTTCGCTGGCGGTGAGACGATCCGTCATCTTGAACGGCTCCACCGCCTGCTCGTAATTGCACACGGCAAAGGCACGCGTCCAGTCCGTGCCCCACAGGCAGCGCTCAAAACCCCACGCATCGAAAATGCGTGCCAGCGGATCCCAGATGTCCGGATACGGAAACGGCTTGTGCGACAGCGTGCACGCGCCGCTGATTTTGATCACCGCGTTTTTGCGCCTGGCCAAATCAACAATCTTGGGCACCTCGGCCCACGGCTCGGCGGGCGCGGGCGGCACGCGCGGCTGCATGAGGCCGATGTGATCAATAATAAAGCGCGTGTCGGGATGGCGGTCGATCAGCTTAATGCCGTTATCCAGATTGCCCCAGAACAGCACATTCACCGGAAAATCATATTTCACCGCCGCGCGCGCTATGCGATCCAGCCCCGGATCATCCGGCGCCCGCTCACGCCCCGGATCGCGCGTCAGCATGATGCGGATGCCCACCGTACCCGGCGTCTTCTTCCATTCGCCAATCACATCCGCCACATTCGGATCATCCGGATTCACCGGCTTCACCAGCGCAAAACGCCCCGGATGCGCGCGCTGCACCTCAATCGCGTAGCTCGCGTCATACTGATAAATCGAAAACGCCGAAATAAAAATCGCCCCATCGACACCCACCTTGTCCATCGCCGCCACCATGTCGTCGCCATTCACCCGCGGCGGCCAATTCGGCACGCTATGCCAAGGCCGCTGCGGCGTGTTGGCTTCGTAGACGTGGACTTGGGAATCTATAATGGGCATGAGAGGCTCCTGTGTGCGAAATGAGTTTGAGTGTCGCGTATATTAATACAGGTCGCATGATTTGCGTCTGGGTGTGCGATGAGCGGAGCTGGCCAAGCTCAGCACCTCCGTTGCCAGCTCGCTCCGCTCACACATTGGCAAGCACCACAGAACTTCTTGTCGCGAGCGCCCCTTCTACGGGGTCGCATCCCCGCTATGCGGGGCCCCTGCTCCTCCCTCCGAAGGGGCTACTCCCACTC
>OMIN01000089.1 GCA_900299145.1 Betaproteobacteria bacterium | reverse complement strand
GCCGTTGCCTTCAGTGTGCTGGCGCACAGCATCCACGCGCGTGCGAGCCAGCCGGTGTCGATCGCGCCGCTGATGTTGTCGCAGCTTGCCGGGGTACTCACGCGCGAGCGGCATGCCCTGCAGAGCACGGATTTTTCGTTTTCGCGCTTTTTGACGCCGTATCTTGCCGGTTACACCGGCTGGTCGCTTTTTATGGATTGCGACATGTTGATGCTGGACGACATCGCCCGGCTGTGGGCGCTGCGCGATGACCGGTACGCGGTGATGGTGGTAAAGCACGACCATGTGCCGCGCGAGACCACCAAGTTTCTCGGTGAGCCGCAAACCAAATACGAGAAAAAGAACTGGTCGAGCGTGATGCTGTTCAATAACGCCCGTTGCCGCTCGCTGACTCCGGATATAGTCAATACTGCGTCGGGGCTGGAACTGCATCAGTTCAAATGGCTGGGTGACGATGCGCTGATCGGCGCGTTGCCGGAGCGCTGGAATCATCTGGTCGGTTACAACCCGCCGCGCACGGATGCGGCACTGGTACATTACACACTCGGCGGGCCGTATTTTTCCGCTTACGAGGATTGCGAGTACGCGGACGACTGGCGGCGAGAATGCGATGCCATGTTGATCGCATCCGCCGGTGTTTCCGGCGGCAAAAAGCCTTAGACAAATCAAACTGCGGGCCATAAAATCGGGCGCACCCCGTGCGGCCCTGCACGGGGTCATTGTGTGCATGCAAATGGCGAGAGTCGTGGAAAACCAATGGAGCCGGCCCGCAATCCACCCGTCGAGGCGCATGATGTAAACGACGTGCACGAGGCGCTTGAGTGCGCGGCCGAGTTGCTGCGCATTCACGACGAGCTGCGGGCGCAAGCCGAAGAGTACGAAGAGACGGCCGGGGAACCCGGCGCCGCGCTGCCGCCCGATCCGAAGCTGCGGGCGCAAAACCTCGAAGAAATCCGTTCGCTGCTCGAGCCGCTGCATCCGGCGGATGTCGCGTACATTCTCGAAGCGCTGCCGCGTGAACAGCGGCTGGTGGTGTGGGATCTGGTCAAGGCCGACCGCGACGGCGAGATCCTTCTCGAAGTCTCCGACGCGGTGCGCGAGACCCTTATCGAGTACATGGACGACCACGAACTGGTCGCCGCCACCGGGCAACTTGATACCGATGAAATTGCCGACCTGGCGCCTGATCTGCCGCGCGAGGTTATTGAGGACGTGTTCAAGCTGCTGCCGCCGGAAGAGCGCGAGCAGTTGCGCGAGGCGATGTCTTATGAGGAAGACACTGCCGGTGCGCTGATGGACTTCGACATGGTGCAGATCCGCGAGGATGTGACGCTGGAAGTGGTGTTGCGGTACCTGCGGCGGCTCGATGAACTGCCGGATCACACGGACCAGTTGTTCGTGGTGGACCGCGCCGAACAGTTAAAGGGGTTGATGCCGGTCAACCGGCTGCTGGTCGCTGATCTGGATGCGGTGGTCGGCGACGTCATGCTGAAGGATTACACGCAATTTAACGTCAACGACGATGCGGCGGACGTGGCGGCGGCCTTCGAGCGCTACGATCTGGTGTCGGCGCCCGTGGTGGACGACGCCGGCAAGCTCACCGGGCGCATGACGGTGAACGCGGTGGTGGATTACACGCGTGAAAAGACCGACAGCGAAAAACTAAGCGCTGGCGGTTTGCGCGAGGATGAGGACATCTTCGCCTCGGTGTGGAAAAGCGTGCAAAACCGCTGGTCGTGGCTGGCGCTGAATCTGATTACCGCATTTGCGGCCTCGCGTGTGATCGGCGTATTTGAAGGTTCAATCGCCAAGCTGGTTGCGCTGGCGGCGCTGATGCCGATTATCGCGGGCATCGGCGGCAATTCAGGCAATCAAACCATTACCATGATCGTGCGCGCGCTGGCGCTGGGGCAGATTACACGTCAGAACGCAAAAAAGCTGTTTGCCAAGGAGTTGGGCGTAAGTGCGCTGAACGGCCTGATCTGGGGCAGTGTGGTGGGATTGTTCGCGTTCCTGATTTACCACAGTTGGCAGTTGAGCCTGGTAATGTTGCTGGCGATGGAGCTGAATTTGCTGCTCGCCGCTTTCATGGGCGTGCTGATTCCGATGGCGATGGATAAACTGGGCCGCGATCCCGCCGTAGGCTCCAGCGTGATGATCACCGCCATCACCGACAGCGGCGGATTCTTTATTTTTCTTGGGTTGGCGACGCTATTTCTCGTGTGATTTGCGAGACGGCGTTATCGCGCAAAAGCCGTTTGCAACTATGGCCAGGTTGAAGTGCGAGCCATGGCCTTAAACTATAAGTATTTGTTTTAAAATATGTTTTTAGGGGTTCTCGCCCAACGCCAGCGCGCCCATTCGTACTTACACGCACCCTCAAAATCCACTCCACAAAAAAACAACGGAGACCAAACATCGGTCTCCGTTGCTCGAAGTTACTGCTATTACTTCTTAGCTGCTTTTTTCTTGGCTACTTTTTTCTTTGCTGCTTTTTTCTTCGCTGCCATTTGAGTCTCCTTTTTGGTTAACTGTGGCATCGTTTGCTACGGATATTTTTCCGCAGCCCCATCCATAATTCAAAGAACTCTGCGCAACTTGCCGCATCATTCTGTTGAGTACCACGCGCTGCACTTACTGCAACCACACGAAGTACACCAACGAAACCATGCATGGTGTCGCAATTCTATTCCACCGTACAAAAATAATGCAATACCTTTATTGACTTTTTTTTCGGAAGATGATTGAGATTGTGCGATTCGTACAACACTTCAATATCACGTCAACATCACATCAACAGCATCTCGACCACGGCGCGAAAACTTGCAGCCAATACATCAGCGGTAATCATCACTGTCGCATACGCGCAATCAAGGTGTTGAAATGTTGTTTTCGTACAACGCGGCACGTGCAATGCATCGTGATGCCGTCAAGTTGTTACGGCAGAATTGCTTCACCGGCGAACAGCGCCGCCACATTCTCGCGTTGGCGTATCACGTGCATGCGCGCGCCATCGACCATCACCTCGGCCGCGCGCGGACGTGTGTTGTAGTTGGAACTCATGCTCATTCCATAGGCGCCAGCAGAGCGTATTGCCAGTAAATCGCCCTCTTTCAGTGCGAGTTTGCGTCCGCGCGCCAGAAAATCGCCGCTCTCACACACCGGCCCGACGACATCCCACGGTTCCAGCGTGCCGGTGGCGGCGTGCGCGGTATCCACGGGCAAGACGTCATGCCACGCATCGTAAAGCGCCGGGCGCATCAGATCGTTCATCGCGGCATCCACCACCGCGAAGTTGCGATCCGCCGTACGCTTCAAGTACTCCACGCGCGTCAGTAGCACGCCGGCGTTGCCAACGAGGAATCGTCCTGGTTCGAACACCAGTTTTTCCGTGCGACCCTTAACGCCAGCCAGTATCGCGGCGGCGTATTCATCCACGCGGCAAGGATGCTCTTCCGTTTTGTATTGAATGCCCAGTCCGCCGCCGACATCGATATGTGTAAGCGCAATGCCGTCTGCCCCGAGTTGCTCCACCAGCGACATCACGCGCTCAACTGCGGCGCTGAATGGTGCGGTTTCGGTCAGTTGCGAACCAATATGGCAATCGATGCCGTCGATTCGCAAATGCTTCAACGTGCGCGCGCGCCGGTACAGCGCCAGCGCATCACCGTGTGCTACACCGAACTTGCTTTCCTTAAGACCCGTAGCGATATACGGATGCGTTTTCGCGTCCACATCGGGATTCACGCGCAAGCTCACCGGCGCGACCTTACCCATTTCGGCGGCGATTTGATCGATACGTTCCAGTTCCGATGGTGATTCGACGTTAAAGCACAGTATTCCGGCGCTTAACGCGTCGCGTATCTCTTGGGCCTTCTTGCCGACGCCGGAAAAAACCACCTTGTGCGGATCACCGCCTGCCGCAATCACGCGCGCCAACTCACCACCGGAAACGATATCAAAGCCGCCCCCAAGTCGCGCGAACAGGTTGAGTATCGCCAAATTCGGATTCGCCTTGACCGCGTAGCACACCAGATGTGGGTGGGCTGCAAATGCGGTATCGAATCCGGTATAGGCTGCGATAAGGGCCGCTTTTGAGTACACAAAACACGGCGTACCGTGGGCGGCCGCGATATCGGCAAGTGCAACGTTTTCGGCGTATAGCCTGCCGCCGCGAGTGTTAAAGCCGCTGGGATCGTTAGGGGTCATAGGGAATACTTGTTGCGCTTACGTCGCTGGCGCGGGCGCAGGTGCTGTCGCGGGCGGCTCTTGTGGCATGGGTGCAGGCGCCGTGGGGGAGGGCTTTACTGGCGCTGGCTTGGCGGGTGGCAACGTCAATGGCGTGCGGTAACCGCAAGCGGTGAGCGTCATCGTGAAAACCAGGGAAAAAACCAGGGAAATTGGCAGCGTGCGCATGTCGTGGCGGAGCGTATCTGGGGCCGTAAAGTCTAACACGCAGGTGACACGCAAGCTGCGTGCGGGCGGCAGATCAATCCGCCAGATAGCGATGCGACTCGCGGCGAATTTCACGCCGCCGCGCGGCGTAATCGGGAACCACCCCACCGACCACCGCCCAGAAACGCGGCGAGTGATTCATCTCACGCATATGCGCAAGCTCGTGCACTACCACGTAGTCGATCAAATGGGGCGGCATGTGAATCAGCCGCCAGTTGAGCGAAATGCGCCCGCTGGCGTGGCAACTGCCCCAGCGCGAACGCGCGTTGGAGAGCCGCACCGACACCGCCTCCAGCGTAATGCGTGTGCGGAAATGCTCGATACGCTGCTGAAAATGCGCCAGCGCCTGTCCGCGCAGCCAGTGCTGGGCGAGCGCGGCCACCGCACCGGGTGATTCGTCCGGCGTGTGTACTTGAAGCAGTGGCTCGGCGAGCAGCACCGCGCGCGGCCCGGCGGCAATTTGCAGCTTTAACGGCAACCCCAGATAGAAAACGGTTTCACCGCTTTCCCATCGGCGCGTGGGGGCTCGTCTTGCCGTCCAATCGGCGAGCTTGCGCAGTACCCAGCGGGCGTGTTCGCGCAGCACATTGTCAATCTCGCGCAGGCTCGCGCGCAGCGGCGCGCCGACGCGCAGCCCCCGCTCGTCGATCGACAGCGAAATGCGCCGCCGCCCATGGCTGCGGTGGAGGATGTAATTGACCGCCTGCCCGTCCAGCACCGTAGACGACGTAACCACCGGATTCATCGACAGCGGCGCGAACGGCAGTTCGAGCTGCGCGCTGACCTGGACTGATGCGTTAGCCATACGTCTTCAACCGGGGCATTTCAGATTCGATCCAGTCTTCAATGCGTTGATTCAGTTCCGCCGCACTCAAGCCTTCCGAGGCTATGGGTTTGCCGATGCTCACCGTAATCAGCCCTGGCTGCTTGATGAAGGCATTTTTTCGCCAGCACTCGCCCGCGTTGTGCGCCACCGGCAGCGCCAGCGCGCGGGTTTTTACCGTGAGCCATGCACCGCCGGGATGGTACACGCCCCGCTCGCCGGGTACAACCCGCGTGCCCTCGGGGAAAATCACGATGTAAAACCCGGCCTTCAGCCGTTCCGCGCCTTGTTCCGCCATTTGCCGCAACGCTTTGGTGCCGGAACCGCGATCAATGGCTATCGGGGACAACATCGCCAGCCCCCAGCCGAAAAACGGTATCCACAAGAGCTCGCGCTTCATCACCCAAACTTGCGGCGGGAATATCGTTTGCCATGCCAGTGTTTCCCACGCCGACTGGTGTTTGGACAAAATCACGCAGGGCTCGGCGGGAATGTTCTCCGCGCCGATCACACGGTAACGCACGCCGCACAGCACGCGGGCCGCGCCTGTCATCAGCCGCGACCACGTCGTAATAATGCGATAGCGCGCCATGCGCGGCAGCGGAAACGTCAGCAGCGCAATCACCGCGAACACCGGTGTCAGCACACCCTGAAACAGCGCGAACAGGCAGGAACGCAGAACTATCAAGGTGATGTCACGGATGACGGCGTTCAGGCAATCAGCGCGTCGGCGGCGGCCGCAAGATCGGCAAACACCCGCGTGCCCGGCGGCAGCCCGCCCGCGCGCTGGGTCTTTTTGCCGTTGCCGGTGAGCACCAGTACCGGCGACGCGCCCGCGGCCACGGCGGCCTGAAGATCGCGGATGCTGTCTCCCACCACCGGCACGGCGTTGAGATCGGTATTCAGCCGGTGCGCGATGTCGGTCAACATGCCGGGCCTGGGCTTGCGGCAGTGGCAGTTGTCGTCCGCAGCGTGCGGGCAGAAAAAAATCGCGTCCACGCGCCCGCCCGCCTGCGCCAGCGCCTTGTGCATTTTGTCGTGAATGGCGTTCAGCGCCGCCATGTCAAACAGCCCGCGCCCGACGCCAGACTGATTACTGGCAACTATCACATGAAAGCCCGCCTGATTCAGTCGCGCAATTGCGGCAAGGCTGCCGGCAATGGGCTTCCACTCAGCTGGCGATTTGATAAACGCCTCGCTATCGTGATTGATGACGCCGTCGCGGTCGAGAATGACGAGTTTCAATGGGTGTGAACGGCCGTTATTGGGCGAGTTTTGAGATAAAAACAACCCGATTCATTAGCGCTTCGACCTCATGCAATAGGGCGAAACGGTTGTTGCGTACCGCTGCTTCGTTGGCGTTAACCATTACCGTGTCGAAAAAACTTGTGACGGGCTGGTGTAACTGCGCCGTCAACAGCAATGCATCGCTGAATTTTCCTTCACTCAGCAATCCATCCACTTTGCTTCGTAGTGCGCGGGATACGTTAAGTAATTGTTTTTCTTCGTTTTTTTCAAACAAAGCCTCATCGACATCTTGCGCGATCGATAAGCCGCCTGACTTGCTTAAGATATTTCCAATGCGCTTGTCTGCTTCGGAGAGGCCAGCTGATTCAGGTAACGCAAGAAACCTGCGCGCCGCATCCAGCCGACCAATGTATTCCCTCGGAGCCGACTCAACGGCAAGTACCGATTCAACTTCCAGCGCGGTATATCCCATTTCGCGCAAATAGCTACGAGCACGTTCGGTGACGAAAAAGGCGGCTTCGACGAAATTGGCAACCGCGACGCCCTTGCGATCATGACTGTCAATCACGGTACCTTTGGGAAACGTTTCGTGGGCGAGTCGCAGCAATGCGCCTGCGGTAAGCGGCAACTGGCGCTCCGCCAAGATTCGTATCACCCCCAGCGCATGTCGCCGTAACGCGAACGGGTCTTTGTCCCCGGTGGGAATGGCGCCAGTACCGAAAATGCCGATGATGGTGTCGAGCTTGTCCGCGAGTGACACGCAACAGGCTTCCTTGCTTTCGGGCAGCTTGTCGCCAGCGAATCGCGGTAAATAATGTTCGAAAATCGCATCGGCTACCAGTACCGGTTCGCCATCGTGTTGCGCGTAGTAACGCCCCATGACCCCCTGCAACTCGGGGAATTCTCCCACCATGCCGGTCAACAAATCGGCCTTGGCGAGCCATGCCGCGCGCTCGGCCAGCAGCACATCGGCACCAATGAGGCGCGCGATCTTGCCAGCCAGCAATTGAATGCGCCCGACGCGCTCCAACTGGCTGCCGAGCTTGTTGTGGTACACCACCTTGGCGAGTTGAGGCACGCGCGTCTCCAGCCGCGCCTTGCGATCCTGCTCGAAGAAAAAGCGCGCGTCCGCCAACCGTGGGCGCACCACGCGCTCGTTGCCTTCGATGATGTTTGTCGGGTCGGCCACCTGCATGTTGCTGACGACCAGAAATTTCGCGGTGAGCTTGCCATCGGCGGCAAACAGCGGGAAATATTTCTGGTTGGTGCGCATGGTCAGAATCAGACACTCCTGCGGTACCTCCAGAAATTCCTGATCGAACCCCGCGACGTACACCACCGGCCACTCCACCAGCGCGGTGACTTCGTCGAGCAGCGTGTCGTAATCACCGAGTGTGGCGTTGAGTTCGGCGGCTTTGGCTTTGAGCTGGCGCTCGATTTCCGCACGGCGGGTATCGAACGATGCCACGACCTTGCCGTCATCTTTCAAACGCGCTTCGTATTCATCGGCATGCTTGAGCTCAATGTCGGCCGCCCCAAGAAAGCGATGGCCGTGCGTCACACGCCCTGCCTGCAAGCCCAGCGTGCTCACACTAACCACATCGCCGCCGTGCAGCGCGATCAAACCGTGCGCCGGCCGCACGAACTTCACGGTTTCGGTGCTGTTGGCCAACTGATAACTCATCACCTTGGGTATTGGCAATTGCGCGATGGCTTTTTCCAGCGCCGCAGACAGGCCTGCAGCCAGCGTCTGCCCTGCAGCCTGTACTGGCAGAAACAGCATCGTCATCTTGCCGTCGTTAACCTTCTTGATTAAGGCCAAGGCGCTTTCATCACGGCCCATTGACGTCAGTTTTTTAATCAGTGCTGGCGTGGCATTGCCATCGGCGGTAAGGCCTACTTTTTCCGGCAACAGGCGTTCGTCGGTTTGGCGATCGGCTGCTTTTGCCTGCACCGACGAAAATCGCGCCGCCAATCGACGTGGCGTAGCGAATATCTCTACCTTACAGTTGGCATCGAGCAGACCGCCGTGCTTTAACTCGGCTAGCAACACGCGCGCAAAGGCGTCGCCCAGGTTTTTCAACGCTTTGGGCGGCAATTCTTCGGTAAAGAGTTCAACCAACAGGGGCGTGCTCATGCCGGCACCCCCTGCTTGGTACGCTGCCGCAGCGCCAAAGCCTCATCCAAATCTTCTTTAGAAACAAAGGCTTGCACAGCCTCGTCAGAAGCTCGCTCAAACCCGCGAGCCTTGCGCGAGTTGTAGTACGCCGTCGCGGCAGCACGCGCCAACGCCCGCACGCGGGCAATGTAGGCCGCGCGCTCAGTCACTGAAATCGCGCCGCGCGCATCCAGCAAATTGAAGCTGTGAGAGCACTTCATCACCATCTCGTAGCCGGGCAGTGCGAGTCCCGCTTCAAACAGCCGCTTGGCCTCGGCCTCGTATTGCGTGAAGTGTTGCAGCAGCACGTCCACATTCGCGTATTCGAAGTTAAAGGTCGACTGCTCGACTTCGTTCTGGTGATACACATCGCGGTACGTGACGCCCGGCGTCCACACGAGATCAAACACGCTTTGCACGCCCTGCAAGTACATCGCGAGGCGCTCCAATCCGTAGGTAATTTCGCCCATCACCGGCTTGCACGGGATGCCGCCGACCTCCTGAAAATACGTGAACTGCGTGACTTCCATGCCGTTCAACCACACTTCCCAGCCGAGACCCCACGCACCGAGCGTGGGTGACTCCCAATCGTACTCGACGAAGCGGATGTCGTGTTCCTGCGGGTTGATGCCGATTTCCCTCAGCGAACCCAGGTAGAGGTCGAGAATATTCGCCGGCGAGGGCTTCAACACCACCTGATACTGGTAATAGTGCTGCAAGCGGTTGGGGTTCTCACCATAGCGACCGTCCTTGGGCCGGCGCGAAGGCTGCACGTAGGCGGCCTTCCACGGTTCCGGCCCGATGGCGCGTAGAAACGTTGCGGTGTGAAACGTGCCCGCGCCCACTTCCATGTCGTACGGTTGCAGCAGCGCACAACCATTGCGGTCCCAGTAGTGGTTGAGCGCGAGGATCAATTGCTGAAAGGTTTGCATCAGAAATTCGCTCGTAAACCACGAATTTTACAGGGATTTTCCCTGCCCGAGGTCACGAAGGTAACGCTGCGGGCCTACTTGCCCGCAGTTTCGATTTTGCGCGCCAACGCCGTCATGAACGCCGATTGTTGTGCGACGAATTTGGTAAAGTCCGCCGGCTTGGAGCCGACACCTTCCAGCCCCAGCACGTCAAACTGTTTGACCACTTCCGGCATAGCGAGCGCTTTCACCGATTCCGCGTGCAGCCGCGCGATCATCGCCGGCGAAGCGCCCGCCGGCAGCCACAATCCAAACCAGTTGATAAGATCGTAATCCTTGAAGCCCGCTTCCTGCATGGTCGGAATGTCGGGCATGCCCTTCCAGCGCTTGGCGCCAGTCAGTGCGAGCACGCGCAACCTGCCCGACTGCAACAGCGGCAGCGCAACCGGCGTGCCAATGAACATCACATCCATGCGCCCCGCGATCAAATCCGTCATGCCTTCGGGCGTGCCCTTGTATTGCACGGCGACGATGTCCACGCCCGCCATCGACTTCATCACTTCGGCGGGGATATGGCTTGCGGTGCCCGCGCCGGCTGAGGCGTAGTTCAGTTTGCCCGGCTGCTTTTTCGCCAGCGCGATCAAGTCCTGAACGTTCTTCGCCGGAGAATTCAGCGGCACCACCACCGCCTGGCCGAAATTTTGCGCAAGCAGTGTCACGTGCGAAAAATCCTTCACTGGATCGAACGGCACGTTTTTGTTAAAGGGCGGGGTATTCGTGTGTGACGCGGTGGTGGAAAGCCACGTGTAACCGTCGGGCGCGGCCTTGGCTACCGTTGCCGAGCCGACGACCCCGCCTGCGCCGGCGCGATTGTCGAGCACCAAGGGCTGACCGAGTTGCGCGCTGTAGTGCGGCAGCAGCATGCGCATCACCAGATCGGGCGGCCCGCCAGCGGGCGAGGGCACGACCACGCGAATGGGTTTGTTCGGGTAGTCTCTGGGTAGCGGCTGCGCGGTCGTAGAAACAGCAACCAGCGTGGTCACCAGGCCGATGAAGGAATTTCGGTTACGCATGTTGTTGTCTTTCGGCGATATCAGGCCCTTTAAGGTTTGCGCTTTCGCAGCAAAATCCCCGCCAGCAACATCAGGCCGGCCAGTGCCAGCGCCAGCCCGTTGCCCCAGCGCACGAAAGGTGTCGTGCCCTGATAGCCGGGCACATCGTGTTCGACGGCCGCCTGCTGGAACGGCGGCGCGGCTTTTAGCACTTTGCCGCGTTGATCAATGACGGCGGTCATGCCGGTATTGGTGGCGCGCAACATGTAACGGCCGGTTTCTAGCGCGCGCATTTGCGAAATTTGAAGGTGTTGCGCCGGCGCTAACGAATCGCCGAACCACGCGACGTTGCTTACATTCACCAGCAACGTCGCTTGCGGCAGGGGGCGAATGATTTCTTCGCCGAACACGTCTTCGTAACACACGTTGACGGCCACGCGCTGGCCGGCGATGTCGAGCGGCGGTTGTGTTTCCGCGCCGCGCGAGAAGTCCTGCAAGGGGATGGCCAGCGCGCCCACAATGGGGCCAAGGATGGGCCGCAGCGGAATGAACTCACCGAACGGCACCAAATGATACTTGCGGTAGACCTGCGGCTTCGCGCTACCCAGCGAAATGACCGAGTTATAGTATTCGCCGGTGGGCCGCCGTTCGGGCACGCCGAGAAGCACGTCTCCTTTGTTGCCGCGTGCATGCGCCGCGAGTTCCTCCAGATACTCCGGCGGCGCCTGATGCAAAAACATCGGCAGCGCGGTTTCCGGCATCACGATGAGTTGCGCTTTGCTTGCCGTGACCATGTCGCGATAGGTTTTCAGCGTGGCGGCGAGCGCCTCAGGCCGCCATTTCATGTCCTGCGGCACATTGCCTTGCAACAGGCTCACGCGCGTGTTGATGCCGGTGGGCTGTGTCCAGTCGATGAATTTCAGCGCGAAACCCGCGCCCACCACGGCGGCAAGCGGCAAAGCATACTGCCACCCGGCGCCATCCCGCCGCGCCAGCAGTACCAGCAACCCGCTGCACAGCGCCAACAGCAGCGTGATGCCGAAAACGCCCGCCAGCGGCACGTATCCTGCGAGCGGGCTTGCGTCCACCTGCGAATAGCCCAGCGCCAGCCACGGAAACCCGGTGAATATCCAGTCGCGTACCCATTCAGAAAACATCCACGTGGCTGGGCACAGCAGCAGTAACGTCACAGATGCATTTCCACGCCAGCGTGCAGTGCACCAGCCCGCAACCGCCGGGAACAGCCCGAGGAAAGCGCAGAACAAAAGTGTCGCCAGCGCCGCCAGTGGCATCGGCATGGCGCCGAAGGTGTGCAGGCTGACGTAAACCCACGACGTGCCGGTCAAGAACAGGCCCAGTCCGAACAGCCAGCCGAGAAAAAATGCGCGCCGTGGCGTGGCGTCGAGCCACAGCCAGAACAGCACCGCGAGTGTAATTAGCGGAAACACGAAAGCGCCGATGGGCGCGAAGCCCGGCACAGTGGCCGCGCCTGCGATGAGGGCTGCGCCGGCTTGCCAGCGCGCCATTTGGCCTGGGTGCGCCGCTGCCGTCGGCATCAGGTCTTCTTGCGTACGACCTGCAGCAGATGCAGCTTGCGGCTGTCGGCGCGCAGCACTTTTACCGTGAGGTTGTCGAAGCTCACCTGCTCGCCGCGTTTCGGAATTCGGCCAAATTGTTTGAGCACCAGCCCGCCGATGGTATCGGTTTCTCCGGTGTCGTAGTTTGTGCCAAAAAAATCATTAAAATCAGATAGTTCCGTGAGGGCCTTGACGCGATACTGGCCGCCGCGTTCCTCGACGATTTTTTCGTCCACCTCGTCGATGTCGTGTTCGTCCTCGATGTCGCCGACGATTTGTTCGAGCACGTCTTCAATGGTGACGAGCCCCGCCACGCCGCCGTATTCATCCACCACGATGGCGATGTGGTTACGGCTGGCGCGAAACTCTTTCAGCAGCACGTTGAGCGGTTTCGATTCTGGAATGAATACTGCCGGACGCAGCATTTCGCGTACGTTGAATTCTTCCTCGCCCGCGTAATAGCGCAGCAGATCCTTGGCGAGCAGAATGCCGATCACGTTATCCTTTTTTTCCTCGATCACCGGAAAGCGCGAGTGCGCGGTTTCCATCACCATAGGAATGAAATTCGCGGGCGAATCGGCGATATCGATCACGTCCATTTGTGAGCGCGGGATCATGATGTCGGGTGCCTGCATGTCCGACACTTGCAGCGCGCCCTCGATCATGGTCAACGCGTCGGCGTCGAGCAGGTTGCGCTCGTGCGCCGAACGCAGCAGCGCCAGCAATTGCTCGCGATCTTCCGGCTCGCGCATCAGGAAAGCCGAGATGCGGTCGAGCACGGAGGGTTTATCGTGAGGGTCAGGCATGTTCAAGTCTAAGCGGGCTGAACTTCGTAAGGATCAGCATACCCCAATTGTGCCATGATGCGCGTTTCCTGCTTTTCCATCCGGGCGGCGTCGCGGCTGTTTTCGTGATCGTAGCCTTGCAAATGCATCACGCCGTGCACCGTTAAATGCGCGTAATGCGCGGCCAGTGTTTTTTTCTGCGCGCGCGCCTCGCTTGCCACCACTGGCGCACACAGCACAAGATCACCTTCAAACGGCGGCTTGTCGTGGAGTACAAACGTCAGCACATTGGTGGCATAAGCCTTCGCGCGAAAGTTGTGGTTAAGGGCCAGCCCTTCTGCCTGCCCGACGATACGCAACGTGATGCGTGCATCGTGTTCCAGCGCGGCATTCACCCATCGGCGAAACTGTGCGCGGGAAGGCTTGCCGGTGGCGGAAACGGCGTACTGCACCGCCAGATTCAACCGGGGCCGCGGCTTCTGACGTGCCCCGGCGCTCATGCATCCGGCGCGCGCGGCGCCTCCCGTGGCATTTCTCGTAGTACGTCTCTTGGCGTGTCTTTTTTCGACTTGCGCGCTTCGTAAGCGTTGACAATGCGCTGCACCAGTGGATGCCGTACCACGTCTTCCGCACCGAAGTAAGTAAACGCAATGCCGCGCACGCGCTTCAAAATTTCGTGCGCGTCGATGAGACCGCTTTTCTGGCCTTTGGCGAGATCGATTTGCGTCACGTCGCCGGTGACCACCACGCGGCTGCCAAAGCCGATGCGCGTGAGGAACATTTTCATCTGCTCCGGCGTGGTGTTTTGCGCTTCATCGAGAATCACGAAGGCGTGATTCAGCGTGCGTCCGCGCATGAAGGCGAGCGGGGCGACTTCAATCGCGCCGCGCTCGAACATTTTCGCCACCTTGTCGTAGCCCATCAGATCGTAAAGCGCGTCGTAGAGCGGCCGCAGATACGGGTCAACTTTTTGCGCCATGTCGCCGGGCAGAAAGCCCAGCCGCTCGCCGGCCTCCACCGCCGGGCGCACCAGCACCAGCCGCTTGACCGCGTCGCGCTCGAACGCGTCCACCGCGCACGCCACCGCCAGATAGGTCTTACCGGTGCCCGCCGGGCCGATGCCGAAGGTGATGTCGTGCGCCTGGATTTTTTTCAGATACTCGATCTGATGTGGCGTGCGGCCCTGCAAATCGGCGCGCCGCGTGATCAGCACGATGTTGCCCGCTGCGTCGTGCGTGCCGGGCATGTGCGCGGCCTGCACGAGGCCGAGCTGCAGGTCTTCGGGGTTTAATGCGTGCGTGGCTTTGCCGTAAAACGATTCGAGCACGCGGGCGGCGACACGCGCTTTGTCCGGCGCGCCGGTGATGGTGAAAACCTCGCTCCGGCGCGCGATGGCTACTTCGCAGGCGTTTTCGATCTGCCGCAGATTGGCGTCCAGCGCGCCGCACAGATTGGCCAGCCGCTGATTATTGACTGGTGTGAATGATATTTCCAAGCTATTGTTTTTCAAGAGTTTTTTGTATATGGCTCGCAAGCTCGCCGCGCAGCGAATAATGCAGCGCTTCGGTGACGGTGATATCGACAAACTGGTTGATCAGCGATGCTGGCCCGTCGAAATTGATGACGCGATTATTGTCGGTGCGGCCTGCAAGCTGCTTATTTTCGTAACCTGCACGGCGCGCGTGGCCCGTGACCAGCGTGCGCTGGCACGTGCCGACCATCGCGCGGCTGACGCTATGCGATTGTTCATCCACCAATGCTTGCAGCCGCTGCAGCCGCGCGAGTTTGACTTCCTGCGGCGTTTCGTCCGGCAAATCGGCGGCGGGCGTGCCGGGGCGGCGGCTGTAAACAAAGCTGTACGCGCCATCGAACTGGATGTCGTCAATAAGCCGCATCGTTGCCTCGAAATCCGCGTCGCTTTCACCGGGAAAGCCAACAATGATATCGGTGGCGATGGAAATGTCCGGCCGCACCGCGCGCAGCCGGCGGATGATGGACTTATATTCCAGCACGGTGTAGCCGCGCTTCATCGCCGCAAGCACGCGATCCGACCCGGCCTGCACCGGAAGATGCACCTGATTGACCAGCTTGGGAATCGTGGCATAGGCATCGATCAGCCGCTGCGTGAATTCCTTCGGATGTGACGTTGTGTAGCGGATGCGCTCGATGCCGGGAATCTCTGCCACGTAATCCAGCAGCAGCGCGAAATCGGCTGGTTCATTCTCTTCAGTAGTGGAACGATACGCGTTGACGTTTTGCCCCAGCAGCGTGATTTCCTTTACGCCCTTTAACGCGAGCTCCGCGATTTCAGTGAGCACGCTGTCGAAGGAGCGCGAGACTTCTTCGCCGCGCGTGTACGGCACCACGCAGAACGAACAATACTTGCTGCACCCTTCCATGATCGACACGAAGGCGGTGGCGCCTTCCACGCGCGCGGGCGGCAGGTGGTCAAATTTTTCGACTTCGGGGAACGAAATGTCGACTTGCGGCTTACCGCTCTTGCGCCGGGCTTCGATAAGCTGCGGCAGCCGGTGCAGCGTTTGCGGGCCGAACACCATGTCCACGTATGGCGCGCGCGCGACGATGCCCGCGCCTTCCTGACTTGCCACGCAGCCGCCCACGCCGATCAGCACGTTGGGGTTCGCATTTTTGAACTGCCGCACGCGGCCGAGGTCGTGAAACACCTTTTCCTGCGCCTTTTCGCGCACCGAGCAGGTGTTGAACAGAATCACATCGGCGTCGGCGGGGTTGTCTGTCGGTTCCAGCGCGTGCGAGGCGCGCAAAACGTCCGCCATTTTGTCCGAGTCATACTCGTTCATCTGGCAGCCGAAGGTCTTGATATAGACTTTCGCCAAGCAGGGCTCGCGGGCTATAAGGAAGGGGTAACGAGAAGAGGGTAACGCAGGTTTACTTCAATACGCGCGGTCAAACGATCAGAAGAAGAAAAACTTCTTCTCGCTGTCGAGCCGGGCCTGCTCTTCGGGGCGCAGGATGTAAATGCGCTGAATCTGCCCGATGTTGTTCAACTGAAACCACACGTCCGAGCCGGGCGGCAGGCTCTGATGCAATATGGTGCGATTGTTGGTGTCGAAAATCAGCCCGCCGGGTGCCAGCGTGAGGGTTTCGCGGTTTATCACCACCTGCGGCAGCGGCAGCAGATCGCCAGTCGTGCCGCGTTTGCCGTTGGCGGGCAGCTGGCGGATTTGCTGTTGTGCGGGAACTGGCTGCGGTTGCAACAGCACCGTGGCGCCGACCAGTACGCCAAAAACCACCGGAAATGCCGGTGCGCCCAAAATAAAACCCAATAAAAGCAATATGTTACGCATACTTTACGATACCACACTGGCGCGTCATCGCGCAATCGAATGCAGCGCCGGGCGCGACGCCAACTATGTGACAATTTACGTATGGAAAAAGTATACCCGCCGCTAGCGTCCATGGGGCAAGGCATGCTGCCACTGGCCGGCTTGTGGCGTCATGCCGGCGCGCGCGTGGCGGTTTTCTTTCTGGCGTATGTCGTGCTGGATAAATTGACGTACGTATTTCCCGCGCGGTTTGGCATTACGCCGTTCAATCCCGAGGCGGCCATCGCCGTTGCGCTGTTGATAATCTGCGGCAAGCGCTTTATCCCGCTTCTGCTGTTGGCTGCGCTGTGGGGCGAGTATTCCCTGCCGCCCACGCAGCGGCCGTGGAGTGCGATAGTGTTCAACGGTGCGCTACTGACAGCGAGTTATGCCCTGATGGCGCACCTGCTTTCGGGGCGGTTTCGGGTAAGTCTGGACATGGATACTCGGCGCGACGTGTTGCGGCTGATGGCCGTGACGCTTTCGTGCATGCTTTTGTGCGGCATCGTTTACGTCGGGTTGTTGGTGGCGCATGGTGTTGGCGGAGAGGCCCGTTACTTCAACGGTGCGCGGCGGTTTTTCATCGGCTATAGCGTGGGCATGCTGGTGGCCGCGCCGCTGGTGCTGATGCTGTTCAGCGCAAAACGCCGCGTGCGTTTTGCCCAAATGTTGCATTCGCGCGAAGCCTGGCTGCAGGCGGCGGTGATGCTGGCTTGCATCGGCTGGGTATTCTTGCAGGACACGCAGGAGCATGTGCGTTTTTTCTATGTGCTGTTCATGCCGGTGATCTGGTCGGCGGCGCGCTTTGGCATGGTGGGCGCATCCAGTGCATTGGCGCTGATTCAGAGCGGTGTCTACGGGGTGATGTATTTCACCGGCTATCAGCCGCAGTCGGTGTTTGAATTGCAACTACTGCTGATTGCGCTGGCGATCACCGGGCTGCTGCTGGGGGTGACCATCGATGAACAACAGCGCGCGGCTGCGGATTTTCGTGAATCCCTGCGGCTGGCAGCCGCCGGCGAAATGGCTGCCGCCATCACACATGAAATCAACCAGCCGCTTACCGCGATGTCGGGCTATGCCACGGCAGGGCAGTTACTGGCAGCCGCACCGGTGCTGGACCGCGCGTGCCTTGACGACGCCATGGGCCGGCTGGTGGAGGAATCCCGTCGTACCGCGGCGGTGGTGCGGCGGCTGCGCGATTTTTTCCGCTCCGGCGCGACCCGGCTGGAGCGCCACGCACTTGCCGATATCGCCGCCCGTGTGACAGCGGCGTTACAGCCCCGCGCGCAGGCAGCGGGGATTTCGCTTACTTGCACGGCGCAGGACACCCTTGCACCAGTACTAGTGGATGATGTGCAACTGGAAGTGGTGCTGCGTAATTTGCTGATGAACGCGCTGGACAGTGCAGCCGCCGCGCAAGCGGGGACGGCGGCGGCCTCCGGCAAAGGTAGTGTGACGGTGTCGCTTGCCGTCAACAAGGCCGGCATGCAGCAAATGGAGGTACGTGACAGCGGTGCGGGCATAGGCGCCGCCGACGTGGAACGCATTTTCGAGGCGTTTGTGACCACTAAAACCAACGGCATGGGCATCGGGCTTGCCATCTGCCGTGCTATCGTAGAGGCTCATGGTGGCGCGTTATGGGCGGTGCCAGGCACGGGCGGGCTGTTGTGTTTGACATTGCCGCAGGACGGGCTGGCACCCGCGAGCCCGTAAGATTCAATTTCAGGAAGGCACGCATGATGAACCTACAACTCTCAGCTCCCGGCGCCGCTGCGCCGGGTATTCGTGCCGAGCCGGCCGGCGCTTCACAGGACGTGCAGCGCTCGCGGCTGACGATTTACGTGGTGGACGACGATCCCGCGATACGCGATTCGTTGTCGCTGTCATTGAGCCTGCGCGGCTACCATATCGCGCAGTTCGCCAGCGCGGAGGACTTTCTGAACGCGTACGACCCCGCGTGGCTCGGCTGCGTGATCGCCGATATCCGCATGCCGGGCATGAGCGGCCTGCAACTGCAAGCGGAACTGGCGGCGCGCGGTGCGAAGCTGCCGGTGGTGATCATCACCGGCCATGGTGATGTGACTTCCGCTCGCACCGCGTTTCGCGGACAGGCCGTCGATTTTCTGGAAAAGCCGATTGACGACGAACAGTTGATCAATGCGATCGAAACCGCGTTCCGGCATGAACTCGGCCGCATGGACACACTGGCGGGCAAGGCGCGGCGCGAGGCCATGGTGTCGTCACTCTCGCCGCGTGAACGGGAGGTGCTGCGCTTCCTCACACGTGGTCTGCACGCAAAGGAAATCGGCGAACAACTCGGCATCAGCCACCGCACCGTCGAAGTGCACAAGGCGCACATCATGGAAAAGCTCAAGGTGCGCAGCGTCATCGACATCGTGCGCATGGGGGATTTGCTGGCGGAGTAGTGTTATAAATATCTGTTTTTATTTATTTTTTTTCGATCTGCTGATGGTGGTGCTGATGAGGTGGGGTGGGGGCGGCCACCTCCACCGTGCCCTATAACCCTATACTAAAGGCTGCGTGACTTTAGGCGGCGACGCTTCGTCGCCACTCGGCGGTCTCGGTTTGTGTTTGCCGCTTGCGACCGATGTGATGGCTCTGCTGCCGCCCGTCACTTGGTGATGCCGGGCGGCAGCAGAGCCATCGTTTCGACGCATCGTTGCCCCACCACTGCACTCCGGGAGACGCCGGCTTTGGTGCTTGTCTTTCCCCGCACGATGACGAATAATGCCGCGTCCGTTTCCACACTGTATGCCTTGCAGGGTTTGTTGCAGGGCACATTTTTTCGTCTTCATTCCGGTTTCAACGAGGAGGCATCATGGCACGACTGAATATCAATGGCAGAACTCACGACGTGGATGTCGAACCCGGCATGCCGCTGCTTTGGGCGATACGCGAGCATGTGGGTTTGACCGGTACCAAATATGGCTGTGGGGTGGCGCAGTGCGGCTCGTGCACGGTGCACGTGGATGGCGTGGCGGTGCGTTCGTGCGTAATGCCGGTCAGTGCGGCCGAGGGGAAGGCGATCACCACCATCGAGGGCATCGCGCAGGGCGGACGGTTGTCGAAAATCCAGCAGGCCTGGATTGACAACCAGGTTCCGCAGTGCGGCTATTGCCAGTCGGGCATGATCATGGCGGTGGAGGCGCTGTTGAAGAGCAAGCCGCGGCCCACGGACGCCGACATTGACGCCGCCATTACCAACATCTGCCGCTGCGGCACCTTCCAACAAGTGCGCGAAGCAATACACGCCGCCGCCAAAGCCTAAGGAGAACCGACATGGATATGATGGAAATGCCGAAGAAACAACAAAGTCAGCTCCCGGATTTCAGCCGCCGTTCCTTCATCATTGGCGGCGCCGCGCTGGGTGGCGGCTTGGCCATAGGCCTTAACCTTACCGGCTGCGCCGGCACGGGCGAGGCTGACGTGCCGGGCGTCGAAGTCACTCACTGGGTGGTGATCAAGCCCAACGACACCGTGGTGATTCGCATCGCGCGCTCGGAAATGGGCCAAGGCACGCTGACCGGCCTGGCTCAGCTCGTGGCTGAGGAACTCGAATGTGACTGGAACAAGGTCACCACCGAATACCCGACACCGGGTGAGAGCGTCAAGCGCAAACGCGCATGGGGTGATTATTCCACAGGCGGCAGCCGCGGAATCCGCGAGTCACACGAATATGTGCGTAAAGGTGGTGCCACTGCTCGCATGATGCTGATACAGGCTGCGGCCGATCAGTGGAAAGTGCCGGCCTCAGAGCTGTCTGCCGCCAACAGCGTAATCACGCATCGCGCGAGCGGCCGCACCGTGCGTTTTGGCGGAGTGGCTGTGGCCGCGTCGAAACTGACGCCACCGAAGGACGTGCCGTTGAAGGATCCGAAAACGTGGAAGATCGCCGGCAAGCCGCTCGCGCGTCTGGATGTGCGCGACAAGGTGGATGGCTCGCATGTCTACGGCGCCGACCTGAAGCTGCCGGGCATGCTGAACGCCTGCATCATCGAGTGCCCGGTGTTCGGCGGCAAAGTGAAGAGCTTCGACGCCGCCAAGGTCACGGGCCGCAAGGGTGTGAAGAAAGTCGTGCAAGTGGGCGAAACCGCTGTCGCGGTAGTGGCCGATACCTGGTGGCAGGCCAAGACCGCGTTGGACGCGCTGCCTATCGTGTGGGACGAAGGCCCCAACGCGAAAGTCTCCAGTGCCTCGATTGCCGCCATCAACAAGGCGGCGCTCGATGCCCCGCAGGCGTTTGTCGGCAACGATGCGGGTGACGCGCGCAAGGCGCTCGCCGGTGCGGCGAAGAAAGTGGAGGCGGTGTACTCATACCCGTACCAGAACCACGCGCCGATGGAGCCGATGAACGCCACCGCCCGCTACACGGCCGACAAGTGCGAAGTGTGGGTGCCCACGCAAAACGGCGAAGCGGCATTCGCGGCAACACTCGCGGCGTCCGGCCTGCCCGCTGACAAGTGCGAGGTTTACAAAATCAACCTCGGTGGCGGTTTCGGCCGGCGCGGCGCGTTCCACGATTACGTGACGCAAGCCGTGCGCATAGCCAAGGAAATGCCCGGCGTGCCCGTCAAGCTGTTGTGGACGCGCGAGGAAGACATGCGTCAGGGCCGCTTCCACCCGGTCACGCAGTGCAAGCTGGTGGGCGGATTTGATGCCAACAACAATCTGACAGGCCTGCATATGCGTATCGCCGGCCAGTCGATTTTGACGGCAGTACGGCCGGAAGCGCTGGTAAAGGGCATGGACCCGGCGACTTTCCAGGGCCTGATGCGCGGCGGCGAGTTTGAGTTCGGCTATCAAGGCATTCCCAATTACCTGATCGACCACGCCATGCGCAATCCGCATGTGCCGCCGGGTTTCTGGCGCGGCGTGAACATCAATCAGAACGCGATCTACATCGAGTGCTTTATGGATGAACTCGCGCAGGCCGCCGGGCAAAGTCCGCTGGCATTCCGTCAGAAGCTGATGGCCAAGACGCCCAAGCATTGGGCCGTACTTGAGGCAGTTGCCAAGCGCGCCGGTTACGGCTCGAAGCCCATGGGCAAGGGCTGGGGCATGGGGCTGGCGCAGATGAAGGCGTTCAACAGCTATGTCGCGGCATGCGCAGAAGTGTCGGTGTCGGCCAAGAACGAGGTGAAAGTGCACCGCATTGTTGCCGCTACCGATTGTGGCTATGCGGTGAATCCGGCGCAGATCGAGCGCCAGATTGCCGGCTCGTTCGTGTATGGCCTGTCGGCGCTGTTCGATCAGGAATGCACCGTGAAGAATGGCCGCATTGAGCAGGAAAACTTCAACACTTATCAGTGCATGAAAATCGCGCAGATGCCGAAGGTGGAATCGATTGTGATGCCCTCCGGCGGTTTCTGGGGTGGCATCGGCGAGCCGACCATTTGCGTGGCGGCGCCGGCGGTGTTGAACGCGATCTTTGCCGCCACCGGCAAACGCCTGCGCGACGTGCCGTTGAAGAACGCGGGCTATAAGCTGGTGTAAGCGGGTTTGATCCGCTGGTGTGAACGCAAGCGCTGCTGCAGTATGGGAATCCATGCATAAGTATTTGATTTAATTGAATATTTTATGAATCGATTGATGGATGCCCCCTCGCGGCGGCGTTTTCTTGCAGTGTCTGGCAGCGCGGCGGCCACCGCCTTGATGGCCGCCGCGCCGCGTTTGGTGCGCGCGCAAATGATCCGCACGCCGCTGAACAACATGCCCGAAGCGATCAAAAGAATCACCGGCGGCGCACCAGTGACTCGCGGCCGCGTGACCCTCGATATCCCCCCGCTCGTGGAAAACGGATTTCTGGTGCCGATGTCGGTGAGCGTCGACAGCCCGATGACCTCGGCCGATCACGTCAAGGCCATCCATGTTTTCACCGAACGCAATCCGTTGCCTGAAACGGTGAGTTTTCATCTGGGGCCGCGCGCCGGCCGTGCGTTCGTCGCCACGCGCGTGCGCATGGCCGACACACAAAACGTCACGGCGATCGCGCACCTGAGTGACGGCTCGTTCTGGTCTGACAGCGTGCATCTGATCGTCACGCTGGCGGCGTGCCTCGAAGAATTGCCGGTGAGCGCTTCGCCATGAGCGGCAACGTACGCGTCGACGTGCCGAAAACCGCGCGCAAGGGCGAGGTGATCGAAATCAAAACCCTCGCCGCGCACGGCATGGAAACCGGTTTCCGGCGCACGTATCTGGGCGCGCCTATTCCGCGCGACATCATCACCACCTTCACCTGCGCCTACAACGGCGTGGAAGTGTTCCGCGCCGAACTGCATCCGTCGATATCGGCGAATCCGTTTCTGCATTTCACCACGGTCGCCACGGAAAGTGGCACACTCGAATTCCGATGGACGGGCGACCAGGGTCATAGCGCCTCGGCGTCTGCTCAGATTACCGTTACTTGACGCGCTGCGGTAGCGTGCGGCGCGCGGAGGCGAAGCAGCATGCGGAATAATCGGGTGAACGCCCGGCGTTGGGCGAAATCTTTTCTACTTTGCCGGGTGGCGCTGGCGGGCATGTTCGCCGGTGCGCTGATTGGCGCGATTAATACAGCCCAAGCGCAGCCGCGCCCTGAGACGCGCGAGATTCCCTATTTTGAGCCGGATCTGACGTGGCCCAAGCTGCCGGCAAAATGGGTATTCGGGCAAGTGTCGAGCGTGTCCATCGACGAACGCGGCCACGCGTGGATATTGCAACGGCCCTCCACCGTGCGCAACGATCAAAAGGCCAAGGGTATGGCCGCGCCGCCAGTGCTGGAGTTTGATGTTGCCGGCAATTTTGTGCAGGGTTGGGGCGGCCCCGCTCAAAACAACGAAGGCTACGACTGGGTGGAATCCGAGCACGGCATCTACGTCGATCCCAAGGGGTTCGTGTGGATCGGCGGCAATGGCAAGACCGATCATCATCTGCTCAAGTTCACCAAACAGGGCAAGTTCGTGATGCAGATCGGCCGCCGCGGCGCGAGCAAGGGCAACACCGACACGCAAAATGTCAATCAGGCAGCCGATACCTGGGTGCACGCCAAAACCAGCGAGCTGTATGTCGCCGATGGCTACGGCAACCGGCGCATTATCGTGTTCGACGCCGACACCGGCGCGTTCAAGCGCATGTGGGGCGCGTTCGGCAATCCGGCGCGCGACGACGCACCGCGCAAGGCCAAGGTGGCGGAAAACGACCGCATTCCCGCGAAAGAAGAAACCGGCCCCGGCCCCGACGATTTTGTGATGCCGGTACACGCGGCGCGCGTGTCTAACGACGATCTGGTGTACGTGTCCGACCGCGGCGGCAAGCGCGTGCAGGTGTTCACACTCGAGGGCAAATTCGTCGCGCAAACCTTCGTCGACCGCTGGTGCGAGGCGCCCCACTGCGGCAACGGGCAGACGGTGGCGAGCACCGCGTTTTCACACGATCCGCAGCAGCGCTTTTTGTATGTGGCCAGCCGCAGCCCAGCGCGCATCTGGATACTCGACCGCAAAACGCTGGAACCGTTGGGCGCATTCGGCAGGCCCGGCGTAGGCCCCGGCGAGTTTTACGTGCTGCATCACATGAACGTCGACAGCAAGGGCAATCTCTACACCACCGAAGTGCAGGACGGTAAACGCGCGCAGAAGTTTGTGTTCAAGGGGTTGATCAACGTGCCGGCGCGCTAAGCTGACGGGCGCGCCACGGCGAGGGGGATAGGGGAAATTGCATGAAACCCACAGGTAAGGCTTTGCTGTTGATGGCTATCGTTGTTGCGCCATGGGTTATCGCTCAAGAGGCCACGTGGCGATCCATCGAGCACTGGGCGCGCATGCCTGAAGGCCGCGCGTGGGGTTCGACCAGCACGCTGGACGTGGATCGTGCGGGCAACGTGTGGGTATTCGAGCGGTGCGGCGCGAATTCCTGCGCGGCGTCGAACCTGCCGCCGGTACTGCAATTCGACACAGCGGGCGCGTTCGTGCGCAGCTTCGGCGCGGGGCTGTTCGTGTTTCCGCACAGCATCCATGTGGATCGCGAGGGCAACGTGTGGGCCGCCGATGCCGCGCTGCCCGAAAGCACGCCGGGCAAGGGGCATACCGTGGTGAAGTTCGACCGCGAAGGCAAGGTGCTGCTCACATTGGGTAAACCAGGCGTGGCGGGTGATGGCAGCGACACCTTCAACCGGCCCTCGGGTGTGGCCACCGCGCCCAATGGCGATGTTTATGTGTCCGACGGGCACGGCGGCAAATCCAACGCGCGCGTGATGAAATTTTCCAAAGACGGCAAATTCCTGCTGAGTTGGGGCAAAAAGGGCACCGGCCCCGGAGACTTCGGCGAACTGCACGGCATCGCAGTCGATTCAACCGGGCGCGTGTTCGTCGCCGACCGCGGCAACAGCCGTGTGCAAATTTTCGACGCCAACGGAAAATATCTGGACGAATGGAAACAGTTCGGGCGGCCGAGCGGCATTTACATCGACGCCAACGACACGCTGTACGTGACGGATCACCAGTCCGACGCCAAGCGCAATCCCGGCGTGCGGCGCGGCATACGCATCGGCAGCGCCCAAGACGGCAAGGTGCACACCCACATCCCCGCGCGCGGCGCGGAGCCGGACAAGCAGGACATGGCCGAAGGCATCGCCGCCGACGGCAAGGGCGCGATTTATGGCGCCGAGGTGGCGCACAAGAGTGTGACCAAGTATGTGCGGAACTGACGTTTTCCCACCGGGAAAAGGATTAGGGTGAGGGACGACGGGTTAGGCTTCACTCAATGCGCGCTGACTTTGCCAAGTTGTGACGTGCGCAGAGCAACTGAACGTTGGCAGCAGTTTCAGATGTTCCGCCTTTAGAGAAAGGGAGGATGTGATCAAAATGCAGTTCATCTGTCGCACTGCAGATCACGCATTTGCCGGCGTCTCGTTGCCAGACTTCGAGCTTGACATGTGACGGGATGATTCTTCTGCGCTCAGCAGCTAAGCGCACTGGTTGGCTGAAGTCTTCCTCCCCTTCGACGGCCACTAACTTGAACTTGCAGACGGTCCTGTGGTCGTCTCGCTCGGTCCACGCGTCGACCAGGTGGAAGATCCCGTTGTAGGACCAAATTCCTGGGCGTAGCTTCTCGTAGACTCGCACCCTCTCTGGCGATCGTTTGGTTGCTGCAGTGGCCTTGGCTGCAATAAAGAACTTTCCATTCTGTGTTGGTCTTCCAGTGTTCGTTGCGAGCGGTTGATCCACGAGCTTCGGGTTGGGACAGCTTGCGACCTTTGGATGATCGTGGCCTTCATAGACAAGCGTGGTGCCGTCATCCTCCAGTCGATCCCGGTAAGGCGAGTTTGGGCGGACGGACATAAGAATGACAGAGTGATTCCTACCGAGGCCGAAGTTCATGCCAGCTTGCAAGCTTGTGCCCTCACGCTGACACATGTCGAGGTACGAGATAACTTCGTTGGACATTAGCGGGAGTCGTGCGTGACGCCTAACTAGCTTTAAACGGTGAAAACGCCGAATAACATTCCAGCGCGACGGATACCATTTCAATTAACGGTCGAGTATATTTCACTAGAAATGGATAGTTGGAAATACTTGTCGAATTTTCAATACGGATAAAACTGGAACGAAAAGCGACAACGTGCTGTAGGGCAGGTAAGCCCATTCTATGTCGGAATACTACACGTGTCGCTTTTTCTTCCTGTGGCTGGTGTTCATCAAATCAAGTAAAGATTTCCACAACTAATCCACTGGTGGTTCACCCTGCCCGCTCCAGTAGGCGCGCGGCGCGCGGCACAGGTTGCCGCGCGCGAGCAATTCCCATTCGTCGATTTTGATGCTGGCGATGAGTTGCGGCGGCTTGTCGCTCTTGGCCGGGCGAAAGACGACGGTTCCGCCTTCTTGGCTGTCTTTGCTGCTGGCAATCAAAAAATTCCGCCACGGGCGAACATGAATGTGTAGGCGCCCGGTGCTAATCACTACAGCGGCATGTCTAAAATATGTAATAAAAACAAATAGATAGCGCGATTCCGCAAAAGCCCGTACGACACCGGAATTCAAAGTTGATTTCAGTTTAGCGCAACCACGTATACCATGTGCCGCATGAAGACCGTCACCTTACCCGGCGGCGAAGCGGTACCGGCGCTCGGCCAGGGCACGTGGAACATGGGCGACAGCAGCGCCTCGCGCGCGGCTGAGATTGCCACGCTGCGCCGTGGCATTGACTTGGGTCTCACGCTGATCGACACCGCCGAGATGTACGGCGATGGCCGTTCGGAGCAACTGATTGCCGAGGCCATTGCCGGGCGGCGCGATGAAGTGTTCATCGTCAGCAAGGTGTTGCCCAACAATGCCTCGCGGCGCGGCACGGCGGCGGCGTGCGAGCGCAGCCTCAAGCATCTTAAGACCGACCGCATCGATTTGTATCTGCTGCACTGGCGCGGCGGCGTGCCGTTCGCCGAAACGCTGGACGCGCTGATGACGTTAAAGCGCGCCGGCAAAATTCGCCACTACGGCGTGAGCAATCTTGATCTGGCCGAAACGAAGGAATGGTTCGAGGCGCGCGGCGGCGAAGCCACGGCCACCAACCAGTTGCTCTACAACCTTTCAAGGCGTGGCATCGAATGGGATTTGCTGCCGTGGCTGCGCGCGCGCGGCATCCCGGTGATGGCGTATTCACCACTGGAACAGGCACGGCTGTTCAAGAATGCGAAATTTGTGGCGCTGGCCAAGGCATCCGGCGCAACGCCGGCGCAACTTGCGCTGGCGTGGCTGCTGGCAAAAGATGGCGTGATGGTGATCCCGAAATGCTCGTCGCCCGCACGCGTCGAAGAAAATGCCGCCGCACGTGAAATAAAACTGACTGCCGCGCAAATGGCCGAACTGGACAAGATTTTCCCGCCGCCGCGCGGGGCGCGGCCGTTGGAGATGTTGTAAAAAGCGTTATTCCCGCCGCGCCACCAACTGCTCCCGCTTCAGTAAATCCGGAAACCAGCGCAGCCACAGCCCCACCACCACCAGCGTGCCGAGCCCGCCCACCACCACGGCGGGCACCGCGCCCCACCACGCGGCGGTGACGCCGGATTCAAACTGCCCCAGATGATTTGACGTGCCGGTGAACAGCGAATGCACGGCGCTGACGCGCCCGCGCATGTCCGGCGGGGTTTCCAGTTGCACCAGCGACATGCGGATCACCGCGCTCACCATGTCGGCCGCGCCCATGGCCGTCAGCGCCAGTAAAGACAGCGGCAGCCAAACGGATACGCCAAACACCACGGTGGTGGCGCCGAACAGCGCCACGCACAAAAACAGCACCTTGCCGACGCTGTGCGTGATCGGATAGCGCACCAGATACACCGAGGCCAGCACGCCGCCCAGCGCCGGCGCCGCGCGCAAGAGGCCCAGCCCCAGCGGGCCGGTTTGCAGAATATCGCGCGCGTAAATCGGCATCAGCGCCACCGCGCCGCCGAGCAGCGTGGCAAACAAATCCAGCGTGATCGCGCCGAAAATCACCGGGCGATTGAAAATATACGTGAGGCCGCCGAACACATAGCGCAGGGTTGCCGGTTCCGCGTTGCGCAGGGCGTGTGCCGCGTGCAGGCCGAAAAGCACCACGCCCGCGAGCGCGTAGACCACGGCGCTGCTGACATACACCGCGCTGGCGCCCCAAAAGTACACCACGCCGCCCAGCGCGGGGCCGGCAATCACCGCGGACTTTTTCGCCGCTGCGTGGAATGCGATGCAGCGTTGCAGCAGCGCTTCGCCCACCAGCGACGGCAGCAGCGAGCGCATGGCCGGGTTCTGAAACGTTTGCGCGATGCCGGTGAGCGCGACACAGGCATAAATGATTTCAGCGTTGATCCAGCCGCCGAGGTTGGCGGCCGCCAGCATCATCGCTGCGGCGCATTGCACGGCCTGACAGATCGTCATCACCAGCCGCCGCTCATAGCGGTCGGCCACGTTGCCCGCCGGCAGTGTGAACAACAACTGCGCACCGAAGTGCGCCAGCCCCACCAGCCCCAGACTCAATGCGCTGTGGGTAATGTCGTAAATCTGCCAGCCCACCGCCAGCACCACCATCTGGTTGGCGAGCGTGGAGGCAATGTCGCCCACCCAAAAGCGCGTGAACGCGGCGTGCCGGAACAACGAAGTCTGCATGGCGTCTGTTTAGCAGAAGCGATGCGAACTGCGCAATGGCGTGGCGTGTGAATGCCGGGTATTAATATAACTATCTGTTTTAATTGAATATTTTTTGAGTCCGTGTACGCCAACCGCGGACTGCAGCTGCTTCCACAAGCAGCCGTTCAAATGGAAGAAGGGCTTTACGACCGGCCCGGCTGAAAGACACCGTGGAGGAACCTTCACGTTGTCAGTGCGGGTGGGCGGCGCGACAATGCGCGCACGTGAAACAACGGTTTGACTGAATTCCCGGAAAAGCCCGCATGGTTTTATTGAAAGCGCTGGGTCAATTGCTGGCACTGTTCGTGCTGCTGATACTTGCATTTGGCGGCTACTATTTTTATGCCGACCGCCGCGCGGAAAATGCCGCCAACGCGTTTTGCAGCAGTGTCGCGCCGGGCATGGCGCTGGACGCTATTGCCGGGAAAGCCTCGGCTGCGGGCGCACGCTTTCTCTCAAGCGCGCAGAGCAATACGCACAAGGTGTTTTTTCAGGGGCCCCCGTTTAACGGCTATTTCTGCGCGCTGACGGTTGAAAACGGCAAAGTCACGTCGGCCAAAGTGGAGGAGTCGAGAGACTGAAGCCGGCGTGCGGGCGTTACTCCGGCTGTATCCCCGCTATCTTCACGATTTCAGCGTAGCGTTTGATGGATTTTTCGACAAATCCCTTGAACTCGGTGGGCGTGTTGCCGACCGGTTCCATGCCGATGGCGGCCAGGCTTTCGCGCACAGCTGTCACTTTCAGCGCGGCGCGGATTTCGCCATGCAGCCGGTTGACGATGGCAGCGGGTGTTTTGGCAGGGGCGAATACGCCGTACCAGCTTGAATCGAATTCCATGCCGGTGACGCCGGCTTCGATCATCGTCGGCACGTTGGGCAGCAGCGGTGAACGCGTGGGCGCGTTGTAGGCCAGCGCGCGCAGTCGGCCGGCGCGCACCTGCTGGAGCAGCGTGCCGGGATTGGATATCGCGATTTGCACTTCACCGCTCATCAGCGCCACCGTCATCGGCCCGCCGCCCTTATACGGCACGTGGGTGAGTTGCGTGCCGGTGCGCACCGCGAAGAGCGCCGCCGCCAGATGCGTGACGTTGCCCACGCCCGACGTGCCATAGGCGAATTTTGCGTTGGGACGTTTTGCCAGTTGTATCAGTTCCTGCACGGTGTTGGCGGGCACCGCCGGGTTGATGGCCAGCAGCAGCGCTTCAGACGAACAGATGTTGGTGACCGGCTCGAAGCTCTTCACGGTGTCAAACGGCAGCTTCTTCACGATGCTGGGGTTGATGGCGAACGCGCCGGAGGTAATCAGCACGGAGTAGCCGTCCGGGTTTGCCTTTGCCACGATGTCGGCGGCGAGAATGCCGTTCGCGCCGGGCCGGTTGTCGAGCACTACGGATTGGCCCATCTGCGCCGTGAGTTGAGGTGTGATAATGCGTGCCACCGAGTCGGGCGAACCGCCGGGTGCGAAACCCAGCACCCAACGCACCGGACGGTTGGGATAATCTTGCGCCAACGCCATGGCTGGAACGCCAAACGTAGCGAACGTGGCGAACGTGGCAAACACCGCGAGAGTCAAGGCGGCGCGGATGGTACGAGCATCGGGTAGAGCGGAAAAAACATTTTATTCAATAAAAACAGATAGTTACATAACGGGCGGCAGTGAGTGGTTTGCCATTGTAAAGGCAATCGCCGCTGTTGCCGCCGAGGGTGCAGGCCGTGCTTCAGAATACGCGGCATTGCAACAGTGTGTCGGGAGAAAGCAGCGTTGAACATCGGATTCATTTTGGCAATGCGCGGCTGGGTTGCCGCGGGCTTGTGCCTCGCGGCGTGTTGGCCGGCGGCCGCGTGGGCGCAGCAATACCCGGCGCGGCCGGTGCGCTTTATCGTCGGTTTTGTGCCGGGCGGCGTGGCGGATTTGCTGGCGCGCGCGCTGGCGCAAAAATTGACAGACACATGGGGTCAGCAGGTGATAGTCGACAACCGCGCGGGCGGCGGCGGTGTCATCAGCATGCAAATTGTCGGCAAGGCCGCGCCCGATGGATACACGCTGCTGATGGGTTCCTCGACGCAGTTTTCGATCAACCCGGCGTTGCGGCCCAATCTGCCGTATGACCCGGTGCGCGACTACACGCCGGTGAGCAACGCCGCGATCACGCCGGTAATGCTGACGGTGCAGGCGGCCGCGGCCGCGCGCACGTTGCCTGATCTCATTCAGTGGGCGAAAAAGGATGCCTTGAGTTACGGCTCGACGGGCTACGGCGGCGCACCGCACATTGCGGGCGAGCTCTTGAAACGCGCGGCAGGCCTATCGATGACGCACGTGCCTTTCAAGGGCGGCGGCGATTCCATCGTCGCCATCATGGGCGGCCACGTGCAGGCTTCGTTCGGCGCGGTGTCGACCGCGCAGCCGCATTTGCGTGGCGGGCGTCTGCGCGCGCTGGGCGTCACCACGTTAAAGCGCATGTCGGCGATCCCTGATGTGCCGACCTTCGCTGAGCAGGGGTTGCCGGGCTTCGAGGTGGTGCAGTGGTATGGCGTGTTTACCCCGGCGGGCTTGCCGCAGCCGTTGCTGCAAAAAATCAACGAGGCGCTGGTGCGCGCGCTTGCCACGCCGGAATTTCGCGAGCAGTTCAACGCGCAGGGCGTGGAATTGATGCAATCCACGCCCACGGCGTTCGCGGGCTATGTGCGGAACGAACTTGCGCGTTGGAGCAAAGTATTGAAGGAAATGGGGATTAGTGAGGCGCCGTAAGAGGTAACGTCGGGGTGCCGGCGCCGTCCAACCCGAGTTCCTGGCCCCTGCCCGGCGGCGGAGGGAGGTCCGCCGCCGGGCTTGCAATTCACCAGAGTGCCACAGCCGGTATAACGTTGCCGGCTCCCGGCCCGGCGGCTCAAGTGCCGCCGGGCCGTCATGTAGAGGTTGGCTTACGCGTTCAACAGCCGGTATTTTTCCGCCGCCTCGGTGCGGTTGCCTGCGGCCAGCTTTTTGTAAATGCGCTGCACGTGATTCTTGACAGTGAACGCGCTGATGTTGAGCTTTTCCGCGATCTCGGAATTGCACTTGCCCTGCGCCAGCCAGTGCAGCACCTCGTGTTCGCGTTCGCTGAACTGCCCGAGCGACAGCGGGATGCTGGCCGGCGCCTCCGTGCAGGGGCGTTTGAGCGCCGCAACCTTGCGGAATGCCACGTCGATTTGCGACACCACCGAGTTCACCAGAAAGGCGAAATACTCGTCGCACTTCGCCCGTCTCGATCCCTTCGGGTGCATGGCGATATAGAGGGCATCCTGATTGTCACGCTCGTTGCGCACGCCAAATACAGTGATGGAGCGCATGTTTTTCATCGCCGCGTGCAGCGCACAGTTGCAGCTGACGTGCCGTTCCATGCCCGCCAGCGGGCTCTCCAGCCGCAGCGGCTTGCGGCCACCGGAGATGTATCGGTGATAGCAGTTTTTCAGCATGTGCTCGATGCCGCAGTCGGCGAGCACGTCGGTGCGCACGCCCGGCAGCGCCGACACCACGTCGAACCTCGGGCTGTCACCGCGAAAATCACCCCACGCGGCGAGCATGATCTGGTGCGGAATGAAGTGCTGCACCTTGCTTTGCAGGAAAATGAAGAGATCGTAGTGACTGACAACGGCACTGGTGGCCTGCACAATGCGCATGAAGCGCTCGCTGTCATCCTGTGCCGTGGCGGCCTGCTCCAGGCGGGATTGCGCCCGCGTAAGGGCGGCGTTGCCTTGGGCAGTTGAAGATGAAATATCGCGCGTTGGCATGGAAGTCGTGACCAGGGATGTGTGTTCCATATTCGTCTCGTCTCTTTGCGATCAGTTATGGTTGACGTCCGGTGTCTTCGAGTCTGCTTTTTGTTTGTGGCCGGTGCAGCGGGTTGTGTTTTGTCTCGCCTCCATCATGGCAAATCGGCGTGTGACGCGTACGATTAGTTCGTGCGCGCTGTGATATTTTCACGCGGGGTTGTGTGACTTTATTCACGACGTATTCAATAAAGTGCCGGCAGCAGGAAATTGGCCGGTTCCTGGAGATTCCAGCAAGAAGCGTGCAACCTGCCGGAATATCGTGACCGCGCCGCGGGTGCGCGCCTTGATCTGCCGCAAGAAAAACCCATTTCACTCCCAGTCGTTCCAAATTGTTCCCAATCGGCCGGCCTTGGAGCGCCGGCGTCGGGTTTTCGGCCGGCTGTGTGGCATGGCGTGGCCGGTGAGCGCGCCCTATCGGTGCGCGGCACGCGCGCAGGCCACACTTCAGTGCGCCCGCATGGGATGCGCTGCGCGAACAGCCGCCCCGGTGTTACACGTGTCACAATTGCAGGGTCGGCAATTACGAAACACCCTGCACCAGACAACGAAGTGCGAAGCACCTGACAATTCAACCTGTGCGACACGTGCAATATGTGCGTTCAGGCACACGAGGCGAGGCATATCATGAATGAAACGGTAAGACTGGTCATACCGGCGGCGCCCGCACCGGCGCCGGTGGCGGATGCAAAGGCCACGCAGCGGCGCGCCGGCACGATGGAAGGCAAAGGCGTGCGTCTGGGCGTGCTCGACAACAGCAAGGGCAATGCCGATCACCTGCTGCGCATGATTGTCGAGGGCGTGAAGAAGGAAGTGCCCCTAGCTTCAGTGTCGTTTGCGCGCAAGCCCATTGTGTCGCTGGCAGCTCCGACGGACATTCTCGATCAACTGGCGCGCGAGGCGGACGTGGTGATTTCCGCCATGGCCGATTGAGGCGCGTGCACGTCGTGGAGTGTCCACGACATGACGCAACTCGCAAAACGTGGTCTGACCACGGCGGTGGTGTGCTCCGAGCCGTTTCGCGGCCTCGGCAAAAATCAGGCGCGCGTGTTTGGCGTGCCGGCGTTGCCGCTGGTGATGATCGAGCACCCGCTGGGCGGGCTGTCGCTGGAACAGGTGGAGGGCCGCGCGTTGGCGGCAATTCCGCAAGTGGTGGAACTCATCAAGACTGCGCTGAAGCAGTCTTGAGTTTGCAAAAATATCAATAAAAACAAATAGTTGTGTTGCTACTTCTCGGCGGCAATCACGCCGTCCGCGCGCAGCCCGGCAATGGCCGCAGCATCCATGCCGAGAAAGTCACGTAGCACTTCCGCCGTGTGTTCGCCGAGTGACGGCGACAAACTGCGGATGGTGGCGGGCGTTTCCGAGAGCTTTGCAACCGGGCCAACCACGCGCGTTTTGCCGATTTTTGGGTGATCGATATCCACCATCGACCCGCGTGCCTTGACCTGCGGGTGCTCCACCAGTTGCGCGATGTTGTTGAGCGCGCCAAACGGAATGCCGGCGCCGAGCAGCAGGGTTTCCCATTCCTCGAACGTGCGTTCCATGAAAATCGCCTGCAACGTGTCGATCAATACTTTGCGATTTTTCGTGCGCTGCGGATTGACGGCGAAACGCGGATCGTCCATCAGTTCCGGGTGGCCGATGGCCGGGCAGAATGTCTTCCACAGCTTTTCACTGCCCACCGCCAGTGCGAAATCCTTGGTCTTGGTGTGAAACGTCTGATAGGGGGTCAGCGCGGTATAAGCCGTGCCCATTTGCGCTGGCAGCTTGCCGTCTGCAAGGTAATTGCCGATCAGCGTGTTGAGCAACGCCATCTGCCCTTCCATCATCGATACGTCGACCTGCTGGCCACGCCCGGTCTTCTCTTTTACGCGCAGCGCCGCCATGATGCCAAACGCGGCGTTCAGGCCTGCCGTCAGGTCGGCAATCGACACGCCGCAGCGCACGCCGCGGCCGCCGGGCTCACCGGTAACGCTGATCATGCCGCTTTCCGCCTGCAAAATCAGATCGAGCGCGGCGCGTTCCTTGTACGGCCCGGTCTGGCCGAAGCCTGAAATCGAGCAGTAGATGATGCCGGGGTTGCGCGCCTTCGCCTTGTCGTAATCGAGGCCGAGCTTTTTCAGCGTGCCGACGCGAAAATTTTCGATCACGATGTCGCAGCGCTCTATCAGATCAAAAAATATCGCCTTGCCGCGCGCGTGCTTGAGGTTGATTTCAATGCCCTTCTTGTTGCGATGGAGCGAGGCGAAATACGCCGTTTCGCCGCCGGGCAACTGCGTGCCCCAGCCGCGCGCGATGTCGCCCGCGCCGAAGGCTTCGAGTTTGATGACTTCGGCGCCGTAGTCGGCGAGCATGGTGGAACAAAACGGGCCAGCGAGCGCGTGCGTCAGGTCAAGAATCTTGACCCCTTCAAGCGGTAACTTCATGGAGATTCCAGCGTGGTTGTGAAAGGAGAGGCAACAGGAAAACGGCTAAAAATCAGGCGATCCAGCGGCCCAGCATATCGCGAAAATCCGCCGTGCTGACGGGCTTGGTCATGTAATCGTCCATGCCCACTGCGATGCACTCGTCGCGATAGCCGTCGAACGAATGCGCGGTGAGCGCGATGATGGGCGTATGGCGGCGCGCGGTGTCATTTTTTTCGAGGGCGCGTATCTGGCGCGTGGCCTCGAGGCCGTCCATCACCGGCATCTGGCAATCCATGAACACAAGGTCAAACGCGGGTTCATCCGTGCCGGGCGCATTCTCGACGTTACAGGCGTCACGATAGGCCGCCACGGCGAGCGCGCCATTGGCTGCGTGCGTGACGCTGGGGCCGAACTGTTCAAGCAGTACGGTGGCGATTTCGGCGTTGCTCTCGTCGTCTTCCACCAGCAGGATGCGCTTGCCGGCGAAGAGATTGGCATTTGCCTTTTGTGGCGGGGCCGGCATGGCGGGAACGGCGTGCCGTTGCGCGGAACGCGGCAGCGGCACGCTGATCCAGAACAGCGAGCCTTTGCCCAATTCGCTTTCCAATCCGATTTCGCCGCCCATCAGCTTGACGATCTGGCGTGTGACGGTGAGCCCCAGCCCGGCGCCGCCGAAGCGCCGCGTGGCGGAGCTGTCGACTTGCGCGAACGCCTCGAAAATCATCGCCTGTTTCTCCGGCGGAATGCCGATGCCGGTGTCGCGAATTTCGAAACGAATGTTGTCAGCGCCCTCGGCCGAGGCGCGTAGCTCGATGCGGCCCTTCTCCGTAAATTTGACAGCGTTGGCAACCAGGCTTGAAATCATCTGGCGTAGCCGTGACGGATCGCCGAACACGAATGGCGGTAGCGTGCGCGGCACGTTCCAGTGCATTTCAATCTGTTTGGCGCGCGCTGATTCCGCGTAGAGGTCATAGACGTCCTGCAGCACGTCCGGCAGGTTGAAAACTACCCGTTCCATGTCGAGTTGCCCGGCCTCGATTTTCGGAAAATCGAGCACGTCGTTCACCACACCCAGCAGAGCGCGCCCCGAGCGGTGTATTTTGTCGACGTAGCCGCGCGCGGTATCGCCGAGCTTTTCCTGCTGCAAAATTTCCGCCATGCCGATGATGCCGTTCATCGGAGTACGCATTTCGTGCGTCATATTGGCGAGAAACTGCGTCTTGGCATTGTTGGCGGCCTCGGCGGTCTCGCGTGCGCTCACGAGGGCTTGTTCGGTCTGCTTTCGCGCGGCAATGTTGCGGATGAACATGAGACAGGCGCGGCGTCGGTCGACAGTCATTTCGTCCACCGACACTTCCGCCGGAAAATCCGTACCGTCCGCATGCGCAAATGTCAGCTCCGCGGCGTTCCAGTCGCGGGTGGATTGACCGCCATCGATATACTGGCGGAAGGCGTCAGTTTGTGTGGAAGGCGCGGAAGACACCGCTTTCGCCAACAAGCCGGTAAACGTCATGCCAGTGAGTTCTTCCGCGGTACGGCCGAACACGCCGAGTACCGCCGGATTGGCATACTCGATCTGGCCGTTCGGGCCGACGATCACAATGGCGTCGCGCACGGTTTCCCACATCGAGCGGTAAAAAATCTCGTTTCGGCGCAACTTTGCGCGCATGTTGCTGACGTACCCGCCCATGAAGGTAAACCAGGTCAGCACCGCACCGAGCACCAGCCACTGGAAAATCTCCACGGCGGGATTGATCGTGTCGGCCTGCAGGCGGAACAGCAGGCCCAACGTCATGCCGTAGGCTATCCATGTTAGCGCCGCCAGCGGCCACAACTGGTGCGAGCGCAGCCGGAACACGGCGAACATGAATATCATCAGCACCCACAGCATGACAATGCCACGCACTGCGCCTGCGTTGTAAGCAATGTACATCAGCGCCACAATGGCAGTCGTAATTTGCGCCGCGGTGAGGCTGGGGTCGGCAAAGCGCAGATTGACGCCAGTGCGGATCAGCACATAAAACAGTACGCTGGCGCCAATCACCACTACCGTGTAGATCACCAGCACGTGGCTTTCGAAAATGTCGAGCACCACGCCCATGGCAACCATGGCGATGGCAAGCAGGTAAGTCACGGACGCCATCAGGAACCGCCGCACGCGGATGGCTTGCTGATCTTGCGTGGTTGTCCCGGTGATTGCGGTCGCGGGAATCATGTCAGTTCGTCGGAGCGTATTCGCACACGGCTATTTTTTGGCGGCGCGCGGCGGAAAATACAGGTCGGTGATAGAGCCTTCCGCGATTTCCGCGGCAAACGCGACGGTCTCGGACAGCGTTGGGTGTGGATGGATGGTCAGACACAAATCAGCGGCATCCGCGCCCATTTCCAGCGCCAGGACTGCCTCGGCGATGAGTTCGCCCGCGTTGATGCCGACGATTGCCGCACCGAGGACGCGCCGGGTTGTTTTGTCGAACAGCACTTTGGTCATGCCGTCATCACGCCCGGTGGAAAGCGCCCGCCCGCTGGCGGCCCACGGAAACGCGGCTTTATCGTAATCCATACCCTGTGCCTTGGCCTGCGTTTCGGTAAGGCCCATCCACGCAATTTCCGGGTCGGTGTAGGCGACTGAAGGAATCGTGCGAGCGTCAAAAAACGCCTTGTGCCCGGCGATCACCTCGGCGGCGATTTTCGCTTCGTGCGAGGCTTTGTGCGCCAGCATGGGTTCGCCAGCGATATCACCGATGGCAAAAATATGCGGCACATTGGTGCGCATTTGCTTGTCCGTGGGAATGAAGCCGCGCTCGTTTACCGTAACGCCCGCCGCATCGGCCTTGATATCGCGCCCGTTCGGGCGGCGGCCCGTCGCCATCAGAATTGCGTCGAAGGTGTCGGTGGTTTGCGTGCCATTCGTACCGTTCGTACCACTGGCGTCAAAAGTGACTTTGAGGCCTTCCTTAAGCGCTTCTATTTTGGAGACTTTTGTTTTTAAAAGGATTTTTTCGTAACGTGCGCTGATGCGCTTTTGCAGTACGCGCACGATGTCGGGGTCGGCGCCGGGAATCAGCGCATCCATCAGCTCGACCACGGTAATTTTGCTGCCGAGCGCATCGTACACCGTGGCCATTTCCAGACCGATGATCCCGCCGCCCACCACTAGCAGGCGCTTGGGAATTTGCGCCAGTTCCAGTGCGCCGGTGGAGTCGATAATGCGCGGATCGTCATGCGGAAAGCCAGGAATGCGCGCGACCTGCGAACCGGCGGCGATAATGCAATGCTCAAACGCAATGGTCTTAACGCCCTCGGTGGTTTCCACCTTCAACGTGTGGGGTGAGGCAAACTCGCCACGCCCCGTCACCACTTGCACTTTGCGCTGCTTGGCCAGCCCCGACAGCCCCTTGGTGAGTTTGCCAACGACGCCGGCCTTCCAAGTGCGCAGCTTTGTAATGTCGATGGCGGGTTTGCCGAAGGTGATGCCACTGTGCGAGGCCTCTTCCGCTTCGGTGATGACTTTCGCCACATGCAACAGCGCTTTCGACGGAATGCAGCCGACGTTCAGGCACACGCCGCCCAGTGTCGGGTAACGCTCGACCAGCACGACTTTTTTGCCCAGATCGGCCGCGCGAAACGCCGCCGTGTAACCGCCGGGGCCGGCGCCGAGGATCAGAACTTCAGCGTGGATGTCGGCTTGCGTTGCGTGAGGCGTGAGGGGGGACGAGTTTGGCGTGGGGGCGGTGGCTACTGCGGGTGGGGCAGGCGGCGTTGGTGACGCGATGCCAGCAGGAGCTGCAGGCGCAACAGTCGCAGCTGCTCCCGCCTCGGAGGCGTCGAGCATGAGTATCAGCGAACCTTCAGATACCTTGTCGCCAATCTTCGCCTTGATTTCTTTCACCACGCCGGCCACCGGCGCGGGCACATCGAGCGTCGCTTTATCGGATTCCAGCGTGACCAGCGCGTCTTCGGGCTTGACCGCATCGCCCGGCTTCACCAGCACTTCGATGATGGGAATGTTCTTGAAGTCGCCGATGGCGGGGACTTTGACTTCGATCAGCTTCGGCATTAAAAATCCAATAAAAACAGATACTTACGATTTTGGCGTCATTCAGGTGCGAATGTGTCCATCACCAAACACCACATACTTTAACGACGTCAGTCCCTCCAACCCCACCGGTCCGCGCGCGTGCAGCTTGTCGGTGGAAATGCCGATCTCAGCGCCGAGGCCGTACTCGTAGCCATCGGCAAAACGCGTGGAGGCATTGACCATCACCGAACTCGAATCGACTTCGGTGATAAAGCGCCGCGCGCGCGTGAGGTCTTCGGTGATGATGGCGTCAGTGTGTTTCGAGCCATAAGTGGTGATGTGGTCAATAGCTTCATCCAGCCCATCCACCACGCGCACGCTGAGAATCGCCGCGAGGTATTCGGTGTACCAGTCCTGCTCGGTGGCCGGGTTCATGTCCGCGATGATGTTGCGCGCAGCCTCGTCGCCGCGCAGCTCGATACCTTTGTCACGGTAAATCTTGCACAGCGGCGGCAACACGGCTTGCGCGATACCGCGTGCCACCAGCAGCGTTTCCATGGCGTTGCACACGCCCAGACGCTGTGTCTTGGCGTTGTCCGCCACCTTGATGGCTTTGGCAATATCGGCTTTGTCATCGATATACACATGGCAAATGCCATCCAGGTGCTGAATCATCGGAATGCGCGCATCACGCAGTAGCCGCTCGATCAGCCCCTTGCCGCCGCGCGGCACGATGACATCGACAAACTCGCGCATGGTGATGAGTTCGCCCACGGCGGCGCGATCCGAGGTTTCGATAACCTGCACCGCATTCTCAGGCAGTCCCGCGGCCGCCAACCCGTTGCGCACGCACGCAGCGATGGCCTGATTCGAATGTAGCGCTTCGGAGCCGCCGCGTAAAATGGCCGCGTTGCCAGATTTCAGACAGAGCCCGGCGGCATCGGCCGTCACGTTCGGGCGTGATTCATAAATGATGCCAACAACACCCAATGGCACGCGCATCTGCCCCACCTGGATGCCCGAAGGCCGGTAGCGCAACCCGCTAATTTCGCCGACGGGGTCGGGGAGCTTGGCGATTTGTTGCAAGCCATCCGCCATCGCAGCGATGGTTTTGGGCGTGAGTATCAGCCGGTCGATGGCGGCATCGGCAAGCTGCTTCGAGCGAGCGTCGGCAACATCTTTGGCATTGGCTTCAAGCAGCGTCTTGGTCG